>NZ_JBSAXA010000007.1:0-253241 GCF_053427615.1 Burkholderia sp. AW33-5 | reverse complement strand
GCGCCGTGCGCTCGCACTGGCGGATCGAGAACTCGATGCACTGGGTGCTCGACGTAGCGTTCGGTGAGGATCAATGCAGGGTGCGAGTCGAACATGCGGCGCAGAACTTTGCAATTCTGCGCCGCATCACAATGAACCTGCTGCGCAAGGACACGCAAACCAAGGCGGGCCTCAAAATCCGCCGGCTCAAGGCCGCCACCAGCGACAACTATCGCGCTCAACTCCTTGGCTGGTAAGCCCCTTCATGCGATTGCCCTGGCCCTGTAGATGACGATCGGTAGCATTGGCGGGGCACGCAACCTGTATCGGAACATCACGGCCATGGATCGAAATCTGCGGACGCCGACAATTCAAAGCCTGGGTCGCGTTCACACTATTGGTTTGAGGTTATGCTTCGGAGATGGAAATCTCTGAAGCCCAATTCAAACAGATCGAACATTGCCTGCCGCGCCAACGAGGCAATGTGAGTCTGTCGAACCTGCAAGTGCTCAATGCGATCCTTTACGTAGCCGAACAAGGCTGCAAGTGGCGCGGTTTGCCTTCGCGCTTCGGCCGTTGGCACACGATCTACACGCGCATGAACCGCTGGTCCCGCAGCGGTGTGCTGGACCGGGTGTTCACGGAGTTACAGCGCGCGTAGATTATCCGCGTCCGGATCGTAGCGGTATCGCTGGATAGCACAATCGTCAAAGTTCATCCTGATGGGACCGGCGCATTAAAAAAAACGGACCACGAGCCATCGGAAAATCTCGCGGAGGATGGACAACCAAGATTCATATGGTTGCCGCGGATGCTCGAACAGCCATAACGTTTGCTCTGTCGCCCGGCCAAGCTGGCGATGCTCCGCAAGGGCGTGCACTTCTCGAAAGTCTGGGGCCGCCGAACCGGCCGCTGTACCTCCTGATGGAGAAAGCATACGAGGGCAACGAAACCCGGCAACTCGCGCTCGACCTTGGCTTCATTCCCGTCGTGCCGCCGCTGCGTACACGTGTTGAGCCTTGGGAGTACGACCGCGAAATGTACAAGCGTCGCAACGAAGTCGAACGACTGTTCCGCCGCTTGAAAGGCTTTCGACGCATCTTCTCGCGCTTTGACAAGCTCGATGTGATGTTCATTGCCTTTATCAACTTCGCCTTGATCATTGAAGGTTTGCGATAGTGTGAACACGACCTCGCCCGGAAAACTGCGGGGGCGGGCGGGGCAATGGCGCAACTCCACGTTGACGGGTCAGAATTTGAACTTCCGGACCGAAAATACGCTCATGTCGCGCGTACGTCGCGATGATCTTGCCGTCGAACATCCCCCTCAAGCCCCGCGCCTCGCTCCCCGTATTCCGCGACGACCGACTTCTCACCCGGACGCTCGGCAAAGACGGCTACTAGGAACGCAGCCGTCTACGCGCACGCCATGCGGTTTGCATCGCAAGCCGCGCCAGTTTGATCGCCCACGGCGCCTTGATCCGGATGTACCCCACAATTTTCCGCGTCGCAAAAATGGCCCTGCTGTTCTGATAGAAGGCAAGTTCACCTCGCAACGCATGAAGTTCCTCCAGGGCGGCGGCCGCCACGTGTGCGTCCCGCCCTCCCTCCAGCACATACAGCGGGAGCTTCACCTCTCCGGCCTCGACCACCTTGCCCGTCAACAGCGCGTGGTACAGCACCCGGTGGCGCGCGACACGCTCCGGCGTGTGAAACATCGAATTCGCACGACGCCGATAGAAGAAATGTATGCCGGTCGTCGCAATGAAGCGCTTTCCGGCGGCGAGCGCCCGAGTATAGAGATCCCAATCCTCATACGCTTCGAGTTCTTCGCGATACTTCAACTCGCGCAAAACAGCCGTACGCGCCATGCAGGTCGCGGTCGAAAAGCGGTTTTCATACATGCCGAGCGCCCGCGCTTCGCCGTAGAACACCGCGTAATCGGCAAATGCGGCCTGTCTGCCAATCTGCCCTTCCTCCCGATCCAGGAAGAATCCGGTTTGCGGCACGACGAAATCGAATGCAGGATTGTATTGCAATGCATTGACCGCCATTTCGATAAACTGCGGCCCGATGAGATCGTCGGCGTCGAGCGTGAGGACGAACTCTCCGCGCACGTGCAGAAGCGCGACATTTCGGGTCGCCGCGAGCCCGAGATTCATCGGATTCCGAACGATGCGTATGCGGCCTCCCAACGTCTGAATGCGTTCAATCGTGAGGCAGCTCAGCGCGTCAGTCGAACAGTCATCAACGACAACGATTTCGACGTTCTCGTATGTCGACGCCAGGATCGAATCAAGCGTGCGCGGAAGATACTCGCCCAGATTGAAATGCGGTACGACTACCGATACGAGCGGGCGATTCGCGACCGGCTTCGGAGCAGGCCGTGCCTGCAGTACGTCCCACGGCGACGGATCAGAGGGTGTTTTCACGACTTCCCGTACGCCACCCGCATAGGCAACGGCAAGGGCGGCGGCAAGTCCTTCGGCGGTACCGTCAAACTTGCAACAATTGATGCCATCACGCCATGGCGAACTATCACCGAATGCGGGATTGCTGCCATTCAGCACGCAAATGGCTCCGGCGAGCGAAGCCTCGTACGCGGACAGACAGAATGACTCGAACTGCGAAGCCGTCACGCTGATCGACCGGGACAGCAGATGTGCGCGCTCGACCGGACTGGCATTTTCGAGAAAGACAAAGCGCCCCTTCAGATCCGGCGGAACCATCCGCTGCAGCCGCGCCATGGCATCCGGCGACGAATGTGCTGCAAATACGATGTTTCCGCGATATTCGGGATGGGCATGCAAGAATCCGCACGCACCGCGGAGAAAGAGATCCGGCCGCTTCAGATGCTGGATCTTCGACGGGAACACGATCGGCGTATCTGCGGAAGGCTTGATCGACTCTTCCGCAACACCACCAAAATCGAGCATCACGGGGGGCGCGTGGACATGCATGCGAGGCAGCCATTCTTCGTCGGAAAAGCCGAAGAAGGCCTTGATTGCGTGTCCGACTTCCGGAATCTGAGCGATGACGTGATCACAATCAGCCAGCGCCTTGCGCTCGAGATCGTAGGTCGCAAGCGCATGCTTGTCGACCAGCCGGCTATCGACGTCGGCAAGCAGGCTGTCCACCGTGTGCAAACGGACCGCGATGACACTGTCGTCGAATTCGCGGCCCAGTAGCCGTTCCTGCGTCGTCGCGAAACCGAGTCCACCCCAGTCGGGAAATTCAATGTAGTCCAGCGTACCGACTTCACTTGCGAGCTTGCGCAGCCCCTGGAGAGCACACACCGACCGCCAATGCCATTCGGTGTCCGTGAACGCCCATTCCGGCGGATAGCAAACGCCGCTCGCATCGACAAGCTCATAGTTTTGTTTCGATGCAACGACGAGCCTGATCTGCGGATATACCGACGCAAATCGATTCGAATCGAGATCGTCACCGACCCAAACAATGGCCGTGCGCGCCACCTGAGCGGGATCGAGCGACGACAACATGTTGGCGATGGCGCGACCAATGCCCCCGTGCGTAAACGGGAACAGCTCGGTGGTTACGAAAACTCTCATTGGTCCCTCGTCCTCAAATTGCCAGGAATTCGGCATAGCGTTGCGCCGACAGCTCGTGAAGCTGGCGCTTGTAGTCATCCATCATGCCGATGAGCTCGCTTTCGCTCGCGTCGAGGACCTGCCCGATACAGTGCGCGACATCTTCGACACTCATCGGATTGTCGACGGCAGTGAGACGCACGTACGGATGGTTTTCAAGACCATCGAGAAACAGCGGCCCACGGATACAGGGCGTGCCCATCGACATGGCCTCGAGGTCGACCATCGGATGGCAATCGATTGTCGTCACGTTCAATACGATATCCATCGTCGCCATCAGTTCGAGCATGCTCGCGTGATCGCGATACCCCACCTTCTTCACTTTCGTGGAGATCCACTTCGGCAATTCAAAGTCCTTGGCAACCACATAGATCGACTCTACCGAGTTCACGGTTTGCGCAGCGAGCACGTTCGTTGCCAGGTTCTTCCGCAAATCATTCCACGACGGCGCGAGCGCGCTGTAGCGCCCGGAACGCGGCGGCCGCCGCTTCACCAGTCCGTTGTCAACCCTGGGCGGCATGTTGACCAATTGCGGCGCGAAATTGCGCTCACCGACGATCGGTCCAAGGCCGCGCCGAATCGCGCTGAAGCGCTTGACGCGACCTTCGCGCGCCATGCGAATCGCCATCTGTGCGTAACGCCGCTCGTCCTCCCACACCCATTGCGTCGTCGTGCCGTGCCAGACGAGGTACTGCTCGCCGAATCCGTTGTCTGCGAGCGCGCGCGTCAATGCGTACATGGAATCGGAAATGCCGTGCAGGACGATCTTCTCGATCGCGTGATCGTGCAGTCGTTGCATGATCACTTCGATCTCGTGCACCGGGATCCCCGTCGATGACGGAATCGCAAGCTTGTAACCGGGTAGCGCACCGACAGCCGAACGGATACCCATCCAGTCGCTATGGAAGATATGGCATACACGGTCAAATCGCGTGTCCGCGTTTGCGTATATCGTATCGCGCGGTGCCTGCCATTCCGCAACCTGCACGTCGGGGAATGCGTTCGCGAAATTGTTCTGCGGGTCGTCGCTCGTCGCAACCGGCACCACATGAATCGGCGCGATTTCGCGATGTGCATCGGTTATGACACGATGCAGACGTTTGCGCAGGTCCTGCACTTCTCGCAGATCGGCGCACTCCTTGCGCAATCGTTCGATCTCGATCTGCTGGCGTTCCAATGCGCGTTCCTGCCTGTCGATGAGCCGCTGCTGGTTTTCGGCCGTTTCGGCAAAATCGTGAAGTTGCCCCTCGAGCGCCGCAACATCGCTCTGCTCCAACTCGGCTGCAAGCCCTTGAAGAGCGATCTTCAGTCTGGGCAGGCTCGTTCTCATTCGCTCGCACTCGTCGAGAGGCCGAGCTTGGCCATCAGATTTCTCGATCGAAACCAGCCGGCCATTCGTGCCAGCTGGCTCGATCTTGTAAGCGTCGTGACTTGGAATGACGTCGTGAAAAACGTGAACGTTGCTGTCGGCGGCCAGATCACCGACGTAATCATGCACCCAGCAGCCGCCATGCCAATTGTTCTCGCGAAGATCAAACGGCACGAGTTGATTCTCGATCAGCAACAGGTAACCTTCTACTTGCAGCAGGCCCTTCATCTCCACGAGCAGACGGGCGGCATCCTCACGCGTGTTGTGAATCAACACCGACACCGTGAAGACGACGTCGAACGTGGTTCCTGCAAACGCTTCGGTCACGCTTGGCCCCACACGGATGCGACTGCCTGCATCCGTCAACGTCGCTGGCGGCTCGTCGAGCAACTGCCGGATCATCGTTTCAGAAAAATCGTAGCCATGGTAGTCGACGAACGGGTGCGCCGAAAGAACGCGTGTCATGCGCCCGAAACCGCAGCCGAAGTCGAGCACACGCACCGGTCGACCGAGTTGTTCGCTACGATCGCGCAGGTGCTCGGTTAGCCAGGCCTCCTGCGCTCGGTACGCGGCGCGCCCTTGCTCCGCGCGCCAGTTCTGCTGACGCTCGTAATCCGCGCCTGACTGATGCAGCCAATAGTTCTGATTTGCCTTTTCCATTGATGACCTCACCTACCTGTCGGCGCGTACGCCAATGATCTGCTCACGCCTTGCTCTTCTGGAAGGCATCATCCAGTACGCCACCCGTTTCAACCCTGCTCGCATCCAGCGCGGAAGCCGATTCAGACGAGCCTGCAACGCCAGCGTTGCCGCCACGGCAGAGCTTCCTTCGTACGCCGCGAGCTTCGCGCGCATTGCTTCGACGGACTCTCCGTGCACCGTGCCGCTAATCCCTTCAAGTACATACATCGGCAGCGCCATGCTTCCAAATGTGACGCGTTTCTTGCGCAGAATGTCGTGGTAATACATTCCGATCCGGCGTATCGCTGCGTCGGAATGTATCATCGACTGTGCACGCCGACGGTAATAAAAATGAACAGCGTTCGTGACAACGAAACGACGGCGCGCCATCACTGCCCGCATGTACAAATCCCAATCTTCGTAGGCGCTCAGTGATTCGTCATATCCTAGCGACCGCAGCGCTTCGGCGCGGCCCATCACGGTCGCCGTCGAGAAGCGGTTCTGGCAAAATCCGGACGATCTCGCCTCGCCCACGAAGGTGATGCATTGGGTCCACACGTCCGCCGCCGGGTCCGCGTCGTGCCGATCGTCGAAATAGGCCGTTTGCGGCACGACGAATGACACGCCGGGATTAAGCGTCAGGGCATCCACGCCGATCGACACAAACTGCCTGTCAATCAAGTCATCAGCATCAAGCGTCAACACAAACTCCCCGCGTGCGTGTGAAAGCGCCAGATTCCGCGTGGCGGCCAGTCCGCGATTTTGCGGCGACCAGACAACCCTTACCCGATCGTCGTTTCTGGCTTGCAACCGCAAGAGCGTGTCACGGCTTTCGGGATCGGTCGACGCATCGTCAACGACAATCAGCTCGATATTCGGATACGTCGAGCCGAGCACGCTATCGACTGTCTCTTCGACGTAGCCGCCAAGGTTATGGTGCGGAATCAGAACGCTGACGAGGGCAGCGCCCGATACCCGCTCGGACAGGCGGGTGCGCTTCGCCAATGTCCAGGGTCTCGGCCCCGCTGGAACGACAACAGGGTACAGCGCTCGCGGCGCGGCAAACACCATGGACAACGCGCGAGCCAAGCCGGCTGGCGATCCGTCGAACTTCGCGCAGTTGATGCCGTCCTGCCACGGCGAATCATTCCCGAATGCTGGATTCAAGTCCGCCAGTACGCACAACGCGCCGGACAACGACGCTTCATATGCCGCGAGACAGAATGACTCGAATGTTCCCGGAAACACGCATACCGACTCGCTGATGATGCGATGACGTTCGGCCGCGTCGGCATCGGTCGCAAAGTGGAATCGATCGAGCAAATCGTCCGGGATAAGGCGGCGCACTTCTGCCAGATAGTCCACATCCGTCGCCATCGCGATCAGACGAATCTGCCCGCAATAACGCGGATTGAGCCGGAGAAAATCGCAGCATCCGCGCACAAAAACATCAGGACGTTTGATGCGTTGTATCTTCGACGAGAAGACAATCGGCGTATCCCACGTCACCATGATCGAAGCCTGCACCGGCGTGCCGTGATCCAGCACGACGGGCGGCGCATCGATATGTAATCGTGGCAACCATTCCGCATCGTCGAAATCGAAGATCTGCTGCATGGCGGCCGCCGTTCCCGACACCTGACCGATGATCAGATCGCAATCAGCCAGTGCCTTGCGCTCCAGGTCCAGCAGGGAAAGCGCAGCCCGGTCGACGGTGCGCGCCTCCATCGAGTTCAGCACGCTGTCCGACGTGTGCAGACGCACGGCGATCGTTGCATGCTGAAAGGCAAGACCCAGTTGCTTTTCCTGCACTGTCGCGAACGCGGCCGCGCCCCAGTCCGGGAACTCGATGTAGTCCAGCGGGCCATGTTCGCGTTCGAGCCGCCTGAGCGCTTGCATTGCCCTCACGGAGACGGCGTGCATCGGGTGAGTCGTGTAAAGATCCGGATGAACGTAGCGAAAACCGGTATCGCTGTCTCGTTCGACATACGTTCGCGGCGTCGCATCAACAAACAGCACACCTGGAAAGCGTGCGTTGAATCGAACCTCGTCGAACGACTCGCCCGTGAAGACTACGACGACCGCCGGTTTGTCTTGGCAATCGCCGGCGCCGGACAACTCCGGCAAGTCGAGCAGATTGGCAATGACGCGACCGATTCCACCATGCGTAAATGGAAACAGCTCACTTGTAACGAAGACCTTTAGCTGCGACATGTGCTCCCCGCGCGCGCGGGTCTCCGCGCGACTGCCGAAAATCGCGCGAACCCTGCCACGCCGTCCCGACTGGCAGTAGAACGACCGCAAGCGACCGCGCGCGACGTTGCGCCGCATACATCGCGTTGCTGAAATGCAATGGCGACGTGAACCAGACTCACAGGATGCATGCCGGTGAACTCAAACCCGCCGTACTTCCTTGACGGCTCCGGCCTCCATCTCGACGATCACATTGCAAAGATCGTCGATGATGTTCCAGTTGTGCGACGCAAGTACAAGAATGTCCGCCTTGCCGACGAAATCCATCATGTGCTTCTCCGCCTTCTTCACGAAATCGGCGTCACCTACACTGAGCCACTCGTCCATCAACAGCACATCGGCATGCACGCTCGTCACGATCGCGAACGCCAATCGCAGCACCATACCGCTTGAGTAAGTCCGCACCGGCATGTTGAGGTAATCGCCCAGTTCCGAGAATTCGGCAATCTGCGGCGTGAGCCGTTGCATTTCGGCTTTGGATGAACCAAGAATCAGCCCGCGCAGCACGATGTTCTCGTACCCGGTCGCCTCGTAGTCCAGCCCGAGCGTCAGGTCAAGCAGACTGGTGACGCGCCCCTGGCTACGGAATACGCCCGAAGTCGGCTCGTAAATGCCCGCAAGCAGACGCAATAGCGTCGTCTTGCCTGCACCGTTATGGCCGATCAGGCCAACGCGGTCACCAGCACGAATGTCAAGAGACACACCGCGCAATGCTTCCACTACCGTCAACTTGTGACTATCCGATGCAATCCGTCCGCCGGTCACGGACGACAGCATCATTTGCTTCAGCGAGCGGTTGCTTGCGCCATACACCGGCAAGTTGAGGCTGCAATTGTCGAGATTAAGAAATGCCATGACTCAGATCCAGAACGCGATACGGGAACGAAAACGGATGAACAGCGGAATCGCAAGCACGAACAGGATCACCGTCGTGATGCCGGCGCCCACGTAAACGGATGCGTCCGGCATCGTCCCGTACAACGGTCCGCGCACGAGTTCGAGAAACATGTAAAGCGGGTTGTAGTGCGCAACGTATGCACGATGACCAAGCGCACTGGGCTTCCAGAAAATCGGCGTCAGAAAGAACGCGAGCTGGACAACGCTGCCGACGATGGGCTGCATGTCGCGGAAGCGCGCGCAGAAAATGCCGAGCAGGATCGATAGCGGCACGGCAGCGATCACGATAACCAGCAGGCCGGGAATGACCATCAGCCACTGCAGCGTCGGCACGATCTTCACGTACAGCATCACCGGCACGAACGCGAGGATGTTGTGCGCGAAGAACAGCACGTTCCGGTAGACTGAGCGGAATATATGCAGCGAGAGCGGAAGCCGTACCGAACGCACGATGCTGTCCGATCCGATGAACGCATTGCACGCGTCGAGGATCAGCGTCGAGATCAGCCCCCACGTGATGATGCCAAGCGCGAGATAAGGAACGAACTCTTCCGTCTTGATGTTGAGCAACGCGCCGTAGAGCGGCCCCATGCCGGCGATCGTGACAACCATCGTGAGCGTGATCCAGAACGGCCCCAGCACCGAACGCCGATAGCGCTGGCGAATATCCTGCCACGCGAGTGTCGTCCAGATCGGGTACGCCTTGATCCCGTCCACCACGTCTCGCACCGCAAGCGTCGCCCTGCTTTCGCCGCCTCGTACTGCAGATAACTGTTGCATGTTTCGTGTGACCCTTTAATCTCAAAAAAATTACAATCCACTCACGCTGGCGTGCGTGTATCCCGTCGCATCACCGGCATCACCGTTTCTCATCGCACGCCACGAAAGCAGACTGCATCGCAGGTTGCCGCCCCCATGTCGGGGCGGCGCCCATGCCCTCCCGGTTTCGAGGCCGTATTGTAATGGCCCCCACCTCGAAGTACCATCCCGCGCCGCTCATCGCGCCACATATACCACTGAATTCATTCGCTTTTTCTCGTTTCCCGACAACGTCCGGCTCCCTGTCGCTCGCGCCGCCCGGCACGGCGCAGGCACATGCCTCCGCTATAATCGATCGCCTCATACAGTGACCGCATGTCTGCACGGTCGCAGTCCGTACTACCCGTCGAATTCTCACGATCATGCAAACTCCCAGCGATTCGCCCAACGCCGACCGAGAGACGGCATCCCCAGGCCCGGTCACCATGGGAGGCCAGCATGCCGATGCGCGCGTCGCCGAGCTCGAAGCGACCGTTGCCGATCTGCAGCGAAAGCTCGCCGCCGCGGAAACGCGCGCTCAATCGAGCGCGAACAAGCAATCCATCATCGAACAGCTCTCGGCAGACCTCGCCGCCGTTCACGCGTCGGCATCGTGGCGCATCACCGCACCGTTTCGCGCCAGTGTCGATGCCACGCGTCGCGCCCGACACTCGGCCCGCTCCGTCGCTGCCCATCTGCGCGCGCGCGGGGGCCTCGTCACAGCACTGCGCCACTATTTCGCGATCTGGCGCAAAGAGGGCATCCAGGGTGTTCGCCGTCGCGCCACGCGGATTCTCGCGCGCGATACGTTCGAGGACAGCCCCGAAACCTACGCCCGCTGGATCGCGCAATACGACACCATCGACGAAGGCAAACGCATCGCTCTCCGGACAGCCGTCGCGGGATTTGCGCGCCGTCCGCTGATCTCGATCGTCGTGCCAACCTACAACAGCGACGTCGCGCTGCTGCGCGAGATGATCGAGTCGGTGCGTGCGCAGATCTATCCGCAATGGGAGCTCTGCGTCGCCGATGATGCGTCCACGATCGAGGCGGTACGCGCCACGCTTGCCGATTACGCATCGCGCGACGCCCGCATCAAGGTCGTGCTGCGCGATCGGAACGGTCATATCGCCGAAGCCAGCAACAGTGCGCTAGCCTGTGCATCCGGAGAGTACGTTGCGCTGCTCGATCACGACGACATCCTCCCGGAACACGCGCTCTACATGGTGGTCAAGGCAATCAACGAGCATCCTGGCGCTCGCCTCTTTTACAGTGACGAAGACAAGTTGACGCCGGACGGTCAGCGCATTGCCCCGTATTTCAAGAGCGACTGGAATCCGGAGCTGTTCCTCACACAAAACCTGTTCTCCCATCTCGGTGTCTACGAAACGGCGCTCATTCGCGAGGTCGGTGGTTTCCGGAAGGGCTTCGAAGGAAGCCAGGATCACGACCTGGCTATGCGCTGCATCGAGAAGGCCGGACACGATGCGGTTCACCACATACCTCACATCCTCTACCACTGGCGCGTCGTTCCCGGCAGTACGGCGGCCTCCGGCGCGGAAAAGCCGTACGCGCTGACCGCTGGCATTCGCGCCGTTGAAGGACACTTGCAGCGCATCGGCGTCGAGGCGACCGTCTCGCAAGCCGCCAGCGACATCGGCCTTATTTGCGTGCGCTACTCAATACCGGTACCGGCGCCGCTCGTCTCGATCGTGATTCCCACGCGCGACGGCGTCGAACTGCTTCGACAATGCGTCGAGAGCATCTTCGACCGCAGCACGTACCCGAACTTCGAAATCGTCATCGTCGACAACGGCAGCGTGAAGCCCGAAACGCTCGCGTACTTCGATTCGCTGCATATGCGCCCGAACGTCCGCGTGCTGCGCGACGACCGTCCATTCAACTTCTCGGCGCTCAACAACGCCGCGGTCAGCCAGTCGAAAGGCGAATACGTCTGCCTGCTCAACAACGACATCGAGGTCATCACGCCCGACTGGCTCGAGGAGATGGTGTCCCTCGCCGCACAACCCGGCAACGGCGCCATCGGCGCTTGCCTCTGGTACCCGAACGACACGCTCCAGCATGGCGGCGTGATGCTGGGCCTCGGCGGCGTGGCGGGGCATATCCACGCCCGGCTGCCACGCGGCGCATTCGGCTACTTCGGCAGAGCCGTGTCCACGCAGAATCTATCCGTCGTCACCGCTGCCTGCCTGCTGATTCGCCGGTCGATCTACGATGAAGTGCAAGGACTCGATGAGGAGCTCGCTGTCGCCTTCAATGACGTCGATTTCTGCATTCGCGTGCGCAATGCCGGCTATCGCAATGTCTGGACGCCGCACGCCGAGCTGTACCACCACGAATCCGCGACGCGTGGCTCAGATCTTTCGCCGGAGAAGGCGCAACGTTTCCGGCGAGAACTCCTCTTCATGGAACAACGCTGGGGTGCGGCACTCCTCAACGATCCTGCCTACAACCCCAACCTAACGCTCGACGCATCGAAGCATGCCTTTGCACTTGCCGACGAGCCGCGCATCGGGCAATTCGATTGACGCGCGCCCGCGTCGTTCGGCATTCTCACAATTCGTTACAGCATCCCCATCCGGCCGGCCAACCCGTGCCGGATGCCACGCAGTGCCATCGTCAGATGCGCGCGCGCGTCCGGCGCATACAACGCGTAGATGACCAGCCGCACGGGAAGCTTGATCAGCTCCGTCGACTTCCACGTCAACGGGACATAGCTCCGCTTCAACAACGCCACGGCGTTGCGAAACAGATAGTAGTGACGCACCGGGCTGTGCATCGGATAACTGCGACCCAATGCACGAATCGGCTCTTCGCCCAATTCGTGCTGCATTTTCAGCCACGGTATGCCGATTACGCGGTAACCGCGTGAGCGCGCGCGGATGCACCACTCGGTGTCGACGAAATCGATGAACAACGAATCGTCCATGCGCCCCACGTCGCTCCAGCATCCGAGATTCACGCACGAGCCGGACGTGATCAGGAAGTCCACGTCGATTGGCACATCGCCCAGCGGCGCGATTCGCTTCAGGCGGAAATAGCCGAATCGCACGAACGGCGCAACGCCCCGTAGCCGCGCATCTTCATAGGCCGGCCCGACCACGGCAACCGCCTCGCGCCGCGCGACACATTCGCTCATCACCCGTACCAGCTCGCGCACCAGCTCTTCGGTTGGCTCGCTATCCTGATCAAACAGCAGAGCGTACTTGCGGCCCTCCGCCATCAGACGCTCCAGCCCCTGATTCAGCGCAGTCGCAATGCCGACGTTGCGCATATTCGCCAGATAGCCGATGCGCGCATCGAGCGCACGCTCGACCTCAGGCGAATGCGCGTCCGCCGGCGTGTTGTCGACGACGATGCAGCGACACAGACTCGCGATTCGGTTGGCGCGCTCGATGCATGCGCGGTCTGGATTGTAAAAAATGACGACTGCGCCGACTTCGTCGCGGCCGATACCGCTCAACATGCGCCACCGAGACACAGATCGAGCGCATCACGCCAGTCCGGTGGCGTGATGCCGAACACCTCGGTCAACTTAGAAGTATCCAGTCGCGAGTTCGCCGGACGCTTCGCCGGCAATGGATACTCGGCAGCCGGGATGGGCACGACACGCGGCGCCGATGCCAGATCCGAACGCTGGAAGATCGCTTCCGCGAATCCAGCCCACGATGTGCTGCCGGTGGCCGTCAGGTGGTACACACCGCTTCGCAGCTCCGCCCATTCGTGCAACTCGCCCAATGCGCCGACACCCTGCGCCAATACGTGCGCGGTCAACGTCGCAACGGTTGCCGACCAGGTGGGCGCGCCGACCTGGTCGGCAACCACACGCAGCTCGGGCCGCTGCTCGGCAAGACGCAGCATCGTCAGCAGAAAGTTCTTGCCTCGCCGCCCGTACACCCAGCTCGTGCGAAAAATGAAGTGCGCGCAATCCGCGGCCGCGATCGCCTGCTCACCTTCGAGCTTGGTCGTGCCGTAGACGCTCTGGGGTCCGGTCGCATCGCCCTCGACATATGATCCGGCCTTGTTACCGTCAAACACGTAGTCGGTCGAGTAATGAACGAACACTGAACCCAGACGCTTCGCCTCTTCGGCCAGGACGCCCGGCGCTTCAGTATTGATCTGCCGCGCCGTCACAGAGTCCGTTTCCGCCTGGTCGACCGCAGTATATGCGGCCGGGTTGACGATGATCGACGGACGCGCTTCGCGCACGAGCGTCCGGATCGCATCGGGACGCCGTAGATCGAGTGCAGCACGATCAATCGCGATCACGCGCCCGAGCCCCTGCAACGTGCGCAGCAACTCGAACCCGACTTGGCCGTTGACTCCCGTGACGAGAATCGTGCGATTACCGTTTGCGGCAACCATCATTCGCCTCTCAGTATCGTGTCACGCATACACGTCGGCATCGACAAGGCGCTTGCCCGCCGCATCCTTCGCCGCCAGCACCAGCTCGCCCTCGATCGGCCATGCGATTCCGATGTCCGGATCGTCCCAGACGATGCTGCGCTCATGCTCGGGAAACCAGTAGTCGGTCGTCTTGTAGAGAAATTGCGCCGACTCGGACAGCACCAGGAAGCCGTGCGCGAACCCGGGGGGGATCCAGAGTTGCCGGTGATTATCGGCAGACAGATTCACGCCGATCCATCGGCCGAAATTCGGCGAGCTGCGTCGCAAGTCAACCGCAACATCAAACACGTCGCCCTCGACCACGCGGACCAGCTTGCCCTGCGCATGCTGAACCTGATAATGCAGGCCGCGTAGCACGCCCTTCGCCGAGCGCGAATGATTGTCCTGCACGAACGCGATACCGGGTGCGACAAATTCGGCAAACTCACGCGCGTTGAAACTCTCGTAGAAGTAACCGCGCGCGTCGCCGAACACCTTCGGCTCGATAATCTTGACTTCCGGCAATGCCGTTGCCGTTACCTGGATGGCCATGCGACTTGGTCTGAAAGAATGTTCTGGAGATACCGCCCGTAGCTGTTTTTCGATAATGGCGCAGCGAGCTTACACAGTTGATCGGCGTCGATCCACTTTCTGCGGAATGCAATCTCTTCCGGGCAAGCGACGACGAGCCCCTGCCGCTTTTGCAGCGTCGCGATGAACAGCGCTGCATCGATCAGCGAGTCGTGCGTGCCGGTATCGAGCCACGCATAACCTCGCCCCATGATCTCGACGTCGAGTGCGCCGTCTGCCAGATAGCGCTTGTTCACGTCGGTAATCTCTAGCTCGCCGCGATCGGACGGCTTGATGTCGGCGGCGATATCGCACACCCGGTTGTCGTAGAAATACAGGCCCGTCACCGCGTAGTTCGAGCGCGGTTTGGTCGGCTTTTCTTCGATAGACAGCGCGCGGAAATCCCGGTCAAATTCCACAACACCATAGCGCTCGGGATCGTGCACGTGATACGCGAATACCGTTGCGCCCGCCTCTTGCTCGTTTGCTCGCTCGAGCTGCTTCGCGAGATCGTGGCCGTAGAAGATGTTGTCGCCGAGGATCAGCGCCGACGGATCGTTGCCGACGAATTCCTTGCCGATGATAAATGCCTGCGCCAGGCCATCGGGCGACGGCTGCACCGCGTACTGGATATTCATCCCCCACTGGCTGCCGTCGCCGAGCATCGACTCGAAGCGCGGCGTGTCCTGCGGCGTCGAGATGATCAGCACATCGCGAATGCCGGCGACCATCAGCGTCGACAGCGGATAGTAGATCATCGGCTTGTCGTACACCGGCAGCAGCTGCTTCGACACGACGTGCGTGATCGGGTACAGTCGCGTGCCCGAACCGCCCGCGAGAATGATGCCTTTGCGTGCCATCGAGGGTCTCCTCAAGCGCGTTTCGCGTAGTTGATCTCGACCCACTTGCGGTACTCGCCCGACGCGACTTCGTCGGCCCACACCTGGTTGTCAAGATACCAGTCGACGGTCTTCGCGAGGCCCGTCTCGAACGTTTCCGCCGGCTTCCAGCCAAGCTCGCGCTCGAGCTTGCGTGCATCGATCGCGTAACGGCGATCGTGGCCCGGGCGATCCGTCACGTAAGTGATCTGGTCGCGATACGAACCGGCCGCCTTCGGGCGTGCCTTGTCGAGCAGGTCGCACAGCGTATGCACGACCTCGACGTTCTTCTTCTCGTTCCAGCCGCCGACGTTGTACGTCTCGCCCGGCACACCGCGCGCCAGCACCTCGCGGATCGCACTGCAGTGGTCGCCGACATACAGCCAGTCCCGCACATTCTGGCCGTCGCCGTACACGGGCAGCGGCTTGCCGGCGAGCGCATTCGCGATCATCAGCGGGATCAGCTTCTCGGGGAACTGGTACGGGCCGTAGTTGTTCGAACAGTTCGTCGTCAGCGTCGGCAGGCCGTACGTGTGGTGGTAAGCGCGCACCAGATGATCCGAGCCGGCCTTGGTCGCGGAATACGGGCTGTTCGGCGCATACGGCGTCGTCTCGGAGAATTGCGGGTCGGTCGCGGACAGCGAGCCGAACACTTCGTCGGTCGATACGTGCAGGAAGCGGAACGCCGCCTTGTCAGCGTCGTTCAGACCGTTCCAGTATTGGCGGGCGGCTTCCAGCAGCGTGAACGTGCCAACGACGTTGGTCTGTACGAAATCGGCCGGGCCGTGGATCGAGCGGTCGACGTGGCTCTCAGCGGCGAAGTGCAGCACGGCGCGCGGCTTGTGCTCGGCGAACAGTGCGTCGAGCGCGGTACGATCGCAGATGTCGACGCGTGCGAACACATGTTTCGGATTGCCGTCCAGTGACTGCAGCGTACGGAGGTTGCCGGCATAGGTCAGTTTGTCGACATTGAGCACGGCCTCGTCGGAATCACGCAGCCAGTCGAGTACAAAGTTGGCACCGATAAAGCCCGCGCCGCCCGTAACCAGAATCATGAGACTCCCTCAGTAGTAATGCGCGGCGGACGCCTCCAGGCGGTCGCCGCGTCAAAATTCGAAGCACTTGGCGATGGTCGCCACATCAGACCGGGAATTTTAACCGGTCAACATGTCCGCCAGAGTCATGAAATGCTAATTTTGTTCGGGAAAACGACGATTATAGGGAGCCGCACGGCGCAAAAGCCATGCTGCTAACAACTTGATACAGCGCTCCGCACTCTTGCCGGCAACGGAATCTCCTACCAAATCAAGCGCATTTCCGAGAACATCGTCCAAAAAATCACGCTGAATTCCGATTACTTTTCTTTTTTCCGGGATACCCGCAGGATCCGCCTCTCATGACCCGCACCCCCATCGCCATCGGCGACATCCAAGGCTGTCATTCAGCTTTCCAGTCGCTCTCCGAAAAGCTTTCAGCCCCCGCCGACACCCCGCTCTGGATCGCCGGCGACATCGTCAACCGCGGGCCCGACTCCCTCGCCGCGCTGCGCGCGCTGGTCGACCTCGGCCCGCGCGCGACCGTCGTGCTCGGCAACCACGACCTCCATCTGCTCGCGGTGTCAGCCGGCATCCGCACCGAACGCCCGGGCGACACGATTGGCGAAATCCTCGACGCGCCCGACGCCGACGCACTGCTCGACTGGGTGCGCCACCGCCCGTTCGCCCATTTCGAAAACGACATGCTGCTCGTCCACGCAGGCGTGTTGCCGCAATGGGACGCCACGCTCGCACTGGAACTCGCGGACGAGCTGCAACGCGCGCTGCGCGCACCCGACTGGCGCGACACCCTGCAAGGCCTGTACGGCAACGAGCCGAACCAATGGAGTCCGAACCTCAAAAAACGCGACCGGATGCGCGTCGCATTCAACGCGTTCACGCGCCTGCGGTTCTGCACGCCCGACGGCGCGATGGAGTTCAAGGCGAACGGCGGCCCGGACACCGCCCCGCCCGGCTACCTGCCGTGGTTCGACGTACCGGCGCGCCGCACCGAAAACGTGACGGTCGTGTTCGGCCACTGGGCCGCGCTCGGCCTGATGCTGCGCGACAACGTCGTCGCGCTCGATTCGGGGTGCGTATGGGGAAATCAATTGTCGGCCGTACGACTGACGGCCGACCCGGCGCAGCGCACGGTCACGCAGGTGCAGTGCGAAGCGTGCCGCACGCCGGGCGGCGAGTAGCCCGTACGCGAGACGCGCGGGCGGAATGAAGCATCAACCCTCGCGCCCCGGCACCGGCTCCTCGGCCGCCGCATCGCCTGCCGCACCGCCGCCGACTTCGATTGCCGGATACGCGTGCCGCTCGAGCTCCGCCAGCGACTCGGGCGACGGCTTGCCGACCTTCGCCTGCATCGCTTCGAGCGCAGCCGCGATCGCGTCGCGCGCCGCCGCCGAAGTCGTGCGGCGGTCACCGCACGGCGCGATCGGCTCGCACACGTACAGGTGCGCAACCAGCGGGCCGCCGCGCAGCACCATGTCGAGCGACATTCCGAGCGACAGCTCGCCCGTATACGCCGGCGCGACCGACTGCCGCCGCTGCGCGTCCTCGTACATCAGGCAGATCGGCTGCACCGAGCAGCCGGCCGATACCGACGCCTGGAACAGGTTCGCATGGAACGGCAGCAGCGACTGCCCGTCCGACGTCGTGCCTTCCGGAAACACGCACATCAGCCCGCCGTTGCGCAGGCGCTCGGCCATCTCGTGCATGATCCGCATCGCCTCGGTACGCTTCTCGCGCTGCAGGAACACGGTGTCGAGCTTCTCGGCGAGCCAGCCGACGACCGGCCACTGCCGCACCTCGGCCTTCGACACGAACGGCGTCGGCCGCCACGCGTTGATCGCGTAGATGTCAAGCCACGACACGTGATTGCCGACCACGAGCGCGCTCGCGTCGAGCCGCGCGCCGTCGTTGTGGACGACGAGGCGCATCC
Source organism: Burkholderia sp. AW33-5 (assembly GCF_053427615.1). Classification (NCBI taxonomy): domain Bacteria; kingdom Pseudomonadati; phylum Pseudomonadota; class Betaproteobacteria; order Burkholderiales; family Burkholderiaceae; genus Burkholderia; species Burkholderia sp. AW33-5. Next base: position 234,814 of record NZ_JBSAXA010000007.1, on the reverse strand, counting down.
CGCAGATCCGCAGCATCTTGAGCGACCAGCGGCGCGTCATCTCGGCGCGGCGCGCGGGCGTGACATGCGAAAAGCGCAGCGCGACGATCGCCATGCCGCGCAACAGGTGAAAGACGAGACGCAGCTTGCGAAGAGCGGTCATGGCGAGGATCCGGCGTGGTTCAGTGGCGCTCGAACGCGACCTGCCCCGCCACGAGCGTCGTGCGCACGCAGGCCGGCAGTTCGTAGCCGAGGAACGGCGAGTTGTGACCCTGACTCTTCAGCGCGCGGGGCTCGACGCGCCAGTGCGCGCGCGGGTCGAACACGCACAGGTCGGCCGCACTGCCTTCGGCCAGACGGCCTGCCGGCAACTGCAGCACGTCGGCCGGCGCCGCCGTGATGCGACGCAGCGCCTGCGCGAGCGGCGTGTTCGTTTCATCGGCCCACTTCACCGTGAGCGACAGCAGCAGTTCGAGCCCCGTCGCGCCCGGCGTCGCTTCGGCGAACGGCAGCAGCTTCTCGTCGTCGTCGACCGGCGTGTGATCGGAACAGATCGCGTCGATCGTACCGTCGGCGAGCGCCGCGCGGATCGCTTCGCGATCGCGCTCGCCGCGCAGCGGCGGGTCGAGCCGGAATTGCGAATCGAAGTAGCCGATGTCGACGTCGATCAGGTGCAGGTGGTTCACGCCGACGTCGCACGTCACGGGCAGCCCCTCGGCCTTCGCCGCACGCACGAGCGCGAGGCCTGCCGCCGACGACAGGCGCGCGAGGTGCACGCGCGCGCCCGTCACGCGCATCAGTTCGAAGATCGTGTGCAGCGCGATCGTCTCGGCCGCGACCGGCACGCCGGACAGCCCGAGCCGCGATGCGAGCGCGCCGCTCGCGGCGACACCGCCACGGCCGATGAACGCGTCGAGCGGACGCAGCCACGTCGTGTAGCCGTAGGTGCTCGCGTACTGCAGCGCACGCAGCAGCACCTGCGTGTCGCGCACCGGCACGTTCGCGTGCGTGAAGCCGACGCAGCCCGACTCGGTCAGCGCGACCATCTCGGTGATCACTTCGCCCTTGAGGCCGACGGTGAGCGCGCCGAGCGGATGGACGTTCGCCTGGTGGAGGTTGCGGGCGCGGAACTTGAGCATCTCGACGAGGCCCGGCTCGTCGAGCACGGGGTCGGTGTCCGGCGGGCACACGAGGGTCGTGACGCCGCCGGCGACGGCCGCGGCCATCTCGGACGCGAGCGTCGCCTTGTGCTCGTAGCCCGGCTCGCGCAGCCGCGCGCACAGGTCGACGAGACCGGGGGCGACGATCAGGCCCGCCGCGTCGATCGTCTTCTCCGCGTTGAAACCGGCCGGCGCCGTGCCGAGCGCGGCGATCTTGCCGTCCGCGACGAATACGTCGGCCTGCCGTTCGGTGCCGGCGACCGGGTCGATCAGCGTGCCGCCTTGGATATGAATCTTCATGCGCTGTCTGTGAATGCGTTGATTGCGTGAATAAGGATGCGCGAAGGCGGGCTCAGTCGCTGTTGCCGGCGACGATGCCCATCACCGCCATCCGCACGGCGATGCCGAACGTGACCTGGTTGAGGATCACCGACTGCGGGCCGTCGGCGACCTGCGAGTCGATCTCGACGCCGCGGTTCATCGGGCCCGGGTGCATCACGATCGCGTCGGGCGCGGCGAGCGCGAGGCGCTCGGGCGTCAGGCCCCAGGTCTTGAAGTATTCCTGCGCGGACGGCAGCAGCGCGCCGCTCATCCGCTCGTTCTGCAGGCGCAGCATGATGATCACGTCGACACCCTTCAGCCCTTCGTCGAGGTTGTGGAACACCTTCACGCCCATCTGCTCGAGGCCGCCCGGCAGCAGCGTGCGCGGGCCGATCGCGCGCACTTCCGGCACGCCGAGCGTGGTGAGCGCGTGGATGTCCGAGCGCGCGACGCGCGAATGCAGGATATCGCCGACGATCGCCACGCGCAGCTTCGTGAAGTCGCGCTTGTAGTGACGGATCGTGTACATGTCGAGCAGGCCCTGCGTCGGGTGCGCATGTCGACCGTCGCCGGCGTTGATCACGTGCACGTGCGGCGCGCAGTGCTCGGCGATCAGGTACGGCGCGCCGCTCGATGCGTGGCGCACGACGAACAGGTCGGCATGCATCGCCGACAGGTTGTTGATCGTGTCGAGCAGCGACTCGCCCTTGCTCGTCGACGACGCGTTGATGTTCAGGTTCAGCACGTCGGCCGACAGGCGCGTCGCGGCGATCTCGAAGGTCGTGCGCGTGCGCGTCGAGTTCTCGAAGAACAGGTTGAACACCGACTTGCCGCGCAGGAGCGGCACCTTCTTCACCTCGCGGTCCGTCACGCTGACGAACTGCTCGGCCGTATCGAGAATGTGATTGACGATCGAGCGCGGCAGCCCCTCGATCGACAGCAGGTGTTTCAGCTCGCCGTTTTTCGTGAGCTGCGGGTTGCCCTTCAGGAAACCGTAGCGGAACCGCTCGGGGCTCGCGGCCGCAGCGGGATTGCCGGTGCGGCCAGTGGTGTCGGTGGTCATGGTGTGCGTGATTCCAACTATGCAAACGGGCCGCGGCACGAACCGGCGGCCCGGGATACGGTTTCGCGGTTCGGTCAGGCGCCGTGCGCCTCGATGCGCAGCGTCAGCTGCGCAGCCTCGTCGCGCGCGAGCACGAGCGTCGCATCGGCCGGCACGTCGAGCGTGCCGCCCGCGAAGCGCGCGGCGACCGGCAGCTCGCGGCCGCCGCGATCGGCGAGCACCGCGAGCTCGACCGCGGCCGGACGGCCGTAGTCGAACAGTTCGTTGAGCGCGGCGCGCACGGTGCGGCCGGTGTACAGCACGTCGTCGACGAGCACGATGCGCGCGCCGTCGACGTCGAACGGCAGCGACGTCGGGCTCGCCTGGCTGTGCAGCCCCTTCTTCGCGTAGTCGTCGCGATGCAGCGCGACGTTCACGACGCCGAAGCCCGGCGCGCCGAGATCGCGCGCGAGGCGCTCGGCGAGCCACGCGCCGCCGCTGTGAATGCCGGCGAGCCGCGGGCCGCCCGGCTCGGCGAAGGCCGTGCCGTATGCGTCGCGGATCTGGTCGAGCAGGACGCGGTAGAGCGCGTCGGCGTCAATGGTGCTCATGGTCGGACAATTGATCGAGATACTGTTGAAGGATCACGCGCGCGGCCTCGGCGTCGAGCATCTCGGCACGTACGCGCCCGCGCACGTTGCGCTCGCGCAGCCCGGCCTCGGCCTCGACCGACGAATAACGTTCGTCGACCCACGTGACGGGCAGCCCGAAGCGGCCGTTCAGCTGATTGCCGAAGCGCTTCGCCTGCTGCGTCATCTCGTGCGGCGTGCCGTCCGGATGCATCGGCAGGCCGACGACGAGCGCGTCCGGCCGCCATTCGGCCAGCAGTTCGCCGACCGCCTTGAAGCGGTGCTCGCGGTTCAGGTTGGGGATCACGACGAGGGCGCGGGCCGAGCGCGTCAGCGCATTGCCGATCGCGACGCCGATCCGCTTCTCGCCATAGTCGAACGCCAGGAGCGTCGCATCGCGCGCGCTCGCGCCACTCATGCGTGCCCTGCTTCGCCGGACAGCATCGACGAGCTGACGCCGAGCAGGCCAAGCGCGGCTTCGAAGCGCTCCTCGGCCGGCGTGTCGAACACGATGCGGGGATCGGCGGCCACGGTCAGCCAGCCGTTGCGGGAAATTTCTTCCTCGAGCTGACCGGCGCCCCAGCCTGCATGGCCGAGCGTCAGCAGGAAGCGTTTCGGGCCGGTGCCCGTCGCGACCGCCTCGAGCACGTCCTTCGACGTCGTCATCTCGAGCCCGCCCTCGACCGACATGGACGAGTTGTAGTTCGCGCCCTCGACTGGCTCGTGCAGCACGAAGCCGCGCTCGGTCTGGACCGGGCCGCCGAAGTACACGGGGATGTGCAGCAGCGGCTCGATGTCGAGCTTCAGGTCGATGCGGTTGAACAGCGATTCGAGGTCGATGTCGGTGGGACGATTGATGACGAGGCCGAGCGCGCCGCGCTCGCTGTGATCGCAAAGATAGACCACCGTTCCCGAAAACGTCGGATCCGCCATGTTCGGCATGGCGATCAGGAACTGGTTGGTGAGATTGATGCGATCGGAAGGCTTTGACATGGTTTGAATTTTAGCAAAGACGCCGCGACCTGACCGGGCCGCGATCAACAAGCAACGCCGCGCGACGCTGGCAACGACGCGCGCGGATCACACGGCACTCTAACACGCGCGCGGGTGCTGTCGGCAGCGTGTTGCCGGCCCGTGCGACAAGGGCTGCCGCCGAGGTCGCGCCCCGTTGCGCATCAGGTCCGGCCGAGCGCCGCGCCGAGCGCCCCGGACGCCGCGGTCAGATCCGGCGGCGCCACCCCCGCGGCGATCTTCAGCAGCGCGGCGCGCAGCATGTCGGACGCGCGGGCGTGTGCGTCGAGCCCGCCTTCGGCGAGCGGCATGCCGTGCGCGGCACGGCGCCATGCCAGCCCGAGCGTGTCGGCCAGCAGCGCCGCATGACCGAGCCCGAGCGCGCATGCGGCCGTACCGACCCGGTAGGCGGCCGCGGATGCGCGCCATGCGGCCCCCGCATCGGCCGCGGCCGGATCGACGGCCAGATCGGCCATCGATGCGTCGGCCGTCTGCAGGAAATCCTCATACGCATGGGCGTTGACGGTCACGACACCGAGCATGCGGGTGGGCGCCGCCGCGACCGCATCACGCTCGGCGCGCGCGGCGTCGGCCTCCCACAGCGCCTCGGACGCGGGCGTGCCGGCGACGTGCCAGTCCACGGTCAGCCCATAGTCGTGCAGCACGTCGACGAGCGCGACGTCTTCCGCGGCTGCGCCGAACAGCGCGAAATCGCGCCACAGCAGCGCAACCGTTTCGCGCACGAGCGCCGGCGGCGCACTGCGCCTGCCCTGCGCGTGCTCGCCGAGCAGCAGGTTGGTGCGTGCGAGGAAACGCTTCAGTTCGGGCGCGGCGCTGGCGCGCAGCGCGCGCAGGCACGCGGCGGCGAGCCGCCAGAAATCGTACGGCGCGCCGTCGGCCAGCGCGGTCAGGATCGTGTCGAGTTCGTCGAGCGCCGCGTCCGGCGTGCCGTGCGGCGCGCGCAGCACGTCGAGCAGCGCCTGCTCGTATCGGGCCCGCGCCCGGCTCGCGAATGCGTCGGGCAGCGCGCGCAGCGTCGCCGGCGGTGTCGCGCGCCCGACGAGCGCCAGCACGTCGAGCGGCACGCTCGCGTGCAGGTCGGCCGCGCTTTGCGCACGCAGCGCCCGGAAATGTTCGAACAGGATGGGCGAGCAGGCCAGCTCGCGCAGATTGTGGCGTTCGACCGCCGCGCGGAAATCGCTCAGCGCGAGACGCCAGGCGGCGGAAGCCGGTTCGGCGGCGACCAGCGGCACCGCCGCGGCCAGTTGCCCGGCGAAACGGGCGGCCGGCAGCCAGCCGGCCTCCGCCAGCACGGCCGCGGCGGCCGACAGCGGCGCGGCCGCATCGTCCCGCTGCTCGAATGCATCGGCGGCCGCCGCGAGCCACGCGTCGGCCGCGCGCACGGCCCCGCCACGCGGGTTGGGCAGTGCGTCAGGGTGGGAAACGTTCGCCGGATCGGACGTCATGGACACGCGCGCCTGTCATCGTCAAGTCGCTCGCGTCGGCCGCGGCGCGCAAGCGCCGGGCAACCGCGAGGCCGAAGCGGTGTGTCCGTGGGCCAAGGTCCGGTCAGATCTGGACCATCTCGAAGTCTTCCTTGCGAGCGCCGCATTCGGGGCACGTCCAGTTGATCGGGACGTCTTCCCAGCGCGTGCCCGGGGCGATGCCCTCTTCGGGCAGCCCGGCTTCTTCGTCATAAATCCAGCCACAAATCAGGCACATCCAGCTCTTGTATTCCATCTTAAGCCGCGTCGGGGAAAAGTCGGTAAATTCGGGAGCCATGATGGTACCGTGTCGGGGCCGGACTGCCTAGCAATCGCACTGGAGTCCGACGACTACGTTGCGCTGCGCTAAAAATTCCGTCGTGCGGGCCGGATTCCGCCGCATAATGGCTGAAAAGTGCGGCCTGCCGGGCAACACGGGGCCCAAACGCCCGATTCGCCTCGCCGTCCGCAGCTCTGTCGCTTCCCCGTTTTTTTCTTGCCCCATTTTTACATGTCCAGCAACGCCCCTCCGATCGTCCTCACCTTCGGCCTGTCCGATCCCACCGGCGGCTCCGGCCTCCAAGCCGATCTGATGACCCTGGCGAGCATGGGCTGTCACGGCGTGTCCGTCCTGACGGGCTACACCGTGCGCGACTCCGCCGCCTGCGACGAAGTGACCGGTCTCGATCCCGATGTCGTCGCCGCCCAGGCGCGCATGCTCCTCGAGGACATGCCGGTCGCCGCGTTCAAGATCGGCGCCGCGACGCGCGCGGAAGTCGTGAGCGCGATCGCGGAAGTGGTCGCCGACTACGACGGCGTGCCGCTCGTGCTCGCACCGGACTTCACGCTCGACGACGAGCACGTGCTCGCCGCCGACGACCTGCGCGAATCGATCGCCGACCTGCTCGCGCCGCAGACGACGCTGCTGGTCGCCGACCACGCGACGCTGATCGCGCTCGCGCAGCCGGACGGCGATGCCGAGGCGCCGAATCTCGACGCGGCGGTGTCGCACCTGCTGTCGCAGGGCTGCGAATACATCCTGTCGTCGGAAACGGGCTCGCACCGGCTCGTCAACACGCTGTACGGCGAGGAAGGCCAGCTTCGCGAAGATATGTGGGATCGCTCGCCGCACCGGCTGATGGGCATCACCGACACGCTCGGCGCGGCGATCGCGGCACTGCTCGCGAACGGCCAGGAGCCGCCCGAAGCGGTGCGCGAGGCGCAGGAATACCTGTACCAGGCCGTCCGCGACGCGTTCCGGCCCGGCATGGGCGCGTACCTGCCTGACCGGTTCTTCTGGGCGCGCAGCAACGACGAGGAAGGCGGGCGTCCGGTGACGGAAAGCAGCAAAAGCTCGCCGCGAATCGCCCGGCATTGACGCCGCGCGGCGGCCCTGCGCCGCCGTTGCGCGGCCTGTGCTCGCTTCGGGGCGGCATGTCCGTCCCGCGTCCGTCCCTTTTCGCGCGCATAAAAAAAGACCCGCATCGCTGCGGGTCTTTTTCTTTGGCTGGAACGCGCATCGCTGCGCGCTCCGGACACCATCGACCGAAGTCGATTACATGTCCATGCCCATGCCGCCCATGCCGCCCGGCATGCCGCCCGGCATCGGTGCGTCTTCCTTCGGCAGTTCTGCGACAGCTGCGTCCGTCGTCAGCAGCAGGCCTGCAACCGAAGCTGCGTTCTGCAGTGCGGTGCGCGTGACCTTGGTCGGGTCGACGACGCCGGCTTCAACCATGTCGACGTACTCGCCCGTTGCTGCGTTGTAGCCGTAGTTGCCCGTGCCTGCAGCAACTGCCGCCACCACGACGCTGGCTTCTTCGCCACCGTTCGTGACGATCTGGCGCAGCGGCTCTTCCATTGCGCGCAGCACGATCTTGATGCCGGCGTTCTGGTCGGCGTTCGCGCCGGTCAGGCCTGCGATCGCGGTGCGAGCGCGGATCAGCGCAACGCCGCCGCCTGCCACGATGCCTTCTTCCACAGCTGCGCGCGTTGCGTGCAGTGCGTCTTCGACACGTGCCTTCTTTTCCTTCATTTCGACTTCGGTCGCAGCACCGACCTTGATCACTGCCACGCCGCCGGCCAGCTTGGCCACGCGCTCTTGCAGCTTTTCACGGTCGTAGTCCGACGTCGCTTCTTCGATTTGCGTGCGAACTTGCTTGACGCGCGCTTCGATGTTCACGGCTTCGCCTGCGCCGTCGATGATCGTCGTGTTTTCCTTGCCCACTTCGATGCGCTTCGCCTGGCCCAGTTCTGCCAGCGTTGCCTTCTCGAGCGTCAGGCCGGTTTCTTCCGCGACGACTTGACCGCCGGTCAGGATCGCGATGTCTTCCAGCATGGCCTTGCGGCGATCGCCGAAGCCCGGCGCCTTGACCGCAACGGTCTTCAGGATGCCGCGGATGTTGTTGACGACCAGCGTTGCGAGCGCTTCGCCTTCGACGTCTTCAGCGATGATCAGCAGCGGGCGGCCAGCCTTCGCGACTTGCTCGAGCACCGGCAGCAGATCACGGATGTTCGACACCTTCTTGTCGTGCAGCAGCACGAACGGGTTGTCGAGGACGGCGACTTGCTTGTCCGGGTTGTTGATGAAGTACGGCGACAGGTAGCCGCGGTCGAATTGCATGCCTTCGACGACGTCGAGTTCGTCGGCGAGCGACTTGCCGTCTTCGACGGTGATCACGCCTTCCTTGCCGACCTTGTCCATCGCTTCAGCGATGCGATCGCCGATCGACGTGTCGCTGTTCGCCGAGATCGAGCCGACCTGTGCGATTTCCTTATTCGTCGTGCACGGCTTGCTGATCTTCTTCAGCTCGTCGACAGCCGCTGCGACTGCCTTGTCGATGCCGCGCTTCAGGTCCATCGGGTTCATGCCCGATGCGACGTACTTCATGCCTTCGCGAACGATCGATTGCGCGAGGACGGTTGCCGTCGTCGTGCCGTCGCCTGCGTTGTCGCTGGTCTTGGAAGCCACTTCCTTGACCATTTGCGCGCCCATGTTCTGGAGCTTGTCCTTCAGCTCGATTTCCTTCGCGACCGACACACCGTCCTTGGTGACCGTCGGGCCGCCGAAGCTGCGCTCGAGCACGACGTTGCGGCCCTTCGGACCCAGCGTGACCTTGACTGCGTTGGCGAGAATGTTCACGCCTTCGACCATCTTCGAACGGGCGGAATCGCCGAATACGACGTCTTTAGCTGCCATCTTCTAACTCCTTGAATTCTTGAGAATATGTACCGTCAGTGGACGCTTACTTCGCGTTGACCACGGCCATGATGTCTTCTTCACGCATGACCAGCAGCTCCTGGCCGTCGACCTTGACGGTCTGGCCAGCGTACTTGCCGAACAGCACGCGATCGCCGACCTTCACGTCGAGCGCGATCGGCGCGCCCTTGTCGTCGCGCTTGCCCGGGCCGATGGCCAGGACTTCGCCTTGATCCGGCTTCTCAGCTGCTGCGTCGGGGATCACGATGCCCGAGGCGGTCTTGGTTTCCTGATCCAGGCGCTTGACGATCACGCGATCGTGCAAAGGACGAAGGTTCATATTCACTCCTCTCTTGACTGAGATTGAAGAACGCTTAGGGAATCTGCCCGGCGGGTCGCCCGGCAGAGAATTGTTAGCACTCTCGTGCAGCGAGTGCTAATTATATGGACGGGTTTTGACAAATTCAAGAAGGGGAGCCGGAGGTTTTTTCGTGCGGGGCGGAACGATGGAAAAACGGGGATTGATTGAAAAATTTCATTAAAAACAATCACATAAACATCGATTCCGCACACCGGGCGCGGACGAGATACGGGATATCCCGACCTCGCCCCAATTGCGACACGGGGCGAGCACCGAGTTCCCGCGGTCGTCCGGCATCGCATGAACAAGGCTGCGCGGACGTGCCAAGGGCACAAACCGCGGCCACGGGATCGTCACATGTCCGGACAGCCCGCGACCGGCTGAAACGTCCGGCCGTCGGTCTCGACCGTCGCGCCGAGCAGCCGCGCGAGGCCTTTCGCGCCTTCGCGCATCACGACGTCGTGATTCCACGCGAACAGCGGGCGCGCGATCGGCTCCAGCCAGTTCATCCAGCGCTCGCGCGTGCGGATGTGCCAGTCGTAGCGCACGACGGTGCGCGCGCCGTCGCCGGCGAACGACCAGCGGCCGTCGCCTTCGATCGCGCCGCTCGCGCGGCCTTCGAGCACATGCGGCCGTTCGACGCGCAGCACGCGCATGTCGAAGGTCAGCCGGTACGGCAACGCGCCTTTCCACGTGTATCGCTGCAGCGCGCCGACGCCGCCCGCGTCGCCGTGCTCGATCTCGACGGTCCGCACGGCGCTCTTCCACCAGTCCGGCCAGCGATCGACCTGGTAGATCGCGTCCCAGACAGCCGCGAGCGGCGCGTCCACGCGCCACGTCGTCGAAAACCGGTATTCCGCCATGCTGCCTCCGGCGCGAATCAGAATCGGGGTCAAAAACGCGATCAGGGCGAGAAAAAGCGGGCGGGAAACGCGACGTCGATCTCGACGTCGTCGAGCGTCACCGTTTCGAGCGGCGCGCCGTCGTCGTCCGCGAAGCTGACGACCTTCAGCGGAAAGCCGTCCTCGGTGTCCAGCCACAGACGATAGCGGTGCACGCCGTCGACCACATGCGCGGGCGCGCCCGTCACCGATACGCGCAGCGTGGAGCGGCCGCCGAGGTTTTCCTTGCCTTCCGTCACGGTCGCACCGCCCTGCTGCAGCGCATGCACGTTGTGCAGCAGCACGCCGACGTCCGAACGGTCGACGCGATGGCCGCTGCGGTCGCGCAGCAGCGGATTGGACGGCGACAGCGTCAGCGCCGGCAGCGCATGCTCGCCGAACGGACGCAGCCGCACCTTGCCGTTGCCCGGGTCGTACGCGAGCACCGCGCCGTGATGCGGCGACACGAAGTCCATCCGGACGAAACCGGGTTTCAGGTAGGCATAGTGGAATTCGGCATGCTCGCCGCTGCGCGCGGACGAGCGGATCGTCGCGCGGTACGAATGGACCTGGTCGAAATGCGTCTGCGCGATGGTCACGGGATCGGCTGTCATGCTCGCTCCTATCAGGCTCGCGGCCAGCAACGCGGCGATCACGGCGCCGCCTCGACGTCGAGCACGCCTTCCATTCCGCGCTCGCGATGGCTGCGCAGGAACAGCAGCCGATGCGTGCAATAGTAGGCGAAGCGGCCAGGCGCCGTCGGCGTGAAGCGCAACGTGCGCGGCGTCGTGCCCAGCTCGGTATGCACCGCGATGCCGGCCTGCGGCGCGTCGATCTTGAAACTGTGCGGCACGACGCCCGGCTCGGCCGAGACGGTGAGTTCGACCGGCACGTGCGCGCGGACGATCACGTGGCTCGGACGAAAGAAATAGCTGCCGCCGACGATCGCCACCCGCTGCACGCCGTCGGCGTCGACCGGCGCGCGCACCGGCGCATCGCCGTCCGCCCGCGCGAGCCCGGCGCCCACCATGAGCGCCACCGCAACCATCACCGCCTTCTTCGTGTTCATCGTCGGCTCCCTGCCGATGTCGCGCGCGTCAGCCCTTCCACGCGTCGGTCGGTCCGCCGAGCGCGCCGCATGCTTCGATCGCGAGCTCGCGCAGCCGCCGTTCGTCGGCGTGTCCGGAGAGCGCATAACCCATGCCGCGATCGGACCAGAAGTACGTATCGCGGCCGCCGGCGGACATCGCCCGGGGCGCGAAGCGCCGCGCATCGTAGGCCGCCATGTAGAGCGTCACGCGCTTGCCGTCCGCGCGCTGGTACATCAGTTGCGCGGCCGGCCCCGCGTCGCCCGGCAGCAGCCGGCCGCCCAGCAACGCATAGCCGTATTCGTCGAGCGACGGCGCACGCACGGGCCGCCCGAGACGCGCGGACAGCCACGCGGCAAGGCGCGCCGGATCGCGTGCGTCGACCTCGACCGGATGCTCGCGATCGGCCGCGTACACGGCATACGCGACGTCCGCGCGCGCGGCGAAGGCCGGCTCGGCGCCGAAGGTCGTCCAGCCCGCGTGCAGCGCGACGCCGATCACCAGCCCGGCCGCCAGCCCCGCGAATGCATACGCGACGCCGCGCCAACGCGGCACGCGCCGCTGCACGAACAGCGCGGGTGCGGCGGCCGGCAGCGGGAACAGCGCTTGCAGCGCATCGCGCTGCGCGCCGTAATGCGCGAACCGGTCGGCTTCGCGCGGATCGGACGCCAGCCGTTCGAGTACCTCGCGACGCTCCTGCCCGGACAGCTCGCCGTCGAGCAGCGCCGACAGCAGTTGCGCCGACGCGTCGGCTCCGCCGTCCCGATCGTTCGAAGGTTTGCGCGGATCGTCGTCCATCATGTCTTCCCGATCACCCGTAACGCGGCCGCGCCGCGCGCCGGCGGCTCGCCGGACAGCAGCGCACGCATCTGTTCACGCGCCCGCGACAGCCGCGACATCACCGTCCCCACCGGCACGCCGAGCACCTGCGCCGCGTCGCGGTAACTCAATTCCTCGAGCGCGACCAGCAGCAGCACCTCGCGCTGCTCGACGGGCAGCCGGTACAGCGCGCGCTGCACGTCGCGCAACAGCAGGCCGCCGATCTCGTCGGTCGGCGCGGCCATCGTCTGCCATGGCGCGGTCGCATCGTCGACGGCGATCTCGTGCCGCGCGCGCAACTGGTCGATGAAGCGGTGGCGCAGCAGCGTCAGCAGCCACGCACGCAGGTTGCCGCCGTCGCGCGGCGGCCGGTTCAACGCGCGCTCGAGCGTGTCCTGCACGAGATCGTCCGCCCAGGCCCGGTCGCCCGTCAGCGCGCGCGCATATCGCGTGAGATGCGGCAACCACACCAGCAGGTCCGATTCGTAACTCATCCGGATGCCTCGCGCGTCGCCGCGCCGTCAGTCCGTCGGTCGGTGTTCAGGGACGCGCGACGTGCCACATGCCGCCGATTCCGTCGCCGCCCGCGTCGCCGGCCTTGCGGTCCATCTTCCAGCGATACAGCGGACGGCCGTGGTAAGCCCATTGCTTCTTGCCATCGTCGCGCGTGACGAGGCTCAGTGCACCCGACGCCTTGTCGTATCCGTCGGCGAGCGCCGGCGGCCAGTTGGCCGCACAGGTGCCGGTGCAGGTGCTCTTGCCCGGCGCGTCGTGATCGAACACGTACAGCGTCATGTGATCTTCGTCGACCAGTTTCCCGTCACCGGCCTGCGGCGGCTCGGCGGCCGCGGGCCGCGCGATCGCGGCCGTCAGCGCGATGGCGAACAGCATCGTCTTCATTCCCGTTCTCCTTGGCATGGCATCGCGGCACGATGCCGCCGGACGGGAAGTCGACTTCGTGATGACCATTATCCCGCTGTCCGGCCGCGCCGAGACTCGGTATGTAAACGGACGAATCCGGCCAGTTATTCCATGCCGCCCCACGAAGCGGCGCCATTCCTCGCACGAAACACCTCGGGATCCCAAAGAAAAACGCGGCATGACATTGCTGTCATGCCGCGTCGTACGACCCGTTGCACGCGGCAGGCGATGGACCACCGCCGCGCGTTCCGGCCGGTTATTTCGGCAATGCGCCAGTCACCGCCTGCAGCAGCGTCGACACCGGTGCGAGCGGGTTGTTCGCGGAGCCGTTGCCGGAGTGCGGCGTGACCGACAGGCCCGGCGTGGAACCCAGTGCCGTACCCAGCGTCGTGCCGACGGCGTTGACGACCGTTGCCGTCGCGTTGCCGGTCGTCGACACCAGCGAACCGGTCGCGCCCGCCGTGCTGCCGGCCGCGCTCGCGCCGGAGCCGAGCAGGCTGCCGCCCGCCGCAGCCGTCGAACCGGCGGCGCCCGACAGCGCGCCGGCCGCCTGCCCGAGGGCTGCCGGGCCGTTCGCGAGGGCGCCCGTCACCGAACCGAGCGCACCGGTCAGTGCGCCGGCCGGGTTGCTGCCGCCGGTCAGACCGCCGACGAGGTTCGTGATCGGCGCGATCGGGCTGCCGCCTGCGCCCGACAGCGTGCCGACGACCTGGTTCACGACGCCCTGCACCGGCGCCAGCGGATTCGTGCCACCGAGGTTGCCGAGTGCGCCCGTCACCGAACTGACTGCGTTGCTCAGTGCGGCTGCCGGGTTGCCGCTGCCGAGCGTGCCGACCACCTGGTTCACGACGCCTTGAACCGGGGCCAGCGGGTTCGTGCCGCCGAGGTTGCCGAGTGCGCCCGTTACCGAACTGACTGCGTTGCTCAGTGCGGCTGCCGGGCTGCCGCTGCCGAGCGTGCCGACCACCTGGTTCACGACGCCTTGCACCGGGGCCAGCGGGTTCGTGCCGCCGAGATTGCCGAGCGCACTCGTGACCGAACCGAGCGCACCGGTCAGCGCGCCGGCCGCATTGCCACCCGTCGGCAGTGCGTTCTGGAGGCCGCTGACGAGGTTCGTGATTGGTGCGATCGGGCTGCCGCCGCCGGCGCCCGACAACGTGCCGACGACCTGGTTCACGACGCCCTGCACCGGCGCCAACGGATTCGTGCCGCCGAGGTTGCCGAGTGCGCCCGTCATCGAGTTCACGGCGTCCGTCAGTGCACCGGCCGGGTTGCCGTTGCCAAGCGTGCCGGCGAGTTGCGTGACGGCGCCTTGCACCGGTGCCAGCGGGCTCGACGCGCCACCGATGTTGCCGAGCGTCCCCGTGATCGTATTGACCGCATTGCTCAGCGCACCGGCAGGATTGCCGCTGCCCACCGTGCCCGTGACCTGGTCGACGACGTTCTGGATCGGTGTCAGCGGGTTCGTGCCGCCGACGTTGCCGAGTGCGCCAGTGACCGTGCCGAGAGCACCGGTCAACGCACCTGCCGGGTTGTTGCCGCCGAGCGCGCCCGTCACTTGATTCACCACGCCCTGCACCGGCGCCAGCGGATTCGCGCCGCCGCCAACGTTACCCAGTGCACCCGTCACCGTGCCCAACGCACCGGTCAACGCACCTGCCGGGTTGCCGCCACCGAGCGCGCCCGCCACTTGATTGACGACGCCTTGAACCGGTGCCAGCGGGTTTGCACCACCGCCCACGTTACCCAGTGCACCCGTGACCGTGCCCAACGCGCCGGTCAAGGCACCCGCCGGATTGCCGCCGCCGAGCGCCCCCGTCACTTGGTTCACCACGCCTTGAACCGGCGCCAGCGGGTTTGCACCGCCGCCGACGTTGCCCAGTGCGCCCGTGACCGTACCGAGCGCGCCGGTCAAGGCGCCTGCCGGATTGCCGCCGCCGAGCGCGCCCGTCACTTGGTTCACCACGCCTTGAACCGGCGCCAGCGGGTTTGCACCGCCGCCGACGTTACCCAGCGCACCCGTGACCGTGCCCAACGCGCCGGTCAACGCACCCGCCGGATTGCCGCCGCCGAGCGCCCCCGTTACTTGATTGACGACGCCTTGAACCGGCGCCAGCGGGTTTGCGCCGCCACCGACGTTACCCAGCGCACCCGTCACCGTGCCCAACGCGCCGGTCAACGCACTCGCCGGATTGCCACCGCCGAGCGCGCCCGTCACTTGATTGACCACGCCTTGAACCGGCGCCAGCTGGTTTGCACCGCCGCCGACGTTACCCAGCGCGCCAGTCAACGCACCCGCCGGATTGCCGCCGCCAAGCGCCCCCGTCACCTGGTTCACCACGCCTTGCACCGGCGCGAGCGGCGTCACCGTGCCGCCAGCGCCGCCGAGCGCGCCTTGCAGCGCGTTCACCGCTCCCGACAAGGCTTGCGCCGGATTGCCGAGCGACGTCTGGATCGCGCCCGATCCGCCCGCCGCCACGGTGACCGAACCCAGCGGCGACGTGCCGGTCGCGGCCAGCCCGATCGAGACGCTGTTCGTCGGCGGATTCACGATTACCTGCGGAAGCGGCAGCGCATCGAGCGTCCCCGCGATAGCCGAACCGGAAGCCAGTACCCCGAACACCGTCGCGACCGACAGCGCCACACCCGTCAATTTAAGCTTTTGTCCCATCTTTACCCCATCTCGGTTGGCACTACGTTGATAAAGCATGGGGACGGATTGCACGAAGTGTGCCACCCGGTTAAAGCGGATTGATTCGTCGGCCCATTGCAAGCCAATAACGGTTTTATATGGATTTCAGGGCAAATAAGCGGATCGCACAGCCATAATCATCTGATGAATCTGGCGTCTGGCGCGCGGATGTAACGTAACGTTTGCGAGGCCCGAAGTAACGTGTTCCGGTACATTCCGTGCCACATCGGAACGTCCGGTACGAAAGCGCCGCCGGATTGCCCGGCCGAATCGCCTGTTTCGCATTTCATTTTCATGAAAATGCATTAATAAATCGCTTGTTTACCGATTTTCTTATTTAGCGATTTCTTTCCGATCAATTACGCAGACAATTTCCATTCGCGCGACCGCGGATAATGCAGTGCGGATTACCAAATGAAAAAATGTGACGGCCGCACCGCGGCGGCCGTCACATCGAAACGCGCTCAGCCGAAGCGCGCGGGTCGGTATGGATGGGGATCGATGTAGGTCGGCTCGCCCGTCATCATCTCGGCGAGCAGACGCCCGGTCGCGGGCCCGAGCGTGAGCCCGTGGTGGCAATGGCCGAACGCGAACCACAGATGACGATGGCGCGGCGCAGGCCCGATCACCGGACGCATGTCGGGCGTGCACGGTCGCATGCCGAGCCACGGCGCCGGATCGAGCCGCTCGCCGATGCCGAACGCGTCGCGCGCCAGCGGCTCGGCGCGCGCGAGCTGCACGCCGGTCGGCGGTGCGCCGCGCAACGCGATCTCGACACCGGTCGTGAGCCGCAGGCGGCCGCCCTCCATCGGCGCGACGACGAAACCCGCCTCGGTATCGCACACGGGCACGTTCAGCGGCGCGCGGGTCGGCCGGTAATGCATGTGATAGCCGCGCTTCGCGCGCAGCGGAATCCGGTAGCCGAGCGGCGCGAACACGTGATCGGACCACGGCCCGAGCGCGACCACGGCCGAGCGGGCCGCGATCGGCCCATGCTCGGTTTTGACCCGCCAGCCGTCGCTCACCTGCGCGAGCGTCGTCGCGTCGCCGTGCACGAACGTGCCGCCGTCGCGCTCGAACAGCCGCGCGTACGCCTTCGTGAGGCCCCCGGGGCTCGACACGGTCTTCGGGTCCTGCCAGTGAAATGCGCCGCAGAATGCGTCGCCGATGCCGGGCTCGCGTTCGCGCAACGCGCGCGCGTCGAGGACGCTCATTCGCAACCCGTGCGCGTCGGCCACCCGCTGCTGCGCGCGCGTTTCCGCGTCGAACAGCGCCGGCGAACGGAACGCCTCGATCCACCCGCCGTCATGCACGAGCGGCTGCGCGTCGGTGCGCGCGAGCAGCGCGTCGTGCTCGACGACGCTCGCCGCGACGAGCGGCAGCATGTCGCGCGCGGCGGCCGCGAGCCGCTGCGGCGACGATTCGCGCCAGAAGCGCGCGAGCCAGCCCGCATACGCGGGCAATGCCTTGTAATCCCAGTAGAGATCGACCGAGCGGTTGCGCGCGTAGCGCAGCAGCGTGCCGAGACGGCGCGGGAACGCGTACGGCACGACCGACGAGCGCTCGATCAGCCCGGCATTGCCGTGGCTCGTCTCCTCGCCGGGCGCGCGCCGGTCGACGAGCGCGACGCGCAGCCCGCGATCCTGCAGATGCAGCGCCGACGACACGCCGACGATGCCGGCCCCCAGAACGATGACGTCGAAATCCATGCTTCCCCGTACTGCGTCGAGATTCGGTGCGACGCGCGCCGGCACCGCGGCCGGCGCGCGGCCAGGCTTACTTCGCGACGATGTCGCGCTTGAAGTATTTCTGCGACAGCGCGCTCAGCGTGCCGTCCTTCTTCAGCGCGTCGAGCGCGCCGACGATCTTCGCCTGCAGCGCCTTGTCGCCCTTGCGCATCCCGAAGCCGGTGCCTTCGCCGAGCGTCGCGGGATCCTTCAGCGCGTCGCCGACGATTTGATAGTCGCGGCCGGCCGGCTTGTCGAGGAAACCGTCCTGCGCGGTCTGCGCTTCCTGCACGGCCGCGTCGAGACGCCCGGCGACGAGATCGGCATAAATCTGGTCCTGATCCTGGTACGACACGACGGCCACGCCCGCATTCGCCCAGTGCGCCTTCAGGAAATCCTCCTGCGACGAGCCCTGCAGCACGCCGACGTGCTTGCCGCGCAGGCTCGCGGCATCGGGCCGCAGCGGCGAGCCGCGGTGCGCGACCATCACGATCGGCACCACGTAGATCGCCGGCGTGAAATCGATGCTCTGCTTGCGCTTCGCGGTGATGTTCATCGCCGAATTGATCGCGTCGAACTTGCGCGCCTGCAGCGCCGGGATCAGCCCGTCGAACGCATTCTCGACCCACACGCACTTCATGTTCAGCTTCGCGCACACCGCGTTGCCGATGTCGACGTCGAAACCCTGCAGCTGGCCGGCCGGCGTCTTGCTCTCGAACGGCGGATACGCGGCTTCGATCCCGAAGCGCAGCGTGGTCTGTTCCGCGTGGGCCGTGACGGCCGCGCACGCAAGCGCCGCGACGGCGCAGAGGGAAAGCTTCCAGTTCATGACGGATGTCCTTCGATTCCGGATTGAGGCGATGAAGACCGGTCATCGTGCGACGGCACGCCGGTCTGCACGCGAAAATATAGACTCTTAGTCTACTATAGACTATAGGGGATACGATAATCCGGCGCTCACGCAGTCCCTTGAGATGCAGTCGACATTGCTCATCACCGTTGATTTATCTATGTTTTTTCCGATGAAATCGAATCCCCTCGTTCCTCAAAAGAAAAATCCACCCAATTTACTTTGTCTATATTAGACTTTTAGTCCACTACGAACACCGCCGGACGCGCTATGTCGAGACTGTCCTGTCCGGCCCCGACCGGAGAAGTCCCATGACGCAACCCGCCCCGACCCTGCCGCTGACCGTCGACGAAGCCGCGGTGCGCGCGGCGCTGCCGTCGCTCGACGTGCTCGGCACGCTGCGCCGTATGTTCGCGTCGCTCGCGTCGGCCCGCGCGGTGCAGCCGCCGCAGACGCTCACGCTGTTCCCGGAGCAGGCCGGCGATTTCATCACGTATCTCGGCGCGCTCGCCGACGAGCAGGTGTTCGGCGCGAAGCTGTCGCCGTACGTCGCGACCGGCGGCAAACCCGACGGGAGACCGATCGTCACCGCATGGACCGCGCTGATGTCGATGCGCACCGGCCAACCGCTGATGTGGTGCGACGCGGGGCTGCTGACGGTCGAGCGCACGGCCGGCACGACGGCGCTCGCGGTCGACTGCCTCGCGCCGCGCGACGCGCGCCGGCTCGCCGTGATCGGCACGGGCGCGGTCGGCCTCGCGCATCTGCGCCACACCGCGGCGTTGCGCGACTGGGCATCGATCAGCGTTCATTCGCCCGCGCTCGCCGGCGACCCGGCGCTGCAGGCGACGCTCGCGCGGATCGATCCGCGGGCCCGTGCGGCCGCCAGCGTCGAGGCGTGCGTGCGCGACGCGGACGTCGTGATGCTGTGCACGTCGTCGGGCACGCCGGTGCTCGCCGACGGCATGCTCACGCGCCCCGCGCTCGTCACGTCGATCAGCACCAACGTCGCGCGCGCGCATGAAATCCCGCCCGCGTGGCTGCCCGACATGGACGTGTATTGCGACTACCGGCACACGACGCCCGCGAGCGCGGGCGAGATGCAGATCGCGGCGGCCGGGCACGGCTGGACGCCCGAGCGGATCGTCGGCGACCTGCCCGCGCTCGTCGCCGGCACCTGCGCGGCGCCGTCGCGCACGCGTCATGCATTCTTCCGCTCGATCGGCCTCGGGCTCGAGGACATCGCGATCGCCCATGCGCTGTACACGCATCTGACGCGCGCATGAGCGGCGCGCGCACGCGGGGCCGATACAATGGCGCAACCGCCGCGGCGGCAGCGCGCGGGCGCACGGAGCAGCCGGTCGACGGCACGCCGGCGCGCCGCGCCGACATACCGCCCGGCCCCCGCTCACCCGAGATGGCGATTCCGATGCGCAAGAAGCAATCCCCCGTCAAAGACCTGCTGCTCACCCGCTATGCACCGATCGCCGACGGCATCGCGGCGCTGTTCTTCCCGTATGCGGAAGTCGTGATCCACGACCTGCACGACCAGACCGTGCTGTATCTCGCGAACAACCTGTCGAAGCGCGAGGTCGGCGACGACTCCGCACTCGAGGAAATCGATCATTCGGCGCGCGAGCGCGTGATCGGTCCGTACGAAAAGCTGAACTGGGACGGCCGGCGGATGCGTTGCGTGAGCAACGTGCTGTTCGACGACGAAGGCCGCCCGGCCGGGATGATGTGCATCAACTTCAACATCGCGGTGTTCGACGACGTCCGCGCGACGCTCGACGTCTTCATCAAGGGCGCGGGCATCGTCGCGCAACCGGACGAGCTGTTCCGCGACGACTGGCAGGAACGCATCAACACGTTCCTGCACGGCTGGCTGCGCGAGCGGCAGGTCGGCTTGAACGGGCTCACGCGCGAGCACCGGCGCGAGCTCGTCGAGGCGCTGTACGCGGAAGGCGCGTTCCGCGGCAAGAGCGCCGCAAACTACGTCGCGAACGTGCTCGGGATGGGGCGCGCGACCGTCTACAAGCACCTGAAGCATCTGAAGGAAACGCAGGGCGACGTGTAAGCGATGCGCGCAGCGGGCGGCGCCCCGACTGGGATCGACAATCGCTACCGGTACACCCGGTCCGTGACTATGCTTCGTGAAGCATCCGGGCCGCCCCGTTCGGCCCGGGCGAGACCCCGACGAAGCATCGAAGCATAAAGTGATATAGTCCCGGTTACATTTATTTGCCGCCCCGGACCACTCATGACGACCACCCCTGCCCCGACTGCCCGCCCGATCCTGACCGTCGAAATCTGGTCCGACCTGATCTGCCCATGGTGCTGGATCGGCAAGCGCCGCTTCGACGAGGCGCTCGCCGCGTTCGCGCACGCCGAGCACGTCGACGTCGCGCTGCGCGCGTACCGGCTGATGCCGGGCCAGCCGGTCGAACCGGTCGAGGCGATGCTCGCGGGCAAGTACCGGATGTCGCCCGCGCAGGTCGACCAGATGCTGCGCCAGGTGACCGATGCGGCCGCGAGCGTCGGGCTGAGCTACGACCTGCCCGGCACGTTCGTCGGCGACACGCTCGACGGTCACCGGCTCGTGAAGCTCGCGGAGGCGACCGGCCGTGCGCATGCGCTGACCGAGCGGCTGTACCGCGCGTATTTCTGCGAGCACGGCTCGCTGTTCGACCACGCGTCGCTGATCGACTTCGCGGTCGAAGCGGGGCTCGAGCGCTCGGCCGTCGAAGCCGTGCTGCGCAGCGACGCGTACCGTGACGAAGTCGAGGCCGACATCGCGCGCGCGGCGCAGATCGGCGGGCGCGGCGTGCCGCTGTTCGTGTTCGGCGGCCGCTACGCGGTATCGGGCGCCCAGCCGGCCGACGTGTTCGCGCAGGCGCTCGAGCAGGCGTGGCGCGACGGCGCCATCGTCGAATTCGCCGGCGACGACGCCGCCGCGTGCGGCCCCGACGGCTGCGAACTGCCGCCACGCGGATAACATCCGGCGCCGCGCGACGCGCGCCGCCGCTACGCGTCGCTCCTGCCATAAACCGGCAGGAAGCGCGCGCGAATGACGTCTACAATGCAGCCTTTCAAATAACTATCAGAGAGAAGGCGGCCAGCCCATGACCCACGGGATCCACGGCGAGAAGCGCTGGTACGCGCTGATCGTCCTCTGCCTCGGCGTGCTGATGATCGTGCTCGACAGCACGATCGTGAACGTTGCGCTGCCGTCGATCAGCACCGACCTCCATTTCACCGAGACGGCCCTCGTGTGGGTCGTCAACGCGTACCTGTTGACGTTCGGCGGCTGCCTGCTGCTCGGCGGCCGCCTCGGCGACCTGTACGGCCAGCGGCGCATGTTCCTCGCCGGCCTCGTCGTGTTCACGCTCGCATCGCTCGCCTGCGGCCTCGCGCAATCGCAGGCGATGCTGATCGCCGCGCGCGCGGTGCAGGGTTTCGGCGGCGCGATCGTGTCGGCCGTGTCGCTGTCGCTGATCATGAATCTCTTCACCGAACCGGGCGAACGGGCGCGCGCGATGGGCGTCTACGGCTTCGTCTGCGCGGGCGGCGGCAGCATCGGCGTGCTGCTCGGCGGGCTCTTGACGAGCACGCTGTCGTGGCACTGGATCTTCCTCGTCAACCTGCCGATCGGCATCGCGGTCTATGCGATGTGCGTCGCGCTGCTGCCGCGCATGCGCGCGCCGGCCGGCGCCGCGCGGCTCGACGTCGCGGGTGCGATCACCGTGACCGCGTCGCTGATGCTCGCCGTCTACGGGATCGTCGGCGGCAACGAGGCCGGCTGGCTGTCGACGCAGACCGTCGCGCTGATCGGCGCGGCCGTCGTGCTGCTCGCGCTGTTCATCGCGATCGAGGCGCGCGTCGCGCATCCGCTGATGCCGCTCACGCTGTTCGCCGCGCGCAACGTCGCGCTCGCGAACGTGATCGGCGTGCTGTGGGCGGCGGCCATGTTCGCGTGGTTCTTCCTGTCCGCGCTCTACATGCAGCGCGTGCTCGGCTACGGGCCGCTGCAGGTCGGGCTCGCGTTCCTGCCGGCGAACCTGATCATGGCCGCGTTCTCGCTCGGGCTGTCGGCGCGGATCGTGATGCGCTTCGGCATCCGCGGCCCGATCGCGGCCGGCCTGCTGATCGCGGCGTGCGGCCTTGCGCTGTTCTCCCGCGCGCCGGCGGACGGCAGCTTCCTCTGGCACGTGCTGCCGGGCATGACGCTGCTCGGCATCGGCGCCGGCGTCGCGTTCAATCCGGTGCTGCTCGCCGCGATGAGCGACGTCGATCCGGCCGATTCGGGGCTCGCGTCGGGCATCGTCAACACCGCGTTCATGATGGGCGGCGCACTCGGCCTCGCCGTGCTCGCGAGCCTCGCGGCCGCGCGCACCGATGCGCTCGCGGCGGCGCACGCCACGCCGCTCGACGCGCTGAACGGCGGCTACCACGCCGCGTTCGCGGTCGGCGCGGCTTGTGCGGCCGCGGCCGGGCTGCTCGGCCTCGCGCTGCGCATCCGCCGCCAGGACGCCGTTGCCGGCGTCGGTCCCGCGATGCATTGACGGGCCGTCCGCGCCTGAACCGGGGGCGCGCGTCGCCCCCGTCATGCCCGATGGCAAACCATCGGCGAAACACGCGCCGACGCCGGCGCATGGCCGCGTCAGGCCCGGCCCCCATTCAAACGACCGTTTCACCGGCCACCCACGGCCCGTCCAGCGGGCCTTCCGCGCCGATTTTTAACGTAGTCGTACACCGACGCGCCACTTTTGCGACAATGGCGGACTTTGATGCGCGCGCCGCGGCCGCGCGCCGCCGCCGAACGCCGCATAACCGCCTGCTTCCGATGTCGCTTCCCCATATCGATCTGCTGTACTCCCTGTCCGGCCTGTTCGTCGGCATTCTCGTCGGCCTGACGGGCGTCGGCGGCGGTTCGCTGATGACGCCGATCCTCGTGCTGCTGTTCGGCGTCCACCCCGCGACGGCTGTCGGCACCGACCTGCTGTACGCGGCCGCGACCAAGGCCACCGGCACGCTCGTCCACGGGCTGAAGGGGTCGATCGACTGGCGCATCACCGGCCGGCTCGCGGCCGGCAGCGTCCCGGCCGCGGCCGTCACGCTGTGGGTGCTGCACACGCACGGGATGAATTCGCCCGGCACCGCGCGGCTGATCCAGCTGGTGCTCGGCGTCGCGCTGCTGCTCACGTCGCTCGCGCTGATCTTCCGTCCGCAATTGACCGCGCTCGCCGCGCGCAACCCGCTCGCGCCGAGCCCCATGCGCACGCTGGGGTCGACCGTGCTGACGGGCGCCGTGCTCGGCGCGCTCGTGTCGATGACCTCGGTCGGCGCCGGCGCGATCGGCGTCACCGTGCTGTTGCTGCTGTACCCGATGCTCGCGACCACGCGCATCGTCGGCTCCGACATCGCGCACGCGGTGCCGCTCACGCTCGTCGCGGGCATGGGCCACTGGCTGCTCGGCTCGGTCGACTGGTCGATGCTGCTGTCGCTGCTGCTCGGCTCGCTGCCCGGCATCGTGCTCGGCAGCCTGCTGTCGGCGCGCGCGCCCGAACGGCTGCTGCGCAACCTGCTCGCCGCGACGCTCGTCGCGGTCGGCGTGCGGCTCGTGCTCGCGTAGGTCGCGCCGCCGGGCGCCGCCTCGGCCGCCGGCACCGCCATCCTCCGAAAAAAACAGCCCGACCGGCCTGCGCCGATCGGGCTGTCGTCCATCCGGGGCCCCGCGAACCCGCACCGCCCGGCGCAAGGCCGGACCATGCGGGCCGCAACGCGATGCTTACTGCCCCTGCTGCTTCAACTGTTGCTGCTTGAGCTGCTGCGTGCGCGCCTGCAGCTTCAGCACGCGCTGCAGCGCGGTACGGTTCGCGAGGATCCCGTCGTAGAAGTTGGCGAGGTCGCCCTTCAGCGCGGTCCGCGACGCGTCGTTCAGGTAGATCATGTGGCCCGACGGGTAGTTCTTGATCGTCAGGTTCTGCGCCTTGAGCGTCGGATCGAGCGCCATCTGCGCGAGCGTCAGCTCGGTCTGGTGGAACGGCGTGACCGCATCGAAATACCCGTTCGCCGACAGCACCTTCAGTTCCGGGTTCACGCTCATCGTCGCCGCCAGGTCGCCGGCCGTGTACAGCGTATTGCCGCCGCCCTTGTTCGCGCCGGTCGGGTCGGTGTGGCTGAAGTCCCAGTTGTTGAAGACCTGGTCGTTCAGGTCCACGAACGACGACGTCGACGTGTACTTGAGGTCGGTGTTGATGTAGCTGTTCCACAGCACCGTGTACGCGCCGCCGACGTTCGTGATCGACGGATCGTTGCTGCCCGAGTTCGGCAGGATGTACGGCGCGATGCCCTTGCCCGTGAAGTTCGCGCGACCGTCGTACTGGCCGATCTGCGTGCCCGGCACGAGCGTCAGGAAGAACGTGTACGGCGGGTTGTCGTCCGACGACGGCACGTTGCCGAGCGCGGCCGGGTTGCCGAACGTCTGGATCAGCGACGTCGGATCCGTGCCGATGTACGAGCCCATCTGCTGCGCGGTCTGCAGGTTCAGGTTCAGCCGCACGTTCACGAAGCCGCCGTCCTGCGGGTTCGGCTTCTGCGCGAGCGGCGCGAGCGTGTTGTCCGCGTAGTTGCGGGCCTGCACCATGTACGCGTCGAGATCGGTCGGCGTCGGGTTGAGCGTCGTCTTCTTCCAGTAGAACGCGTCGGCCGCGAGCGTCGGGAAGGTGCCCGGCGCGGACAGCGCGTTCGCATAGTCGAGAATCGACGATTGCAGCGTGATCCCGTTCAGGTCGATGCCGTCCTCGTGCAGCACCCACGACACGACCGCGCTACGCGCCGTGCCGTACGACTCGCCATACAGGAACTTCGGCGAGTTCCAGCGCGAGTATTTGGTCAGGTAGCGCTGGATGAAGCGATCGATCGAATGCGCGTCCTGGTCGGTGCCCCAGAAGTCCTTGTTCTTCGCCGGGGCGATCGCCGCCGAGTAGCCGGTGCCGACCGGATTGATGAACACGAGGTC
This sequence comes from Burkholderia sp. AW33-5, assembly GCF_053427615.1. NCBI lineage: Bacteria > Pseudomonadati > Pseudomonadota > Betaproteobacteria > Burkholderiales > Burkholderiaceae > Burkholderia > Burkholderia sp. AW33-5. The sequence goes on along the minus strand of NZ_JBSAXA010000007.1, from coordinate 209,632 downwards.
GGTGCGGTCGAGCAGGCTGTCCGGGTTGTCGAGCAGCTTGTACGGGGCCGGCGGCGTGAAGTTCGGGAACGACGACTGCAGGCGCTTCGGCCCGTACGAGCCGAGCAGCAGGTAGACCGACGACGACCCGGGGCCGCCGTTGTAGAAGAACGTGACCGGGCGCGGCTTCGACGGGTCCGGGTTGTCCTGCGTGTACGCGACGTAGAACATCTTCGCGTTCGGCGCCGACGTGATCGGATCGATGGTGGTCAGGTGGCCCGTGGTGGCCGTGTACTGGACGGTCTTGCCGCCGATCGTGACCTGGCGGTGCACGACCGCGGCCCCTTCGGTCGAATCCGTGACCGCGTCGTTCGGCCCGGTGCCGTACACGTCGTTGTCGACGTACGGCTGGTCGGCCGGAACGGCGGCCGTGGCATTGGTGGTGGCCGCCGTGCTGCCGTTCGACGTCGTCGCGGCCGCCGCGGTGGCGGCGGTCGGGCCGGACCCGTCGTCGCCGCCGCACCCCGTGACGAGCAGCGCCGCCGCCGCGGCTGCGGCGAGCGGCAGGCGCAGTGTCGTTCCAAATAGCGCGAAACCGTCTTTCAAGGACTTCAGTGTCGTCATTATTGCCTCTCGAACAGAACGATAAATACCGCCGATCGCAAAGGATCATTTGCGCCGGCGCTCCGCACCGGGAGCGCATTCGTTTTGCGATGCACTCCGAGTTTTTTACCGGATCGGCGAATACCGATCGGCACGATTTACCCCACCCATATTCTGCGATCGCGCAATGGAATCAATTCCATTGCAAACGACGATTCAATAATGCGCGGCAATGCGAATTCAGTCCCACTATCTGCACGCGCGAGAAACAGCAAGCAAAAGCATTCCCCGCAAAGCCCGCCAGACAAGGCGCCTTCGCTTCCAACAGACGAACAATCCCCCTCGGCGAAATGCCGATCAATCACCAAACGGCGACCAATCGCAGTTCGCGCCGATTTAATAAAATCGAAAGGATCGATTAACTATACGGAAAGGAATATTGTCTTTACGGGAATTTATTAAATTAAGTGAAAATATCGGCGCATAATAGATTCCGGGTTTTCCGCCGTAAAGTAATAATTTGTTACAGCGCGTGCCATTCCGGTAAAGGCCAATGCGGGACGGATTCCAGGCGCCGAAAAGAAAAAAGCCGGACAACTGTCCGGCTTCCGTATCGCGGCGCGGCGGGCGCCGTCAGAGCGGCACGTCGATCGCGCCGGCAGCGGTCGTGATCGTGTTCGCGCCGGGGGACGCCGAGATCGGCGGCAGGTTCGCGCTCGTCAACGCCGGCGCGGCGCCCGGCGTGCCGCCGCGCGGCACCGTGCGGATCACCTGCGACGGCGGCAGCACGGCACCGCTCTTCAGGTGCCGCCACATCAGGTTCAGCGCCTGAAGGTTGTAGTAGTGGACCGGCACGAAGCGCGTGTCGAAGCCCGCGACGGGCAGGAACGCATCGAAGTGCTGGCCGTTCGCCACCTCGTAGAACACGAGCTGGCTGCGGCCGCCTTCGCTGATGCCGTTCTGCGCGACGTATGCGCGCGACGCGTGATTCACGGGCACGAGCGCGTCGCTGCGGCCCTGCACGATGATCGCGGGCTTGCCCTGCAGGTTCGCGTTCACGCGCACCGCGTCCACGTTCGCCGGCATGTCGAGCATTCCGTTGGTCCACAGCTGCCGCAGGCACAGCGCGCCCGCGAAACTCGCATCGGGCGTCGCGAGCCGGTGGTCGACACCCGCGCCGGTATTGAACACAAGACTGACGCCGGCGGTCGGCGGGACGCCGTTGCCGAGGCCGAACACGGCCGGCATCGGCGACGTGGCGGGCGGCGCGACCGTGCCCGTCGCCGCGCTGGTGGTCGCGAAGCTGAAATTGCACAGATTGTCGGTCACGCGCGAGCGCGTATACGCGTTCGCATAGGTGACCGCGATCGCCGGGATCGCCTGCGAATCCCACATCGGCGCCTGCAGCAGGTCGGAATCGGCGAGATAGCCGGCCGCATGCAGTTGCGCGAGCGCGTCGGCGGCCTGGCTTTGCGTATCGGCGCCCGACACGAGCCCCGCCGCGGCGAGCGTCGCGCAGCGCTGCGTGCGGATCGACTGCGTGGTGGCGGCCGGCAGCGCGCTCAGGTACGGCGCGCCCGCGAGCGACGCCGATGCGGCCGCGCACGGCTCCAGCAGGTTCGCGAGCGTCGCGTAGTCGGCCAGCGGCCGGCCGAACGACGGCACCGGCTGGCCGCCCTCGCGCACGACCGCGTTCGGCGCCATCCGCACGTTGACCTGCGGCTCGCCGACCACGACCGCGGTGATCCAGCGACGCGTGTCCTGCTCGGCCGCCGCGAGCGCCGCGCCACCGCCGTTGCTGACGGACGCGGCGATCGTCGTGATGTCGCCCGGGCGGTACCGCACGCCGTGATGCGAGCCGTCGAGCAGCGGCCCGAACTGCTCGTTGAGCGCCCAGTATGCGAATTCGACCGACTGCAGCGTCACATGCCCCCAGTCCTGCTCGGGGTTCTGCTGCGAATGGGCGTGCTTGAACGCGTAGCGGTTCGGGAAGCGGCTGTTGAACGCGGCCAGGTCGCCGCTCGTCACGTTGGCGGTAAAGAGACTGGCGTTGCCGGCGAGCACGGCGTCGGCGAGTGTGCCGTCGATCAGCGTGATCGTGTCGGTGCCGAGTTCGTGCGCGCCGTTGCCGCCGCCCTTGTCGTTGTATGCGACCGCGCAGCCGCGTTTGAGGCCCCACTCGCCGGCCGCCGAAATCGCGCCGTACACGCCGCGCGACCCGGACGACGTCGCGGTGACGATGCATGGCTGAGCGGGATCGAAGCTCGCGGGCACCTGCACGAGCAGCGTCACGTTCTTGCGGCCGCTGCCGTCGTCGGAATACGCGAGATATTCGGTGCCGGGGATCTTGCCCTCGCCGAGCGTGTCGTTGCCGTCGAGGTCGACGTTCGGCCCCCAGAAACGGCCGTAGCCGCCATTGGCGCTCATGTCGACGAGCGCGCGGTAGTTCGACCAGATCGCGACCCGGCGCAGCTCGGCGCTCGTCGGCCGGGACGGATTCGCGAACGCGGGCGCGGTGGCCGTGGCGAGCCCGGTCTTGCCGAGGCCGGCCGTCAGCAGATCGTCGCTCGAGCCGTCGTAGGCGGTCGTGCGCACGCTGCCGGACACGAAACCGGGCAGCCGGTTGCGCTCGCCCGATTCGTCGCCGTTGCAGGCACCGAGCATCGCGACCGCGACCAGCGCCGCGCCCAAGAGAATCCGACTGCCCCACCCGTGCGTCGTCATTGCCGACCTCTCGATATCGTTATCGGTCCGCCGCTGCGTCGTGCGCGGCTCACGGCCTCAGAAGAAACGCCGGGCCGTCCAGCGCTTTCCGTCCCGAAGGAAGACCCTTGGAGATATCCGTTCGGGGGCCTGGCGCAAAGCGGCAGGCCCGAGGCATTCTAAAGCGCAAACGGGCCCCGGTACATCGGGGCCCGCCGCAAGCGGGCGCGCGGCGCTGGCGCGCCGCCGCCCGGCATCATTGCTGCTGGACCGTCAGCTTGTTCGTGACCGACGTCACGCCCTTCACGCTCTTCGCTGCCTCTTCCGCCTTGTCGATCTGTGCCTGGTCGGGCACCGTGCCCTCCAGCAAGATCGCGCCGCCCTTCGAGCGCACGACGAGGTTCGCCACGTCGATGCCGCCAGCCTTCGTAATTGCCTTGCGCACCGCGTAGCCGAGCTGGCGGTTCGCCTTCTTCGCGGTCTTGGCCGCGGCCTTCGGCGAGCTCGCTGCCGCAGCCGGCGCCTCGGTTGCCGCCGCGTCGCTCGACTGCGCATATACGCTGCCCGACAGACAGGCCGCCACGGCCGCAACACCCAACGCTCTCAACACGATCGACTTCATGCTATCTCCTTATGACTTCGGAACGGCCGTGCACAGTACGGCCGGATACCCCCAAAGGCGGCCGGCCCGCGCGCGAACGGGCGGGATGGCCGATGATTTCCACGGCGATGCGAGAGAGGCGACACGGGCCGGCGACCGGCGCACGCGAATGCGGGCCGGTCGGGCCGGACAGCCGCCGGCCGGACGCGCCCGGTCTATTGCGTGCCGGGTCGCGCGCGAATCGGTCGCGGCTGCGACGCACAATGTAATCCAGCGCCCGCCGAAGCGCAAAGCTTTTGACGCGCGTGCGCCCGGCGGCGGCGGGCTCGCGCGCCCGCGTCCCGCGCCGCGCCACGGCGCCGAACTCGCGCATGCCGGGCGAAACCGGGTACCATCGCCGCCAGAACCTGCATCGCGTACATCGTCCGTGACGCCCGTCATCGACGCGTCACGCCCGTGTCATCCGCCACGTCATGAAGCCAGCCCGCCCTCGCCCGCCCCGCCGCATCCTCGCCCGCTTCGTCGCGGTGTCGTGGCGCGACCTCGCGCTGTCGATCGGCCCCACCGTGCTGCTCGCGGTCGCGGCGGTCTGGCTCGCGGTCAAGCTGATCCAGCCGGCGCCGCCGTCCACGCTCGTGATTTCGTCCGGCCCGCCGGGCAGCACCTACTGGAACGCCGCGCAGAAATACAAGACGATCCTCGCGAAGAACGGCGTCACGCTCGACGTCCAGTCATCCGAAGGATCCGCGCAGAACCTCGCGCGGCTGTCGAACCCGGACGCGCCGGTCGACGTCGGCTTCGTGCAGAGCGGCATCGGCCCGAAGGAGCGCGACGAGCACCTGGTATCGCTCGGCAGCATCGGCTACGTGCCGCTCGCGATCATGTACCGCGGCCCGGTGGTCGCGCGCCTGTCCGACTTCAAGGGCAAGCGGCTCGCGCTCGGCGCGGACGGCAGCGGCGCGCGCGAATTGAGCCTGGCGCTGCTGAAGATGAACGGCATCGTGCCGGGCGGCTCGACCGAGCTGCTGCCGACGGCCGGCGAGGACGCCGCGACCGCGCTGCTCGACGGCACGATCGACGCCGCCTTCCTGTCCGGCGACTCGACGCAGATCCCGGTGATGGCGAAGCTGTTCCGCGCGCCCGGCGTGCACGTGTACTCGTTCACGCAGGCCGAGGCGTACGCGCGGCGCTTTCCGTACCTGACCGCGATCACGCTGCCGATGGGCGTCTACGATCTCGGCCGCAACCTGCCGCCCGCCGACATCCACACGGTCGCGCCGACGATCGAGCTGGTCGCGCGCGATTCGCTGCACCCCGCGTTGTCCGACCTGCTGATCGAGGCCGCGCGCGAAGTACACGGCCACGCGACGATCCTGCAGCACGCGGGCGAATTCCCGTCGGCCGTCACGCGTGGCTTCCCGCTGTCCGATGACGCGGCGCGCTATTACAAGTCGGGCAAGACCTTCCTGTACCGGCGGCTGCCGTTCTGGGTCGCGAGTCTCGTCGACCGGCTGCTGGTCGTCGTGGTGCCGCTGATCGTCGTGCTGATCCCCGGGCTGCGGCTGGTGCCGTCGCTGTACGGCTGGCGCGTGCGTTCACGCATCTACCGCTGGTACGGCGCGCTGATCGCGCTCGAGCGCCGCGCGCTCGGCGAGCATACGGCCGAGGAGCGCGTCCGTCTGCTCGACGAACTCGACGACATCGAGGAAGCCGTGAACCGGATGAAGATGCCGCTCGCGTATGCGGGGCAGTTCTACGTGCTGCGCGAGCACATCGGCTTCGTGCGCGAGCGCCTCACCGCGCAGGACCACGACGCCGCGTCGGGCACGTCGGGCACACCCGGCGCCGGCGGACCCGCGGCGGCGCGCGGCGGCGCGGTGGCGGCGCCTGCCGGCGAGCCCCCTCGGGCGACTCCCGGTTCCGCATGAGCGGCCGATCCGCGATCATTGCTGCATCCGCGCGGCTGCGTCCGCGCGCCGCCACGTAACATGAAGGCCGCCGCGAGGCGCACACGCCCCACTCTCTGGAGATCGCCATGACAACCGGCCTCGACACCGCCCAGCCTGCCTGGTTCTTCGACTTCGTGTCGCCGTTCTCCTACCTGCTGCTCGAACAGCACGACAAGTGGCCGGACGTGCCGTTCGACCCCGTCGCCGTGTCGCTGCCCGACCTGCAGCGCCACTGGGGACAGCGCCCGAGCGCCGACGTGCCGGCCAAGCGCATGTTCACGTACCGCCATGCGCTGTTTCGCGCCGAACAGCTCGGCATCCGCTTCAAGATGCCGCCCGCGCATCCGTTCGACTCCGACAAGGTGCTGCGCCTCGCGATCGCGCTGCGCGCCGACATCGCGACCGTTCTGGAAATGTTCCGCTTCATCTGGCACGACGGCAACGATCCGTCGACGCCGAACGGGTTCGCCGCGCTGTGCGAGCGCGTCGGCGTCGGGCACGGCGACGAGTTGATCGAATTCGAGGAAACGAGCGCGCAGCTGCGCCGCAACACCGACGACGCGATCGCGCTCGGCGTGTTCGGCGTACCGACGTTCTGGATGAACCAGCAGCTGTTCTGGGGCGAGGACGCGCTGCCGATGGTGCTGTACTGCGCGCGCACGCCGAACTGGCTCGAGTCGCGCGAGGTCAAGCGGATCAGCACGCTGCCGAAGGGGCGCGTGTGATGGCCGGTATCACGCACCGCGACGCGTGGCTGCGGTAAGGTTACGCTTCTGCCGAATCACCGCGCACCGATGGAAGACGACGACCGTACCGCCTCGCTCGATATCTGGCTCGTGCGCGTATTGCGCACGCTGCTGCTCGAGCGCAGCGTCACGCAGGCCGCGCTGCGGCTGAACCAGACCCAGCCCGCGATCAGCACCGCGCTGCGCAAGCTGCGCGAGACGCTGAACGACCCGATTCTCGTGCGCGGCAAATCCGGGATGGTGCCGACCGAGTATGGCGCGTCGCTGCTCGGGGCGGCGTCGCGCGCGCTGCGCGAGGTCGACTTCATCGCGACGCCGCACGGCGACTTCGACCCGTCGTCGGCGCGGCGCACGTTCCGCGTCGCCGCGCCCGACTATCTGAACGATTTCTTCATGCCGACGCTGATCGAACGCTTTCGCGACGCGGCGCCGCATGCGCATCTGGAAATCGACTCGCTGAACCCCGCGCTCGATCACGCGGAGGCGCTCGAATCGGGCGCGCTCGATCTCGTGATCGGCAACTGGCCGAAGCCCGACCCGCAGTTCGCGCGCCAGGACCTGTTCTCCGACACGATCGTGTGCCTGATGCGCGACGCGCATCCGCTCGCGCGCGAGCCGCTCACGCGCGAAGCCTACGCGGCGGCCGCGCACGTCGCGCCGACGCCGTACACCGGCGACAAGCGCAACGCGATCGAGATCGGCCTCGCGCGCGCACGCCTCACGCGGCGGATCGTGACGACGCTGCCGTATTTCGGGATCGTGCCGCAGGTGCTGCTGCAGTCGGACCTGATCTTCACGACGACGCGCCGCTTCGCGACGCACTATGCTCAGTTGCTGCCGCTCGTGGTCGTCACGCCGCCCGTGCCGTTTCCGCGCATCAAGAGCTACCTGCTCACGCACCCGCACCCCGACCGCCCGACCGACATCGCGTGGCTGTGCGCGCTGATGCAGAGCGTGTCCGACGAGCTGACCGCCGCACGCGGCCGCAAGCGCTGACGCCGCGCGGCATTGCCTGCGCGCGACGACGCAGCGCCGGCGCTCAGGCCGTGCAGAAGGTTTCCTGCAGATGGATCCAGCGCACGATGCCTGCCGCGTCGCGCGCGAACACGGCGGTCGCGCGACGCGCGGGCAGTTCGCCCGATGCCGCCTGCTGCGCTTCGACATAGGTGAGCACCGCGTGCGATGCGTCGGCCATCAGCACGCGGATGTCCGACAGCGCGATGCGCAGCCCCGGCTTCGCGCCGCCGAGCGTCGCGAACAGCGCGCGCGTGCCGTCGCGGTCGAGCGCGCGACCGTCGGTCATGATCATCGTGAAATCGGCGGAAAAAGCTGCGATCAGCGCATCGAGCGCCGCGGGTGAAGTATCGGTGCCGGACAGCCAGCGCTCGATGTCGACGAGGCTTGCATCGAGTGCGTCGAGATAGACCTGGGGATCGGACATGGTGCCTGCACGAAATGACGCGCGGCCCGATGCCGCGCGATCCGTGCAGTGTAGGCAAAAACGCGCGGACGTGCGTCGGGCGTGCCGACCCGCGTCGTTACCCGTCCTTACCGCGCGCAGCTCACGCCGTCGCGCACGCGCCCCGCCGCGGCCGCCTTCGTGTCGGCCACCGGCATGCCCGAGCGGGCCTGCAGCAGTTCCGCGCAGACGGCCACCGCGATCGCGCCGGGCGCCTTGTCGACGATGCCCGCGATGCCGATCGGGCACACCATCTCCGCGAGCCGCGCCGGATCGACGCCGCGCGCCGCGAGCCGGCGTTCGAACTTCACGCGCTTGGTGCGCGAACCGATCATCCCGAAGTACGCGAAGTCGCGCCGCCGCATGATCTGCGCGGCGAGCGAGAAATCGAGCGCGTGGTTGTGCGTCATCACGAGGAAATACGCGCCGGGCGGCGCCGCGTCGACGACGGCCTCCGGCGTGTCGGTCGGCTCCGGCTGCACGTTCGGCGGACATTCGTCCGGGAACAGTTCGTCGCGCGTGTCGACCCACTGCACGACGCACGGCAGTGCGCCGAGCAGCGTGACGAGCGCATGACCGACGTGCCCCGCGCCGAACAGCACGATGTGCATCGGCGGCGGCGCGGCATTCGCACGGGGGCGCCGGCCGGTACCCGGCGCGAACGTCCGTATCGGCGACGCCGCGTTGCCGCACGCGCCGTCGCAACCGGCGGCGGGCGCATGCGACGCGGCATGCGGCGGGCGCGGTGAGCCGGCGGGCCGTTTCATGTCAGCCTGCCCGCGCGGCGCTCGCCGCGCGCACCGCATTAACCGCACGCAGGATCGACTCGCCGGTGGCCGGCGCGTCGAGCGGCGGATTCACCCGGTAGTCGCCGACCGCGGCAATCGCGTCGCGCACCGCGAAGAACACCGAGAACGGCAGCAACAACGGCGGTTCGCCGACGGCCTTCGACCGGTGGATGCTGTCCTCGACGTTGCGGTTCTGGAACAGCCGCACGTTGAACTCGGGCGGCGTGTCGTTGACGGTCGGAATCTTGTACGTGGACGGCGCGTGCGTCATCAGCTTGCCGCCCGCGTTCCACCACAGCTCCTCGGTCGTGAGCCAGCCCATCCCCTGGATGAACGCGCCTTCGACCTGGCCGATGTCGAGCGCCGGGTTCAGCGATGCGCCCACGTCGTGCAGCGCGTCGACGCGCAGCGTGCGCATCTCGCCCGTCAGCGTGTCGATCACGACTTCCGACACGGCCGCGCCGTACGAGTAGTAGTAGAACGGCCGCCCCTGCAGCTTCGACTGATCCCAGTACAGCTTCGGCGTCGCGTAGAACCCGTCGGACCACAGCTGCACGCGCGCGAGATACGCCTTCGCGATCACCTCGCCGAACGGCACGCTCGCGCCGCCGATCCAGACGAAGTCGTTGCCGAACTTCACGTCGGCCGCGTCGACCTTGCCGTCGCCGAACTGCTTCGCCGCGAACGCCGCGAGGCGCTCGCGCAGCTGGCGCGCCGCATCCTGCGCGGCCTTGCCGTTCAGATCGGAGCCCGTCGACGCGGCCGTCGCGGACGTGTTCGCGACCTTGCTCGTGTCGGTCGCCGTCACGCGGATCCGGCCGAAGCGGATGCCGAGCTCGTGCGCGACCACCTGCGCGACCTTCGTGTTGAGTCCCTGCCCCATCTCCGTGCCGCCGTGGTTCACGAGCACCGAGCCGTCGGTATAGATGTGCACCAGCGCGCCGGCCTGGTTGAAGTGCGTGACGTTGAACGCGATGCCGAACTTCACCGGCGTGAGCGCGATGCCCTTCTTCAGCACCGCGTTGCGTGCGTTGAATTCGCGCACGCCCGCGCGCCGTGCGCGGTAGTCGCTCGTCGTCTCGAGTTCGCCGAGCAGTTCGTGCAGCACGTTGTCCTCGACCGTCTGCCCGTAAGGCGTCACGTTGCGTTCGGTCTTGCCGTACAGGTTCGCGTAACGCACGTCGAGCGGATCGCGGCCGAGCGAGCGCGCGATGTCGTCGAGGATGTACTCGATCGCGAACGCGCCCTGCGGGCCGCCGAAACCGCGGAACGCGGTGTTCGACTGCGTGTTGGTCTTGCCGCAGTAGCCGGCGATGGCGACGTCGCCGAGCCAGTACGCGTTGTCGAAATGGCATACCGCGCGCGTCATCACCGGGCCCGACAGGTCCGCCGAGAAGCCGCAGCGCGACGTCATGTCGAGGGCGACGCCGTCGAGGCGGCCGTCGTCGTCGTAGCCGACGTCGAAGCGGTAGTGGAAGTCGTGCCGCTTGCCGGTGATCATCATGTCGTCGTCGCGGTCGGGGCGCAGCTTCACCGGGCACAGCAGCTTCCACGCGGCGAGCGCCGCGCAGCACGCGAACAGGCCCGACTGCGATTCCTTGCCGCCGAACCCGCCGCCCATCCGGCGGCATTCGACCAGCACGTTGTGCGACGCGACGCCGAGCACGTGCGCGACGAGGTGCTGCATCTCGCTCGGGTGCTGCGTCGAGCAGTACACGTGCATCCCGTCGTCGTCCTTCGGCACCGCGTAGGCGATCTGCCCTTCCAGGTAGAACTGCTCCTGGCCGCCGAGCAGCATCTCGCCCGACTCGCGATGCGGCGCGGCGGCCAGGCGCGCGGCCGCGTCGCCGCGCGCGAGCTTCAGCGGCGGGATCACGTAGGTTTCGGCCTTGCGCGCATCCTGCGCGGTCAGGATCGCGGGCAGCTCCTCGTAGTCGACCTGCGCGCGGCGCGCGGCGAGCCGCGCGATTTCGTGCGACGTCGCGACGACGATGAACATCGGCTGGCCGACGAACTGCACGATGCCCTTCGCGAGCACCGGGTCGTCGTGAATGATCGGGCCGCAGTCGTTCACGCCGGGGATGTCGTCGGCCGTGAACACGGCGACGACGCCGGGCGTCGCGCGCACCGCGTCGAAGTTCATCGACAGGATCTTCGCGTGCGGCTTCGCGGACAACCCGAGCGCCGCGTGCAGCGTGCCCGCGACGAGCGGGATGTCGTCGGTGTAGGTCGCGCGCCCGCTCACGTGCAGGTGCGCGGATTCGTGCGCGCGCGAGACGTGCACCTGCGCGGCGTCGGCCTGCGGGTCGAGGGTGTTCAGGAACGGTTCTGCTTGCTGGTTCATGTTCGGTGTTCTCCCTCGTCAGACGCGCGCCGCGTCGTTGGCAACTTCGGCGGCCACTTCACGCACGTTCAGCGCCTGCGGCGGCAGCGGGTCGTGCGGGCGCGTCTCCAGCCAGAATCGGTACATCAGGTTCTTCGCGGTATCGAGGCGATACGCGCTCGTCGCACGCATGTCGGTGAGCGGCTGGTAGTCGCGCTCGAGCGCCTGCATCGCGGCCTGCGCGGTGGCTTCGTGCCATGGCGCGCCGTCGAGCAGGCTTTCCGTGTGCGTCGCGCGCTTCGGCGTCGCGGCCATCCCGCCGAACGCGATGCGCGGCTCGCGGATCAGTTCGCCGTCCGCGATGAACGCGAACGCCGCGCACACCGCCGAAATATCGGAGTCGAACCGCTTCGACAGCTTGTACGTCCGGAACTGCAGCTTCGCGCGCGCGCCGGTGCGGGTCGGCACCTTCAGGCCGACGACGAATTCGTGCGGCGCCATGTCCTTTTGCTGATAGCCGGTGTAGAGCGCCTCGAGCGGCAGCTCGCGCACCGTGTCGCCGCCGCGCAGCACGACCCGCGCGCCGAGCGCGATCAGGCCCGGCATCGAGTCGCCGATCGGCGAACCGTTCGCGACGTTGCCGCCGATCGTCCCCGCGTTGCGGATCGGCAGCGACGCGAAGCGCTTCCACATTTCGGTCAGTTCGGGATACGTGCCGGCCAGCGCCGCATACCCGTTCTCGACCGTCACGCCCGCGCCGATCTCGATCCAGTCGTCGCCGTGCACGACGTTCTGCAATTCGGCGATCTGGCCGACGTAGATCAGGTCGTCCAGACGGCGCATCTGCTTGGTGACCCACAGGCCGATGTCGGTGCTGCCGGCGAGGATCCGCGCGGCGGGACGCTCGGCCTTGAGCGCGGCCAGCGCGTCGAGCGTGCGCGGCGCCGCGAAGCGCGCGCCGTCGGGCGTCGTGTAGTCGAACGTGTCGTCGCGCTCGAGCGACGCGAGCGTACGGGCGAGCGTGGCCGTGTCGACCGGCGCGGTAGACGCCGGCGCACCTTCGCCGGTCGCGTCGAACATCTGCACGGCCGCGTCGACGATCGGGCGGTAGCCGGTGCAGCGGCACAGGTTGCCGGTCAGCGCATCGGCGATCTCGGTGCGCGTCGGCACGTCCTTCGCCTTTGCGCACGCGCTGCCGCAGCCTTCGTGGCCGTGCTTCTCGTACAGCGCCCACATCGACATCACGAAACCGGGTGTGCAGAACCCGCATTGCGACCCGTGGCAATCGACCATCGCCTGCTGCACCGGATGCAGCGAACCGTCCGGCTGGCGCAGGTCTTCCACCGTCAGCAGCGCCTTGCCGTCGAGCGTCGGCAGGAACTGGATGCAGGCGTTGACGGCCTTGAACGCGACGGTGCCCGCGTCGGTCAGCTCGCCGACGACGACCGTGCACGCACCGCAGTCGCCTTCCGCGCAGCCTTCCTTGGTGCCGGTGCAGTGCGCGTCCTCGCGCAGATACTGCAGCACGGTGCGGGTGACGTCCGCGCCGCTGACTTCGCGGACCGCGTGACGATGGTAGAAGCGGATCGGCTCACTCATGTCTCGTTCGTTCTTCAAGTGGGGGCAAGGCGGCCTGCGCGGGGCGCTCGACCGACGTTTCTCTGACAGTTTGCACGCTATCACCATCAAATTCCGCAACCCATAGCCCATCACGCATGGGGCCCATATAACTGTCGCGATATGGGCGTCGAGGCCGCCCGACGGGCGGCGCGCGCCTTGCTCCATCTGGATTCCGGGCTTGCCGGCGCCGCGCCGTCAGCGATTCTTCGGCAACGGAAACGGGGCGCGATTAACTAAATGGTCCCTGCGGGAAAACCGGTTCCATGGGAAAATCCCGATTCCGTTTTTCGCCGTCTTCCGTTCCGTTTCGCCCATTCGATCCGACCCCATGTCCACCGATTCCGCCACATCGCCGCGCAGCGGGTTTGCCGTCACGCTGCAAATCGTGTCCGTCGTCTGCTTCACGTTCATCTGCTACCTGACCATCGGCCTGCCGCTCGCCGTGCTGCCGGGCTTCGTCCACGACGACCTCGGCTTTTCCGCGATCGTCGCGGGCGGCGCGATCAGCGTCCAGTATTTCGCGACGCTCGCGTCGCGCCCGCTCGCCGGGCGCTTCGCCGACACGCTCGGGCCGAAGCAGACGGTGCTGCGCGGGCTGATCGGCTGCGGCGTGTCGGGCGTGCTGCTGCTCGTCGCGCTGCTGCTGGCCCACTGGCCGGTCGCGAGCCTCGTGCTGCTGGTCGCGAGCCGGCTCGTGCTCGGCGTCGGCGAGAGCCTGTGCGGCACCGGCGCGATCCTGTGGGGCATCGGGCGGGTCGGCGTCGCGCACAACGCCAAAGTGATCTCGTGGAACGGCATCGCGACCTACGGCGCGCTCGCGCTCGGCGCGCCGGTCGGCGTCGCGATCGCGCATACGCTGAATCCGGCGCTGATCGGCGTGATCGTGATCGCGCTCGCCGCGACCGGCTTTTATCTCGCACGCCTGATCGATTCCGTGCCGCTCGTGCACGGCGAACGGATGTCGTATGCGAGCGTGTTCACGCGCGTGCTGCCGCACGGCCTCGGTCTCGCGCTCGGCTCCGCCGGCTTCGGCTCGATCGCGACCTTCGTCACGCTGTACTACGCGGCGCGCCACTGGCCGAACGCCGCGCTGTCGCTGACCGTGTTCGGCACGCTGTTCATCGGCGCGCGCCTGCTGTTCGCGAACACGATCAAGACTTACGGCGGCTTCCGCGTCGCGATCGTGTCGTTCGCGTTCGAATGCTCGGGCCTCGTGCTGCTGTGGCTCGCGCCCGTGCCGCACGTCGCGCTCGTCGGCGCCGCGCTGACCGGCTTCGGCTTCGCGCTGATCTTCCCGGCGCTCGGCGTCGAGGCGGTCGCGCTGGTGCCGCCGGCAAGCCGCGGCGCGGCGCTGTCCGCGTATTCGGTGTTCCTCGATCTGTCGCTCGGCATCACGGGCCCGCTCGCGGGCTATGTGGCCGGTGAATTCGGCTATCCGCAGGTGTTCCTGTTCGCGGCGGTGGCCGCGGCGGCGGGCGTCGCGCTGTCGATGATGCTGTACCAGCGGCAGGCGCGGGTCGCGGGGAGCGGCGCGGCGGCTTGAGCGAGCCGCTCGCCGGCCGGCCAGGCGGCCGCTGCCCTGGCGGCCCAAAGGAAAACGCCCGCATCGCGCGGGCGTTTTTTGTTTCCGGCGGCGATCGCGGCGGCGGCCCCGGTCAGGCCGTGCGCAGGAACAACCGGCGCGTCAGGTCGAACGCGACGAGATTGCCGGCCAGCACGAGCAGCAGCCCGAGCACCGCGAGCGGCGACCACTGGTAGCCCTCGAAGACCGTCGACACGGCCAGCGCGACGATCGGGAACAGCACCGTGCAGTACGCGGCGCGCTCGGGCCCGATCCGTCCGACGAGCGTCAGGTAGGCCGTGAACCCGATCACCGAGCCCGGCACGGCCAGATAGAGAAGCGCGCCGAGATAGCGCGGGCTCGGGTCGATCATGAACGGCAGCCCGGCCACCGCACTGCCGACCGTCAGGATCGCCGCGCCGATCAGCATCGCCCAGCCGTTGGTCGCGAGCGGGTGCAGGCCCATCGACTGCATCCGGCTCGACAGCAGGTTGCCGGCCGAGAAGCACATCGTGCCCGCGAACGCGATCGCGAGGCCCGTCCAGGTTGCGTGATCGTCGAGGTGACCGGCCATCTGCTGCCAGAACAGGCATGCGATGCCGGTCAGCCCGAGCAGCGCGCCGGCGATCGCGGACGGCCGCAGCGGGCGGCCCATGAACAGCCGGCCGTTGATCGAGTTCAGCAGCGGCGCGGTCGAGAAGATCACGGCGACGAGGCCGCTCGGCACGACCTGCTCCGAATAGTAGAAGCACAGGAAATTCAGGCAGAACAGCGCGAAGCCCTGGGCGACGAGGTAGCGCCACGCCTCGCGCGGCGGGCGCACGGGCCGGCGCATCACGCGCAGCAGCGCGAACAGCACGGCGGCCGCGAGCCAGAAGCGCCACGCGATCGACACGGGCGGCGGCACGGCGCCGAGCTGCCATTTGATCGCGATCCAGGTGGTGCCCCAGATCAGCACGGTGACGAAATAAAGCGACAGGTTCATGGCGGCAACGAAGCGGATCGAGTGAAACGGACTCCGACTGTGCCGCCACCCTGCCGGCGCGGATTGTCCGGAATTGCGGTCTTTTTCGGGCGGCCGCACGGCGCGCTTCGCGCGCGCTTATACTCGCCCCATCATGAGTTCGCCCCTGTACGCCCCGCCCGCCGACCACGCGGCCGCCCTTGCCGGCGGTGCGATGCCGTTCGGCCTGCAGTCGGTGTGCCGCACGCTCGCCGAGGCGAACGCGACGCTCGAACGCTTCGCGTGGCTCGGCGACCATCTCGCGATCGCCGAATGGACGCGCATCACCGACGAAAGCGAGACGATCTACGAACAGCCCGGCCACCATACGCTGTCGTGCTATCTCGACGGCGGCTACCGGACGGAGCGCGAACGCGTGCCACGCTACGGCGCGCCGAGCCTGCTGTGCGCGCTGCCGGGCGACCATGAATCGCGCTGGTGGGTGCGCGGCGAGATGCACTTCATCCACCTGTACTTCCTGCCCGAGCACTTCACGCAGCGCGCGATCCGCGAGCTCGATCGCGAGCCGCGCGAGCTGAAGCTCGCCGACCGCACCTATTTCGAGGATGCGCGCGTCGCGGCGCAGTTCCGTTCGCTCGCGCTCGAACGCTGGGACGATGCCGACGGACGGCTGCGCGTGAACGAAGCCGCGCACGACGTGCTGAGCCTGCTGCTGCGCGGCCAGAGCACGACGCGCACCGATGTGCCGTTCCGCGGCGGGCTCGCGCCGGCCGTGCGCCGCCGCGTGCGCGACTATATCGACAGCTACCTGTCGCAGCCGCTGACGCTCGGCGAACTGGCGAACGTCGCCGCGCTGTCCGAATACCATTTCTCGCGGATGTTCAGGCTGTCGTTCGGCCGCGCGCCGCACGCGTGGGTGGCCGAGCAGCGGCTCGCGCGGGCGCGGCGGCTGCTGCGCACGACGACGCTACCGCTCGCGCAGGTCGCGGCCGAATGTGGCTACGCGAACGCCGGCCACTTCAGCCATCGCTTTCGCGACGCGCACGGCACGACGCCGAACGCGTACCGGCGCGCGATGCAGGGCGGCTGAACGCCACGCGCCCCGGCCGTCGACGAGGCGGCTTCGTGCAGCGCACCCGCCTCGCCCCTCTCCGCTCTCCGCTTACGTACCGCGCCGCGACAGTTCCTGCTCGAGCGCGGCCACGCCGGCCGGCAGGTCGACCGGCACCTTCAGGTCGTCCATCGTACGGCCGAACGCGTGCAGCGTGCGGAACAGGTTGTGTTCGCGACACTGTTCGCCCATCTGCCCGATCCGCACGATCGGCAGCCCGAACGAGCCCGAAATCTCGACCTGGTACTGCTTCGAGATATGGCCGCACACCATCCCCGGCGTGAGCCCTTCGGGCGTCTCGATCCCGACCACCGAGTTGAGCCGGCAGTCCTTCGGCGCATAGAGCGTGAGCCCCATCGCCTCGACGCCCGCCTGCAGCGCGAGCGAACAGCGCAGATGGCGCGCGAAGCGGCTTTCGAGCGTCTCCGCGCAGACGAGCCGCAGCGCCTCGTGCAGCGCGAGCACGCCCGACACCGGCGCCGTGTAGTGGTAGCCCGCGTTGTGCCAGAAGTTCTCCGCGAGCGCCATGTCGAGGCACCAGTGCGCGTTCGGTTCCGGACGCTGCTTCATGCGCTCCCACGCGGCGTCGGAGAATGCGATCAGCGACACACCGGGGATCGACGACAGCCCCTTCTGGCCGCCCGTGATCACCGCGTCGATGCCCCACGCGTCCATCTCGAGCGGCATCGTCGACAGCGTGCACACCGCGTCGACCACGACCAGCGCGCCGGCCGCCTTCGCGAGCGCGGCGATGTCGCGCAGATCGCGGTTCCACACGGTGTTCGACGTCTCGCCCTGCACGATCGTGACGATTTCGGGCCGCTCGCGCGCGATCGCGTCCGCGATCTCGTCGAGGCTCGCGACCGAGCGGTCGGCCACCTCGAGCGTGGCGACGTCGGCGCCGACGCGCGTGGCCATCTCGGCCATCCGCGCGCTGAAGAAGCCGTTGCGGATCGACAGCACGCGCGTGCCGCGCCACGCGAGGTTCGAAATCGCCATCTCCATCGCGGCGGAGCCGGGGCCGGCCACGCCGAGCACCCATTTCGTGCGGGTCTGGAACACGTAGCGCGCCATCTCCTTCACCTGCTCGATGATCTTCGCCATCGTCGCGCCGAGGTGGTTGATCACGATCGTGTTCGCCTTCGCGACGGCGGCCGGGATCGGGACCGGGCCGGCCCCCATCATCAGCAGCGGTTCTTCGGGCAGGATCGCGTCGAGCGGCACGACGACGGGACAGGGAATCGGCGAGTAATCGATGGACATGGCAGGTCAAGGAGGAAGGAAGAAAACGCTCGGACATCGTTCGCCGCACGGCATGGCGAACTGATCGATCATTCCGCGTTCCGCGCCCGCGCGCAAGAGGCACGCGCCGCCGGACAGCGCGACGCTGGCCCGGTCGACGGACCGGGCCAGCCGGCCGCGCCTGCGCCGCATGAGCCGATTTCGTCATGCCGCGGCATTGCCGTGCGGATGCGTAACGGTTCCATCCGCAGTTCGATGTCCGCGATTTTCTCGCGCAGTATGGCGACGCGCTCCGGATGCCCGCGTTCTGCACGATACATGCATCGGCCGGAATACCGGCCATCACGATAAAAATCGCGCGGCATGGAATCGGTCCACGAAAACCGGGCCCGGTAAAAAACATCCATTATCGCGGCATCAATTGGTGAGCGATTTCACCCATTACCGCGCCGGGCCACACACGATCACGCGTAATACATTGATTTAAATTGACAATATTCAAACCGCCGGCAGTTTCACTCAATTCACTTCCGGCTATCCACGGCATACACACACGACACTGCCCCGCTAAATCGATACCCGCGATTTCGATTTTACGCAACCCGCCCTTTTTCTCAGGTTGACGGATATCGGTTCTGTAATGAACAATCGTCTGCAGAATCGAAAACCGATTTTTCGATACGGGCCGGAACCCCGGTGTCACGCGACGGTTTTCCAGGTCGCGCAACGAAAAATCACAACCAAAATCAATCAACCGGGCCAGAAATCCGCGAGCCATGAACCAGATTCAGACCATGCGTGTGTTTGTCTGCGTCGCCGAACAGCAGAGCTTCCGGCGCGCGGCGCACCATCTAGGCGTGTCCAATGCGCTCGTCACGCGCTCGATCGCGATGCTCGAGTCTCACCTGAACACGCGGTTGATCCACCGCACCACGCGCAACCTGTCGCTGACCGAGGCCGGCCTGCGCTACCTCGACGGCTGCCGTGCGCTGCTCGAGGAATTCGACCACCTCGAGGCGTCCGTCGCACACGCCGTGCGCGAGCCCGCCGGCACGTTGCGCGTCGTCGCGTCGGGCCTGCTGTCGCCGCTGGCGCTCACGCCGCTCGTCAGCAGTTTCCGGCATCGCTACCCCGAACTGCGCGTGCAGCTCACCGTCGCCGAAGGGCCGCTCGACGTGCTCGATTCCGGCTACGACGTCGGCATCGCGACGGGCAACCGGCTCGACGGCAACCCGACCCTGATCGGCCACGCACTCGCGCCGAGCCCGTTCGTCGCCTGCGCGGCGCCCGCGTATCTCGAACGGCGCGGCGAGCCGCGCGCACCCGACGACCTGCCGGGCCACGACTGGGTCGCGCTCGCGCCGCACCAGCATGCGCCCGCGTGGCGGCTGGTCGGCCACGACGGCGTCACGCATTCAATCACGGTGCGCCCGACCTGCACGGTCAACCAGCTGGCGCTCGTGCAGGCGGCGGCCGTCGCCGGGTCCGGCATCGCGGTGCTGCCCGAGCCGAGCATCGCCGACGCGCTCGCCGCCGGCACGCTCGTGCGGCTGCTGCCCGCCTACCGGATCGACGACCCGGACGCGCAACTGTCGCTCGTCTACCCGAACCGCCAGTACGTGCCGGCCCGCACGCGCAGCTTCGTCGAGCATGCGCTCGAACACTTCGGCGCGCAGGGGGCCCGCGAGCGGACCGGTTACGGCTTCCTGCGCACGCCCGATCGCGCCGACATCGTCACCGGCCGGCAGACGGGCCTGCAGTAAACTGCACGCGACAGCCATCGGAGGTGCAGCGTGCGTGTGATCCTGTTCAGCAGCCGGCAGTACGACGACGAATCGTTTACCGCCGCCAACCGGCAATTCGGCTATCGGCTGCACTTCCAGCCGTCGCACCTCGACGCGGAAACCGCGATCCTCGCGCACGGCTACGAGGTCGTGTGTCCGTTCGTCAACGACACCGTCGACGCGGCCGTGCTCGAACGGCTCGCCGACGGCGGCACGCGCCTGATCGCGCTGCGCTCGGCGGGTTTCAACCACGTCGACCTGGCGGCCGCCGAGCGGCTCGGCATCGCCGTCGTGCGCGTGCCGGCGTACTCGCCGCATGCCGTTGCCGAACACGCGGTCGCGCTGATCCTCGCACTCAACCGCCGGCTGCCGCGCGCGGTCGCACGCACGCGCGAAGGCGACTTCTCGCTGAACGGCCTGCTCGGCTTCGACCTGCACGGCAAGACCGTCGGCGTGATCGGCACCGGCTTGATCGGCAGCGTGTTCGCGAAGATCATGATGGGCTTCGGGATGCACGTGCTCGCGCACTCGATGCCGCCGTACGACGACGAATTGATCGCGTTCGGCGCGCGCTACGTCGAGCTCGACGAGCTGCTGCACCAATCGGACATCGTCAGCCTGCACTGCCCACTGCTGCCGTCGACGCACCATCTGATCAACGCGCAGACGCTCGCGCGGATGAAGCACGGCGCGATGCTGATCAATACCGGCCGCGGCGGCCTCGTCGACGCGCAGGCGCTGGTCGACGCGCTCAAGAGCGGGCAGCTCGGCCATCTCGGGCTCGATGTGTACGAAGAGGAAAGCGGCCTGTTCTTCGAGGATCACTCCGACCTGCCGCTGCAGGACGACGTCCTCGCGCGCCTGCTGACGTTCCCGAACGTGATCGTCACGTCGCACCAGGCGTTCTTCACGCGCGAGGCGCTCGCCGAGATCGCGCACACGACGCTGTTGAACATCGAGGCGTGGCACGCCGGCACGCCAACCAACGTCGTCTCGACGGGGCGCTGATCCACGGCGCGCGGCGCACGCGATCCGTCAACGATTCGTCATTTTGTTTTGACTGACGTAACGCCGCGCGGCCGGCGTCTGCTATCGTTGCGCCGACTTCCCCCTTGCTTCTGCCGCTCATGCGTTTCGACGACTCCGCCATTGCCGCGGTCTACCGCGCCATCTTCGAACGGCGCGACATGCGCCACTTCACGCCGGCGCCCGTCGATCCGGCCACGCTCGCGCGGCTCCTGCGCGCCGCGCACCACGCGCCGAGCGTCGGTTTCATGCAGCCGTGGCGCTTCATCCGCATCACCGATCCCGCGCTGCGCACCGCGATCCACGCGCTGGTCGAGGCCGAGCGCCGCGCGACCGCCGACGCGCTCGGCGAGCGGCAGGACGAATTCATGCGGCTGAAGGTCGAAGGCGTGCGCGAATGCGGCGAGTTGCTGGTCGTCGCGCTGACCGACGATCGCGAGCGCCACGTGTTCGGCCGCCGCACGCTGCCGGAGATGGACCTCGCGTCCGCCGCCTGCGCGATCCAGAACATGTGGCTCGCCGCGCGCGCCGAAGGGCTCGGGATGGGCTGGGTGTCGCTGTTCGACGTCGACGCGCTGCGCACGCTGCTCGGCATGCCGGCCGGCGCGAAGCCGATCGCCGTGCTGTGCGTCGGGCACGTCGATGCGTTCTATGCGAAGCCGATGCTCGAGGAGGAGCGCTGGGCCGCGCGGATGCCGATCGAGGCATGCCTGTTCGAAAACGGGTGGGACGCACCGGCGATGCAGACCGCCGATTGCACGGCAAACGCCGGCACGACAGGCGGATCGTCGCCGTCGTCATCGCCGTCGCCCGAGGCAGCCGCACCGGGCGACCGCTCCGACTCGACGCCAGCCGGCGCCGTGCCCGAGCGCTAATCGAACCCGCGGCGCGCGAAAAGCGCCGCGCCACCGGCGTCGCTCCGACCCGAATTTTGTCGCGTTAACCGACGTCGGACATCGTCCAATCCCACACTGTGACGCGCTGCGGCTGCTACCGCGTCGCACGCCGGCAACATCCGTTTTGGCCCCGAGCATAGGGGTTTTCACTGAAGTAGAATCGCGGCTGATGTCCCCCCGCCCCGCCCGCCGCGCGCATCCCGCGCCGGCCTCGGGCCGCGGCCTTTCCGTAGCCCACCGCGATGCCATTACCTCTTTTCGCCCTTGCCGTCGCCGCATTTGGAATCGGTACCACCGAGTTCGTGATCATGGGGCTGCTGCCCAACGTCGCCCGCGACCTCGGCGTGTCGATCCCGGCCGCCGGGATGCTCGTGTCGGGCTACGCCCTCGGCGTGACGATCGGCGCGCCGATCCTCGCGATCGTCACCGCGAGGATGCCGCGCAAGCGCGCGCTGATGGGCCTGATCGGGCTGTTCATCGCGGGCAACCTGTTCTGCGCGATCGCGCCCGGCTACGCGGTGCTGATGGCCGCGCGCGTCGTCACCGCGTTCTGCCACGGGGCGTTCTTCGGGATCGGTTCGGTGGTCGCGAGCAACCTCGTCGCGCCGAACCGGCGCGCGCAGGCGATCGCGCTGATGTTCACCGGCCTCACGCTCGCGAACGTGCTCGGCGTGCCGCTCGGCACCGCGCTCGGCCAGGCCTGGGGCTGGCGCGCGACGTTCTGGGCAGTCACCGGCATCGGCATCGCCGCGGCCGCCGCGCTCGCGGTGTGCCTGCCAAGGAACCTCGCGATGCCCGACACCAGCATCACGCGGGAATTCAGCGTGCTGAAGCATCCGCAGGTGCTGATGGTGCTTGGCATCAGCGTGCTGGCGTCCGCGAGCCTGTTCAGCGTGTTCACGTACATCACGCCGATCCTCGAGGACGTGACGGGCTTCTCGCCGCGCCAGGTCACCTATGTGCTGCTGTTGTTCGGTCTCGGCCTGACGGTCGGCGGCACGCTCGGCGGCAAGCTCGCCGACTGGCGCCGGATGCCGTCGCTGATCGCGACGCTCGCGCTGATCGGCATCGTCCTCGCGCTGTTCGCGGGCACGATGCACCTGCCGTTCGCGGCGCTCGCGACGATCTTCGTGTGGGGCATCCTCGCGTTCGCGATCGTGCCGCCGCTGCAGATCCTGATCGTCGATCGCGCGAGCGACGCGCCGAACCTCGCGTCGACGCTGAACCAGGGCGCGTTCAACCTCGGCAACGCGACGGGCGCCTGGCTCGGCGGGATGGCGATCGGCTCCGGCGTGTCGCTCGTGAACCTGCCGTGGGTCGGTGCCGCGATGGCGGTCGCCGCGCTCGCGCTCACGCTGTGGTCGGCGTCGCTCGAGCGCCGTCCGGTGAGCGGGCCGACCGGATACGTGTGACGCGCGGCGCGCAGCGGTGCGGCGGCCGGGCCGCGCGGCGCGCAGCGGTGCGGCGGCCGGGCCGCGCGCCGCCGCGTTCGTTGCGCGCGCAACGCCATGCGAACCTGATGGCCTTCATGGACCTTTCAGGGTCCGCGGTGTAGCATCGCGGCCGATGAAAGCCATTCTCAATCGTGATTTCCTCGCGCTGATCCTGAGCGTCGCGGTCGTCGGTCTCGGCACCGGCGCGACGATGCCGCTCACCGCGCTCGCCCTGACCGAAGCCGGACACGGCACCAACGTCGTCGGCATGCTGACGGCCGCGCAGGCCCTGGGTGGCCTCGCGATCGTCCCGTTCGTCACCGCGCTCGCGCGGCGCATCGGCTCGCGCCGCGCGATCGTCGTGTCGGTCGTGCTGCTCGCGGCGGCCACGGCGCTGATGCAGTTCACGTCGAACCTGATCGTATGGGGCGTGCTGCGCGTGCTGTGCGGCGCGGCGCTGATGCTGCTGTTCACGATCGGCGAGGCATGGGTCAACCAGCTCGCCGACGATTCGACGCGCGGCCGCGTGGTCGCGATCTACGCGACCAACTTCACGCTGTTCCAGATGGCGGGCCCCGTGCTCGTCAGCCAGATCGCCGGCGCGACGAGCATCCGCTTCGCGCTGTGCGGCGCATTGTTCCTGCTCGCGCTGCCGACGCTCGCGACGATCCGCCGCGCGCCGCTCGCCGGCGACGACGCGCATCACGCAGCGCACGACAGCTGGCTCGCCGTGCTGCCGCGCATGCCCGCGCTGATCATCGGCACCGGCTTCTTCGCGCTGTTCGATACGCTCGCGCTGTCGCTGCTGCCGCTCTATGCGATGGATCACGGCGTCGCGAGCGCGACCGCCGTGCTGCTCGCGTCGATCATGCTGTTCGGCGATACCGCGATGCAGTTCCCGATCGGCTGGCTCGCGGACAAGCTCGGCCGCGAACGCGTGCACCTCGGCGCCGGCTGGATCGTGCTCGCGGGCCTGCCGCTGCTGCCGTTCGTGATCGCGAACCCGTGGCTGTGCTGGCCGTTGCTGTTCGTGCTCGGCGCGGCGGCAGGCAGCATCTACACGCTGTCGCTCGTCGCATGCGGCGAACGCTTTCGCGGCGCGGCGCTCGTCACCGCGAGCTCGCTCGTGTCGGCATCGTGGAGCGCCGCGAGCTTCGGCGGCCCGCTGGTCGCCGGCGCGTTGATGGAGCAACTGGGCAGCAACGCGCTGGTCGGCGTGCTGGTCGTCTGCGTCGCCGCGTTCGTCGCGGCCGCGCTGTGGGAACGACGCGCCACATTGCAGCGCGCGGTCTGACGCCGACGCAGATGTTGGCGCCGACGCTCGTGCGCAGCGTCACGCACCGGCGCTTGCGTACCACCGCCCGCCACCCGCCGCCGAAATGAAAACGGCCCGCGCAATGCGGGCCGCCCTCGCCTTCCGGACTACGCGTAACGAGTCGCGGTGCAGTCCGTCATACGCTGCGCGCCGGCAGGATCTTGCCGGCACATGCGCCGAAACCGACACGATAGCCGTCGCCCTGGCACCAGCCCGCGAGCGTGAGCTCGTCGCCGTCCTCGATGAACGCGCGGCTGCCGCCACCGTTCAGCGCGAGCGGCTCCTTGCCGTTCCACGTCAGTTCGAGCAGGCTGCCGAACGAGTCCTTCGTCGGCCCGCTGATCGTGCCCGATCCCATCAGGTCGCCGACGCGCGTGTTGCAGCCCGCGACCGTGTGATGCGCGAGCTGCTGCGCCATCGTCCAGTACATGTGCTTGAAGTTGGTGCGGCAGATCGACGTCGCTTCGGCCGCGCCCTCCGCGCGCAGCGTCACTTCGAGCGCGATGTCGAACGCATGCTTGCCCGCGTGCCGCAGATACGCGAGCGGCTGCGGCGACTGTTCGGGCTGCTCGACGCGAAACGGTTCGAGCGCATCGAGCGTGACGATCCACGGCGAGATCGTCGTCGCGAAGGTCTTCGCATTGAACGGGCCGAGCGGCACGTATTCCCACTGCTGGATGTCGCGCGCGCTCCAGTCGTTCAGCAGCACCATCCCGAAGATATGCGCTTCGGCATCCTCGCAGGCGATCGGCTCGCCGAGCGCGTTGCCGCGGCCGACGATGAAGCCCGTCTCCAGCTCGATGTCGAGCTTGCGGCATGCGCCGAACACGGGACGTTCCTGGTCGGGCAGCTTCAATTGGCCGTTCGGGCGCCGCACCGGCGTGCCGCTCACGACCACCGACGACGCGCGGCCGTTGTAACCGATCGGCATCTCCGACCAGTTCGGCAGCAGTGCATTCTTCGGATCGCGAAACATCGAGCCGACGTTGGTCGCATGTTCTTTCGACGAATAGAAATCGGTATAGCCGGGAATGTCGACCGGCAGGTGCAGCGTCGCGTCGCGCTGCGCGACGAGCACGCGCGCGCGCAGCGCGACGTCATCGCGCAGCCGCGCGTCGTCGCGCGAGAACAGGTTCGACAGCTGCACGCGCACGCTGCGCCATGCGTCGCGGCCGAGCGCGATGAACGGGTTGAGCGTCGGCGCGGCGAACACGTCGGCGCCGGCCGGCAGCGTCACGAGGCCCGCACGCGCGAGCGCGGCGAGGTCGACGATCTGGTCGCCGAGCGCGACGCCCGCGCGGCGCGCCGGTTGCTTCGCATCGCTGAAGATCCCGAACGGCAGGTTCTGGATCGGGAAATCGCAGGCGGGATCGTTCGCCGTCTCGACCCAGCTCTTGCGGGCCGGGTCGAGCGTCGCGCGCCAGTCTTGGGTATCGCTCATCGTTGCTCCGGATTGAAGTGTTTCTTGATGCCTTGCCAGCATTCGAAGTAATCGGCCTGCAGCTGCGCGGTGTCGAGCGCATAGCGCGTCGGCCGGATCAGCGTGCGGGTCTCGAACATGAACGCCATCGTCGCGTCGACCTTGTGCGGCTTCGTCGTGTCGCTCGCCGACGCCTTCTCGAACGTGTCCGCATCCGGTCCGTGGCCCGACATGCAGTTGTGCAGGCTCGCGCCGCCCGGCACGAAGCCTTCGGCCTTCGCGTCGTACGCGCCGTGCACGAGCCCCATGAACTCGCTCGCGACGTTGCGGTGGAACCACGGCGGACGGAACGTATCCTCGGCCGCGAGCCAGCGCGGCGGGAAGATCACGAAGTCGATCGAGTCGACGCCCGGCGTGTCGCTCGGCGACTGCAGCACGAGGAAGATCGACGGATCGGGATGGTCGAAGCTGATCGAGCCGATCGTGTTGAACAGGCGCAGGTCATATTTGTACGGCGCGTAGTTGCCGTGCCACGCGACGACGTCGAACGGCGAATGTCCGATGTCCGCGCGCCACAGGCGCCCGTTCAGCTTCGCGACCAGTTCGAACGCGCCCTCGCGATCCTCGTACGCGGCCTGCGGCGTGAGGAAATCGCGCGGGTTCGCGAGCCCGTTCGAGCCAATGGGGCCGAGGTCCGGCAGGCGCAGCAGCGCGCCGAAGTTCTCGCAGATGTAACCGCGCGCATCGCCGTCCGGCAGCGCGACGGAAAAACGCACGCCGCGCGGGATCACCGCGATCTCGAACGGCTCGACGTCGAGCTGGCCGAATTCGGTCGCGATGAAGAGCCGCCCCTGCTGCGGCACGATCAACAGTTCGCCGTCGGCGCTGTAGAAGAAGCGGTCCTGCATCGAGCGGTTCGCGGCGTACAGGTGGATCGCGCAGCCGTTCATCGCGGCCGCCGAGCCGTTGCCGGCCATCGTCACGAGCCCTTCGACGAAATCGGTCGGCTCGACCGGCATCGGCAGCGGATCCCAGCGCAGCTGGTTCGGCGGCGTCGGCGGCACGTCGGCCGAGTCGCCGAATTCCGACACGAGCCGCTGCGTGCCCGTGAACGGCTCGAACGGCCGGTGCACGGCCGCCGGCCGGATCCGGTACAGCCACGAGCGGCGGTTGTGGCTGCGCGGCGCGGTAAATGCGGTGCCCGACAACTGCTCCGCATACAGGCCGTACGGCGCGCGCTGCGGCGAGTTGCGGCCGTGCGGCAGCGCGCCGGGCAGCGCCTCGGTCGCGAATTCGTTCGCGAAACCGCTCAGGTAGCCGGCTCGCGCCGGTTTCGACAGGTCAAGCGTCATCGTTTCCTTTCTCCATCAATTCATGGCGGCGTTCGGCGCCTGCGCACCGCTACGCCGCGTTACGCCGGCCAGTCCCAGCACGAACAGCGCCGAGCACAGCACGGGCACCGCGGCCGCGTGGAACAGCGCGCCGTTGGTCCAGTTCAGCGCAATCAGTTGTCCGCCGACGAGCGGCCCGAGCACCGAGCCGATCCGGCCGATGCCGAGGCTCCAGCCGATGCCGGTCGAGCGCAGCGACGTCGGGTAATACTGGCCCGCGAGCGCATTCACGGCCGGCTGCCCGCCGACCACGCAGAATCCGCCCGCGAACACGACGATCAGCAGCCACGGCAGCGCATGCGCGACCGAGCCGATCAGCCCGACCGAGACGGCCGCGCACGCGAAACACGCGAACAGCACGCGCACGAAGCCGTAGCGTTCGATGAACCAGCCGAGCGACAGCGTGCCGATCACGCCGCCCGTCTGCAGCACCGTGCCGACGATCACCGCCGTGCCCGGCGAATAGCCCGCGTCGCGCATCACGGTCGGCAGCCAGTTCGACAGGAAGTACAGGTCGATCAGGTTCATGAAGCTGATGGCCCACAGCAGCAGCGTGACCGGCAGGCGGCCATGGCGGAACAGCTCCGCGACCGGCGCGCCGCTCGCCGCGCGCTCGCGCACGACGAGGCGCGTGCTCGCGTCGATGCCGGCCTGCGGCGCGAAGCGCGCGAGCCAGGCGCGTGCCTGCGCGTCGCGCCCTCTCAGCACCAGGAACTGCAGCGACTCGGGCAGCCGCGCGAACATCGCGAGCGTCAGCACGAGCGGCACCGCGCCGCCGACGAAGAACACCGAGCGCCAGCCGAGCGCCGGAATCAGCGCGGCGCTGATGAAGCCGCCGATCGCGGCGCCGAGCGTGAAGCCGCACGACACGATCATCATCCGCTTCACGCGATGCGCGGCCGGGCTGAATTCGCCGACCAGCGCCATCGCGTTCGGCATGATGCAGCCGAGGCCGAGGCCCGTGACGAAGCGCAGCGCCATCAACACCGGGATCGAACCCGCGAACGGCGTCGCGAGCATCGTCACCGCGAAGAACAGCGTCGAGCCGATCAGCACCGGGCGCCGCCCGATCCGGTCGGCCAGCACCGACAGCCCGAGCGCGCCGAGCAGCATCCCGAACAGGCTCGCGCTGAACACCGGCCCGAGCGCCTGCTTCGGCACGCCCCATTCGGCGATCACGCTGGGCGCGACATATCCCATCGCCTGCGCATCGAAGCCGTCGATCACGAGACACAGCCCGCACAACGCGAGCAGCATCCAGTGAAAGCCCGGGCGATGGGTCTCGTCGATCACGCGCTCGACTTCGAGCACGCGCGCGTCGGCCGGCGCCGCGCTCATTGCGCCACCTCGGCGGCCGGATGCACGGGCGGCGTCACGCCCTGACGCGCGAGCGCCATCGCTTCGCGCAGCACGTCGGCATCGCCGATCTGGTTCGCGAGCAGCAGGATCAGCTTCGCGTTGACGAGCTGGCTGTCGGCGTCGGACAGATCGCGATGCATGTCGATCAGCGCTTCGTAGAACGCGTCCGGATCGGCCAGGCGCGGGCGGGTGTCGAGTCGGGGCATGACGGGTGTCTCCGGTATCGTTGTCGTGTTCAATGCGATGTTCCGCGCGCGCAGGTCGCGCGCGCCAGCGCGTCGGCGATCGCCTGGCGCTCGAGCGTGCGCATCCGCGCGCAGACGTGCTGGTCGGGGCGCAGCAGATAGAACGTGCCGGGCTTCGCGTCGTAGCGTTGCGCGGCGAGACCGTCGACGTCCTCCACGACGTCGACGCCGGCCACCGGTTGCGCGTGCCCGGCCGGCACGACCAGCACCGGCCGCACCGGCAGCGCCAGGCCGTCGAGCGCCTGCGCGAGCGCGGCGGCGTCGCCCGGCAGCCCGAACAGCACGCCCGCGAAACCGTCGTCCAGATGCCGCAGCAGCCAGCCCGACGTGCCGTGCGCGCGCACCGGCGCATCGGCCGCCGCCGCGCCCGGCCGCATCGCGCACGCGAACGTGTCGCCGCTGCGGTCCGGCGTGTTCAGCGGCGAATCGGCCAGCACGGCCGGCACCGACAGGCGGCCGCTGTTCACGAGCTTGCGCGCGAACTCGCAGTCGCGCGCGAGCTTCAGCGTCGCGTCGCGGAACACGCGCGATACCGCGCTCTTCGGCGTGATGAAGTCGGTCGAGCGCGTCGAGTTGCGAATGTTCTCGTCGGCGGCGAACTCGCGCTCGCTCGCGTAGGTGTCGAGCAGGCGATCGTCCGCGCGGCCGTCGAGCACGAGCTTCAGCTTCCACGCGAGGTTGTCCGCGTCCTGCACGCCGCTGTTCGCGCCGCGCGCGCCGAACGGCGACACGCCGTGCGCGGAATCGCCCGCGAACAGCACGCGGCCATGACGGAACGTATCCATCCGCTGGCAGCGGAACGTGTAGACGCTCACCCATTCCAGCTCGAACTCGACGTCCGGCCCGAGCAGCGCGCGCACGCGCGGGATCACGCGCTCCGGCTGCTTCTCGGCGACCGGATCGGCGTCCCAGCCGATCTGGAAGTCGATGCGCCACACGTTGTCGGGCTGGCGATGCAGCAGCACCGACTGGTTGCGGTGGAACGGCGGATCGAACCAGAACCAGCGTTCGGTCGGGAATTCCGCCTTCATCTTCACGTCGGCGATCAGGAAGCGGTCCTTGAACGTGCGGCCGCGGCTCTCGAGGCCCATTGCCGCGCGCATCGGGCTGCGCGAGCCGTCGGCCGCGATCACGTACTGCGCGCGCAGCGTCTCGATGCCTTCCGGCGTCTCGATGGTGAGCGTGGCGTGTTCCGCCGATTGCGCGACGCCCGTCACCTTGTGCTTCCAGCGGATGTCGATGTTCGGCAGCGCGAACGCGCGCTCGGCCAGATAGCCTTCGACGTAGTACTGCTGCAGGTTGATGAATGCGGGACGCGCATGACCTTCCTCCGGCAGCAGGTCGAACGCATACAGCTGCTCGTCCTGCAGGAACACCTTGCCGACGTGCCAGCTCACGCCCTTGTCGACGAAACGCTCGCCGCAGCCGAGCCGGTCGAAGATCTCGAGCGTGCGCTTCGCGAAGCAGATCGCGCGCGAGCCCGTCGACAGCGTGTCGTCGTCGTCGAGCAGCACGACCGGCACGCCCTGCTGCGCGAGGTCGATCGCAGCCGACAGGCCCACCGGGCCCGCGCCGACCACCACCACCGGGTGAATGGCGGCGTCATCGCCGGCGGCCCGCGTCGCGCGCGGCCGGTAGTCGAACTTCAGCGTCTGGTAATCGATGCTCATGGTCGCCATCCGCTCCTCAGCCCTGCCGTCCGCGCGCCGACGCGCGCTGCGTCGTCCCGCTCATGCCCGTTGCCCGCCACTGCCGCGGCCCGCCCTGCCTCGCCCACTTGCTGTCAACCGCCACGTCTCGCTCCTTGCTTCCTGTTGATTCGATTCGGGAATCGGCGCCGCTCCGGGCGCCCGAACGCCGCTTTTCTTGATCGGCGACAAATCTTTGAATTTACGAATAGTAAAACCAATTACGAATAGTGAAATCAACGTAAACCCTAGCCATCCGCGCGGGAACGGGATAACCATATGAGCGAAACGCCAAGCCGAGCCGGACGGGCGCTGCTAATATCAAGGCATGAGGCGGCCGTTTCGGCCGCCATTTTTCCTTCCTACGCCGATGATTCCGCCCAACATTCCCGAGCTGGTCGTCCGTGCCGGGCAATTGCCGTATCTGCGGGAACACCTCGCGCTTGCATCGGGCGGCACCGCATGCGCGAACCTGCCGGAGCGCACGCTCGCGAGCGCCTATGAACCGATCTACGACGTGACGATGCCCGGCGCGCCGCAGTCGACGTCGTTCGCCGACGCGATCGAGCGCTACGGCGACGAACTCGGCTTCCAGGCCGTCACGCTGGTCACCGGCGCGCCGCACGATCCGGTCGACTCGGCCGTCGACGATCAGACGCTCGTCGCGATCGACCGGCTGTCTCGCGCGCTGCACGCGATCAACTTCTTCGGCGCGCAACGCCACGGGCTGCTGTTCCTGCGCGTGCACGAACGGCTGCTGAAAAGCGTGAAGTACGACCACGGCAAGCATTTCTCGTCGGTGCTGCAGCGCTTCGGGCTGCCGACCGAGCGGATCGTGATCGAGCTGCCGGCGGTCGCGGTCGCGCACAAGACCTTCCTCGGCTACCTGACGCGCAGCTACCAGCATCACGGTTTCAAGGTCGCCGACAAGCTGCCCGACCCGGGCCGGATCCTCGCGGTCGAATCGGAGATGGCGCGGCCCGACTACATCAAGATGGATGCGGGCATCGCGCTGCGCGACGGGATGGTGAAGGCGCTGGTCGCGTATGCGCAGCGCGTGCGGATTCCGCTGATTTTCGACGGCGTCGTCGACGAGACGCAGTGCGAGCTGCTGCGCCAGCACGACGTGCGGTTCATGCAGGGGCCGGTGTTCTCGAAGGTCGTCCCGGCCTGAGCGGGTGGATGGCCGGCCCGCGCGGGGCGCGGCACGGCGGATGGCGGAATGCGCTGTCGGTATTGCGTCGGGAATCGGGGGCGGCGTGCATCGTCGCCCGATAATGGCCGGTTCCTCTTCCGTTCATGCGTGAAAAGTCGAACGCGCGTGTGCGGGGATTCGACGCCGGCACGTCGCTAGGCCCTTTCGCCATCGTCGAATTTCGGCAGATCGTCGTCGATCTCGATGCCCGGGAAGCGATCCCCGTACCAGACGTGCCACGCGGGACGCAGCCGCGCCGGCTCGTCGAGCGTTGCATAGTTGATTTCCACGGTCGTCGGCGCATCGGCCAACCGGTACTCCAACTGCGCGCCGCAGCGGCCGCAAAAGCGCCGCTCGCCCCACGCGCTCGACGCATAGACCGTCGGCTCGCCCTGCAGGTATTCGAACGCGTCGAGCGGCACCGATGCCGACGCGACGACCGCCGCCCCCGTCGTGCGCTGACAGAGCCGGCAATGGCAGAAGCCTGCGTCGGCCGGAATGCCGGCGATCCGGTAGCGGATCGCCCCGCATGCGCAACCGCCTTCCATGGTTTCCGGGTGGGACATCGCGAACCTCGTCATCGTCGGGGAACCGATGGATGATGATGAGCGCGCCTCGCGCGCGGCGCAACCGGCAGCGGCGGCCACGCTGGTGTCCGGCCGGCCCGGCGACGCGCCGCGCGCGGCGCCCGTTTCAGACCGTCTGCCCGAGCCGCTGCGCAAGCGCCTTCAGCTTCGGCCCGACTTGCGTGCGGAACACGTCCTCGTCCATCGACGACGCAGGCCCGCTGCAGCTCAGGATCAGCCAGCGTCCCTCGCGCGGTTCGCGAAACGGCACGGCCGCCGCGTTCACGTCCATGTGCCACGCGCGGAACGAATAGCAGCACCCGCCCGCGGAGAACTCGGCCACCGCGTCCTGCGCGGCCGCGACGAGCGCATCCGCGTCGGCCGCGCCGCCGGCCGCCCGGTGCAGATCCGCATAGAGCGCGCGGCGCACGTCCTCCGGCTGCACGGCCAGATACGCGCGGCCCATCGAACTCGTCAGCATCGACAGCCGCGAGCCGGGCGCAAGCCCGAGCGTCAGCGCGGTTTCGCTGCGGATCGTCTCCAGATAGATCATGTCGAGCCCGTCGCGGCAGCCGAGCGACACGGCCGCGCCGATCTCGCGCGCGAGCGCCTGCATGTGCGGCCGGGCGAGATCGAGCGTCCCCGAGCCGGACAGCAGCGCGTAGCCGAGCGACAGCACGCCGGCGTCGAGCGCATACTTTCCGAGCGTCTCGTCGTAGCGCAGATAGCCGAGCACGGTCAGCGTATAGGCGAGCCGGTTCACCGTCGCCTTGGGCAGCCCGGTGCGCTCCGCGAAGTCGCGATTGCCGAGCATCGTCTCGCCGGGCCGGAATGCGCGCAGCAGGTCGAGCCCGCGCGCGAGCGCAACGACGAACTTGCGTTCGTCGATCGTGGTTTCGTCGATGGTTGAAAGCGTCATGTGATGCTACACTGGGTTCGTTTTGCAAAACATTGTTCCGCACAGCGGAACTACAGTCAAGCGAACTTTAGACATCGGGGCAGGCCGCGAAGCGCCAGCCCGGGACCGACCGCCAAGCATGGGATCAGGGCAAGCGCCTAAGCGCCCACCCTGGCCAACAGGAGATGACACGATGAGCGCTGCAACTTTTCATTGGGACGATCCGCTGTTGCTCGACCAGCAACTGACCGAGGAAGAGCGGATGGTGCGCGATGCCGCGCACGCGTATGCGCGGGACAAGCTCGCGCCGCGCGTCACCGAGGCGTTTCGCCACGAACGCACCGACGCCGCGATCTTCCGCGAGATGGGCGAGATCGGCCTGCTCGGCCCGACGATTCCGGAAGAATACGGCGGCCCCGGCCTCAATTACGTGAGTTACGGGCTGATCGCGCGCGAAGTCGAGCGCGTCGACTCCGGTTACCGCTCGATGATGTCCGTGCAGTCGTCGCTCGTGATGGTGCCGATCCACGAATTCGGCTCGGACGCGCAGAAGCAGAAATACCTGCCGAAGCTCGCGAGCGGCGAATGGATCGGCTGCTTCGGCCTGACCGAGCCGAACCACGGCTCCGACCCGGGCAGCATGGTCACGCGCGCGACGAAGGTGCCCGGCGGTTATTCGCTGTCCGGCTCAAAGATGTGGATCACCAACTCGCCCATCGCCGACGTGTTCGTCGTGTGGGCGAAACTGGAAGAAAACGGCAAGGACGCGATCCGCGGCTTCATCCTCGAGAAGGGCTGGAAGGGCCTGTCGGCACCCGCGATCCACGGCAAGGTCGGGCTGCGCGCGTCGATCACCGGCGAGATCGTCCTCGACGAAGTGTTCGTGCCCGAGGAGAACCTGATGCCGAACGTGAGCGGCCTGCGCGGCCCGTTCACGTGTCTGAACTCGGCGCGCTACGGGATCGCCTGGGGCGCGCTCGGCGCGGCCGAGTCGTGCTGGCACACCGCGCGCCAGTACGTGCTCGATCGCAAGCAGTTCGGCCGGCCGCTCGCCGCGAACCAGTTGATCCAGAAGAAGCTCGCCGACATGCAGACCGAAATCACGCTCGGCCTGCAGGGCGTGCTGCGTCTCGGCCGGATGAAGGACGAAGGCACGGCGGCCGTCGAGATCACGTCGATCATGAAACGCAACTCGTGCGGCAAGGCGCTCGACATCGCGCGGCTCGCGCGCGACATGCTCGGCGGCAACGGCATCTCGGACGAATTCGGCGTCGCGCGCCACCTCGTGAACCTCGAAGTGGTGAACACGTACGAAGGCACGCACGACATCCACGCGCTGATCCTCGGCCGCGCGCAGACGGGCATCCAGGCATTCTTCTGACCATTCGCGTGCGATACGCGGCGCCTTGCGCGTCATATCTTCGCCGCTGAAACGACACGGCCCGCCCGGCATCGCTGCCGGGCGGGCCGTTTTCATCGGCGCGCGCGTTCGTCACGCGCCGCCGACGTGGCAGCCGCTGCTTACTTGTTCGGCTGCGGCGTGAGGCGCAGGTACGGACGCACGGCGTTGAAGCCCTTCGGGAAGCGCTTCTTCAGCTCTTCCGGATCCTGCAGCGACGGCACGATCACGACGTCGTCGCCGTCCTTCCAGTTGCCGGGCGTCGCGACCTTGTAGTTGTCGGTCAGCTGCAGCGAGTCGATCACGCGCAGCACTTCGTCGAAGTTGCGGCCGGTGCTGGCCGGATAGGTGATGGTAAGCCGCACCTTCTTGTTCGGGTCGATCACGAACAGCGAACGCACCGTCAGCGTTTCGTTCGCGTTCGGGTGGATCATGTCGTACAGCTGCGACACCTTGCGGTCCGCGTCGGCGATGATCGGGAAACCGACGACCGTCGACTGCGTTTCGTTGATGTCGTTGATCCAGCCCTTGTGCGATTCGACGCCGTCGACCGACAGCGCGATCACCTTCACGTTGCGTTTCTCGAATTCGCCCTTCAGCTTCGAGGTCAGCCCGAGTTCAGTCGTGCACACCGGCGTGTAGTCGGCCGGGTGCGAGAACAGGACGCCCCAGCTGTCGCCCAGCCACTCGTGAAACTTGATGGGGCCCAGGCTCGATTCCTGCTCGAAATCCGGTGCGATGTCACCAAGACGCAGACTCATGATGTTCCCTCCTCGAACGATGCTGGTTGAAACCGCGCGCTGGACGGCGCGGGACAGTCCATCAGCTTACGGGAAGCAATGGGCGGTGCGAACGATTATTCTGTTTGATATTCATACTTTTTTGTCATTTTTACCCGGTATCGGGGCAGGACGGACGGCCACAAGGGAAACTTTTCGCAGCATTTGCGGCTCTGTCAATACTTACGGGTCGTTTACCATGTGGTCTTGCACCGCCGCCGCGTGTCTTCCCGGCTCGCCAGCCGGCAGGGGTTTCGCTACGATGTGAACCTGCAGCATGACAGCATGAAGGGAGTTGCAATGTCGGAAATCAACAAGGAGAAACTGATGTCGGATATCAAAACCGTTCTCGCGGACGCCGAGGATCTGCTCAAGCAGGCAGCGAGCAGCACGGGCGACCGGGCGGCCGAGTTGCGCGAAAAAGCCATGTCGCGCCTGAAGCAGGCCAAGGAAAAGGCAACCGACGTCCAGGTCGTGGTGGTCGAGAAAGGCAAGAAGGCCGCGCGCGCGACCGACGACTACGTGCACGAGCATCCGTGGACGTCGATCGGCGTCGCCGCCGGCGTCGGCGTGCTGATCGGCCTGCTGATCAACCGCAAGTAACGCGCTCAGCGCCGTTCCGCCCCATGTGCCGCCCGGTGCGGCGCATGGGTGCCGAAGCCAGCCGGCGGTTCGCCGCCGGCCGGCTTTGCCCTAGCCGCTTATTGCGCGCACAAGCGCCTCATCCATGACGACAGACACCCACCCGCAGCCGTCCGGCCAGGGACCGCTGCGCCGCCTCGTCGGCTCCGCGATCGGCCTCCTGCAAACGCGCCTCGAACTGGTCGGCATCGAACTCGCCGAGGAGAAGGAACGCCTGATGGGCGTACTGTTCCTCGGGCTCGCGGCCATGATGCTCGCGACGATGGCACTCATCAGCCTGACCGTGCTCGTCACGATCGCGTTCTGGGATACCTATCGCTGGCAGTCGCTCGCAGCCATCACCGCGTTGTACGCGATCGCGGGCATCGTATGTGCGCTGAAAGCGCGTTCGGGCCTGCGCGACGCGCCGACCGTGTTCGAAGCGACGCTCGCCGAGCTCGAGAAAGACCGCGAAATTTTCCGCGGCAAGCCGTGAACGCAGTCGCGTTCCCCTCTCTCACCTACTTCGCCGACGCGCCATGAGCCAGAACGTCACGGGCCATTCGACCCGCCCCCATTCGTCGCGATCGAACTGGAACGCGTCGCAGCATCGCGCGCTCCGCAAGGAATTGCTGATCCTGCGATCCGAGGTCGAGCGGCTCGAGCTTGCCGAAGCCGCCGCCGAAATGCGCCACGCCGTCACGCGCTTCAGCTGGCTCAAGGTATTCGTCCCCGGACTGTCGGGCACGAAGTTCAGCCAGTCCGCCAAGAACCTGAATGCGAGCCTCGGGCAACTCGTCAATCAGTACCCGATGTTGAGTTCGCTCGCATCGCTCGTGCTGGCGAAACCCATACGGTCGCTGCTGCGCGCGAGCGCGGGCCCCGCGCTGAAGTGGGGCTCCGTCGGCTTCGCTGCATGGGAGATCTACCGGATCTGGAAACAGTCGCGCGACGAGCGCGAACCTGCCGCGAGCGACGACTGACACCCAGGCGCGCACGCACCCGGCGCCGTTGTGTGTTTTGCGTGCGCGATCGCATGATCAACGCACGCCCCAGCATGTCCGCTCCCGCGAGTCCGCCTCTGCGTCGTTCGATCCCGCGTTGCCTTTGGTCCCGTCCGCGCGCAGCATGAACGCACCGCATGCGTCGTCGCGCATCGGGCCCGCATCGAGCGGGCGCGCAACGAGTTCGTAGGCCACCGGCACATCGTCGCCCGCTGTTCGCCGCAGCGCCACTTCGTAGACCGCCCGCCCGTCCGGGGGCGCCTGCGAATATGCATCTGGCAGCGTTCGTGGCTGCGCGCCGTCGAGTGTTTCGAGATACTGAGCTGCGCGATAAAGCGCAGCGACCGCGGATGCGCGATGCACGCGCGCGACATGTTCGCGATATGACGGAATACCCCACCCGGCCAGCGCGGCAACGATCGCGAGCACGATCATCAGTTCGAGCAACGTGAACGCCGCCGATCGGTGCAGCAATCGAGGCTGTTTCATCGATGAACCGCCGCGACGCGCCGCCAGCGCTGTGTAACGATGCGTCCGTCTCGCAGCGCGATCTGGCTCTGCAGCCAGACCACGCTCGACGCATGGCCGCCGACACCACGCGCGGTGACGAGGTAAGCGCGACTCCCTTGCGGACCGACACCTCGCCAGGCTTCGATCAGGCATCGCGGCGGCTGGGCCGCCATCGGCCAGGAAGCGAATGGGGCAAACGCGTCGGCGACGCCCAGCGCGGGCGCACGCCGCCATGCGTCCGGCTCGACGGGTGACGCCGGTTCGTCGATGTATGGCGCCCCGCCTCGGAGCAATCGCGCTGTGCAGGCTGCCAGCGCTGCATCGGCTGCGTGAAATGCGATCAGACGGTCCGACAATGCACGCGTGCGGCGCGATTCCGTCAACGCGGATTCGAACCATGTGCCGGTCAGCGCGGCGACCGCCGCGCCGACCGCGATCACGGCCGGCAGTGCAAGGCCCGCGTCGCGACGCCAGCCGCCGCTGGTGGACGGAAAGCGTGTGCGTGATGTTGTTCCGCTCAGCATGGGGCCCTCATCGCGCCGCATGTCGCCTGTCGCGGCACGCCACCGCGCGCTGCGTTGCGCGACCTGCTGCGATTCGCATCGCGAGCTCGTCGACGAATCGGTTTGCGTAGATCATCGCAACACCCCATGATCCTGCGCCGCATCACCCACGGGATCGGCGGATGCGACCGCGGCATTGCGCAACGCGACGATTCGATGCAGCACCAGATGCGCGCGACCATCCGGCGAAACGGCCGTGCGGCCGTCGCAATCGACATGACGCGCAGGCCCGTGCATCGGTTCGCCACGTGCGCGCACGCACACATGCACGGCAACGACATCGCGCCAGTCGCCGCTACCCATCGCCCCTGCGTCGACGAACTGCGCGGCTTCGCGCCGAAGGTAACGCACGCGCAGTTGGTCGATGCCGGACACGACG
Organism: Burkholderia sp. AW33-5; assembly: GCF_053427615.1. Classification (NCBI taxonomy): domain Bacteria; kingdom Pseudomonadati; phylum Pseudomonadota; class Betaproteobacteria; order Burkholderiales; family Burkholderiaceae; genus Burkholderia; species Burkholderia sp. AW33-5. The sequence continues at coordinate 171,512 of NZ_JBSAXA010000007.1, read as the reverse complement.
GGTTGCGGCGTACCGGGGCGCCCGCTTCCCTCGCAGTACAACTCGGGCTCGCCCGTCGACGGACTGACATGCGCGTCGAAACGGTTTTCCACGAGCGGCCGTGCACCAGGAGCGCCAACGCCCTGCCCGAGACAATCCGACACCTGTGCCCCATTCGTCGGCCACGTCGACACGGCATCGCCGACATACCGAACCAGCAATGCGTCCGACGCTGCGCGCACGGTTTCGCAGCGCACCTGCGCTCCATTGCCTCGCACGCGCCCCGCGGAACAGCCGAACATCGGCGGCAACGATGGCGCCCCTTCGACATCGAGCGGGCGAAACCCGGTCATCTGGATCTGCTCGCCGATCAGCATCAGTGCGGTCGCGGCCGCATCGCGCATCCGGAAGCCGTCTTCCGCTCGCCGCTGCGCGACGCGTTGGGCGTGGTACAGCGCACCGGCAGCAGCAAGCACCAGCAGACCGACCGTCATCGCGATCAGCACTTCGAGCAGCGTATGCGCGCGGCTGCGGCGCTCACCGTTCATCGACATCGACCTCGGCCTCCCGAAACGGCATCCGCACGCACGATGGCGGCCCGACCGCTGCCCGCGCACTTTCGCAGCGCGCCGATGTCGGCGCGGAGGCCTGAGCGTCACGCCAGCCGACCGTCACGTAGCGGACACCCGCCGGCCCATCGTCGAGCGCCGTCGTGCCGCCGGGCAACGACGCGGACGCGAGCGCTGCGATGCCGTCGTCGGCACCCGCCACTGCGCGCCGGCTCTCAATGCGGGCATCGGCCAGCCATAGCGCGCGCTCACGCCAGATCGTCGCCCGCTGCGCGCGCGTCATCGCAAGCTGGCTGCCGGCCACCGCCAGCATCACCGTTGCAAGCAGCGCAACGGCCAGCACCGCTTCGAGCAGCGACGTGCCGTGCATGGACTTGCGCGCGCGCTTCATGCCGCTTCGCATCGACCGGCAACGACGCGCGCCCGGCCGCCTGCCGCGATCCGAATGCAGCGCGACACGCGTGTGTCGTCACCGGACAGCGTGCGCCATGGACGCAACTCGAAACGCCTGATTCCGCCAAGCACCTGGCCCGCCGGCGGAGCAAATGCCAGATCGTGCGCCGCCCCCGCGACGGCAATGTCGGCATCGCGCGGATAGCGCCGCAGCACGCGCGACCGTCCGTCGAACTGCCCGCGGACGATCCAGCCGCATGACCATCCCGCCAGGTCACACCGCTCGCCGGAATGCGCGCAATCGCCGTTGCGCCCGGCCCTGCACAGCGTGACGCGCACGCCGAGACGTGTCGCCTCGGTGCGCGCGAACGACAGCGCGCCGAGCAGCGCACGCGAGCGTGCATCCACACGTTCACGCGTGTGCCACTGATCGAATGCAGGTGCTGCGTATAGTCCGATCGCGGCTGCCAGCGCGATTGCGACCATCAGCTCGACGAGCGTAAAGCCGCCGCCGCATCGCATGCGTTGTTCGACGCCCTGTCGGTGCAGTCCCATCACCATCGCCCTCCGTCAACGTGATGCGACGACTGTAGCGACGCAAGCACACACGCGCCATTAGCCGAACGGCCGACTGGCGACATGCGATCGCGGCCGACACAATCGGCGCGAACTGAACCCACGGAGAAGACGATGAACGGACGCAGCGCGTCAGCGCTTACGCGGAGGTTTGGAGGGGGACGCGCGACGGAACTCTTCGATCACGTCGGCAAATTCGGAAACATCCTCGAACCGGCGGTATACCGATGCGAAACGGACATAGGCGATCGTATCGAGGCCGCGCAACTCGTTCATCACGAGTTCGCCAAGCTTCTCGCTACGCACTTCGCGCTCGCCGGTTGCGAGCAGTTGATATTCGATGCGGGCGACCGCCGCGTCGATCGCGTCAGCCGCAACCGGCCGCTTGCGCAGCGCGAGTTGCATGCTGGCGACGATCTTGCGACGGTCGAATTCCGTGCGGCTGCCGTCCTTCTTCACGACGGCCGGCAAGTTCAGCTCGACCCGCTCGTACGTCGTGAAGCGCTTGTCGCAAGCCGAACAACGACGGCGCCGACGAATCGCGGCGCCATCTTCGGACACACGCGAGTCGACGACCTGCGTGTCCTCATGCCGGCAGAACGGGCAGCGCATGCCGGATCAGCGATAAACCGGGAAACGCTTGGTCAGCTCGGCTACTTGCGCGCGCACACGCTCGATCGTCGCTGCGTCTTCCGGGTTCTCGAGCACGTCGGCGATCAGGTTACCGACCTGCTCGGCTTCCGCCGCGCCGAAGCCGCGCGTCGTCATCGCCGGCGAGCCCAGACGGATCCCGCTCGTCACGAACGGCTTTTCCGGATCGTTCGGAATCGCGTTCTTGTTCACCGTGATGTGTGCCGCGCCCAGCGCCGCTTCCGCTGCCTTGCCCGTGATGTTCTTCGCGCGCAGGTCCACCAGCATCACGTGGCTTTCCGTACGGCCCGACACGATCCGCAGCCCGCGCTTGACCAGCGTTTCAGCCAGCACGCGCGCGTTCTCGACCACCTTCTCCTGGTACGCCTTGAATTCCGGCGACAGCGCTTCCTTGAACGCCACCGCCTTCGCCGCGATCACGTGCATCAGCGGGCCGCCCTGGATGCCCGGGAAGATCGCCGAATTGATCTGCTTCTCGTATTCCGACTTCATCAGGATCACGCCGCCGCGCGGGCCGCGCAGGCTCTTGTGCGTCGTCGTCGTCACGAAGTCCGCGTGCGGCACCGGGTTCGGATACACGCCCGCCGCGATCAGGCCGGCGTAGTGCGCCATGTCGACCATCAGGTACGCGCCGACCGACTTCGCGATCTTCGCCAGACGCTCGAAGTCGATCTTCAGCGCGAATGCCGACGCGCCCGCGACGATCAGCTTCGGCTTGTGTTCGTTCGCCAGCTTCTCGGCGGCGTCGTAGTCGATGTCTTCGTTTTCGTTCAGGCCGTAGCTCACGACGTTGAACCACTTGCCCGACATGTTCACCGGCGAGCCGTGCGTCAGGTGACCGCCGTGCGCGAGGCTCATACCCATGATCGTGTCGCCCGGCTTGAGCATCGCGAAGAACACGCCCTGGTTCGCCTGCGAACCCGAGTTCGGCTGCACGTTCGCGGCTTCCGCGCCGAACAGCTGCTTCACGCGGTCGATCGCCAGCTGCTCGACCACGTCGACGTATTCACAGCCGCCGTAGTAACGCTTGCCCGGATACCCTTCCGCGTACTTGTTCGTGAGCTGCGAGCCCTGTGCGGCCATCACGGCCGGGCTCGTGTAGTTTTCCGACGCGATCAGCTCGATGTGCTCTTCCTGGCGGCGGTTTTCCTGCTCGATCGCAGCAAAGATTTCGGGATCGACGTTCGCGATGGTGCTTTGGGCTCTGTCAAACATACGGTTTCCGTTAAGTGTGTACAGGTTGACCGGAGTGGCCGAGTACATTGCGCTGCTGGCGGAACCAGCCCGACGTGGCGGAAGAATCCGTATGACGCGAGGCAGGACAGCCACCGGCGATGCACGCGACGGCGCACAACGGCTGCCCAGGCGAACGGCAAAAACGGCGCCCCGCGCTTCACGGTGGGATGCTCCACCTTGAACCCGAAGGGTTCTATCGCCAGTCACGCAGGGGTGATGAGCGCGTTAGTGTATTGGATGCGTCATGAATAGGCAACCGCGCGGCAGTCGCCCGGAAATAATAGGGGCCAGACTTTACGCGCCCGTGCCGACGCGCTTTGGCGCCTTGCCGCGGTGCCGCAATCTCAGTAGGCTTGCGGGATACCATCCGCTACTTTGTTACCGACCAGGAGCAGCAATGATCGTGTTCGTCACAGGCGCGTCCGCCGGCTTCGGCGCCGCCATCGCCCGTGCCTTCGTCAAGGGCGGCCACCGTGTCGTCGCAACCGCGCGCCGCAAGGATCGTCTCGATGCGCTCGCGGCCGAACTCGGCGACGCACTGCTGCCGTTCGAGCTCGACGTGCGCGACCGCGCCGCCGTCGAAGCCGTGCCGGCCGCCCTTCCCGCCGAATTCGCGGCGCTCGACGTGCTCGTCAACAACGCCGGTCTCGCGCTCGGCGTCGAGCCTGCGCACAAGGCCAGCCTCGACGAGTGGCAGACCATGATCGACACGAACTGCTCGGGCCTCGTGACCGTCACCCATGCGTTGCTGCCCGGCATGATCGAGCGCGGGCGCGGTCACATCTTCAACCTGGGTTCGGTGGCCGGCACCTATCCGTATCCGGGCGGGAACGTATACGGTGCGACCAAGGCTTTCGTCCGACAATTCAGCCTGAACCTGCGCGCCGACCTGATCGGCACGCCGTTGCGCGTCACCGATATCGAGCCGGGCCTGTGCGGCGGCACGGAATTCTCGAACGTCCGCTTCCGCGGCGACGATGCGAAAGCGGCGAACGTCTACCAGAACGTCCAGCCGCTCACGGCCGAGGACATCGCCGACACGATCTACTGGATCGCGACGCGCCCCGCGCACGTCAACATCAATACGATCGAAATGATGCCGGTCGCCCAAGCCCCGGCCGGCCTCGCGATCCATCGCGGCTGACACGGCGAGCGCAGCAGCGGGCCCGGTTCCGGCCGGCCCGCTGTGTGCTGCGACGTACTACATTCCGTTACGAATCGGTTACGAATCGGGCCTCGGCCTTCCGGTAAAATGCGCGCCATGACTCAGCCTACCCGCTCCCCGGACGCGCACTCCGGCTTCACCTGGCCGGTACGCGTGTACTACGAGGACACCGACGCAGGCGGCATCGTCTTCTATGCCAACTACCTGAAATTCTTCGAGCGCGCCCGCACCGAATGGCTGCGCGCGTGCGGCATCGACCAGCGTCGGCTCGCCGACGACACGGGCGCGATCTTCATCGTCCGCAGTACCTCGCTCGACTACCGCGCGCCGGCGCGACTCGACGACGCGCTGACGATCACGAGCCGGCCCGGACGCATCGGCCGCGCATCCGTGGAATTCACGCAGGAAGCCTGGCGTGGCGACACGCTGCTCGTCGCCGGACACATCCGCCTCGGCTGCGTCGACCGAACCGGCATCCGGCCCGCGGCAATCCCGCCGGTCGTGCTCGACGCGCTGCAACGCGGGCCCGTCATCGACACCGGGCAGACTGTATTGTCAACGAAGCTCGGATGAGCACCGTTTAGACAAAACCTATGAACTTGCCTTCCTGAATCGATACTAAGCAAGGTTCGGCGCCAGGCCAGGCCGGCGCGCCGCGCCACACGCATACCGTGCCCCCTCGCCGGACACCCCCGAAGGGACGTTACTCAAACCTCTATGAACACTTCTCAAGACCTGTCGATCATTTCCCTCGTCCTCAACGCGAGCGTGCTGGCCCAGGCCGTGATGGGGCTGCTGCTGCTTCTGTCGCTGATGTCGTGGACCTTCATCTTCCGCAAGTGGTTCGCGATCCGCCGCGCACGCGCGCAGACCGAACGCTTCGAAAGGGATTTCTGGTCGGGCGGTGACCTGCAGGCGCTGTATCAGAGCGCGGCCAACAATCGCCACACGATCGGCGCGCTCGAGCGGATTTTCGAATCGGGGATGCGTGAGTTTCTGAAGGCGAAGGAAAAGCGCATCAGCGACCCGGGCCTCGTGCTCGACGGCGCGCGCCGTGCGATGCGCGCGTCGTTCCAGCGTGAAATGGACGTGCTCGAAGCGAACCTCGCGTTCCTCGCGTCAGTCGGCTCGGTCAGTCCGTACATCGGTCTGTTCGGCACCGTCTGGGGGATCATGAACTCGTTCCGCGGCCTGGCGAACGTGCAGCAGGCGACGCTCGCGAACGTCGCACCGGGCATTGCCGAGGCGCTCGTCGCCACCGCGATCGGCCTGTTCGCCGCGATTCCGGCGGTGGTTGCGTACAACCGCTACGCGCACGACATCGACCGCCTCGCGATCCGCTTCGAGACCTTCATCGAAGAGTTCTCGAACATCCTGCAGCGTCAGGCCCAGTAAGGAGCGCGCCATGGCAGGAAGTCCCATTCGATCCAGCATGCGCGGCGGCCGCTCGCGCCGCGCGATGGCCGACATCAACGTCGTGCCGTACATCGACGTGATGCTGGTGCTGCTCGTGATCTTCATGGTCACGGCACCGCTCGTCGCCCCGTCGATCATCAATCTGCCGACCGTCGGCAATGCCGCACCCCAGGAACAGACGCCGCCGGTCGTCGTCAACATCAAGGCCGACCGCACGATGAGCGTCAAGTACAAGGGCGACTCCGGCGCGACGCAGGAAGACACGATGACCAAGGCCGAGCTCGACAGCTTCATCCTGGCCCGGCAGGCTGACCATCCCGACCAGCCCGTCGTGATCGCGGCCGACAAGACCGTGCAGTACGATGCCGTCATGACCGTGATGTCGGACCTGAAGGCGCGTGGCGTCAAGCGCGTCGGCCTCCTCGTCAAATCGCAATGAACCGGCAGCAATCCACGCGCGGCAACGCCTATCCGTCTCAGCCCCCTCGCGAACGCGGCACCTGGCGCGCGTTCGCGCTCGCTGCGCTGATGCACGTGCTGCTCGCGTTGTTCCTCTATCACGGCGTGCAGTGGCAGAACAGCACGCCGGCCGGCGCCGAAGCCGAACTGTGGACCGAGGTGCCCGACGTGCCCGCGCCGCGGCCCGTCGTCACGCCGACGCCGCCCGCGAAGCTCGCTCCGCCCCCTCCCCCGGTGCGGGACGAGCAGGCGGACATCGCGCTGCAGCAGAAGAAACGGCAACAGGAAGCGGCCGCGCGCGAAGCGCTGCTCGAGCAGCAGCGCCGAGCGCAGCAACTGAAGGCCCAGCAAGAAGAAGCGCGGCGCGAGCAGTTGGCGGCCCAGCAGGCTGCTGCCCTCGCGGCGCAGAAGGCCGCCGAGCGCGAAAAACAGAAGCAGGCGGACAAGCTCAAGCAACAACAGCTCGTGGAGCAGCAGAAGCTCGAACAGCAGAAACTGCAGCAACAGAAGCAGGCGCAGCTTGAAGCGCAGCAAGCGGCGAAGGCCAAGGCCGACGCGGCCGCGAAGGCGAAGGCGGAAGCCCAGGCCAAGGCGAAGGCCGAAGCGACGGCGCGCGCGAAGGCCGACGCGGCGGCGAAGGCGAAGCTCGACCGCGAGCGCAGCGCGCGTCTCGCGCAGATGCAAGGCATGTCCGGGGCCGGCGAAGGCGGCGGTGAAGGCCTCGCGAAAAGCGGTACCGGGACGGGCTCCGGCGGCAACGCCGCGTCGCCCGGCTATCCCGACAAGGTGCGTCGCCGTGTGAAGCCGAACATCGTCTGGGGCGGCGAGCGCGCGGGCCTGACGACGGTCGTCGCGATCCGCTGCACGCCGTCGGGCGACGTGCTGAGCGTTTCGATCCGCCGTTCGAGCGGAAATTCGGGGTGGGATCAAGCCGTGGTCAATGCGATTCAGGCGTCGGTCCCATTGCCGCCCGATTCCAACGGTCGTACCCCGTCCGACATTACGATTACCTTCAAGGCGGCAGAGTGATCGCAAATGCGCTTACACTCCGTGCGTCGCTGCCGGACGGGAACGAATCGGGTATTTTTACTGTCTCTGCGGTTGCGCAGCGATCCAAGTCACATGGGAAGCAAGAAGCATGAGTTTGATGACGAAACTAGGTTTCAGGGCACTCGTGGCCTCGTGTCTGATTGCGGCCGGCGGCGCCGCTAACGCGCAGGTCAACGTGCTGATCACCGGCGTCGGTTCGACCCAGTTCCCCATTGCCACCGCGAACTTCGCGAACGAGGCGGGCCTGCCGCAGCAGGTCACGTCGATCGTCCGCGCCGACCTCGCCCGCAGCGGCAAATTCACCAATATCGACGCGGGCAGCACGCCCGTGCCCGAGACCGCATCGGTCGATCTCGGCGCATGGAAGGCCAAGGGCGCGAACGCGTTCGTCGCCGGCAGCGTGAACCGCGAAGCCAACGGCCAGTACAAGGTGAACTTCATCCTGTACGACACCGTGAAGCAGCAAAGCCTCGGCGGCCTGTCGCTGACGGCGACGGACACCTCGCTGCGCACGGCCGGCCACAAGATCGCCGACTACATCTACCAGAAATTGCTCGGCGTGCGCGGCGTGTTCGCCACGCGTCTGTCGTACGTGATCAAGACGGGCAACCGGTATCAGCTGCAGATCTCGGACTCGGACGGCCAGAACGCACGCATCGCGCTGTCGAGCACCGAGCCGATCATCTCGCCGGCCTGGTCGCCAAACGGCACGAAGGTCGCGTACGTATCGTTCGAGCGCAAGAAGCCGATCGTCTACATCCACGACCTGCCGACCGGCCGCCGCTACATCGTCTCCGACCAGAAGGGCAACAACAGTGCGCCGGCGTGGTCGCCGGACAGCAACACGCTGGCCGTTGCGCTGTCGCTGACGGGCAATACGCAAATCTATACGGTCAATGCGAACGGCGGCGGTCTGCGCCGGCTCACGCAGAGCAGCTCGATCGATACCGAACCGTTCTACTCGCCGGACGGCCGCTGGATCTATTTCACGAGCGATCGCGGCGGCGCGCCGCAGATCTATCGGATGCCCGCGCAAGGCGAAAGCGCCGGCTCCGCGCAACGCGTGACCTTCACCGGCAGCTACAACACCAGCCCGCGCATCAGCCCGGACGGCAAGCTGCTCGCCTACATCTCCCGCACGGGTGGGGGGTTCAAGCTGTACGTTCAGGATCTGCAAACCGGCGCGGCGAACGCCATCACGAATACCAATCGCGACGAATCGCCGAGCTTCGCGGCAAACGGCCAGTACCTTCTTTACGCTACCCAGTCGGGTGGTCGCAACGTGCTGGCAGCAGTGCCCTCCGACGGCAGCGCGCCGCCGCAGATCCTGTCCGTCCAGGGCGGCTCCGTTCGTGAGCCGTCGTGGGGGCCCTTCATGCAATGACCACAAGGAGAGTAACCATGATGTCGAACAAAGCTCGTCTGGCCCTGGCCGTGATGATGATCAGCGCGCTCGCAGCGTGTAAGTCGGGCGTGAAGCTCGACGACAAGGCCAACGCGGGCGCGATGAGCACGCAACCGAGCGCCGACAACGTCGCACAAGTGAACGTCGATCCGCTGAACGACCCGAACAGCCCGCTCGCGAAGCGCAGCATCTACTTCGACTTCGACAGCTATTCGGTGAAGGACGAATACCAGCCGCTGCTGCAGCAACACACGCAGTACCTGAAGAGCCACCCGCAGCGCCACGTGCTGATCCAGGGCAACACCGACGAACGCGGCACGAGCGAGTACAACCTCGCGCTGGGCCAGAAGCGTGCGGAGGCTGTCCGCCGCGCGATGGCACTGCTCGGCGTGAACGACTCGCAGATGGAAGCCGTGAGCCTCGGCAAGGAAAAGCCGCAAGCATCGGGTCACGACGAAGCATCGTGGGCGCAGAACCGTCGCGCCGACCTCGTCTACCAACAGTAAGTAACGGAAGAGTTGCCGTATGACGCACCGTGTATCCTGGCTGCGGATCACCGCAGCAATCTGCGTCGTCGGCGCGGCGTGGTCGGCCGCGCCGGCGCACGCCGGCATGTTCGACGACAACGAGGCGCGCCGCGCCGTGCTCGATCTGCGCAGCAAGAGCGACAACCTGTCCAGCCAGTTGTCGGCCGCCCAGCGTACGATCCTCGATCAATCCGGCCGTATCGACCAGTTGAACCAACAGGTCGCGACGCTGCGCGGCGAGAACGAAGATCTGACGAACCGGCTGACGACGCTCGAGCGGCAGCAGAAGGAGTACTACCAGGATCTCGACACGCGGCTCAAGAAGTTCGAGCCGCAACAGGCGACGATCGATGGTGTCGAAGGCACCGTGCAGCCGGGTGAAACGGATGCGCTCAGCGCGGCGCAGCAGCAATTCCGCAACGGCAACTTCAAGGCTGCCGCCGCGTCGTTTCGCAGTTTCATCGCGAAGTATCCGCAAAGCCCGTACCAGCCGACCGCACAGTACTGGCTTGGCAACGCGCAATACGCGCTACGCGACTACCGCGGCTCGACCGCGACGTGGCAAGCGATCGTGAGCAAGTATCCGCAGCATCCGCGCGCGGCCGACGCGCTCGTCGCGATCGGTACGAACCAGCTCGAGCAAGGCCAGAAGGCGGCCGCGAAGAAGACGTTCGAGCAGGTCGTGTCGCAATACGCCGGATCGAACGCTGCGCAGACGGCACAGGGCAAGATCGAAAGCATCAAATAAATCATGGTGACGGGTTGTTGACAGACCAGCGATCCGCCGCTATAATTTTTTGCTCTTTGGGTCGTTAGCTCAGTTGGTAGAGCAGCGGACTTTTAATCCGTTGGTCGCGTGTTCGAGTCACGCACGGCCTACCAAGATGTCAAGAAGGGGCTTCCGGGAAACCGGAAGCCCCTTCTTCATTGTCGTTGCCTCGCGAGCGGGTGTGCGCCACCCCAGGCAGACACTTCTCCCCTCCTCGTTTTTTTCGCCAACGGTTCGTCGTCGAGCACGACGATCCCGCGGGCAACCTCACGTGCCGCGCTGCGCGCGCCGCCAGCGCCCCGGCGTCGTGCCGAGCACGGCGCGAAACGCCTTGCCGAACGCCGCCTCCGACTGATAACCGACCGCCTGCCCGATTTCCGCCTGGCCGCGCTGCGTATCCTGAAGCAGCGCGCATGCATGCATCATCCGGATCCGCGCGACGAATGCGCCGACGCTCATCCCCGCCTTCGCTCGGAAATGCCGCGCATAGGTCGCACGCGACATCGCGGATGCCGCACCGAGCGACTCGACCGTCCACGATTGCGCCGGCGCCTGCAGCACGGCCTGGACCGACGGGCCGAGCCGCGCGTCGGCGGCCAACGCGAGCCAGCCGGCCGGCACGCGCGCATCGCGGCCGTACGCGCGCAACGCGTAGGCGAGCAGCGCCTGTCCGAGCGCATTCACGATTGCACGCGCACCCGGCTGCGCGTTCGATGCCTCCGCGCGCAGCACGCTCGTCAGCAGTTGCAGCGACGCAGGCCCCGACGCCTCGCGCAGCCCGACATGCAGCACGCGCGGCAGCGTGCGCATCAACAAATCACCGGCACCACGCGCGTAGATGAAGCGCCCGCAAAGCAGGTCGACACTTGCATCGGCCAAGGCCGCGGGATCGCGATTCGACTTGACCGGCAGCACTGCACCGCCGGCCACGCCTGGTTCGCGCAGCGACGCGGCCGACCGCACACCGCCGCCCTCGACATCGGACAAGTCGTGCGCGTCCCCCGCCGGCAACAGCACGAAATCGCCGTCGGACAGCCGCAGCGTGCGCCCGTCGGCCATGCGCAGCTGGCACGTACCGGACAGCAGCAGGTGAAACGCCGCCTCGCCGGGCGGCAACGGATCGTGCGGCATCGCGAACGGGCCATCGAGCAGGCAGCGCACGTCGAGTTCGACATGACTGCGACCCAGCGACAACAATTGACTCAACGCGTCCATGAGACGTTTGCGCTAAAAATTGACACTCTAGCGTATCGAAACCCTCAGCATAGGCGATCAGAATAAGTGCTGCATCGCCCGAGATCGCGGCATCCGCCGCCCGATCCACTTCTTCTCGAAAGGACGCATCATGCTGAACTGGAACGAATACCGGAAGGAACTCACGACGCGCATCGGCGAAATCGCGAAGCTCTCGCCCGACACGCTGGCCGGCTACAAGGCGCTGTCCGGCGCCGGTGCCAAGACGGGCCACCTCGACGCGAAGACGCGCGAACTGATCGCGCTCGCGGTGGCCGTCACGACGCGCTGCGACGGCTGTATCGCCGTGCACACGGCGGAAGCCGCGAAGCATGGCGCGACCAAAGAGGAAGTGGCCGAAGCGCTCGGCGTCGCGATCGCGCTGAATGCGGGCGCGGCGCTCGTCTACTCCGCCCGCGTGATGGACGCGCTCGGCGACTGACGCGTGCACGAAGGATGCGGCACCCGCCGCATCCTTCATCGACGTTCATCGACGATCGCCCGGCGCAGTCCGCCAACCGGCGAGCGCGCGGCAGCCGCGTATAGCGGCGCCGCGAAGTCGGCTACCATGCGCGAGAGGATTCATCGCGAAGGAGCGCTCCATGTGCCGCTGGCTCGCCTATACGGGTAATCCGATCCATCTCGAGACCGTACTGTTTCGCGCGAAGCATTCGCTGATCGACCAGAGCTTGCATTCGGAACTGGGCGCCACGACCACCAACGGCGACGGATTCGGCATCGGCTGGTACGGCCGCCCCGATGAACTGCCGTTCCGCTACCGCTCCGTGCATCCCGCATGGAACGACCGCAACCTGCGCGAAGCCGCGCGCGCGATCCGCTCGCGGATGTTCATCGCGCACATCCGTGCCGCAACCGACACGCCCGTCCAGGAAACCAACTGTCACCCGTTCCGCCATGGCCGCTGGCTGTTCGCGCACAACGGGCTGATCCGCGATTTCCACAAGCTGCGCCGCGACCTGACGATGAAGGTCGACCCGGCGCTGTTCGCTACGCTCGAAGGGTCGACCGACTCCGAGGTGATGTTCCGTCTCGCGTTGACCTACGGCCTCGAGCAGATGCCGCTGCCGGCGCTCGAACGCATGGTCGGCGTGATCGAGGACACAGCCGCGCGCTACCGCGTCGCCGAGCCGCTCAACATGACGATCTGCGCGACGGACGGCGACCGGATCATCGCGGTGCGCTACTCGAGCGAACGGCAATCGCGCTCGCTGTTTCACAGCACGTCGTTCAAGCATCTGCACGAACTTTACCCACACAATCCGCGCATCGTCGAAGCGGGCGACGATGCGTTCATGGTCGTGTCGGAACCGCTCGTCGACCTGCGCGGCGCATGGGAGGAAGTGCCCGAAAGCACGGCGATCGTCGCGCATGGGGCGGATGTGCAGCAGCGGCCGTTCAATCCGCGGCACAAGTAGGTTGAAGCGCGTCTAAATTCCCCGCCGCAGCGGGGAAATGAGTCCGAATCGAACCGTATTTAACGAGTAATACGACAGGAACGTCAATGGCCGCGGCGCCCCACCATGACAGTAAAGCAAAATATTGCGACTCCAAATCCCGATATAAAACGACCGATTCGCACGGATCGAATCGCGCATGATATAGTTGCCATCGATTTTTAGTATCCAAAAGACCATCACTGCATTCGGTGCCGACTTCTGCGTGCACTCGTCTTGCCGCTGTTTTCCGCAAATGTTTGCGTGTGATAGACGTCTGATGAATCCCGCGCAAGCACACGGGAAACCGAGATATACCGCCCACGACCGTCACCATCTGAGTCCCGCGGTATAGAGAATTAATAGTCTTTCAAAGCAGACTGTCCGGTTGATACATGCGCCGCCTCGAAGGAATACCCTAGAATATGCGTGCAACCCAGCCCCAGATCTGTCCCGGCCGCATGATTTCTTGGCAATTCCTCGTCCAGCGTCAATCGAGGGCTACGCGCACGAACGAGAGCAAGGCAGGATTCACTGCCATTAACATAAAAAAGAGGCTACATGATATTGGTTACAGGTGGCGCCGGCTTTATCGGGGCCAATTTTGTGCTGGATTGGCTGCGTCAATCTGACGAATCGGTTCTGAACGTCGACAAATTGACCTATGCGGGCAATCTCGGAACATTAAAGGCGTTGCACGGAAACCCGAAGCACGTGTTCGCGCAGGCCGATATTTGCGACCGAGCGGCGCTCGATGCATTGTTCGCCGAATACAAGCCTCGCGCAGTCCTGCATTTCGCTGCGGAAAGCCATGTCGATCGCTCGATTCACGGGCCGGCGGATTTTGTTCAGACCAATGTCGTCGGAACATTTACGCTGCTCGAAGCAGCACGCCAATACTGGAATATGCTGCCAGAGACGGACAAGGCCGCATTTCGCTTTCTGCACGTTTCCACGGACGAAGTATTCGGTTCGCTGTCGCCTGCCGATCCGCAATTCTCCGAAACGACTCCGTACGCACCGAACAGCCCCTATTCGGCGACCAAGGCCGGTTCCGACCATCTCGTGCGCGCATATCAGCATACTTACGGCCTGCCCACGCTCACCACGAACTGCTCGAACAACTACGGCCCGTACCAGTTCCCCGAGAAACTCATTCCGCTGATGATCGCCAACGCGCTCGCCGGCAAGCCGTTGCCCGTGTACGGCGACGGCCAGAATGTTCGAGACTGGCTGTATGTGGGCGATCACTGCAGTGCGATCCGCGAGGTACTCGCGCGCGGCCAGACCGGCGAGACGTACAACGTCGGCGGCTGGAACGAGAAAACGAATCTCGAGGTCGTGCACACGCTGTGCGACCTGCTCGACGAACTGCGACCGAAATCGGCGGGTTCGTATCGCGACCAGATCACTTACGTGACCGACCGGCCGGGCCACGATCGCCGCTATGCGATCGACGCCCGCAAGCTCGAGCGCGAACTCGGCTGGAAGCCCGCCGAAACGTTCGAAACCGGTCTCGCGAAAACGGTGCGCTGGTATCTGGACCATCAGGAATGGGTCGACGAAGTCGCTTCGGGCGACTACCGGAAGTGGGTCGCAACGAACTACGCGCACCGCGCGTAAGAGGAACGGACATGGCGCGCAAGGGCATCATTCTCGCCGGCGGTTCCGGCACACGGCTCTATCCGATCACGCATGCGGTCTCGAAGCAACTGCTTCCGGTCTACGACAAGCCGATGATCTATTACCCGCTCTCGACGCTGATGGTCGCGGGCATTCGCGACGTCCTGATCATCTCGACACCGCAGGACACCCCACGCTTCGAAGCCATGCTCGGCGACGGCGGCCAGTGGGGGATGAACATCCGGTATGCGGTGCAGCCGTCGCCCGACGGCCTTGCACAGGCCTTCATCATCGGTCGCGAATTCGTGGGCAACGATCCGTCGGCGCTCATCCTTGGCGACAACATCTTCTATGGTCATGACCTCGCCAAACAGCTCGAGCACGCAGACGCGCAAGACGCGGGCGCGACGGTGTTCGCCTATCACGTGCATGATCCGGAACGTTACGGCGTCGTCGAATTCGATCAGGACTTCCGTGCCGTATCGATCGAAGAGAAGCCTGTCAAGCCGCGTTCGAACTACGCCGTGACCGGTCTCTACTTCTACGACAACCGCGTGTGCGACATCGCCGCCGACATCGAGCCGTCGCCGCGCGGCGAGCTCGAAATCACCGACGTCAATTCCCGCTATCTCGCGGACGGTGCGTTGAACGTCGAGATCATGGGGCGCGGTTATGCATGGCTCGACACCGGAACCCACGATTCGCTGATCGAGGCCGCGAGCTTCATCGCGACGCTGCAGAAGCGGCAAGGCCTGGTCGTCGCCTGCCCCGAGGAGATCGCGTACCGCCGGCACTGGATCGATGCCGAGCAGGTGCAGAAGCTCGCGCAGCCGCTGTCGAAAAACGGCTACGGCAAATATTTGCTGAACATTCTTACGGACCAGGTTGCATGGCCATCACGGTAACTGCTACGGCGCTCCCCGAAGTCAAGATCGTCGAGCCGAAGGTATTCGGCGATGCGCGCGGCTATTTCTACGAGAGCTTCAACGCGCGGGAATTCGCTGCGCTCGTCGAGGCTGACGTCGAGTTCGTCCAGGACAACCACTCGCGCTCCGTAAAAGGCGTGCTGCGCGGGCTCCACTACCAGATCGAGCACGCGCAAGGAAAACTCGTGCGCGTGGTCGAGGGCGAGGTGTTCGACGTCGCGGTCGACATCCGGCGCAGTTCGCCGAATTTCGGCAAATGGGCCGGCGTGACACTGTCGGCCGACAACCATCGCCAGCTCTGGGTGCCCCCCGGCTTCGCGCACGGCTTCGTGGTGCTGTCGGAGACGGCGCAATTCCTCTACAAGACCACCGACTACTGGTTCCCGGAGCACGAGCGCAGCTTGCTGTGGAACGACCCGGAGATCGGCATCGATTGGCCGCTCGACGGCGAGCCGGTGCTCGCGGCCAAGGATGCGGCTGGCAAGCGGCTCGCCGAAGCCGAGCACTACGAGTGAGCGGCGCCGTGGGACAGAAAAAATCGCCCGAGCAACGGACCATCCTGCTCACCGGCATCAATGGCCAGGTGGGATTCGAACTGGCGCGCAGCCTGCAGGGTCTCGGCAAGGTGGTCGCGCTCGATCGTGGGGAGCTCGAATTGTCGCGCCTTGATCAGGTGCGCGACGTCGTGCGCAACGTCGGGCCGGACATCATCGTCAACCCGGCCGCCTATACGGCCGTGGATCAGGCGCAGAACGACATCGCGTTGGCCACGCGCCTGAATGCGGAGGCACCGGCCGTGCTCGCAGAAGAAGCGAAGCGCATCGGCGCGGCGCTGATTCATTACTCGACGGACTACGTGTTTGCCGGGACGAAGAACGGCCCGTACATCGAGGACGATCCGGTCGATCCGCAAAACGTGTACGGCGCGACCAAACTCGCCGGCGAGCAGGCGATCGCGGCATCGGGATGCGCGCACCTGATTTTCCGTACGAGTTGGGTGTACGGCACGCGCGGCAAGAACTTTCTGTTGACCATGCTGCGCCTCGGCGCCGAGCGTGACGAACTGAAAATCGTCGCGGACCAGATCGGTGCGCCAACCTGGTCGAAGACGATCGCCGCGCTGAGCGCGAACGTCGCCGCGCAAGCGATTGGCGCCTCCATGAACGAACGGGACGGACAGCACGAATGGTGGAACACGCATTCGGGCGTCTATCACCTGTGTGCGGCCGGCTCAACTTCATGGCATGGATTCGCCGAGGCGATCTTCCGTCTTTCGAATCTGTCGAAAAAGCCGTCGTTGTCGCCCATTCCGGCCAGCGCTTATCCGACGCCCGCGTCGCGCCCGGCCAATTCCCGCATGTCGAATGCAAAACTGGCGGAGCACTTCGGCTTGTGCGCGCCGCACTGGGAAGCCGCGCTCGAACTGTGCATGAAAGAGATGTGATGCGCGCCGTCAGCCGCGACGCGTGAGCCGCATGCGTACCGAATCGAGCTCGGCCGGCAACTTTCGCGAGCGCTGACGCGACCGCGTCAGCGCGACGAAGCCGAGCCGCTCGTACAGCGCGCGGGCGCGCGCGTTGCGGGTCAGCACGTCGAGCACGATGTCACGGCTGTCGTCGTCCGGCAACGCACCGCTCTCGAGCGCGTCGCGCAGCAGTGCGGTGAAGATGCCCGCGCCGCGCCGCCGCTCGTCCGTCGCGCAATGCGCAATCAGGATCTGCTCGCGCTTGGGCGCCGGAATCTCCGTTTCGAGCACCAGCCCGCGCAGCAGCTGACCGATCGTGCGGCGCACGCCGAAAAAGCGCGTCAGGGCCCACACGACGTGAACGTCGTCGAACATCGTCCGACGCCCGTCATGGATGGCCATCACGGCATGCACGGTGCCGTCGGCGCCGACCGCGACCCGATGCCTGCGCCACGAGAACCGGCCGTGACGCGACCGGAACGCCTGTTGCAGGAACGCAATGCAGCGCGCGTCGCTTTCACCGAGGAAGAAACCGAATTCGCCGACGCCGGATGCAAACACGAGCGGCGCACATGCCGCCGCATCGTCCGCGCATGCGGCGCGAAACGGCGTCGACGCACCGGCTTGCGGCACGTCGAAGGACGGCGCGAGCGCCGCGGCAGACATCATGCCGCCCGCCCCGCCAGGCGGGCCAGCACATCGACCGTCCGGCTGATCTGCCCGGGCTCGTGCGTCGAGCAGATGAAGAACCGCAGGCGCGCGGCCTTCTCCTCGACGGCCGGATAGAAGATCGGCTGCACGTTGATCCCTTCGTCGAACATCGCGTTGGCCCACTGCGCGGCTTTCAGCGAACTTCCGGTGATGACCGGCACGACCGCATACCCCGCGCTCGTGCCGGTGTTCAGCCCCGCCGCGCGTGCCTCGGTCAGGAACTGCCGCCCACGCGCCTGCAGTTGCGCAACCCGCTCCGGTTCAGCCTGCAGGCGTTCGAGCGCGGCCAGCGACGCTTCGGCCAGCGTCGGCGCGAGTCCGACGCTATAGAGAAAGCCCGGCGCGAGATGGCGCAGCATGTCCACGAGCGGCTGACAGCCGGCGATGAAGCCGCCGCAACCGGCCAGCGTCTTGCTCATCGTGCCCATCCACATGTCGACCTGGTCGGGCGCGACCGCGCAATGTTCGCGGATGCCCTTGCCCGTCGCGCCGAGCACGCCGAGCGAATGCGCTTCGTCGACCAGCAGGAACGCACCGTGGCGCGTCTTCACGTCGACGAAACGCTGGAGGTCCGGGAAGTCGCCATCCATGCTGTACAGCCCCTCGATCGCGATCAGCACGTGCCGGTATTCGCGACGCACGCGCGACAGCAGTTCGTCGAGCGCCTGCCAGTCGTTGTGCGCGAAGCTCAGCCGTTTCGCACCGCTCAGCTGCGCACCCTGCACGATGCTGTTGTGCGCGAGCGCGTCGTGGACGATCAGGTCACCGGGGCCGAACAGCGCGCCGATCACGGTCACGTTGGTCGCGTGGCCGCTCACGAACGCGACGCAATCGTCGGTCTCGTAGAACGCGGCCAGCGCCCGCTCGAGGTCGCGCTGCACCGGACGCTCGCCCGCGACCATCCGGCTCGCGGACGCCGACGTGCCATAGCGGTCGATCGCGGCCTTCGCACGCTCGGATACGGTCGGATCGCCGGCGAGACCGAGGTAGTTGTAGTTCGCGAAGTTCACGTATTCGCGACCGCCGATCTGCGTGGTCGCGCCGGCAACGCCATCGTGCACGCGGAAGAACGGCGAGTCGACGCGCAGCTTCTCGCCCATCTCGCGCATGATCCTGACCTGCTGATATTGCGGCATCGATTCGAAACGGCTGCGCGCCGACGCGGCCTGCGCCGCCGGCGTACCGGGCACGCCGGGCGCCGCGGCGGCTTCCGTCGCGCGCTCGAGTTGCCGTTTCAGGGCTTTCGCCGCCAGTTGCTGGCGAAGGTGTTCTCCGAGTGCCATGTCTTGGGTTCCGGGCAGTCCGTCCGTTACGTCATTGCGTCCGCGTTACGCGGATACGTCGACCCATTCGTACGCGTCGGGCGTACCGAGCAACGCGCTGAGGAGTCGGTAATTCATTTCGTGGGTGGGGCGATGCGCGGTGACGCGCCCGAGCAGCGGCGAGCCCGAGAGCGCCAGATCGCCGACGAGATCGAGCACGCGGTGACGCACGAATTCGTCGGGCGCGCGCAGTCCACCGATCACGTGATTGCCGATGATCGACGCCGTGCACGACGGCCTCGCGCCGCGCAGGATCGGCGTGCCCGTCAGGTAGCCGACGGCGATCGCCGGCACGGCCCACTTGATCCGCCCGTACGAACGCGACGACGAAATCTCGCTGGCGAACGTCCCCGGCGTGAGCTCGCCGTCCCACTGCATGTCGCCGAACCCCTTGAGATCGTCGCGCACGCTGAATTCGTATCGCTCGGCGGGCTCGACGCGCAATTCGCGCCGTGACGCGCCCTCGCCATCGGCCACGCTCACCGGCTTCAGCACCCGGAGAAAGCGCTTCGAACGCCGCAGTTCGGCACGGCCGCCGGCCGCGATCGCGTCGATCCACGGCCGCGCGCTGCCGTCGAGAATCGGCACTTCTTCCGCATCGAGTTCGACGATCGCGTGATCGATCTCGCAGGTCAGCAGCGATGCAAGCAGGTGCTCGACCGTACGCACGCCCATGCCGTCGTCGGCACGCAGCATCGTGCAGAGCGGCTGCGCGCGACGCACCGCCGGGCCGGCGGCAAGCATCCCCAGTTGATGATCGCCGCGCATGCGGCGAAACACGATCCCGTGCCGTTCGTCCGACGGCGTCGCGGGCAGGATCCGCACCTGGACCCGGCGGCCGGTGTGCAGACCATGTCCGGTCATCGTCACCGGCCGGGCGACCGTGCCTTCGCTCGCCTGCCACCCCTGCGGTGCTTTCACCCGGCATGCACCGGCGTCGACTTGCATGTTGCTGCCCCCTGGTTTTTCTCGTGATCCTGATGACGTGCGAGCGTCGCCCGCGCCTCATCGCCCAATGCATGCCGCGCGACCAGCGCTTGCGCCAGCTCGTCCGATGCCGCGGCCTTTCCGTCGCCGTGCCGATCGTCGAGCAACTCGACGATGCGCTCGGCCAGCGTGTGCACCGTCGCGCCTTCCGCGATCGCCATGATCGACAGCTTGACGCCGAAGGCCTCCTCGACGGCCATGCCGAGCTCCATGCCCATCAGCGAATCCATCCCGAGATCGAGGACCGACCGGCCGGCATCGACGCGCTCCGGCGACATGTGCAGAATCCGCGCGATCTGGCCGCGCAGCGCCGTCTCGACGAGCGCGACCGCCTCGGCAGGCGGCAGCGCACGCAACTGTTCCAGCAACACGCGATCCTCGCTCGACGTCTCGGCCGCTCCCCCCGTCTGCAACGCCGTGTAACGGCGAGCGTGCGCGGCCGGCATGCCGCGCGAGATGGCGCCCCAATCGAGGCGCACGACGGCTTCGCCGGCGGTCCCTTGGGCAAGCGCGCGCTCGAGCGCGGCCATCGCTTCGTCCGACGTGATCGACGCACCGCCGATCCGCGACTGCAGCGCCTCGCGCGTGCCGGCGTTGCGTGCCAGGAAGCCGACGTCCTCGATCGGCCCCCATGCCATGAACAGGCCCGGCTGGCCGGCCGCGCGACGATGCGCGACCAGCGCTTCGAGAAAGCCGTTGGCGGCGACGTACGCACCCTGCCCCGGGTTGCCGAGACAGGTCGTCGCCGACGAATACACGACGAAGAAATCGAGCGTGCAACGCTGCGTCGCGCGATGCAGGTTCCATGCGCCCGCCACCTTCGGTTCGAGCACCGCTGCGAAGCGTGCGTCGTCGACGTTGCGCAGCAGCCCGTCGTCGATCTGCATCGCCGAATGCAGCACGCCCTTGAGCGGCGTTCCGCGACGCTCGATCTCGTCGACGAGGCGGTCGAGCGCCGCGGCGTCGGTCACGTCGCATCGCGCGACCGACACGTCGGCGCCGAGCGTGTCTCGCCAGCGGTCGACTTCGGCCTGCATTGCCGCGCCCAACGCGCCGCCGCGACTCGCGAGCGTCAGGTGCCGCGCGCCGCGCTCGATCATCCGGCGCGCGGTCGCGAAGCCCAGCCCGCCGGTGCCACCGACGATCAGGTATGCCGCCTGCGGGTCGAGCCGCAGCGTCGGCACCGCGACGCCACGCGTCGGCGCCGGCGTGCCCGACGGATAGGTGACCAGCACCTTGCCGATCTGGCGCGCCTGCTGCATGTAGCGGAATGCTTCCTCCGCACGTGCGGCCGGGAACGCGCGGTATGGCAACGGATGCAGCACGCCGGTGGAGAACAGGCTCATCACTTCCTCGAACAGTCGCGTCGTCAGCGACGGCAGCACGCCCATCAGTTGATCCGCGTCGATGCCGAAATAGCTGATGTTGTTGCGGAACGGCCGCAGGCCGATCTGGCTGTTCTCGTAGAAGTCGCGCTTGCCGAGTTCGAGGAAGCGGCCGAACGGACGCAGCGTATCGATGCTTCGCACCATCGCTTCGCCCGCGAGCGAATTGAGCACGACGTCGACGCCTTCGCCGTGCGTGCGCGCACGGATCTCGTCGGCGAACGCGAGGCTGCGCGAATCGAACACGCGGTCGACGCCGAGCAGGCGAATGAACTCGCGCTTCTCGTCGCTGCCCGCAGTGGCGAAGACTTCCGCGCCGAGATGCCGCGCGATCTGGATCGCCGCGATGCCGACCCCGCCCGCGCCGCCGTGCACGAGCACGCGCTCTCCGCGTCGCAGTCGCGCCAGTTCGCACAACGCGTAGTACGCGGTGAAGAACGTCGTCGGAACCGTGGCGGCCTCCTCGAACGACATCGTGTCGGGCTTGCGTGCGATCGCGGTCGCGCGCGTCACCACGCGCGTCGCGAACGATGCCGGCGCGAAACCCAGCACCGCGTCGCCCGGTGCAAACCCTTCGACGTCCGCGCCGACCCGCGCGACGCGTCCCGACATTTCCATGCCGATCGTCGCGCCCGCGAAGCCCGTCTCGACGGCTTCGTCGGACAGTAGCCCCATCGCGTACATCACGTCGCGGAAATTGAGCCCCGTCGCCATCGGCTCGATCTCGACCTCGCCGGCGGCGAGATCGCGTGCCGGCATCGCGAACCATGCGAGGTTGCGCAACGAACCCGGCGTGTCGAATGCGAGCCGCGCCCCCGCCCGATCCGATGCGCTCGACGGCGCGTCGTCGCGCTCGGCCGCCTGCGCGGCCGGCAGCATGCGCGGCACGTAGCGGCCCCGCGGCGCAAGCAGCACTTCTTCCTCGCCATCGTCGCCGAGCAGCGCCATCGCAAGCTGCGATGCCGGTTGTTCGACGGCGCGATCGACGTCGATCAACCGGAGCGGCAGCGTCGGATACTCGTTCGCGATCACGCGGCCGAGACCCCACAACGTTCCATGCTCGGGGTGTGGGTGTGACGACGTGCCTGCGGCGAACGGCGCGCCGCCACGCGTCACGACACACAGTCGCCCGCGCTCCGTCGCGCCGGCGGCATCGAGATCGCGCACGATCGATGCCAGCGCGAGCGCGCCACCGTGCTGCGCGCGCATCATGGCCGCACCGTCGGCGGTGTCGAGCGATGCAAGCGGCGCCACGAACACGACATGGGCCGGCTGCCCGGCCGACTGACGCGCCGACCATGCCGCAGCGTCACGCACCGCTGCCGACTCGACGCGGCAGCCCAGCCGCTCCAGTTCGCCCGCCAGGGCGATGCCGAACGCATCGTCATCGTCCTGCACGATCAGCCAGTGCGCGCCGTCACGCTGCACCATGCGCGCTCGATCCTCGTCCCGCGATGTGCCGGCCGCCTGCTCGCGGGCAGCCGGCTTGCGCGCGACGACGAACGTCGGCATGCCCTCGAGATCGAGGCCTTGTTCGGTATCGCGCACCGCGTCGACCAGTCCGGCGCGTTCGCACATCGACTCGATCGCGCCAGGCGCCAGCGTGCCGTACGCGCAGGCAGCGCCCGCGCCACCCGCCGTGCCGAACACGATGTCGGAGAAGCGGCTGCGGCGCGCATCGGCGATGACGACGAGCCCGCCCGGCGCGAGCCGTTCGGCGATCGCCGTCAGCGCGGCGAGCGGATCCGGATGATCGCCCAGCATCCGGTTGACGATCACCACGTCGAACGGCGTCGTTTCGCGGCATTGCGAGAACAGCGGCGCGTCGGTCGCGAACGCCAGCGTCCGTACGTGCGCATGCGCTTCCGCATCGAACCCGGCGAGCTGCTGCGCCGTACCCGCCAGCAGGTATTCGCAGCGACCGGCCGGCACATCCACGTCGAGCGGCTGCAACACGTCGCCGCTCGCGGCACCGAACTCCAGGACACGCAAGCGGCGTGCGTCCGGCCACGCCGCGACGGCCTGCGTCACGCAGGCGGCGAGCAGCGCGCGCGCATGCGCCCAGGTCGGCGATGCATCGAAGAACTGCTCGACCAGACTGCGCCCGGTCGACGACAGCAGCGCGCCCTCAGGCGACGTGTCGCGCAGCACGCGCGGCAGCGCCGCGCCGACGTGCGCCAGCAGCGTCAACTCGGCGACATGGGCCGGCGATGCGGCCAGCACGTCGCGCCACAGCGCGTCACGCGCGGGCATCGCCGCGCAGGCTTCGTCGTCGCGAACCAGGCGATCGCCTTCGAAGCGCGCCAGCCCGTCCTCGACGACGATTTCCGCCAGTCGCGCGACCTGTTGAGGATGCGTGTTCGTCAGCAGCGCCGGCTGGGCAAACACGCCGAGCGCATCCAGCGCGTCGAGCGCATGCAGACCGGCAAGCACGTCGAGCAGCGGCAACGTTTCGGTCAGATGCTGCGTGCGGCGCGCGAGGTCCTCACGCGCCATGACATGCGCGTTCGCACGCTCGACGAGCACGCCCGGCGGCGGCAACGCGTCGGCCGTGTAACCGGCCGGCAGCGGCCGTGCCTCGAGCACGTAGGCAAAGCGCGCGGGCGCGCCTTGACGGCGCCCGGCGAGATCGACGCGACGGAAGCGGCACGCGGAAAGGCGCGCGACGATCTTGCCGTTTGCATCGATGAATTCGAACGACGCGACGATCGAATGCGGGCTGCGGCGATGAATGCGTGCCAGCACGCGACGAATCGCTTCGCCGCTCAGGAAATCGACACGACCGATCTGCACGGGGACAAACGCCGAATGCGCATCGTCCGGCGTGGCACCGGCCTGCGCCAGCACCGCGAACAGCGGATGGAAGCCGCTGTCCATCAGCGCCGGATGCAACAGATAGTCCGATCGCGCATGCTCATCGGCAAGAACCGACGGCACATCGAGCTCGGCAAGCGCATCGTCGCCCGACACGCGCAGCGACCGCACCCACCGGAACGCGGGCCCGTAGCTGAGGCCGATCGCCGTCGTGCCCGCATACAGCGCGTCGCCGGAAAGCGCCGGACGCGACTGCAGACGGGTGACGACGGACGCATCCGGCATGCTGCACGCATCGAGCGTATTGCCGCTTTCGAGCAGGCGCCCCGTCACGTTCAGGTTCCACGGGCCGTCCGACATCCGGTCGCGTGTCTCGATCGTAAACGACGCGGTGCGCACGTCGATCGCGAACCGGAACAACTTCGCGTGCTGCGGCTGGAACACGACCGGCATGCGGATCTCGACGTTCTCGATGGCCGCATCCGGTGTGCCGAAGAACCTGCGCGCCGCCGCGAGCGCCATTTCGACATAACCGGCGCCCGGGAACGCGACGCCGCCGTCGACCACGTGATCGGCGAGCATCGGCACGCGCTGCGGATCGAGCTGGTTCTCCCACGCGAACGCATGCTCGTGCAGGCGATAGCCGAGCAGCGGATGATCGACGCGACGATTCACGAGCCCGTAGCCCTCGACGCTCGGCACGAGCCAGTAACGCTCGCGCTGCCACGGATAAGTCGGCAGCGCGGCGTGCGGGACATCGGGAACGAGGCGGTCGAGATCGACGCGCGCCCCCTGCGCGACCGCCGACAGGATCGCATGGGCGAGCATGTCCGCGCTGTCGTGCTGACGCTTGAGCGTCGGCACGACGACGCCCGGCGCGACACGTGCGGCAAGCGTCTGCTTCACGTAAGTGCGCAGGATCGAATGCGGCGCGATCTCGACGAACACGCGCACGCGGTCGTCGGCCAGGCGCGCAATGGCGTCGCCGAAACGAACCGGCTCGCGAATGTTGCGCCACCAGTAACCCGCGTCGAGCGCGGTACCCGGCAACGTGTCGCCGGTCACCGTCGACACGAATCGCGTGTGCGTATCGCGCGGCGCGAGATCGGCCAGGCCGTCGCGTACGACGGGCTCGATCGCATCCATGCGGCTGCTGTGGAACGCGTAATCGAGACCGAGCATCTGATAGAAATGACCGGCGTCCGCGAGCGCCGCGCCGATTGTTTCGAGCGCGGCTTGCGAACCTGCGAGCGTCACCGAGTCGGGGCTGTTGGTGCCCGCGATTTCAATGGCCGCGGCGAGATCGAGACGCGCGATCCAGTCGCGCGCCGCGGCTTCGCCGATGCCGGCCGCCGCCATCCTGCCCGCGCCGCGCGTCAGGCCCTGGGCACCGCTGCGAATCCGGATCACGCGCACCGCCTCGGCGAGCGTGAGCGCGCCCGACACCCAGGCCGCCGCGATCTCGCCGACACTGTGGCCGACCGCCGCGTCGAAGCGGATGCCGCGCGCGGTCAGCACACGCGTGATGCCGACCTGCATCGCGAACAGCAGCGGCTGCGCGTTCTCGGTCGCGGCGAGCCATTCAGCGTCGACACCTTCGCACATGACGTCGACGAGCGATGCGTTGCCGTCCGCGCGCCACAGCGCATCGACTTCGTCGAGCGCCGCGCGAAACACCGCATCCTCGGCATAGAGCCGCTTGCCCATCCCGGCCCATTGACAGCCGTTGCCCGCGTAGACGAACGCGACAGGCGCGTCGCCTTCGATGGCCTGCCCCTGCACGGCGCATGTCGGCAACCCGTGCTCCGACGGCTCCGCGAGTGCGGCGAGCGCCGCCAGGCCTTCAGCCTGATCCGCCGGCGCGACGACCGCGCGATGCTCGAGCCACTGGCGACGCCGTGCGGCGGCCGCCGCGAGTGCGGCCCAGTCGGCACCCGACTGCAGGCTCGCGAGATGGCGTGCGGCGACGGCTGCCAGCGCGGCCGGCGACCGCGCGGTAAGAACGAGCGGCGGCAACGGAGCATCGATCCGTGCCGCCGACTGCGCGACTGGCGCCGGCGCAGCCGCTTCGGTGACGACGACGTGCGCATTCGTGCCGCCAAAGCCGAACGAATTGATGCCGATGGTCAGCGGTGCATCGCCGCGCGCGAGCGGCGTGAACCGATCGACCACGCGCAAGCGGCCGCCTTCGAAATCGATGCCGGGGTTGGGCGTGTCGAAATGCAGCGAACGCGGCACCGCGCGGTGCTTCAGGCACAGCACTGCCTTCAGCAGACCGGCCATGCCCGATGCCGTTTCGAGGTGTCCGATATTGGTCTTGACCGAACCGATCAGCAGCGGATCGGATTCCGGCCGGCCGCCCGACACCGCGTCGATCAACGCGCGCGCCTCGATCGGATCGCCGACCGCAGTGCCCGTGCCGTGCGCCTCGAGATACGCGAGCGTGCGCGGATCGATGCCCGCGCGCCGATACACGGCGCGCAGCAGGTCCGCCTGCGTCGCGGCTGCCGGCACGTTGATGCCGCCGTGCGAATGGCCATCCGAATTCACGCCCGATCCGGCGATGACCGCGTGGATCGTATCGCCGTCGGCCAACGCCTGGTCGAGCGGCTTGAGCAGCACGAACGCCCCGCCTTCGGCGCGCACGTAGCCGTCGCCGGTCGCGTCGAACGCGCGGCAGCGGCCGCGCGGCGACAGCATCGACGCCTTCGAAAAACTGACGAATCCGAACGGATGCAGCAGCAGGTTGACCCCGCCGGCAAGCGCCATCGCCGTCTCGCCGGACTGCAACGCGCGGACCGCCTGATGCAGCGCGACGAGCGACGACGAGCAAGCGGTGTCGACCGACATGCTCGGGCCGCGCAGGTCGAACAGGTAAGACACGCGGTTCGACGCGATGCTGAGCGTGTTGCCGGTTGCCGAATACGGATCGATCGTGTTCATGTCGTCCATATTGCGGTTGCCGTAATCCATGCCCGCCACGCCGACGAACACGCCGCAGTCGCGTCCGCGCATCGCGGCCGGACGCACGCCTGCGTCTTCGAACGCCTCCCACGCGAGTTCGAGCAGCAACCGCTGCTGCGGATCCATTTGTGCCGCCTCGCGCGGCGAGATGCCGAAGAATTCGGCGTCGAAGCCCGCGACGTCGTCGACGACGCCCGCCGCGAACGTGTAGCTCTTTCCCGGCTCCCGTTTCGACGGGTGCCGATAGAACGCCGTGCCGAACCGGTCCGGCGGAATGGCGGTCACGGCATCGCGCTCGTCACGCAGCAGTTGCCAGAAGTCGTCGGGTCCCTCAACCCCACCGGGAAAGCGGCAAGCCATCCCAACGATTGCAATTTTCTTTTCCATCATCACGCCGGCGTCTGAAGCATCCCGGTCGGCGAAGCGGCGCGAGTGCAATCGACGTGCACCATCGCGCGCTGTATCGCGGCACCGAGACTCTCGACGCGAAGGTTTCGGTGCTCGCCGAAATCGTTCGCGAAGTTGCGCCAAATAAAGTAATCGCTATTGGTCGGTTCGGTTTCGAGCGCGTCGAACACCGAAGTCAGCGCGGGAACGTGATCGCCGTAAAAACACAGCACGGTCGGACGCTCCCGCTTGCGGAGATAATCAGTCAGCTTGCCGATCATGCCGTCGGCATTCTCGACGTGTCGAAGATAGGCGGTCAGGTCGCGCCAGCGCGCGTCGTCGCCGAGCGTATGCCGCGCGTCGGATTCGCCCGGCCCGACCGGTTCCAGATGCAGCGGGCCGTGGTTCTCCATCGTGATCGCAAACGCGAACACCGGCCCGTCGCCGTGCTCCTGGAGGGCCGCGATGATTGCATCGGCCACCGGGCCGTCTCCGATATAAGGCCCGACTCGCGCGGCACCGCCGAAATCCCGAATATCCAGAAAACGGTCGAAATGCATGAACCGGAATGCCCGGTTGCGCCCGAAGAAATCGGCGTGATACGGATGAATCGCGAGCGTGCGATATCCGCCTCGCTTGAACCAGCCGGCCAGCGACGCACATGCGCGGCGCACATACATGTACGGATAAAAGCGCGAATAGCCGAGCGCCGCCGACGGCAATCCCGTCAGCATCGCGAATTCGCTGCGCATCGTATTGGCGCCCCAGGCGGGAACGTCCAGGCTGCCCTGCGTGAATGCCTCGCGGCGGGCGCGATCGAAATTCGCGTACGGCTCCGCCGACACGCACGCGCCGAGGCGACGCGCGTCGAAATAGGATTCGCTCTGGATGACGATCACATCCGGCGTGCTGTGCGGACGGCCGCCGGCGAACGGCCCTGCGTCGACCGCGCGAAAGAACGCGTTGCGCTCCGCACGCCGCAGCCCGTTGACGAGGTAAGCGACGAATGCCGCGAAAAAACCCGTCCGACGCTGGTCCGCCATCGGGTCGAGCGTCAGCGGCATGCGACGCGACAGCGCGACACAGAACGGCGCGCAAGCGACCGCGATCACTGCGGCGGCGCCACGCGCCAGCATGCCGGCCGGTTGTTCGAGCAGAAACCCGACCGTCGCGACCGCCACGGCGGCAACGATGCCGAACACCTTGCCCGCACTCAGAAACGGCAGATAAAGACGCGGATGGGCGAAAACCTGGCTGAACAGGCTCAGGTCCGTAAAGACGAAGGGTTCACGCAGGGATTCGTATTTTGCGTTGCTGATGACGGCCAGCAACGCGATCAGCACGAGGGCGACGGATGCCGAGAAAAGCGGTCGTGCCGTCACGGCGAAAGTCGCGCCCGCCACGATCGCGAACGCGCAGACATGCAGAGCGATCGCCGCCGGCGAACGGACGAACGACGCGCGCGGATACGCGATGGCCTCTACGAGAAACGAGAGTGCGGCTGCCGCAGCCGCGAACGCGAATCCGGGCAGCACGTCACGCCTTCCCGCGCGGGAGATAGGACAGACGACCGAGAATGGCATCCGCCAGCGTCGCCGGCAGCAGGCGCAGCAACTTGATGCCGAAGGCAAGACTGAACGGAAAGGCAATTTCCACGCGGCGTCGCGCGAGGCGCTTCTTGATGTAACCGGCAGCCTTGTCCGCACTCCACATGAACGGCTTGCTGCCCGGGAAGACGTCGCTCATCGCCGTGCGGACAAAGCCCGGCATCACGACCGACAGGCCGATGCCCTCGCGTGCGAGGATCGGGCGCACGGAATCGCAGTAAGCGACCAGCGCCGCCTTGCTCGCGCAATAAGCGGGCGAGATGGCCATGCCCCGCAACGCGGCGAGCGAACTGACGACCGCGATCTGCCCGCACCGGCGCATGCGCATCCGGTCGATGGCCGGCAGCACCGCATGCAACGCGCCGTACAGGTTGGTATCGACGACATCGGCGGTGCGCGCCATGTGCTCCCAGTCGTCCGCGGACTGCAGCGTGCTGGCCACGCCTGCATTCGCAATCATCAATTCGATTGGATAGCGCGTATCGAAATCGATCATCCAGTCCTGGACGGTGGCCGAGTCGCGCACGTCCATGCAGCCGATCACGACGCGGGCGCCGCGCGCACGGCACTCCGCGGCGACGGATTCCAGCCGCGCCGAATTTCTGCCGATCAACCCCAGCGTGGTATCGGGCGCGGCATAACTCAATGCCAGCGCACGTCCAAGCCCGGCACTGCTGCCGGTTATCACGATTGCTCGTGGCCCGCTTGCGCTCACCTGCCCTCCCCGGTTGCGAATATTGCTGCTTTCCATCGTTTTAAACAGACTTTGTTTTTCAGCGGTGTCTGGTTATCGATCTTCAAGCGCGAAGCGCTGCCTGATATTTCGATCAAGCAGCAGACAACATTATCGATTTATTGCGTTCGATTATTTCGTATGATTTGACTACGTCCGCGACACATCACGCATTGGCACGGAACATCGATGTAGCGATGTGCGACCGCCCGAATCAGGGTTGCGAAAAAATGTGCGGGCCATGCAGCGAAACGACACCGCATGGAAATTTGCGCGACGCGAAAGGTTGTTGGCCACAAGCTTACAACGCGCCGACGCGATCATACATCAATATTAATATTCGAGTAATACCTTGCATGTTACGACCGCTTACGCCGCACATGCTCTCGCCGATCGGAACCATGCAAAACACGAAACTCGCATTGCTTGCAATCGTCAGGCACCGGTCGCACGCCGATCCGCGAAGTGCAAACATCGGAAAAAACTGCCGAATCATTTCACTTGACCGTCCGGTAGCGGTCCATTCGCACGACGTTTTAGTCGCGTCGAATGCCGATGATCGCGTCACCGTTCGGCCGGCTGCATGCGGCCATCCTGCAAGCCGTTGTTAAAGTTGGCTGGCCATTCGTCAGACATGAATCTCCGACTTGGCGGGTTCGATGAGAGACTGTCTGGTGGCATTCTGCCCCGTCCAATTGGGACGGACAGAATTCCTCGAATCTTCTTTGCAAATCTTGATGATCCTTCGACTCGCTTGATTCGCCGAGTCATGTATGCAAATCGTCAGGCGGCACCTCCAGATCGGCGCCGGACCGGAGACGGGAGCGAAGCCAGGCGGCCGCGCCATCGGTAAAAGTGAACGCATGCCCCGATTCGATCGAGCGAGCACCGCCGGCCAACGCATCGGCGGCCTGCGGCATTCGTCGTACAACATCGCTCGTGATCTTGTGCTCCCTCGTCGTGCAAATACCTGCGTTTCTTTCGATGCTGACAATCAGCTTTAC
Source organism: Burkholderia sp. AW33-5 (assembly GCF_053427615.1). Classification (NCBI taxonomy): domain Bacteria; kingdom Pseudomonadati; phylum Pseudomonadota; class Betaproteobacteria; order Burkholderiales; family Burkholderiaceae; genus Burkholderia; species Burkholderia sp. AW33-5. The sequence goes on along the minus strand of NZ_JBSAXA010000007.1, from coordinate 140,702 downwards.
GCGGATCATATGCGAGAAAGGCAGGCACCCTTAACAAATCGGCAATCCATGCCCGCCATTCGGGTCGATTGGACTGCGCTCACGCGGAAATCACGATTGCACGCGGGCACGATGCTCTTGCCACGACCAAAAGAGAACCATACCGAAGCCGACGCAAACCGTTACGTTGAGCGGAATCAAAACATAGTTTTTCTTCTGAATCGCCAGAAAAACCGTCATGAGTGAATAGGCGAACGTGGCGATTTCCCCGGCCAGCAGAACGGCATTGATGCGAGGCATCGTCGAGCGATAGGCTTCCCTGCCTTTTGGCGTGCGATGAAAGCCGCTATACACGCCGAAAACCGCACGGACGCCCCCCGCGAAGTAATACCAGGCCATCGGCAAAAACATCGCGATATAAAGGTAGGTATCCCATACCGTTTTCAGAGCACTCGGCTTGTCGTCGAATCTCGCGCCCTTGCGCGAACCGAACGCATTCGCAAGCGCCCAGATCGCCACCAGAACGAAAAAGACGAATGCGCCGAGATGAATCCCCTCGCCGTCGAAATGCACCAGGCAAGTCAACGGCATGCTGAGCAGTATCAGCACATAGATCGAAGCCAGCAGCACGGACGAGAACATCACCGAGATCGCGTGCATCCGCTTCATCAGCGGCATGCTTTGCGACAGCATCTGTCCGACATGCTTGAACCCGCTGTGGATCAGGCCGCGCCCCCAGCGTTCGCGCTGAATGCGAAACGCGCTGATGGTCTCCGGCAGCACCGACATGGAAACGACCTCTCGCAGATACGCATACTTCCATTCGCCGAACTGCGCGCGATAGCCCAGGTCCACGTCTTCGGTGACCGTCGACGCATTCCAGCCGCCCAGCGCATCGACGCACTCCTTGCGCCACACACACGAGCTGCCGCTCAGCGACGCCATGTCGCCGTCCTCGCTCAGCCCCACCGTCACGTATTGCTGGTGGCCCATTTCCATGGCCTGGAAGCGTGTCAGGAACGACGCGTCGCGATTCTCGTAGCCGATGCCGGTCTGAAGGAAGCCGAGCTTCGGATCGGTGAAACACGGAATGGTCTTCAGCAGGAAATCCGCAGGCGGCAAGAAGTCCGCATCGAAGATCGCAAAGAACTCGCCGGACGACTGCTGGATGCCGTTGACCAGATTGCCGGCCTTGTAGCCCGTTCGCGACTGACGCTTGATGAGCCGGATGTCGATTCCGTCGGCGGCGTAGCGATCGACCTTCGCCCGCGCGAGCTTCGTCGTCGCATCCGACGAGTCGTCGAGCACCAGGATCTCGATCTCGTTGGACGGATAGGTCAGGCGGCAGGCCGCATCGATCAGCCGCTCGACCATCTCGGACTCGTTGCAGATCGGCAGCAGCACGCTGACCCGAGGATGAAAGCCATCTTCGGAGATCCGGACGGGCTGCGCCAGGTCGGTCAGCTTGCGCCGTTCGACCTTGCGGGAAATCAGCAGCACGCGCAATTCGAGCAGCACGTACAGCGCAAAGTAGAGTACCACCAGCAGGAAGACCAATTGGGCAGCGTAGGAAAGCAGCGCGAGCATCGTGGCCACTTCCTCTCAGATCTTCACGACGGCGCAGACTTCTTCCAGCCGGTGCGCCCACGTATGGTTCTGCCGTACGTAGCGTGCGCCTGCCTCGGCCCGGTCCAGATCATCCTGCGACGGGCCGTGCCGAAGCCGCGAAAACAACTCCCGCGCCTCGTCATGCGTATCAATCACGTGGCAGAACTCGCGGAAATACCGGTCGACCGCGCAGCTCGCGTTGGTCACCGCGATGCCGCCGCACGCGAGAATCTCGAGCAGGCGTCGCGAGAACATCGTCTCGGAGCCCGTCACCGAATTCACGTTGATCGAGATCGCATGCGACTTGTACACCTGCGCGGTTTCCCGATGCGGCACCTTGCCGTGCACGCGCAGCCCGTTCCGCTTCGGATAGCGGAACTCGAAGAACCGCGACAGGCGATCGTGATTGCGATCGAATACGTTGAGCTGCAGATTGCTCTGCTCGCAGGTGTCGAACACCATGTCGAGAAAACGGCGGCGTTCGTTCAGGATGCGCCGGTAATAGCTGCCCGTGAAGCACGCTTCGTTGCGAACGAAATTGAAGCCCGAGAAATTGTGCGACGCCGGCTGATACGGCATCACCAGCGTGTTGACCGGCACGTGCGCGGGCACCTGCTGCCGATATCGGTCGAGACATGCCTCGTCGGTCGTGAACACGTAGTCGAATACCTTCGCCACGTCGATGAACGTGTCGAAGAACGCGCCGTCGTCCTTGTTCCAGAATACGGTCGGAACGCCCGCGCGCCTGGCAAAGTCGACCAGGCGAAAGATCGCCGTCGGCTTGCTCAGCCGCATCGGCGGCGACTGTCGCGCCAGCTCGTAGCGCCAGCTCCCGTCCACGCCGTGAAACGCCGATTCCACGAGCACGAGATCCGGTTTCCAGTTGCCGATCACGTCCGCGTAGTTGGCAGGCGTCATGGTGCGCACGCGACATTCCGCCGACAGGCAGTCCGCCGTGAAGTAATCGGTGACGAGCGCGATCTTCAGGCGCCCGAAGCGACCGGCCTGCTCCACATCCTCCGCAACCGTCGGATAGTCGTAGACCAACGAACCCAGTTTTCTAATGACCCTGCCGACCATTTACCCCCCACCCTGCGACATTGGCAGTGCGTTCATGACAAATTCACGCCAGCGGCGCTGTGTGGCCGCGTATTCTCTCGCCTGGCCACGGAGCGCCGCGAGCGTACCGCGATCGGACAACGCCGCATCGATCACCCGTGCCAGGTCGACCGCATCGCCGGCCTTGAAAAACCAGCCAGCCGGGCTCGGACCCATTTCGTCGCGAAACACCGGCAGATCCGGCACGATCACCGGCTTGCCCATCGCGAGCGCTTCCACGAGCTTGATCGGCGGCACGATCTCGCAAACCTTGAACGGCTTGCGCGGGATGCACACCAGTGCGCAACGACCGAGCGTCCTGCGCGCCTGCTCGGGCGAAGTCCGACCCAGAAAGCGAATCTGCTCCGACAATCCGAGGCGCCGGACCTGCGCCTCCAGCGCCGGCCGTGCCTCGCCTTCTCCGACGATCTCGACCCGCACCGCGCGCCCTTGCCCGCTCAACCTGCCGACCGCATCGATCAACGTGTCGAGTCCTTCATAGCCGATCAGCGAGCCTGCATATCCAATCGTGTCGGCTTCGATCTCCTCGGGCGCCGCGGGTGTAAACCGTTCGGGATCCACACAATTCGGCAGCAGATGCATCCGCTCGCCGGCAATCCCCCAGCGATCGCGCGCGAACCGGCCCAGTTGCGCCGAGATCACGAACAGCTTGTCCGCGTGCCGGGCCACCAGCCCCTCCAGCTGCAGCCCCTGCGTGAACCCCTGCCGCCTTTCGTATTCCGGCATGCGCGAGATGCGCGTCAACTCCCACAACCCGCGCATCTCGTACTGGAACGGAATGCCCAGTTGCCGCGCCGCCAGCAGGGCCGGCAACGCGTTCACGTGATTCGACGCCGCGTGGATCACCGACGCGCGATGCTGCACGGCCACGCGCGCGATGACGGGCGCCGCCTGCAACGCATACATCAGCACCGGCCGATTGTTGAACGGCGCGCTCGCATGCAGATACCGGACCTCGCTCACCTGCGTCTCGCTGCCGGCGGCGTCGGTCAGGCGATCCGCGCGATCGCCGGGATAGCCGGGCCGCGTCAGCGGATGCACGCGACCGCCCGCAGCCGCCAATGCGCGCACGACTTCGTGCGTGCGCGTCGTATAGCCGCTCGTGTGATACGGCAATGCGCTCGCCGCCACGTATAGCATGCTGTCCGGATCGCCGACGAACGGCACGCCGCGCGAACGCTGCTTCAACGTGCGCTCGAGCACATGCGCCGTCAGTCGACGGCTCATCGCGAGCAGCGGCTCGGTCAACGCCGTCTGCAACGAATCGAGCATCGTACTCATGCTTTCGCCGCCCTGGCCGCTTTCAGTTCGGCACGGGCGAGATCGGTCGTATGCGTGGTCCGGATCCTGCCGCGGGCCTGCAAGTCCAGGAATTCCGACGTCGTGATCACGTCGTAGTCCTTCGTCAGGCGCGACAGGAGTTTCCGGTAGCCTTCGACACGCTGGTCGTCCCGATAGGTCGCATGCCCGTTCTCGTCCCAATACAGCAGCGACCACGAATGAAGCAGGAATATCGAGAACGTCGGACTGCCGCTGAACGCGTCGAGCAGCAGCTTGCCCCACCACGGACGAAACCGGAAATACGGCGATTCAGGATAAGTCAGGCGTGCCCACCATTCTTCCTTGCCGACCTTCGGCAGGATCTTCTTTTCCGTCATCGGCACTTCGATCACGCCGTTCGACCACTGGAACGGCAGATTCGTGGGCTCGCTGTAGTTGCACTGCCCGGCATGGACCGCGCACAGGGAATTGTTGAACGACAGTTGTACGCCGGTGGACTTCAGCGCCCGGATCGTCGACGCGTTCCAGCGAAACGAACCGGCACGGTGCGCCAGCACCGGCTTGCCCGTTTCCGCCGAAATCAGCCCGCCGAAGTGACGAATCACGAACTCCGCGCGCGCATCGTCCGTGTATTGATTCATGTATTGCGGCCGCCGCGCAAGGCCGTGCTCGGCCCAGAACGAGTCCGGCAGGTATTCCGGATGCGTATGCAGTTGAACGTCCTGCCCCGCGGCATCCAGCCGGCGCACGACCTCCTTCGTTTCGTCGAGATACGCATACGCGCCGCACTGGTCCACGAAGAACACGTGCTTGACGCCGAACTCGTCGCCGATGGAAGCCATTTCGGCAACCCCTGCCCGCCCCTTCTCGTGCACACCCCACATCAGCCGTTTGACGTGATCCTCCGTGGCGCGCTTGGGCAGCGCCTCGGTATCCACCGTCAACATGGCATAGCGATTTCTATCCATCATGTTCAGTTCACTTCCACCAATGCCTTCCAGTCGGCGTCGCTGGCCTGCGCCGCGGCCGGCGGCACGATCCGCGCATCGCGATAGCGCCACGCGAGATACGCGCGCTTTCTTTCGCGATACGAACGATCGTCGCCGCTCAATTCCGGCAGGTATTCCACCAGCCAGCCCAGCCGCGAATAGAAGGCGAAATCGGCCACGTCGGTCACCAGTACCGGCGCCAGCGCATCGTTGCCTTTCAGGCGCGCGGAAAAGCCTTCGCACGCACGGCGCAGTGCATCGCGCTCCGTACCCGGCGCCCAGATCAGCAGCGTGTTCGCTTCGGCCGAAACCGGCGCGTGCTTCAGGGTCGGCAGCCACGGATAGTTCGTCACGTGAGGCGTAATCACACCCAACGTGGCCAGCACGCGCCTGATGCCGCGCCACGCGCGCTCCTTCAGCGTGGCAGGCGGCTTCCCGGCGAGCAGGTCATGGCGCGTCAGCAACGTCCAGTCGGGCTTCGCCGCCAGCATGCGCAATTCGTGCCTCAAGGCCCGGGTTTGGTCGATGATGCTCAATGCGTTCGCCTCTTGTCAGCAATCCTGGCCATGATCTCGTCCGCCGCGAGCGATGCGCCGTTCATCGGCACCGCGCACCGCGCGGGCGCCGCTTCGTGCAACATGCCCAGCAGCGCGTCGACAGCCGCCTTGCGCTCCTGTTCGGTCTCGCAAGCCGACACGACAGCCGGCATCGCGTCGGCGACCATCCGCGCGCGGCGAACCTGATCGTCCACCAGTTGCGCGTTGGGCACCAGCAGCGCGGGCACGCCCGACTGCACCAGTTCGCAGCAGGTGTTGTAGCCCGCGGCGCCGACAAAGGCATCGAACGCACGCAGATAGCGCGCCAACGGGTAGACCGAGATCGGCAGCACACCGGCCGGCAATTCGACGTCGCGCACCGAAATGGGCGCCCGCGCCCAGACTACCTGGAATCCGGCCGCCTCGAACGCGGCGATCAGTCCGTGCCCGATGCCGGCAACATCCTTCAGGTTGCCCGGGCCAAGAGAAAAGAGGACGAAGCGGCCGGCCTGCGGCAGGCCGAGTGCGTTTCTCGCCGCTGCGCGGTCGAGCAACTCGTCGTCCTCCAGCAGGCAGACCGGTGGCACCGACAGCCGCGTGCCGCCGTTCGTCAGCGACGCGCGTGCTTCGGTCGCGCCCAGTTCACCCGGCCGGATCACGAGATCGAACAGCGCTTCGTCCACCGGCACCGTCTTGGTATCGGCCTTGAGCAGCCCGCGATTGGACCACACGAGGACGGGCGATCCATACATTTCGCATGCCGTCAGCAAACCCTTGAAGGGCCACGTTCCGTCGAATACGACCGCATCCGGGCGAACCCGCTCCAGCATCAGGCCCAGCCGCACGGCCAGTTCGCTGTTCCAGCCGAACGTCGAGCTCGACGACCAGTAATGGGAAACGAAATAGTCCGCCTCGAATCCCATCTCCTCGATGATCTCGATCGCCGACGCCAGCGAAAAGAAGAACGGGCGCGCGCGGCCCCGCAGGCGACGCGCGTACGCGAGGCAACGGTTCAGATGGCCCATGCCCGAGCCGTTCACGTTGAAGAACAGGATGCGCGGCAACGCGCTCGCCGCGCGCGCCGGGTGACCGGACTCCTGGCCGATCATGCGTCCCCGCCGAACAGGTCGCGCGTGTAGACCTTGCCTGCGACGTCGGTCAGATCGTCGGTCAGGCGGTTGGCAACGATCACGTCGGCGGAGCGCTTGAATTCAGCCAGGTCGTGGACGACCGACGAGTTGAAGAACGTCGATTCGTGCAATGCCGGCTCGTAGACGATGACCTCGACGCCCTTGGCCTTGATGCGCTTCATGACGCCCTGGATGCTGGACGCGCGAAAATTGTCGGACCCGGCCTTCATCACGAGGCGGTAAATGCCGACGACCTTCGGCTTGCGCTTGAGAATGCTCTCGGCAATGAAATCCTTGCGCGTGCTGTTCGACTCGACGATCGCACGAATCAGGTTCTGCGGGACGTCGCGATAGTTGGCCAGCAACTGCTTCGTATCCTTGGGCAGACAGTAGCCGCCGTAGCCGAAGCTCGGGTTGTTGTAGTGCGCGCCGATGCGTGGATCGAGACATACGCCGTCGACGATCTGGTGCGTGTCGAGACCGTGCTGCGCGGCATAGGTGTCCAGTTCGTTGAAATAGGCCACGCGCATCGCCAGGTACGTATTCGCGAAGAGCTTGATCGCCTCGGCTTCCGTGCTGCCCGTGAACAGCGTCGGAATATCCTGCTTGATCGCCCCCTGCTTCAGCAGGCCGGCAAACGCTTCGGCTCGCTCGGAACGTTCGCCGATCACGATCCGCGAAGGGTGCAGGTTGTCGTACAGCGCCCGGCCTTCGCGAAGGAATTCGGGAGAGAAGATCAGGTTGTCGGTGCCGAGTGCCGCGCGCGTACGCTCGGTGTAGCCGACCGGAATGGTCGACTTGATCACCATCACCGCCCGCGGGTTGATCGCCATCACATCGCGGATGACGACCTCGATCGAGCGGGTGTTGAAGTAGTTCGTGTCCGGATCGTAGTCGGTCGGCGTGGCGATCACCACGTAGTCGGCGCCGGCGTACGCGTCTTCCTTGTCCAGCGTCGCGCGGAAGTTCAGGTTCTTGTGGCGCAGGTAGTCCTCGATCTCGGCATCCTCGATCGGCGACTCCTTGCGGTTGAGCATCGCCACCTTCTCGGGGACGATGTCGAGAGCCACGACTTCATTGTGCTGCGACAGCAGGACGGCGTTGGACAGGCCGACGTAGCCTGTGCCGGCGATAGCGATTTTCATGCGTGTTTCTCACAGGCAAACACAGGAACTTTCATCTCTTATATCTACCTTTAATTTCATTGGCTGCTTGATATGAGCAGCCGAAAATAACGAATCCCGAGCTCCGGATCGAGCGAGCATCGTGCCGATCCGACACCCACGACAGACCAAAACTCCATCAAGGCGACCTACGGTCCGTATGCAAGATCAGATCTGAAGTGAAATCGCACGGGACGGCGGCGTTATCACAATTTCGCGGCTTGTCCCTGTTATCGGCCGGCAAGCTGAACCACGTCACGACATGACTTTCCTTCGATTCATGTGCCGCCATATTCTCGAATCTCACCACCTGGACGTTGGGCACTGCGCCATTAGGTGCCTTCACCTTCCGGACAGCCGGAGACGGACTCCATACATTGGGAGAAAGCGCCTCCGCCACCTTCATCGATTTATCGTCGTAGACGAGTGTCTTGGCACCGATTTCCGGCTGGCTGACCTGTTCGATCAGGTGGCCATCACTCACCTTCACGCCCGAGAAGTTGATTTCACCCTTGATGGTGCCTCCGCCCCTTGGATCCCAACGGAAGGTCCATTGCGTTGCCGGCGCCGTTTTCCAGATTCCGTTTTCAAGGCGAGCGTGGAACAGTTGCGTCGCCCCCTTTGCATCGAACTTCAAGTATGAGATGACGGGCCGCCCGGCCTCATCGAACCCCAGCCGGATATTATTCAACAGGCCGCTTCTTTCAGGGATCTCGTCCACGACTTCCGCCGACCTGGGTGTAATCGGCAAAGGAATGACGTCGCCCGCACTGTTTTGCCACGTCTTGAGGTCACGACTCTTCGCGTAATTCACGTTGAAGTTCGTTTCGACGAAGTAATTTTCCCGCCAGACCCACGCAACGTGGAAGAAGCCATCCGGACCGCGAACGTAATTCGTATGGTACGCATTCACGGGCTTCTTTTCGGAAGTGGGGGCAAAAATCGGGCGATTAGTCCAACGCACCCAACCGGCGTTATCGAGCCGGTTGATAAATTCCTCGCCGTCTCCGCTGTGCCCGGAGCGGTACGAAAATCCCAATGCACCGTCCATGAACCGGAAAAAATAGGGATACGTCGCCTGCACCTCGTCTGATCCGATCATCGGCCGAACCGCTTCAAGGCCCGCCAACTTGTCCGGAGCGTCCATTCGTGCATATACGAGCGGTGAGGCGTGCATATTCCCGGAAACATGAAGGCGATTCGACTTGTCGAGCGCAAGGACGATCGAGTTGTGGGCATCCCACCCGCCAAAGCGCGATGCAACCCTCGTCTTCGCCACCTCCCCGGTGCACTTGTTGACCTGTGCAACCGACAACCATCGATCCGCGTCGTAGTACGAAACATAAATAAATTTCTTGTCTTCCAGCGCATCGAATTTGACACGCGAAGCGCCCCACACCCGATCTATCGTCAGATCCGGTGACATCCCCGCACACTTCGCATCAGTGGCCTCGGCCGCCCACGATGCCGAAGCTGCCGCGACACTCAGCAAGACCAGCAATCGAACGGCAAACTGCTTCGTTTCCAAGGCCACCTCCTCTCCGAATTACCCCAAGCCGCACCGTACAAAGAACCCATCTGAAGCGGCGCTCACCCCTAGCCACACGTTTCGTCGGCGGCCACCGCAGCTCACTCAGCGCCTCATCACAGCCCCGGCCGCTTCGCGCACGCGTCCCATTTCAACTCCGGCAAAGGCCGCCTTCACGAGCCCCGCGTATTCCGGATATCGTCGGGTGACCACATCCACGCCCGCTTTGACCAATGCCGTTTTTTCGCCCTTAAAGCTGGCCGTTCGAATGTGATAGACAAACGACCAGGGAGAAATCAGGTTGCGCCAGCCAGCCTTATAAGCACGCATGCAGAAGTCGTTCTCCTCGCCGTAGCCGCGCGGGAAGCCCTCCTCGTCAAACGCCCCGCATTCGTCAATGAGCGCTCGGCGAATATACATACAGAATCCCGACCCGGTCGGCACTTCCGGCGGAACACACGCCTGTGTTGCTTGTGTCACGAGGAGTGCGTATTCGTCATGGCTCAGATGCGGCGGACGCGGACAATATTCGTTGAACTTCGGGAATGAAAACGCCCCTGCGTTATCACTCATCGCGGTAACGGTCGCCACCTTCTCGCGACTATAGGCGGCGGCCCGCAACCCCTCGAGCCAGCGCGGCGTTACGACCGTATCCGAGTTCAGCAATACGACGTCGTTGTCGCCCGCCTCGCGAATCCCTCGATTTATCGTCTTGGTATAGCCGATATTCACGTTGTTCTTGAGAATAAGAACACCCGGCACGCCGTCGAACTCTTCCAGCATCGGCGTGATGCCCGGATCCGGACTCCCGTCGTCGATCACGATCAATCGGTCCCGAGTCAGATCGGTATGCTGGAGCACCGATCGCAGGCAGTCGCGAACGGCAGTGACCGCGTTATAGACCGGCACAATCACGGTCGTCGGCTTTGCATAGCCGATCGCGCGCGCCGCGACAGCGGCGGGTGCGTTACCCGTCGCGATCAATCCCTCCCGCTCGAAGATCTTTGCATAGCCATCGGAAAGCGCGGCCTTCAAATTGTCTTGAGTGAAATGCTGCTCGACAAACATGCGTCCGGCCTGCCCCATTTCGGAAACGAGCTTGTCGTTTTCGCAGAAACGCACCACCGCGTCCACGACTCCGTCGATATCGCGGTAAGGCACAAGAAAGCCCGTCTTCCCGTGCTGCACCAGCTCGCTCAGCGCACCCCAGTCATAGGCAATAACCGGGCGGCGGGCGGCCATTCCCTCGGCAACCGTACGGCCGAAACTCTCGGCAAAGTGCGAGAGATTGAGCAGCACGTTCAATTCCGACATCGCCTTGCGCGGATGTTCGGCATAGCCGGCAATGATCAGATTGTCGGGACGCGCACCGGACGCGACCTCTTCCTGCCACTTCTTGACCTGGGCATTCACCGGACCAACCACCACGAAGCGGGCTCGCGGTGTGCGTTCCGCGGCGCGCCGCGCCACCTCGACGAAATCCTCAACACCCTTCTTCGGAATATTCGAACTGACAATGCCGAACTTGATGGTGTTACCGAACTTGTTTCCCAGTTCGAAATCGCTCAGCGTCACCGCATTGGGTACGTAAAGCGTCTTTTCCGGACGCGAAAACAATTGACTCGTGGCGCGACTGTTCCCGATCACCCAATCCGAACGTTCGAATACGCGCCCGATGATTTCGCTGATCGACAAACCAAGTTGTTCACGCAAAGGGTCGTCCAGCGAAATCAGTTCGCGCGAGTGAACGACCCGCGTCCTGCCCATGCGCGTCGCGGCCTCCAACGGCTCAAGCAGCACGATTGTGTTCGCATGCACGACATCGACCGCGTGACGCGCGATGATGTCAGCAAAGGTCACCGTCAACCAGGCCTTGCTGGCACGGTTGTTCTTCCACTGCGGATAGGGAAAGCAATATACACCGAGGCTGCGCTCACATATTTCGCGAATATAGGCCTTGTTTCCGCCGGACGGCAGGGTCATCACGACGTTGACGGATTGTTCGGCGAACGCGCTCAGCACATCCAGGAGACTCCGCTCTCCGCCAAACAGATGATGGCCGGAGATGTGCGCACAGAGCATCACTGTCGGCCAGTCCGGGTTCGGCTGCCTCTGTCCTTCATGCCAGGCAACCGAAGGCAGCGGCTTTCCGTCCGTGATGGCATCTTTCGTATCCGCAAGCGAATTTTCCGGCAGCTTGAGTACGTCCGCTTCTTTCGAACTAGCGGCGATCCCCGCAGGCAATACTTGCGACGTAACTCCAGCGACAGATTCAGCGGCCGAAGCGAAGGCCTTCAGATACGACCGACCCCACCGCTGATCTGGCTCAAGATAGGTGCCCTCCGCCCACTCATTCCACGCGTTGATGAAGACGAGCGACTCGTTGCCTTGGTTGAAACGCTGCTCTTGCTCGAGGATGCGCTGCATCCAGCGACGGAAGCCATATGGCGTCGCTCCGTGGAACACTCGCGCATCCGTCAGGCGGCGAGCGGTATTGTCCCAACCCAGCATGGTTCCTCGGTGAACCGGCCACGAATAGCCATCCTCAAACTTCGCGATATCACCCTCGACCACTGCCGAGTAATCGAAGATCTGGCCGCCAAAATTCTTGTGCAGGTCGTGCACCTTGTCACGCAGATCCACGCGCTCCGCTTCGTGAGGCGGAAACAGGACATAACTATCGAGCCGGTAATCCTCCGGGGAACCTTGCAGCGTTTCCAGCCCGAACCGAACAGCGCACAGGTGAATCTCGCCCAGCCCCGCCTTCCGGCACTCCTCGCGCCACGCAGCGGCGGTTTCCAGCCAGTTCGGAATGATCGAAATTCGATATACCATCATCACCGGCTTGCCGTCGTACCGAATCCAGCGCGGGTCCTTCATCATCGGGATCAGTTCCCGAATCAACGCGACATTGCTCTCGAGCGTATAGGTCTGCTCCATCAGCACATGCCGGTTCTGCCCATCCCAGTTCCGTGACCAGTTCTCGTTGGCCCAGCAAACGCAGAAGCCCGTGTCGACGCTCTTGGATCGAGCCATCTGCTCGATCGGATGATTCAGCAGTTTCTTGCCGTCGAACCAGTAATAGTAGTAGCAGAACCCGTGAATCCCGAACTCGCTGGCCAGTTTGGCTTGCGCGACCTGTGTTTCCTCGAGACGCAGATCGTAGTATCCGAGCTCGGTCGGCACTCGCGGCTGATAATGGCCTCTGAACAACTGTCGAGCCCGCGTGACGTTGGTCCACTCCGTGAAACCTTTCCCCCACCACAAATCGTTTTCCGGGATCGGATGAAACTGCGGGAGATAGAACGCGATCGTCTTCAACGTCCGAGGACGAGCGGGCTGAATCGCTTGAGCGCCTTTTCTCGCTTCTGACTGAACAGACAGATTCCCGAGTTTTGCCAGTACGGACAACACACCCAGAACAGTGGGCCGTCCCGGAAACCCGTTGGCAGCATTCTTGTCACCGACAAGCTCGCTCGCCCAGAGCGCCGAAGCCAGCCCTCTCAACAGCAAAGGTTTGAGCCACACTTCGGCGCCGACCGGCACCGTGACGGTCTCGTCCGAAAGGCTCAGCCCCATGCGGGACAGCGCAATCTTCACGCCGTCGATCACACGATGATTGCCGCCCTCCTTGGAAAGCGAGACGAACCGCTTCGCGCGTATGCCCCAGTCAGAATCCGCCGTAAATTCGACTGCCCGGCTCGCCACGTCCGACAATTCGTCGTCACCCTCGCCGGGCGCAAGCCACAGTACGGCCTGATAGTCATCGAATACATTCGATCCGGCCAGTCGAAGAAAATTCTGAGCGTTCCCTTCGCCATCGCCGTCACCAACGATCGTCACGGATGCGGTCAAGTTGCCGAAATTGACGTGCTCGACATCGGAGAACCCAAGTACAAACAAATCGTGTCGGTGGCCCAGAACGGGAAGCGTCCTTCTCACACGCTCCCACGCTTCGTCGTTCATCACGTTTGCCACGATCGCGATCGAGGCCATCGGACGTAGTCCGCGCAACATGAACGCGTCCTTTCCCAACCTGAACATCGGTTGATCGGTCCGATGGCTGACGTTCGACTTCGCCACCACGTCGTTGGCCGCTCGGTCCACCCGAATCGTATCGACGGTTGCTTCGCGCTCGCGCCCGCGATTGATCAAATGACCAAAGAGTCGAACGATTTCCGAATCGTTCGAACAACGAAGGTCCGCCACCCAGTTTCGCAATTCCTCGGCGTTAGCCCCCACGGACAGGATGTCTTGAAACAGCGTGCTGCGCCTGTTGCCCTGCTGCGAGTTTCCGTCGACGGCATCCAACACGGCTCCGAGCGCAGGTGCAAGCTTGTCGATAGAAACCATCGAGACTTCGTCATACTTGAACAGATCCGCCATTGCCGGCGAGTCGCAAGCCAGTACCGGGACCCCCATCCCGACAGCATCGGTGAGCTTTGCCGGAACCTGAAACTGCGCAGCCGGCCCACCGTCGTGCAGGAAAACGCAGACGTCAGCCATCGAGACGACGGCCGGAATTTCGGCGAATGGTTTGTTGGCGATGAATGCCGTTTGGCAACCGCGAACCTGCTTGAGCGTCTCCTTCAGCGACTGATCAGGGAAGTCTCCTACGATTGCGAACAGGACGTCATCCCGCCCGAGCTCGGCGATTGCCTCGGCGGCCTCGACCAGCCCCTTGTGCGGCCGGGGGGTACCAAAAAACAGCACGATTTTCTTGTCCGCGGGCAGGCCGTATTTTTTCCTGCTCTTGCTCTTCAACTCCGGCGACGGAACAAAGGCATTTTCGTCGCGAGCGTGACGAATAATCAGGCCACCATATCGATTCTGCAGCGCTGGGTTCGAAACGGTGACACCATCGAACAAATTCACCAGGCCAACGGCAATGCGCGTCCAGTCCTGGCCGGCCAGGTTCACCCTGGGGAACTGATGGTGCTTGTCCAGATACTCCCCGATGCCGATCGGGGACTCTGCCTGGACAAACGCCAACTCCTCGTCGTCGATGTCCATCAATACCTTCGCATCCCAGATCAGCTTGTACAGCGCGCCGAACAAGACATTGGGGCCGCGCGGCTTCGAGAGATGCACGATATCGTAGGGATGCGCGACAACCAGTTCGATAGCCTGCTCGACAAATCGCGACTCGTCCTCTACCAGGATTGCGTGCTTCGCAATTTCGGTTTCCTGTATCGGCCCCCAGATCTCCCGCCCGAACTGTGGAAAGAGGCTGCCGATGATCTCCACGTCGGCAAATCGCTCATACACCATCGCCAGCGTATAGGCTCGCCCCGCCGAATTATGTGCGAGTTCCCAACTGCAGACGCCCACTCGCGGCCTGCCGGCCTCTTCGCGGCTCTTTCGATATCTTTGCTTCGCGAGAGCGAGGTTCGTCGACGCGATCCGGGCGAGCCCGGGCGTGGTGATCAACACCTCGGCATATTTCCGAATGGCGTCTTCGTACTTCCCCGAACGCATGTATTCGTTGCCAAGTGCGAGAGGCGTTTTCATATTCTTGTTCATCACATTTAGTTATTTGTGAATTTGATGTCCAACAACGTGACTGCAGAGCTCACAACCTGGCAGTCAAGGTCATGCGCCGGCTGCTCGTTACGCTGCAACAACAGGCTGAGAACACTCTCATTTTCCCAGCGAGTTCGATCGATGATTGGCTCGGCAAAGCCGAGATCCTCATCCAGAATGAATCGCGTGTTTTTCTCCGACCACATGTAATCGGGTGCCGCAAGCAAAGTCGCGGCCATTCGACCGCGGCTATGATCTCCGCGAGCGATGACATATACATTGTCGAATCGATCGATGACCACTTCCGGGCGACTTATCGGAATTTGCAGCGTCCCCTTCCCTCGCAATGCAAAAGGCTGAGTGCGCGCAGAAATGGTCTGATGCCGCCACTTCGCGCCATCGAAGTACAAATGCTGATACTGCGGAATGCCATCCGAATCGTCCGCATAGAAAACAATATGCGGACGGTTTCGGCTGTCCAATGCCATGCTGCACTGATTGATCAAATTACTTCCGGGCGAGATCGGGCAAATTATTTCAGCATTAACCTGGGTGATCGGAAGTTGATAGTCTCGCCCCTTTGACGTCTGCCAACTGGCACCATTATCGAATGAACATGCATATCCGATATTCACATTGTTGATGAGATCGTCGTCACCGAGCGTATGCGTGCGCCATACGAAGCTGAGATGCAAGCTTCCGTCGTTGCCGATGGCCGGATGGTTCCAGTAAGCGTTGCTCGTCCAGGGCTTCGACTCACTGCCGCTGAGAATCGGCAAGGGGCGATCCGTCCAGCGCTTGGTCTCTTCGTCGTACGCCTTGAGGCGAGCGTTTCCGCTATCGTGCACGCCGTCACGATAAAGCAGGACGAGCGGAAATCCATGATGCGGCTGAATGAAGGTCGGATAGGTCACCCGTTCTTCGGACGTGCCCGTCATCGGAAGCTCATCCGTCCACTCGTTAATGTCATTGGCCGTGATGCTTCGGCGATAACGCAATCGCGTAGCGTGATGCCCGTAGCACAGGTGGATATGACCATTCCGGTCAACGCCGAGGCTAATACTATTGTGCGCGTCGTTCAGATCGTACGAACCTTCTACGTCATGGCTCTCGATCGCATCCGTCTTCAGATTGCGCCGAACAATGCGCAGCGTCCGTGAATCGACATAGAACGCAGTAACCTGCCAGTCCAGATGGGTCAGTATCCCGTGATGCCTGAAAATAACGGTATTGATGGTGTTACCTGCCCACGCATCACCGAGATGGAGCTTTGACAGCGTGACAACGTCGAAAGCGGAACTCGAATGAGCCAGTCCGCGCAATGCCGCGCTTGCGTCGCTTTCGAGATGGGTCGACGTCATGCCAAGCTCCTGACATTGTTGACTGATTCGCGCTTTGGTCAACAACACCTTGTCCGACCCGGGCGCGCCGACCCTGATCGACGACTCGAAATGTTTCAATGCCCGGGGGAAGCTCCCTGCTACGACGGCGGCACGTCCCAGACTGTTGTGCACGCCGGCGACGAGAATCTGACAAAGATGACGCTCGCTGACGCCCCAGTCCCGAGCGAGACGCACATAGAGTTTGGCCTCGGCGAATCGTCCGAGCTGCAGACGCCCCGATGCCGCGAGCAAGGCCAGCTTTGCACGCTCGGGATGGTGTTGCAGGGTGGCGCGCTCCAGTCGGGCGAGGCTTTGCCAATCGCCAAACTGCCACTGGGTACGTGCTCGTTCGAGCAGATTTTCGTCGTAAGGCACGACGGTCTGCTCGGACCGAATCTCGACGATTTCGCTCGGCCGCACACGTTGACTTGCCAGTGCCCTGTAGCGCAAGTTCACCGACTTCTTTCTCATAGCTCTGGCTCTCGAAGCAGGATGTCCTTGATCAGCTCAAGCTGTGCTTCCGCGCGAATCATTTCTTCCTGCACCATCCTCTGACGCGCCTTCAACTCCGCATCGCTCTCCTGCTGATTTTCGAGCTGCTGTTGTAACGCGTTGATGTGCTCGATGTGCTCCGTCACCAGTCGGGAGGACTCGCCATGCTGACTCATCAAGGTCGACTTTTCACTTTCCAGCTGCTTTTTGGCTGCAACCAGAAGTTCGATCTCTCGTCTGCGTTCGCCCTCCTGTTTGACGGCATCCTCATACCGCGCCACCAACGTCTGCCGCTCACGCTCGGATACGGCATTGGCTTGCTTCAGCGCATCGAGCTCACGCGAGCGCTCGGCCGCATGCTCGCTGACACCTTCGAGTTGGGTGGTCAATGCCGAGTTTTGTTGTTCCAGTTCTGCTTTGACTTGCGTGAGCAGTTCGATTTCACGATCGCGATCGATCGCATGCCTGACGACGTCGTCGTATTGCGCGACCAGCGCCAGATTTTCGCGCTCGAGACGTGCCCGGTCCTCCGCAAGAACATCGACCTCGCGCGCGCGTTCGGCCACCTGCGTCGCAATCTCCGCTTGATGCCGCGTGGTCAGCCCCCTTACTTCGTGCTCCAGCCGCGCGACCATCCGCTCGAGATCCACGACGCGCCGCGCCTGCTCGGTCGACTGCCTGAGCGTCGCCTCATGCCGCCCCTCCAGTGCCACCTTTTCCTGTTTGAGGTGCATCACGACCCGCTCCAGCGCTCCGACCTGCCTTGTACGCTCGACCACCTGAGCGCTGATCTCGTCGTGTTGCGCCAACGCCGACAACTTCTCCTGTTCCAGTTGCGCCCACGCCTGCTTCATCGACTCGACTTCCAGGCTACAAGCGATCAACTGCTCGATCACCTCCTCGTGCATTGCGATCGAGGCAAGAAGTTCTTCTTCCAGTTGAGTTTTTGCCTCCGTCAGGTCGGTGACGTCCTGACAGAGTTCGCCGACATGCTCGACGTTTCTCTCGTGCTGCTCGACGAGTTCGGAGCGCTCTTGCCCCAGTCTCATTTCGGCCTGCTTCAGGGTTTCAACTTCCCGCGTACGCTCGGCGACCTGTCTGACAGCATTTTCGTGACGAGCCACAAGTTCGGATTTTTCTCGCTCGAGGTCAGATTTCGTTCGTTCGAGATCAGATTTTTCCCGCTCGAGGCGCGCGTTGGCCTGTTTAAGCGCATCGACTTCCTGATCTCGGGCGCCAGAATGCTTCAGCGCCGTTTCCTGATGCTTTACCAACGCGGACTTTTCCTGCATCAGTTGCGCATTGACCCGCGTCAGCGCCTCGACCTCGCGCGTGCGTTCGGCAAGCAACTGCGCGCTCTCGTCACGCGCTCGAGCCAGACTGGCCAGTTGCTTCTCGATCTCGTCCCGACGCTCGGAAAATCCGGCACCCTGCTTCGCTTCGCGTTGGCGAGCTTGCTTGGCTTCATGGCGCAACTGGCTGGCTTGGCGAGCCTCCGAATCGCTGAATTTGGTATCCGATGGCAGGATGTCCAGCAAGGCTTCCGCTTCGACGAGACTGCCCGCCTCATGAAGCCTGAAGGCGAGCCATTTCAGTCGAAAGGACTTCGGCTCCAACGCGTACGCTCGTCGCGCCGCCTCTGCCGCGCCGGCGCGATCGCTATTCATCAGATGACGCCCGAGCGTCGTATAGCCGTTCGCCCGAGTGACCGGAGAAATCGAGTCGCGAGCCATCAGCTTTTCCACCGCCTCGAAGCCTCCGGCACCATACGCGGCAATGACCTTCGTAAAGTCCTTCCCGCCGAGCACTTCGGGGGGCGACTGGCGACGATAGTTGCGCCAGATCCTCCCAAGTGCGCCAGGTACGGAGAACAGCGTCTTCGGCGAATCGACGCCTTGAATCAAAAGATTCCCGAGCTTGATATTCAGGGCGTTTTCCCTCTCAAGCCGATGGACCTTTCTCTGTGCGTTCACCAACGCACGCAAGCGCTGATTTTCGGCCAAGGCATTGTGCAACTCGTCATCGACCTTGCTCGCGCTCGATCCGCGATTTCCCAATGCCCCGCTCGACCACTCGTCTTCTGCAGCTCTCTCCTGCCGATAACGGTGTTCGAGTTCTTCCTGCACCTGATGAAGCTGCAATAGCAGAATCTCGTTCTCCTCTTTCATTGCCTCGAGACGAGATTCAACATTGACCCGGATGGTCGAATTTTCTTGTTCGATCATTGTTTTATGCCCTTCCAAATGCCACGTGTATCGATGAGTACCTTTCCATCGATCCGGTCAGGTTTCACACTTTTGAATTCAGTGTGATCAACCAGCAAAACCAATATGTCGGCTCGCGAAAGTGCCTCATCAAGCGTCACCAGATTCATTCCCGAAGTCGCCAAGTGTTCCGGCATTTCTTCGAGATTCGGCTCAACTATCATGATCTTGCCGGGATGGCTTTCGGCAAGAATCCCGGCGATTTGTAGCGCCGGACTTTCGCGCAAATCGTCGATATCCGCCTTGTATGTAACGCCCAGGCACGCGATGCGGATATCGCCACGCGTGGCGCCGGACGTCGTCATCTCGACAATGGCCTCGTTCACCCTGCGAATGACCCACTGCGGCTTGGCGTCGTTGACGTGACGAGCGGCCTGGATCAACGTCGATTCATCCGGCGCGCTGTCCACGATGAACCACGGATCGACGGCGATGCAGTGCCCGCCCACCCCACAACTGGGTTGCAGGATATTCACGCGAGGATGCCGATTTGCCAGCTTGATGAGTTCCCAGACATCGATTCCCTGCTTGTCGCAGATCATCGAAAGCTCGTTGGCAAAAGCAATGTTGACATCACGAAAGCTGTTCTCGGTCAGCTTGCACATTTCCGCGGTGCGCACGTCCGTGACAATGCAATCACCCTGCACAAATGACTTGTAGAGTGCGACGGCTGCGTCGGAACATCCACGCGTCATACCGCCGATCACACGATCGTTGACGACCAGCTCATGGACGATGCGCCCGGGGAGAACCCGTTCAGGACAGTAGGCAATTCGAATATCGGATTCGTCACCCACCTGCTGCGGAAAACTGAGATCGGGGCGCATCTCTGCCAGCCAGTTGGCCAGCATTTCCGTCGTGCCAACCGGCGACGTCGATTCGAGAATGACGAGGTTGCCTTTGGAAAGCACGGGAGCGATCGACTTCGCCGCCGACTCGATGCAGTTCAAATCGGGCCGGTGATCCGGTGTCAACGGCGTCGGTACGGCAATGACGAATGCATCCGCCGGCTCGGCGTGCGCAGCCGCTCTCAGATAGCCGGCGCCCACCGCTGCCTGAACCAGGATGTCCAGTTCAGGCTCGACGATGTGGATATCGCCACGGTTGATCGTATCGACGACGTACGGCGATACATCGACGCCAATCACCCGCAGTTTGCGTGAAGCGAATAGCGTTGCGGTCGGCAAGCCGATATAGCCGAGACCGATGATTGAAATGGTGTTCAACGTGTACTCACTAGAATATCGCGGATGCGTTGCGCAGCCTTGCCGTCCCCATACGGATTCGCCGCTCGCGCCATCGCGGCATAGCTCGCCGGGTCGTCGAGCAATCTGGTTGCTTCCGCAACTATCGTGGCTGAATCGGTCCCGACGATCTTTGCCGTACCGGCCGCAACGGCTTCGGGGCGTTCCGTCGTCTCGCGTGTCACAAGTACCGGCTTGCCCAAGGCCGGTGCTTCTTCCTGAATGCCACCGGAATCCGTAATGACCAGTGCTGCCCGGTTCATCAAGTAAACGAACGGCAGGTAATCCTGCGGTTCGATCAGGAACACGCCAGGAGCATTTGCAAGAAGTCGATGTACCGGCTGCTTGACCTTGGGATTGAGGTGCACCGGGAAAACGATTTCGACGTCGCCCCGCTGCGCAATTTCCAGCAGCGCGAGACAAACGGCCTCGTGCCCTTCGCCCAGATTTTCCCGGCGATGGCCAGTCACAAGAATCAAGCGCTTTTCCGGATTGAGGAAGGCGAATCGGGTATCCAGCGCTTTGCGCTGAGCGCCATCCTCGCGCATGCCGGCCACGGTTTCCAACAGGGCATCGACAACCGTATTGCCCGTGATGTGGATGCGATCTTCCGAAACACCCTCTCGCAAAAGATTGTCACGCGCAGACGATGTCGGAGCGAAGTGATACTTCGCCAGAACGCTCGTAAGACGTCGATTCGCCTCCTCCGGCCACGGAGCCGACAAATTCCCGGTGCGCAGTCCTGCCTCCACGTGACCCACGCAGATTTGCCGATAATGTGCCGATAGCGCGGCGGCGAGCGTCGTCGACGTGTCGCCCTGTACCAGTACGAGGTCCGGACGAGCATCGCTCAACACGGAATCAAGGCCTGCCAATGCCTTGCTCGTCATCCCCAGAAGGGATTGATCGGGTGCCATGACGTCCAGATCGTAGTCGGGACGAACACGAAAGAACCCGAGCATCGAGTCGAGCATCTGCCGATGCTGCGCAGTCACGCAGACTTTCGTTTCGATCTCCGGATCCTTCTTCAGCACGTTGACCAACGGCGCCATCTTTATCGCTTCCGGTCGCGTTCCGAGCACGATCAAGGTTCTCATCGCCGTCCCCGATCTCAATCCACGTGATCCATGATGATGCTTTCCAGCAGCTTCACCACTCCGGCCAGCGCGGCCGCAACCAGCAACGTGACAAAGGCGTTGTAGAGCCGCCCCGGCTCCGTCGGATAACCCGGCTTGGTCGGCGTCTGAATGATCGAAACCATTTTCAAGGTCCGCGCAGCATCCATTCGCCCCTTCTCCAATGCGGACAAGGCCGTCTTGTACAGATCCTGAGCGAATCCAACCTGCATTTGGAGGCGCTGGAACTCCTCGACGGTGTAGTTGAGCGTTTTCCTCGACGGAGAAGCAAGTTCGGCGCGCTTCTGCGCGATCTGCTGCTCAAGCGCATTGAGCGTATTCCTGAGCATCACGACCGTAGGCTGATTCGGACTCAGGGATGCCGGCAGTGCCGACAGCTGAGTCTGAACATCGGTCTTTTGCGCTTCGAGCTTGTCGATGATCGCGTTCAGACTCTCCACCGTTGCCTGCGGAGCGACCAGGCCTTTGCGGTTCTGAAAGTCGATTACGGTATGCGTTGCATCCAGAAGCCGGTCGTGCGCTGCGGTCACTTGCCTCGACAGGAAGTCGACTTGCGATTGCGCCAGTTGATGACCGATCTGATTCATGTGGGCCTCGCCCTCGCGAACCATCAGTTTGACGATCGCCTGCGACATATCGGGATCGTATGCCTGCGCTCGAATATGCAATACCCCGCTATAGTCATCGTACTGAACGTCGACGCGCGACAACCAATACTGATAGAACCATTCGGTCGGTGCATTCTTGAACCACATCCGTGAAATGGGATCCCGGCGCCAGTTGCTGAAATGCGAGCGCAAATCCAGAGAAGCATCAAGCTTCTTGAGCATATCGAGCGACAAGAGATACTCCCGCAGCAGCAACTGATCGGCACGATTCGGGCCACCGGCACCCGGGACGATTGCAGATACGTCCACGCCCGGATTACCGATTTGATCGGTTGTCTGAATGATGACGTTAGCCTCGGACACGTAACGATCAGACGCAATCAACAACCAGTACGGAATGGACAGCACGGCGTAAATAAAAATCAGCTTGATAACCAGCCTAAAAATCCTGACAGAGCACACGACATCCTTGGCCCTTCGGAAAATGGCCACTAGCCGAGCGACGCCGCCCTCTTCCCCAATGGATAGCTGCTTTTTCATGCAAAAATACTTTCCTTGTACGCTCGCAATGCCTCGTCGAGATCATCGAACCAGGAAGCGCGACCTTCGTTTATCCAAATTCCGGACTGACAGAACTGCCGAAGCGTGCTTTCATCATGAGAAACCATGATCACGCTCGCCTGACTTGTTTTTCCCTTGAATGCGTCAGCAGCTTTTTTTCGGAACTTCGCGTCCCCCGCAGCCGTGACCTCATCTGATATATATACGTCGAAGTCGAATGCGAGCGACAATGCAAATTGCAAGCGCGATCTCATCCCCGACGAATAGGTTTGAACCGGTCTGTCGAAAGCCTCGCCCAGCTCGGCGAAATCCTGAATAAAGGCGAGCCGATCCCGAAGTTCGTCCTGTCGACCGTGAATCCGGCAGACGAATTTTGCGTTCTGCCGTCCGGTCAGCGTTCCCTCCAGCCCGCCCGCTCCCATCGGCCAGGACACACGGCACAGCCGCTCGACGCGCCCCTTGGTGGGATGGTCGACGCCACCGATGATGCGCAACAACGTCGACTTCCCTGCTCCGTTCACGCCGATCAGTGCAACGCTTTGTTTTGGCGGGATCGTCATGTCAATCCCGCGCAGCACCCATTTCCCGACGCCGTGCTCGGTCATGTAACGCTTGTGGACGTCCTCGATGCAGATCATCGCGTCACCAACTTATTAGAAAAGCGACGGTAAAGCGCCAGTCCCAATAACATGGCGCCAAGAGCCCACCCATAGAGATAAGTCAGACTGATTCCGGGTGCCGTGTGATACGACGGCAAAAAACCGGTCCGCACCAGTTCCAGACCATGCACGACCGGGTTGATCAGCAGAATGTCCCGATATGGATTCGGTATCGACATGATCGGAAACAAAGCCCCGGAAATGTAATAAAGCGGCAAATAAAACAGCTTGAAAATGTGATCCACTTCAGGGACGAAATTCATCGCCACCGACGTTACCAGGCCGAGCCCCAAGCCAAACAACCACAACCCCAGAAGACTGGCGATAGCCAATAGCGGATCCGCCGGAAGCAAAATCGGATTGAGCAGGTCAGGTGTTATCACGCGCCCCGTAGCAAGCGCCGCCGCGATTATGATGATCGAGATCGGGACCATCAAAAAAAGCTCCAGCACCGCTCTCACGATCGCCGCGTCAAACGGCTTTACCTGCCGGTAAACAAAGAATGCGTAGTTGCAATCGATCCCGTGCAACACCTGAATCCACGTGCGCCGCCAGAGCAGGAAGCCAATGAATCCCGCGATGATCCACATCGTTATCGCAATTCCTCCGACTTCGTGGATCCGGAAAGTCGTATATCCGAAAGCGTGTATCGCGATATAGATCACGGGCTCCATCAGCAACCACAACCACGCCGCACGCGCCTCGAACAACCGATCCAGCGCCTCGCGCAGGAACATGGCTCTCCAGACGGAGACCGTGACCTCGAACGGAGTACGCACCTTTGCCGACATCGCGTCTTACTCCAGTTCCCGGTTAATGGTCGCCGTCGGGCTGGCCACCATCACGACGAGCGTCAGGAACTTCTTGAACTCGACCTCGGGCGAGTTCGAGACGTAAATCACGTCATGATTCTGAATCGGGAAATTCTGCGTCACGAAGAACGCGGCGGGATCCCGCAGGTTGATCTCGTAGACCACCGGCACCGTGCCATTGACAGCCCGCACCGTCTTGTCCTGCGCATCGACCAGCTTCGCGTCTTCGAACCGGAACACGAACACGCCACGCGCGTCGGCACGGTTGTCGTTGAGACCGCCCGAACGCGCGAGCGCCTGGGCCAGCGAAATGCCTTGCGCCTCGAACGGAATCTCGTCGTTCTTGCCCGTCGCGCCCAACACCGAGAAGCTTTGCGACTGGAAGAGCGCCGTCACGACATCGCCCGGCTTGAGCACGATGTTCTGGCGCGGATCGCGAATGACCGAATCGAGCGGCATCGTTGCAGTGACACTGCCTCGCGAAAGCTGCACGGCCATGCGGTTGACCGACTGCTTCACGCCGCCGGCGAATGCCAGCGCATCGAGCAGACGCTCGCCCTTCGGGGTCAACGGCATCAGTGCGCTCGTGTTGACCTCACCCACGACCGTGATGTTCGACGCATTGTTCTTGGTGACGCTGACGAGCACCTGCGGCAGATTCGCCTTGCCCTTGAGATGGCTGACGATGCTCGCCTCGATCTGCTCGGTCGTCCGCCCCTTGACGGCGATCCGCCCCGCGAACGGGATGGTGATCGTGCCGTCCGAGGCCACCATCTGGTTGGGCAACGTGACGCTATTGGCCGTGGCCGTCGTCATCGGCTGCGCGGGCGCCAGCGTGCTGAACAGCATCGCCGGCGGCGCCTCCCAGATCGTCACCTCGATGACGTCGCCCGGGCCGATCAAGTAGTTATTGGTAACCGCACTCGGAAAGATGGTCGCGAACTGGCCCAGCTTCTTGCTATCGGCAAGCTTCCTCGCCAACGTGTCGTTGACGTCCACCAGTTGAATACCTTCGATGCGCCCGCCGGTCTCGGGTGCCTGCTGCACCTTCTGGCGAGACGCACCGGAAGCGGGTATCCAATCCGGATAGGTCCCACACCCCGAAAGCGCCAAAGCGGCAAGGACGGAGATTGCCAATAAACTCTTTTTCATGGATCTTGAGGTCAAGACTTTTTACTATTGATTTGCCAGCGTCATTTCCCGGGCGTTCAATCAACGCATCCCCCCGAACACCCGGCCGCTTTTTCATCAGTCGATTGGCTCGATCAGGCCATCGACCTCTCAAAAATTCTTCACTTAAATTTGCATTCTTTCGGCCATTGGCGACCGAAAAAGCAACAAACCCACCCTCTGTGACAGCAGAAGAAATGGTTACTGCATGTCAATTTCCGCCACGGATTCAGGCTCGATGGCGAACGAACTTCAGAAATTCATGGGAAATAACCGAAACGACGGCACGTCTTAAAACCGCGCCCGGCCTTGCCAGCCGGCCGTCTGCGCCTGTTATCGGGGTGGTCGATCCCGCTCCGGCAATCGCACTGTCCGCTCAGGTTCTCGCAACTTACAGCGCAGGTTTCCCAAACGCCGGCATTATCGCATGGAAGTAGGACATGTCCGAATTCAGTCCGAAAACCATAGGATCAGTCCGCATCTGCGATCTCACGGTAATAAGCGGTAATTAACTCCGATTGCACTCCGGAATTAACAATGCCCGTGTCGCGGCAAACGGCGTGCGTCGCGCTGATTGAAACGTTTTCGATACCGGCGTCCAGGCAGGCGCGACGGTTGTCTCGGTCTCACAGGTCGGTTATAACCGTGCGACGAATATCGGCCGCAGGCCGTTCTTTAAACCCGTCTTGGAGCCCTCATGCCGAACCTGGAATCCGCCCAGCAATTCCTGATGACCCGCGGCCTCGACTTTGGCCTCAATCTCCTCGCCGCGATCGTGTTGTGGTTCGTCGGCCGCTGGGCGATCCGCATCGCCACGCGCCTGCTCGGCAAGGTCGTGCGCCGCAGCGGCAAGGTCGACCCCACGCTCACCGACTATCTGACCTCCGTCGTCAGCGTGCTGCTGACGATCCTGCTGATCCTCGCGATCCTGCAGATCTTCGGCGTGCAGACCACGTCGTTCGCCGCGCTGCTCGCCGGCCTCGGCCTCGCGATCGGCACCGCCTGGGGCGGCCTGCTCGCCCACTTCGCCGCCGGCGTGTTCATGCAGGTGCTGCGGCCGTTCAAGATCGGCGACGTGGTCAGCGCGGGCGGCGTCACCGGCACGGTGAAGGAACTCGGTCTGTTCGGCACGACGATCATCACCGCCGACAACATCGTGACGATCGTCGGCAACAACAAGATCTTCTCGGACAACATCTCGAACTACAGCGCGACGCCGCATCGCCGCGTCGACCTGACCGCCAAGATCGCGAACGGCGTGGATGCGGTCGATGCGATCAACCGCCTGAAGTCGCAGATCCAGCAGATCCCGAACGTGCTGCCTCAGCCGGCGCCGGACGTCGGCGTGCTGCAGTTCACGCCGGAAGGCCCGCTGCTGTTCGTGCGTCCGTCGACGCAGCCGGAGAACTACTGGCAGGTGTACTGCGATACCAATCGCGCGATTCTCGAGACGTTCCGCGACGCGCAATACCCGACGCCCGAAACGCCGATCTTTCATCGCACGACCTGATGGAACGATGGCGCCCGACGGCCCGCCGGATTCTGGCTGAAGCGGCCTGCGTCGAGCAGCCGGAACGGCCGATACCGCCACTCGGCAATCGGCCGGACCGCACGGACGAAAAAAAAGCGTGGCAGCCGCCACGCTTTTTTATTGCGCCGAAGCGAAAACGTTCGGCTCAGTGGCCGCCCGTGTTCGGCGTATCGCCCGATCGCCGCCCGCGCACCAGCTTCCACAGCGCGCCCAGCGCAACCGGCACGATCGCCGCACCGATCCCGGCCAGCACGATCACGTTCAGATACTGGCGGATGAACGGAATATTGCCGAAGAAGTAGCCGAGCAGCACCAGCAGCAGCACCCAGACCAGCGCGCCGATCACGTTGAACAGCTGGAAGCGCGCGACGCTCATCGACGACGCGCCGGCGACGAACGGCGCGAACGTGCGCACGACCGGGATGAAGCGCGCGAGCACGATCGTCTTGCCGCCGTGCTTGTCGTAGAACGTGTGGGTCTTCTGCAGCGCCGCGCGATCGAGGAAACGCTCGAGCACCGGGATATGCGTATTGAACACCTTCGGCCCGATCCAGCGGCCGATCAGGTAGTTGACGGTATTGCCGGCAATTGCCGCGACCAGCAGCAGCACGATCAGCCCGCCGACGTTCATGTCGCCCGTCGCCGCGAACGCGCCGCCGATGAACAGCAGCGAATCGCCCGGCAGGAACGGCAGCACGACGAGCCCCGTCTCGCAGAACACGATCAGGAACAGCACCAGATACACCCACGCACCGTACTGCCGGATGAAGTCGCCGAGGAACGCGTCGATATGCAGGACCAGGTTGACGAAATGAAGCAGCGTATCCAAATGCGATTCCTCGAAGGCGAAAGGGCCGGAACGGCCGAAAAAGCGGAAGTGCCCGCCGGACAAGGCGGCGCGCGGAACGGAGCCATCATACCGAAACTACCTTAAGGCTCCGTGAAAAAACGTAACCGGCCGCGGCCCGGCACGCCCCCGCCGCCTCGCTATAATTCGGCCATGTCCGAAATCACCGAAACGGCCGCGGGCGCCGCGCCCGCCCCTGCTCCGCGCCCGCTGCGCGCGATCCAGCCCCTGCCCGACCAGCTGATCAGCCAGATCGCGGCCGGCGAGGTCGTCGAACGCCCGGCGTCGGTCGTCAAGGAACTGCTCGAAAACGCGATGGACGCCGGCGCGACGACGCTGCGCATCGTGCTCGAGGAAGGCGGCGTCAAGCGCATCTCGATCACCGACGACGGCTGCGGAATCCCGCCCGACGAACTGCCGCTCGCGCTGATGCGTCACGCGACGAGCAAGATCCGCTCGCTCGAGGAGCTCGAGGCGGTCGCGACGCTGGGTTTTCGCGGCGAAGCCCTCGCGTCGATCGCGTCGGTCGCCGAAATGTCGATCACGAGCCGCACGGCCGACGTCGCGCATGCGACGAAGATCGACTCGACCACGGGCGCGCTGTCGCCGGCCGCCGGCGCGGTCGGCACGACGATCGAGGTGCGTGAGCTGTACTTCAACACGCCCGCGCGCCGCAAGTTCCTGAAAAGCGAGCAGACCGAGTTCGGCCACTGCCTCGAAATGATCCGCCGCGCGGCGCTCGCGCGGCCGGACGTCGCGATCTCGGTGCTGCACAACGGCAAGGCCGTCGAGCACTGGAACGCGACCGAGCCCGCACTGCGGGTCGCGAAGATTCTCGGCGACGGCTTCGCGACCGCGCACCTGCCGCTCGACGAGCAGGCCGGGCCGCTCGCCGTCTACGGCTGCGCGGGCCTGCCGACCGCGAGCCGCGGCCGCGCCGACCAGCAATACTTCTTCGTCAACGGCCGCTTCGTGCGCGACAAGTTGCTCACGCACGCGGTGCGCGCGGCGTACGAGGACGTCCTCCACGGCGATCGCTACCCGTCGTACGTGCTGTTCCTCGACCTGCCGCCGGAAGCCGTCGACGTCAACGTGCATCCGTCGAAGATCGAGGTGCGGTTCCGCGATTCGCGCTCGATCCACCAGTACGTTTTCCACGCGGTGCAGCGCGCACTCGCGCGCCACGCGGGCGCGTCGCCGGAAACCACCGCGGGCGGCCATGCCGCGCAACTCTCGCCGGCGCCGAGCGGCCCCGCGTCGTTCCTGAATACGCCGCTCGGCCAGGGCGCGGCCACCGGCACGGGCGGTAGCGGCTTCTCGTCGCCGCCGTCATCGTCGTCGGGCAACACGTGGATGCGCCAGGCGCGCATGACGCAGGGCACGCTGCCGGTCGCGCAACCGCTCGCGCTCTACGATGCGCTGTTCGGCCGCAAGGACACGGGTGCGGGCACACCGGACGGCACGACGATCGTCGCCCGCGATTCGGCCGATGCGGCCAATGCGCCAGTCGCGCCGCTGCCGGGCTTCGCCGCGTCGTCGCTTGGCGCCGCCGTACACGACGAGCAGCCGCTCGGCTTCGCGCTCGGCCAGATCCACGGGATTTACGTGCTCGCGCAGAACGCGCACGGCCTCGTGATCGTCGACATGCACGCGGCGCACGAACGGATCCTCTACGAACAGTTCAAGAACGCGCTCGCCGACCGCACGGTCGCGGTGCAATCGCTGCTGCTGCCGATATCGATGACGGCGACGCCGGTCGAGATCGGCACGGTCGAGGAAGAACGCGACACGCTCGAATCGCTCGGCTTCGACCTCGCGGTGCTGTCGCCGACGACGCTCGCGATCCGCGCGGTGCCCGCGCTGCTGAAGGACGCCGACTTGCAGTCGCTCGCGCGCGCGGTGCTCGCCGACCTGCACGCGTTCGGCGGCTCGCGCGTGCTCACCGAGCGCCAGCACGAGCTGCTCGGCACGCTCGCGTGTCACCACGCGGTGCGCGCGAACCGGCGCCTGACGCTCGACGAGATGAACGCGCTGCTGCGCCAGATGGAAGCGACCGAACGCGCGGACCAGTGCAATCACGGCCGGCCGACGTGGTATCAGCTCACGCTGAACGATCTCGACCGTCTCTTCATGCGCGGCCAATGAACGCTTCACCGCAGTCCCGCCCAACGACGATCGCCTGCCTGCTCGGCCCCACCGCATCGGGCAAGACGGCCGCGGCGCTGGCGCTTGCCGCGCGCCGTCCGATCGAGATCGTCAGCGTCGATTCGGCGCTCGTCTACCGCGACATGGATATCGGCACCGCGAAACCGACGCGCGACGAGCGCGCGAGCGTGCCGCACCACCTGATCGACATCATCGACCCGGCCGACGCCTATTCGGCGGCCGAATTCCGCGCGGACGCGCTGCGCGTGATCGGCGAGATCGCCGCGCGCGGCCGCACGCCGCTGCTCGCGGGCGGCACGATGCTGTACTACAAGGCGCTGACGCAGGGCCTCAACGATCTGCCGACCGCCGATCCGGCCGTGCGCGCCGAGCTCGATGCCGACGCCGCGCGCGACGGCTGGCCGGCACTCCATGCGCGGCTCGCGCAGGTCGACCCGGCGACGGCCGCACGGCTCGCGCCGAACGATTCGCAGCGGATCCAGCGCGCGCTCGAAGTGTTCCTGCTGAGCGGGCAGCCGATGTCGGCGCTGCTCGCCGCGCCGCGCCGCGCGGACGATGCCGCCGCCGCGTACCGCTTCGTCCCGGTGGCGCTCGAGCCGTCGGACCGCGCGGTGCTGCACGCGCGCATCGCGCAACGTTTCGACGCGATGCTCGACGCGGGCTTCATCGACGAAGTCGAACGGCTGCGCCGCCGCGAGGATCTGCATCTCGGCCTGCCGTCGATGCGCTGCGTCGGCTACCGACAGGCATGGGAATTCCTCGACGGCGACACCGATTACCGGACCATGCGCGACAAAGGCATCTTCGCGACGCGCCAGCTGTGCAAACGGCAGATCACTTGGCTGCGCGCGATGCCGGAGCGGATCGTCGTCGACTGCGTCGCGCCGGATTCGACCGACCGCGCGGTCGATGCGCTCGAGCGCGTGCTGGACGGCCG
Organism: Burkholderia sp. AW33-5; assembly: GCF_053427615.1. Lineage (NCBI taxonomy): Bacteria > Pseudomonadati > Pseudomonadota > Betaproteobacteria > Burkholderiales > Burkholderiaceae > Burkholderia > Burkholderia sp. AW33-5. The sequence continues at coordinate 110,037 of NZ_JBSAXA010000007.1, read as the reverse complement.
TATCGAGGATCGCTAACGGAGCCCCATCGGCCCGCATCGCCCCTGCCCCGGAAAGAAGCTCTTCGCGGAATTTCGTGAACCGATGACGATGCGTGTGCCTCTGGCCGCGAAGATCCCGGCTCTGTCGCCGCGATGACCGCGGTCATCCGTTGTGCGCGAATGCCAGCACGATCGCGTTGCCCAGTTCATCAACAACCCGGTCCGACGCGCCCGGGGCCGCAAACATCGTGAACTCGACATCGGGCAGGGCCGGCAGGCCGGCATCCGGTGGGATCGCACGCAAGCCATGCGCCAGTTGTGTATGCACGATTGGCGTCACCGCAAAGCCCGCGTGCGCGGCGGCGCACAGGCCTGCGCCGCTCGGGCACACGAGCACGATCCGGTAATCCACGCCCGCGCGGGCCAATGCTGCCAGCGAGGCCTCACGATACGGGCAGGGTTCCGGCAGAAGCGCAATCGGCACCGGTACACCCGGCGTGAGCGGCGCCCAATCCGCACCGGCCCACACAAGCGGCTCGCGCCACAGCACGCGTCCGGTGGGCCCGCCGTGGCAGCGTCCACCCATCACCACATCCAGCTCGCCGTGATCCAGCGCCTGGAGCAATTCTCCCGGGATACCGACTCTGATGCTGAACGCGATGCGCGGGTACCGCGCGGCAAACGCCTGCATCACATGCATCAGCCTGACATTGGCGAGGTCTTCCGACAGACCCACGCGGATCGTGCCCGCACTCGGTTCGCGCAGCAGTTGCGCCCGAGCGTCCTGATTGAGCGCGAGGATGGCGCGCGCGTAACCCAGCAGCAGTTCCCCGTCCACCGTGAGCGTGACCGAGCGCGTGGTGCGCACGAGCAGGTCACGGCCGATCTGTTTTTCCAGGCGCCGAAGATGCGCGCTGACGGCGGACTGCGTCAGATTCAGACGGGCCGCGGCATGCGTGAATCCGCCTTCCTGGACGACGGCCACGAAAGAGCGCAACAAAACGGTATCGAACATGAGATGTCCCACAATACAGTGCGAATGCTACTGAATAGCGCGATGATACTTCGTTTATATTTCGAATCGAACTATGTTCTGATGAGGGCCGTCAACCCGTCAGGAGCCGTTCCATGTCGACCTTGCTGCATATCGAATCTTCTCCGCGCAAGTCGCGGTCCGCATCACGCGACGTTGCGCACGCGTATCTGGAAGCCTGGCGCGACGCGCATCCGGAGCATCGGGTCGACGTGCTCGACCTCTGGGCGACGCCATTGCCGGAACTCGACGGCGATGCGCTCGATGCCAAATACGCGGACTTGAGCGGCACGCCGCTCAGTGAAGGCCAGCAACAAGCGTGGGCAGGTTTCCGGCAGCTCGCGCAGCGGATGCACGACGCGGATACGCTGCTGTTCTCCGTGCCGCTGTGGAATTTCTCCATCCCCTACAAGCTCAAGCATTTCATCGACGCCGTGTCCCACCGCGGCCTGCTCTTCTCATTCGACGAGCGTGGGTTAGCGGGATTGCTGAACGGCAAGAAAGCAGTCGTGATCTACGCGAGAGGCCTCGACTATTCGAGGCAATCGAGCACGCCCGCCGAGTCGTTCGACTTTCAGCGGCCGTTTCTTGAAGCGTGGCTGCGCTTCATCGGTATCACCGACATCGAATCGATCATCGTCGAGAAAACGCTGTTTGGACCTGAAGTCGATCACGCGGGCAGAGAGGCTGCGCGCGAACAGGCAGTGACGCTGGCACACGCAGCTTCATCATCCGCTTCGGCTTCGGTTGATGGCTGAACTGGCCATGGCTGGAAGCATCAACAACGCCATCAAGGTCATCGAGCGTCGGGCTTAAGGGTATCCGGACGGGGAGTCCTTCTCCCCGGAGATTCGCGTCGCGTCCCCCGGGAATCCTCGAAGAACCGAAAAAAAAGCCGCCCGGATCGACTCCGGGCGGCTTTCCTTGCTGCATCTTGCGTGCGGTGCGTCAGACCACGACCGTCTGCGCCTCGCCTTCACGGCTTGCACGCACGGTGCCGATCTTCCATACCTGCTCGCCGGCGGCCGTCAGGTCGGCGATCGCAGCGTCGGCATCGGCCGCCGCGACGATCACGGCCATCCCGATCCCGCAGTTGAACACGCGGTGCATTTCGGCGTCGGCGACGCCGCCGTGCTCCTGCAGCCACTTGAACAGCGGCGGCAGCGGCCACGCGTTCTGGTCGAGCTCGGCCGTGAGGCCTTCGCGCAGCACGCGCGGAATGTTCTCGACGAGGCCGCCACCGGTGATGTGGGCCATGCCCTTCACCGACAGCTTCTGCATCAGCGCGAGCAGCGGCTTCACGTAGATGCGCGTGGGCGCCATCAGCGTGTCGGCCAGCGAACGGCCGTGGAAATCGGCGGACAGGTCGGGGTTCGCGCGCTCGATGATCTTGCGCACGAGCGAGAAGCCGTTCGAGTGGATGCCGCTCGAGGCAAGGCCGAGCACCACGTCGCCTTCGGCGATCGTGCTGCCGTCGATGATCTTGCTCTTCTCGACCGCGCCGACCGCGAAACCGGCCAGATCGTATTCGCCGTCCGGGTACATGCCCGGCATTTCGGCCGTCTCGCCGCCGATCAGCGCGCAGCCCGACAGTTCGCAGCCGTGCGCGATGCCCTTGACGACCGTTGCGGCCGTGTCGACATCGAGCTTGCCGCACGCGAAGTAGTCGAGGAAGAACAGCGGCTCGGCACCCTGCACGAGGATGTCGTTCACGCTCATCGCCACCAGGTCCTGGCCGACGGTGTCGTGTTTGTTCAGATGAAAGGCCAGCTTGAGCTTGGTGCCCACGCCGTCGGTGCCCGACACGAGCACGGGCTCCTTGTACTTCTTCGGCACTTCGAACAGCGCGCCGAACCCGCCGATGCCGCCGAGCACGCCGTCGCGCAGGGTTTTCTTCGCAAAAGGCTTGATCTTGTCGATGAGCGCGTCGCCTGCGTCGATGTCGACGCCTGCGTCACGGTAGGACAGACCCTGAGCGTCGGGAGCGGATTTCGGAGGATTCATGGGGGAATGCGAGAAGGTCGGTAAAATGCGATTTTACCCGAAGCCGGCCCGTTGGCCGGAATTCCCAGCACCGAATCGTCAGGGATTGCATCTTGGTCGACACGTCCCCGTTTTCATCGCCACGCGAGCCGCGCCGAAACCCGCGCGCCGCCGTGCGTGCGGCCGCGTGTGCAGGCACCGGAGCAGCCCCCCGCGCGTGCCCGGCGTACGGCGCGCGTTTCATCAACCGACCCGCATTGTGACTGTTGTGTCCCGTCAACTGACGCTCGATCTCGGCACGCCGCCGCCCGCCACGTTCGACAACTTCATCATGAATGAAGAGAACGACGAGCTCATCTCGCGGCTCCAGAAGCTCGACCTCGCGCTCGCGGCAGGGCCCGTGCCGGACCGGTCGTTCTATATCTGGGGCGAGCCCGGCAGCGGCCGCACCCACCTGCTGCAGGCGCTCGTGAGCGACGCGTCGTACGGCTACGCGCGCTACCTGACGCCGCAAAGCCCGCTCGGCGCATTCACGTTCGACCCGCGCATCGGCATCTACGCGATCGACGACTGCGACCGGATGAGCGACACGCAGCAGGTCGCGCTGTTCAACCTGTTCAACGAGGTCCGCGCGCACCCGTCGAGCGCGTTCGTCGCGGCGGGCCCCGCGGCGCCGCTCGCGCTCGACGTGCGCGAGGATCTGCGCACGCGCCTCGGCTGGGGGCTCGTGTTTCACCTGTCGCCGCCGTCCGATGCCGGCAAGATCGCCGTGCTGAAGCTCGCGGCGAAGGAGCGCGGGATCGCGCTCACCGACGACATCGCCGCCTACCTGCTGACCCATTTCCGCCGCGACATGCCGAGCCTGATGGCGTTGCTCGACGCGCTCGACCGCTTCTCGCTCGAGCAGAAGCGCGCCGTCACGCTGCCCCTGCTGCGCCGGATGCTGGCCCGCCCCGGCGACGACATCGCACCACCGGGCACAGGCCCGAACCGCTTCGAGTAAAATGCGCATCCATGACTAATCTGGCACTCTTTGACCTCGATCACACGCTGATCCCGACCGATAGCGACCACGAATGGGGCCGCTTCATGGTGAAGCTCGGCATCGTCGACGCGGAAAGCTTCTCGCGTCAGAACGATCAGTTCTTCGCCGACTACAAGGCCGGCAAGCTCGACATCCATGCGTACCTGTGCGCGATGCTCACGCCGCTCGCGAAGTACTCGCGCGCGCAGCTCGCCGAATGGCACGAGCAGTACATGCACGAGGTGATCCGCCCCGCGATGACGCCCGCCGCGCTCGAACTCGTGCGCAAGCATATCGATGCCGGCGACCTGTGCTGCGTCGTGACCGCGACCAACGAGTTCATCACGCGTCCGATCGCGACCGCGTTCGGCGTCGACACGCTGATCGCGTGCGAGGTCGAAACGACCGACGGGCACCCCGACTCGCCGTACACGGGCCGGCCGACCGGCACGCCGAGCTATCGCGAAGGCAAGATCGTGCGCACCGAAGCGTGGCTCGCGTCGCTCGGCAAGCACTGGGACGACTTCGAACACAGCTACTTCTACAGCGACTCGCACAACGACATCCCGTTGCTCGAGAAAGTCACCGACCCGATCGCGACCAACCCCGACGACACGCTGCGTGCGCATGCAAGCGACCGCGGCTGGCGCATCCTCGATCTCTTCTGAACGTCGTGATCAAAAAATTCATTCGCAAGCTGCTCGGCCAGGACGGCGCCGAACAAACGTCGCCCGTCGAGGCGCCCGCCGCCGACACGGCCCCTGCCCAGCGCCCCGCGAAGGGTAGCCGCGGCAGCACCGCCAGGAAGCCGCGCAGCAATCACGAACCGACCGTCGTGCCGGCCAGCGTGCATCAGATCGATCCGTCGCTGATCTCGCGCAATGCCGTACGCGTGACCGACACGCTGCAGCAGGCGGGCTTTCGCGCGTTCATCGTCGGCGGCGCGGTGCGCGACCTGCTGCTCGGCATCGCACCGAAGGACTTCGACGTCGCGACCGACGCGACGCCGACCGAGGTGCAGCGCCTGTTCCGCCGCGCGCGCCTGATCGGCCGCCGCTTCCAGATCGTCCACGTGCAGTTCGGCCAGGAACTGATCGAGGTGTCGACGTTCCGCGCCCTGGTCGACGCCCCGCCCGAAGCCGCCGCGGCCGAGCCGCCGAAGCGCCTGAAGCGCGACGAACTCGATCGCCGCACGCATGCGGTGGACGCCAGCGGCCGCGTGCTGCGCGACAACGTGTGGGGCGAACAGCACGAAGACGCCGCGCGCCGCGACTTCACGATCAACGCGATGTATTACGACCCGTCGACGCAGACGGTGCTCGACTACCACGACGGGATGGCCGACATGCGCGCCCGTCTGCTGCGGATGATCGGCGACCCAGCCACGCGCTATCGCGAGGATCCGGTGCGGATGCTGCGCGTCGTGCGTTTCGCGGCGAAGCTCGGCTTCGAGATCGAGCCGCACACGCGCGAGCCGATCAACGCGCTCGCCGACCTGATCAACAACGTGCCGGCCGCGCGCCTGTTCGACGAAATGCTGAAGCTGCTGCTGTCGGGCCACGCGCTCGCATGCCTGAAGCAGCTGCGCAAGGAAGGCCTGCACCATGGGCTGCTGCCGCTCCTCGACGTCGTGCTCGAACAACCGCAGGGCGAGAAGTTCATCACGCTCGCGCTGAACAACACCGACGCGCGCGTGCGCGCCGGCAAGACGGTGTCGCCGGGCTTCCTGTTCGCGACGCTGCTGTGGCACGACATGCGCCAGCGCTTCGAGCAATACTCGGCGGAAGGCGAATTCCCGGTGCCGGCGCTCCATCGCGCGATGGACGACGTGATCGACATGCAGACCGAGAAACTCGCGATCCACAAGCGCTACTCGGCCGACATGCGCGAGATCTGGGGCCTGCAGCTGCGCCTCGAAAAACGCTCGGGCCGCAGCGCGATGCGGCTGCTGGAACACCAAAGGTTTAGAGCGGGGTATGATTTCCTCCTGTTACGCTGCGAATCCGGCGAGCTCGATGCGGAAGTCGGACAGTGGTGGACGGATTTCATCGAAGGCGACGCGGCCGCGCGCGAGGCACTCCTCACGCAGGGCGGCTCGAAGGAAAAATCGCCCCGCAAGCGGCGCCGCCGCGGCGGTGCGCGAAATCGCAAGCCGGGCGAAGGCGCCGCCGAGCAGGCGCCGGACACCGCGGGCGGTTCCGACGACTGACGCGCTCGCCGGCGAACGACGTAGGAAGTGATGCCATGACGGTTGCATATATCGGACTGGGGGCGAATCTCGGCGATGCGCGCCAGACCCTGAAGGACGCGGTGGTGTGCCTCGCGCAGCAGCGCACCATCTCGATCCTCGGCAAATCGAGCCTGTATCGCACGGCGCCCTTCGAAGCGGGCGGCGACGATTACTACAATTGCGTCGTCAAGCTCGACACGACGCTGTCGGCCCGTGAGTTGCTCGCGCTCTGCCAGAAGATCGAACATCACTTCGGGCGCGAGCGCCCGTATCGCAACGCGCCGCGCACGCTCGACCTCGACATTCTGCTGTTCGGCACGGATTCGATCGACGAACCCGACCTGATCGTCCCGCATCCGCGCCTCACCGATCGCGCATTCGCGCTCGTGCCGCTCGTCGAGATCGAGCCCGCGCTCGACATCCCCGCGCGCGGCCGCGCCGATGCGTACCTCGCCTCCGTCGCGGATCAGCGCGTCGAGAAGGTGCAGACCTGTCAGTGCCTGATGCAGAAGGCCCTTGCCGCCGGCGCTGACGCCGACAAGAACCGCTGCCGATGAACATCACTCCGCTGACCGTCACCGCGCCCGACCTGCGCGCCCCGCATCGCTATCTGGTGATCGAAGGGCCGATCGGCGTCGGCAAGACGACGCTCGCGCGCCTGTTCGCCGAGCGCTGGTCGATGCAGACGCTGCTCGAGCGCCCGCAGGACAACCCGTTCCTCGAACGCTTCTATCGCGACACCGCGCGCTACGCGCTGCCCGCGCAGCTGTCGTTCGCGCTGCAGCGCGCGCAGCAGGCGCGCGAACTGATCGGCGCGCTCGATACGGGCCGGCCCGTCGTCGCCGATTTCATGCCGCAGAAGAACGACATCTTCGCGCGGCTGAACCTGCCGGAAGACGAATGGCAGTTGTACCGGTCGATCGCGACGCACCTCGACGTCCCGCAGGCCCCCGCGCCCGATCTCGTCGTCTACCTGCAGGCGAGCCCCGAAGTGCTGTTCTCGCGCATCCAGAAGCGCGGGCTGCCGATGGAGCTGCAGATCAGCGACGCGTACCTGCGCTCGCTGGTCGATGCGTACAACGAATTCTTCTATCACTACGACCGCACGCCGGTGCTCACGGTCGCAGCCGAACACCTGAACCCGCAAGACTCCCCCGAAGACCTCGCGCTGCTGATCGAGCGCATCGACACGATGCGCGGCCGCAAGGAATTCTTCGTCAAGGGCGAAACGGCGCGCTGACGCGTCCTCGCCCGTCGTTCCTCCCCCATCGAACCGGATTTCCCATGACCTATCTCCAGGAATCGAGCCGGCCTGCCGTCACTGTGCCCAAGCTGCAGGCAATGCGCGAAGCCGGCGAGAAGATCGCGATGCTCACCTGCTACGACGCGAGCTTTTCCGCGCTGCTCGATCGCGCCGGCACCGACGTGCTGCTGATCGGCGACTCGCTCGGCAACGTGCTGCAGGGCCACACCACCACGCTCCCCGTGTCGATCGACGACATCGCGTACCACACCGCATGCGTCGCGCGTGCGCAGCCGCGCGCGCTCGTCGTTGCCGATCTGCCGTTCGGCACGTACGGCACGCCGGCAGAGGCGTTCGCAAACGCGGTCTCGCTGATGCGCGCCGGCGCGCAGATGGTCAAGCTCGAAGGCGGCGAATGGCTCGCCGACACGATCCGCTTCCTCGTCGAACGCTCGGTGCCGGTGTGCGCGCACCTCGGCCTCACGCCGCAGTCGGTTCACGCGTTCGGCGGCTTCAAGGTGCAGGGCCGCACGGAAGCCGGCGCCGCGCAGCTGCTGCGCGATGCGCGCGCGGTCGAGGACGCGGGCGCGCAGCTCGTGGTGCTCGAAGCGGTGCCGACGCTCGTCGCGTCCGAAGTCACGCACATGCTGAAGATCCCGACGATCGGCATCGGCGCGGGCCTCGAATGCTCGGGCCAGGTGCTGGTGCTGCACGACATGCTCGGTATTTTCCCCGGCAAGCGCCCGCGTTTCGTGAAGGATTTCATGCAGGGCCAGCCGAACATCCAGGCGGCCGTCGAGGCGTACGTGAGCGCGGTGAAGGACGGCACGTTCCCGGGCCCTGAACACTCGTTCTGACGCGCGGCCGGCGCCCGTTCGATACGAAAAAAGCGCGGCACCCTTTGCGGGGCGCCGCGCTTTTTCTTTGGATGCCGTGTTGCCGAAGGTCAGCGGTGCCGGTTCTTCCGGCACGCGGCCCCGTCGTTCATCGCGTCATTTCAATACCGCATCGAGCGCGCCGCGCAGTGCATTGGTCAGCAGCAGCGCCTCGGCGCGCGCCAGATCGTCGAGCGTGACGACGCGCTCCTCGGCGCCGAATGTGCGGTCGTCGAGCAGCACGCCGCGCATCACGCCCGGCAGCACGCCGCTCGACAGCGGCGGGGTCACCCACCGGCCGCCGAGCTTCACGAACAGGTTCGAACGCCCGCCTTCCGTCACCTCGCCGCGCTCGTTGACGAACAGCATGTCGAAGCCGCCAAGCGCCTCCGCCGCCTGCCATGCGCGGTCGTATTCGGCGCGGCGCGTCGTCTTGTGCAGCAGCAGCGCGTCGTCCGTGCGGGTCGGTGCGAAGCCGTGCGCGGATGCGAGCATCACGCCGACCGGCCCGGCGGGCAGCGGTTTCAGCGTCGCGGCCGTGATGTCGACCGTGCCATCCTTCGCGAGCGCGAGCTTCATCCGGTACGGACCGTCGCCGTCGAGCGCCGCGCAGCGCGCGTCGATCTCGCGGCGCAACGCATCGGCGTCGAGGCGGAAGCCGAATGCATCCGCGCTGCGCTGCAGCCGCGCGAGATGGCGCTTGAGATGCCGGATGCCGTCCGCACGCGTCGCGGCGGTGGTTTCGAACAACTGGAAGCCTGGATCGGCGTCGGTCAGGAATCGCGCTTTCAATTCGCACTCCGCATATTCGTCGGCGGCGACGCTGTCGAGCACGATGCCCGCGCCAACACCCATCGTGCCGCGCCGCCGGCCGGCGGCGGCCGTTGCCGCGTCACGCGTGTCGATCGTTGCGGCGGCATCGACATCGACCGGCTCGAGCGTCAGCGTCCGGATCGCGACCGACAGGCAGAAATCGCCGCAGCCGGCCGCCTCGTCGGGCGACGCATCGCCTGCCGATGCGCGTTCCGTCGGTGCGTCGAGCCAGCCGATCGCGCCCGTATAGAGCCTGCGCGGCGTCGATTCGATCGCGTCGATCAGTTCCATCGTCTTGTGCTTCGGCGCACCGGTGATCGATCCGCACGGAAACAGCGCGCGCAGCATCTGCGCGAACGTGGTGCCGTCGCGCCAGCCGGCCTCGACCGTCGACGTCATCTGCCATACCGACGCGTACGGCTCGACCGAGAACAGCGCCGGCACCCTGACCGTGCCCGTGCGCGCGATCCGCGACACGTCGTTGCGCAGCAGGTCGACGATCATCACGTTTTCCGCGCGGTTCTTCGGATCGTTCGCGAGGAACGCGGCGGCCGCCGCGTCGTCGCGCGGATCGGCCGAGCGCGGCGCCGTGCCTTTCATCGGCCGCGCGCGCAGCACGTCGCCGTGCTTCTCGACGAACAGCTCCGGCGAGCACGACACGACCCACGCACCGTCGGGCAGCGCGATCAGCGCGCCATAACGCACGGGCTGACGCGCGCGCAGGCGCCGGTACAGCGCGAGCGGCGTGCCGAACATGTCGAAATTCAGCCGGTACGTGTAGTTGATCTGGTACGAATCGCCCGCGCGCAGCGCGTCGTGCACCGCGGCGATCGCCGCGTCGAACGCGTCGCGCGACACGCTCTTCGCGACATGCGCGACGCCCGCGATCGACGGCGGGCCGCCGCCGTCCTGCTGCGCGAGCCACGCGTCGACTTCGTCGCGCGACAGGCGCTCGCAGCGCGCATACAGCAAAAAGCGCAGCGGGGCATGGCCCGGCTGCGCTCTTTCGAGGTTGCGTCCGAATTCGTAATCGCCGACGACGACCGCATGCAGCCCGTCGCGCAGATCCTGCGCCACTGCCGCATCGAGCTCGTCGAGCCGTGCCGGATCCGTGCACACGCGTTCGCGCACGAAACCGGAATACAAACGACTCGACCGCGCGGACGCGGTCGAGTCGCAATCGTCCAAGAGCGCGAACGACGCGCTCTCGTTGCCTTCAGTCATGCCGTTACTCGAAGAAGCTCTTCACCCGGTCGAACCAGCTCTTGCTCTGCGGGCTGTGACGCGCACCGCCCTCGGCCAGCGACTTCTCGAACTGCTTGAGCAGGTCGCGCTGCTGGTCGGTCAGCTTCACGGGCGTCTCGACCTGCACGTGTACGTACAGATCGCCCGCGATGCTCGAACGCAGACCCTTGATCCCCTTGCCGCGCAGGCGGAACGTCTTGCCCGACTGCGTGCCTTCCGGCACCGGGAACGTCGCACGGCCGGCCAGCGTCGGCACCTCGATCTCGCCGCCGAGTGCGGCGGTCGTGAACGGAATCGGCATCTGGCAGTGGAGATCGTCGCCGTCGCGCTCGAACACCGAGTGCGGCTTGATGTGGATCTCGACGTACAGGTCGCCCGGCGGCCCGCCGTTGATGCCCGGCTCGCCGTTGCCGGCCGAGCGGATCCGCATCCCGTCGTCGATGCCGGCCGGGATCTTCACTTCGAGCGTCTTGGTTTCCTTCACCTTGCCCGACCCGTGGCAGTGCGCGCACGGTTCGGGAATGTAGGTGCCGGTGCCGTGACACTTCGGGCAGGTCTGCTGGATGCTGAAGAAACCCTGCGACATGCGCACCGTGCCCTGGCCGTGGCAAGTCGGGCAGGTTTCCGGCTTCGTGCCGGGCTTCGCGCCCGACCCGTGACAGACTTCGCACGACACCCAGCTCGGCACGCGGATCTGCGTGTCGTAGCCGTGCGCGGCCTGCTCGAGCGTGATTTCCATGCTGTAGCGCAGGTCGGCACCGCGATACACCTGCGGACCGCCGCGGCCGCCACGCGCGGCACCGCCCGCGGCCTGACCGAAGATGTCGCCGAAGATGTCGCCGAACGCATCCGCGAAGCCGCCGAAACCCTGTCCGCCCGCACCACCCATGTTCGGATCGACGCCCGCGTGGCCGTACTGATCGTACGCCGCGCGCTTCTGGTCGTCCGACAGCATTTCATAGGCTTCCTTCGCTTCCTTGAAATGCTCTTCCGCATCCTTGCTGTCCGGATTGCGGTCAGGGTGATACTTCATCGCAAGCTTGCGATACGCCTTCTTGATTTCGTCGTCGCTCGCATTCTTCGCGACGCCCAGAACCTCGTAGTAATCCCGTTTCGCCATATCGATTCGCTGTGCCGTCGCGCGTCACGCACGCGGCGGCTCCTTTCGCCCGCAGTAAAGTCTCTCGACTCGTCTGGCGCTGCGCCGTCCGCGGACGGCTCGCGCAGCACCCGCCAAAAAACAAATGTGCCCGGAGGGCCGCGAAGCCCGCCAGGCGTGGAGTCGATCCGGCCATCCGGAAGGAAAGACAGACCGCTGTTCAGCCGCGCCGCGCGCGTGTCGCGCGCGGCGTGCGGTGCCATGGCAACCCGGCTTAGTCCTTCTTCACTTCCTTGAACTCGGCGTCGACGACGTCGTCCGCAGCCTGCTGCGCACCGCCCGCGTGGGCCGCGCCTTCCGCTGCACCCGCCGCGCCGGCCGCACCGGCCTGCTGCGCCTGCATGTCGGCGTACATCTTTTCGCCGAGCTTCTGCGAAGCCTGACCGAGTTCCTCGACCTTCGCGTCGATCGCCGCCTTGTCGGCCGACGTATCCTTCAGCACGTCCTCGAGCGACTTCAGCGCCGCTTCGATCTTTTCCTTCTCGCCCGCGTCCAGCTTGTCGCCGTACTCGGTGAGCGCCTTCTTCGTGCTGTGGACCAGCGCGTCGCCCTGGTTGCGCGAATCGGCCAGCTCGCGCAGCTTGTGGTCTTCCGCTGCGTTCGCTTCCGCGTCCTTGATCATCTGGTCGATTTCAGCGTCGGACAGGCCCGAGTTCGCCTTGATCGTGATCTTGTTTTCCTTGCCGGTCGCCTTGTCCTTCGCGCCGACGTGCAGGATGCCGTTCGCGTCGATGTCGAAGGTCACTTCGATCTGCGGCACGCCGCGCGGCGACGGCGGGATGCCTTCGAGGTTGAACTCGCCGAGCAGCTTGTTGCCTGCCGCCATCTCGCGTTCGCCCTGGAACACCTTGATCGTCACGGCCGACTGGTTGTCGTCCGCCGTCGAATACACCTGTGCGTGCTTCGTCGGGATCGTCGTGTTCTTGTTGATCATCTTCGTCATCACGCCGCCGAGCGTCTCGATGCCGAGCGACAGCGGGGTCACGTCGAGCAGCAGGACGTCCTTGCGGTCGCCCGACAGGACCTGGCCCTGGATCGCCGCGCCGACTGCGACGGCTTCGTCCGGGTTCACGTCACGGCGCGGATCCTTGCCGAAGAACTCCTTCACCTTCTCCTGCACCTTCGGCATGCGGGTCTGGCCGCCGACCAGGATCACGTCGTCGATGTCCGACACCTTGACACCGGCGTCCTTGATCGCGATGCGGCACGGTTCGATCGTGCGCTCGACCAGATCCTCGACCAGCGCTTCCAGCTTCGCGCGGGTGATCTTCAGGTTCAAGTGCTTCGGACCCGATGCGTCTGCCGTGATGTACGGCAGGTTGATTTCGGTCTGCTGGCTCGACGACAGCTCGATCTTCGCCTTTTCAGCGGCTTCCTTCAGGCGCTGCAGCGCGAGCACGTCCTTCGACAGGTCGACGCCCTGCTCCTTCTTGAACTCGCCGATGATGTAATCGATGATGCGCTGGTCGAAGTCCTCGCCGCCGAGGAACGTGTCGCCGTTGGTCGACAGCACTTCGAACTGCATTTCGCCGTCGACGTCCGCGATCTCGATGATCGACACGTCGAACGTGCCGCCGCCGAGGTCATACACGGCGATCTTGCGGTCGCCCTTCTCGGCCTTGTCGAGGCCGAACGCGAGCGCGGCCGCCGTCGGCTCGTTGATGATCCGCTTGACTTCGAGGCCCGCGATACGACCGGCGTCCTTGGTTGCCTGACGCTGGCTGTCGTTGAAGTATGCCGGCACCGTGATCACGGCTTCCGTGACCGGCTCGCCGAGGTAGTCTTCGGCCGTCTTCTTCATCTTGCGCAGCACTTCCGCCGAAACCTGCGGCGGCGCCAGCTTCTCGCCGTGCGCTTCGACCCATGCGTCGCCGTTGTCGGCCTTGATGATCGCGTACGGCATCAGGCCGATGTCCTTCTGGACTTCCTTCTCTTCGAAACGGCGGCCGATCAGGCGCTTCACCGCGAACAGCGTGTTCTTCGGGTTGGTCACGGACTGACGCTTGGCCGGTGCGCCGACGAGCACTTCGTTGTCGTCCATGTAGGCGATGATCGACGGCGTCGTGCGCGTGCCTTCCGAGTTCTCGATGACCTTGACCTGGTTGCCTTCCATGATGGCGACGCACGAGTTCGTGGTGCCGAGGTCAATACCGATGATCTTTCCCATTTTTCCTAATCTCCAGAAATGCCTGTTTGCTGCGCGAAACCCCGCGTTTTTGGGCAGTTTCGCGCGCCAGAATTCAACTCTGTTCCCGAAATGCGTCCGGCCGATCCGTTTTCAAGACCCGCCGAGCGATGCGGATATTAAATTTTTTCAATCGACGCCGGTAGCTGGATCGTGCGGACCATCGTCGCGGTCCGACGGCGCGCCGGCCGCCGCTGCGATCTTCGCGCGCGCCGCCGACACCGCCGCCTGGAACTGCGCGAGGCCATGCCAGCCGGTCGCGCGGCCGAGCCGCTTGCCGCGGTGGAAAAAGACCCACGTCGGCACGCCGTGCAGGCCGAAGCGGCGCCCCAGCTCATGATGTTCGTACACGTTGCAATGGAACCACTTCAGGTCCAGCGCGCGGATCGCGTCCGGCTGGGCGAGCATCGCCTTCTTCGCGATCTCGCAGTTGAAGCAGTCGACGCCCCAGAAGAACATCACCGCGAGCGCATCGCCGGCGCCGGCGATCCCGGCGTCGAACGTGTCGGCCGCCAGCGCCTGCATGTCGAACGCTTCGAACGCGGCCGGATCGACGCCGGCGGGAACCATCGCGGCAGCCTTACTTCGGCTGGGCGACCGTGACGAGCGCCGGGCGCAGCACGCGGTCCGCGATCGTGTAGCCCTTTTGGAGGACGGTCACGACGGTATTCGGCTCCTGATCGGCCGGCACCATCGAAATCGCCTGGTGCTGGTGCGGATCGAACTTCTCGCCGACCGGGTTGATCGCGACGACGCGGCCCTTCTCGAGCGCGCTCGTCAACTGGCGCAGCGTCAGCTCGACGCCTTCGCGCACCTTCGTGATGTCGCCGGACGTGTCGCTGACGGCGGCCTCGAGGCTGTCCAGCACGGGCAGCAGGTGCTCCGCGAAGCCTTCGATCGCAAACTTGTGCGCCTTCGAGACATCTTCCTGCGCACGGCGGCGGACGTTCTCGGTCTCGGCCTTCGCCCGGAGGAAGCTCTCCTGCAGCTCGGCGACCTTGGCTTGAGCCTCCGCGAGCGCCGCGTCGGCTGCTTCGGCGGCGGGAGCAGCGCCTTGCGCCGCCTGCTTCTCGCTGCCGATGTCTTCGGCCGATTGGGTAGACGGGTTCTCTTGCGTGTTTTCCATGTCGCTGAAAGTCGATTAGAGGTTGAAGCCAAATCGGCAACCGCCGGACCGTATGCCGGCGGCACCGCACATTGTTGGTGCAAATAAGGGCGAAAACTGCGATTTCAAGAGGGTTATTCGCCGGCATTCGCCAATACCGCGAAACAACCGCGCTGCGCGTCGCCCGATTGCGCGCATTTGTCGCCAGATTGGACGAAACGGCCTGTAACAACGCTTACCAGGCAAGTACTAGCCCGGCACAGGGGGCTGCACTACACTCCACTCAAGCGTCGAGAAAGCGCGTTTACCCTAGCTTACCGCCGCCTGACATCCACCTGGCGCTGCATTCACCGTCCCATCGAGGCGAGTACCGTGAAACTGACCTTTGCCATATCGGTGGTCGCGCTGGTACTGATTGCCGGCACCACCACCATCTGCCTGTCCGGAGCCGTGACCGACCGCACGACCGAATACGGAAGCGCGCGGGCGACGTTCGACCAGATGTTCAGCTCCCACCAGAAAATCTGTCGATGATGCGCCGGTCGCGCTTGGTCGGCCGGCCGTGCAGTTCCGCCGCCGGCTCGCGATACGTGCGGCGCCGCTCCAGTTCGGCGAGCCGCGCGACGCGCCCCGCTTCCGTTTCCTCGTAAAGCGTCTGCGCGATGCTCGCGGGCCCGCGCACGTCGCAAATGCCCAGCACGGCAATGTGCCAGACGACACCGTCGATCGCAATCTCGACCTCGTCGCCGACGCGCACGTCCTTCGCCGGCTTGACCGCCGCGCCGCCGATCTTCACGTGGCCCTTGTCGACCGCGTCGGACGCGAGCGAGCGCGTCTTGAAGAAGCGCGCTGCCCATAGCCATTTGTCGATGCGCAGCTTCGCACCGGGTTCCGTCGAAATCTTGTAGTTCATCGCGCTCAACTCACCGTTTCGGGCTGCGCGGCCTTCACCGGCCAGCCCTGCAGATTCTCGGCGACGATCTCGCCCACCGCGCCGATCCACGCGGGCGCGCCGTTCAGGCACGGAATCCGGTGGAAGGCCTGACCGCCGCCCGCGATGAATTCGTCGCGTACCTCCATCCCGATCTCCTCGATCGTCTCCAGACAATCGGCCGTAAAACCGGGACAGAACACGTCCGCTCGCCGCACGCCGGCCTCACCGAGTTCGCGCAGCGTCGGCGCCGTGTACGGCTGCAGCCACTCGGCCTTGCCGAAGCGTGACTGGAACGTCACGCGGCACTCGAGCGTCGACAGCCCGAGCGCGGCCATCAGCAGCGCGCCCGTCTGCTGGCACTGTTCATGATAGGGGTCGCCCAGGTCGAGCGTGCGTTTCGGCACCCCGTGAAAGCTCAGCACGAGCTTGTCGCCGGCCGCGAAGTCGGGCCGGCCGTGCTGCGCCCAGTACTGGCGCACCTGCTCGGCGAGCGCATGGATGTAGGCGGGATGGTCGGCATATTGCCGCACCGTGCGCACTTCCGGCTGGTTGCGCATCCGCGCGAGCGCGGCGAATGCGGCATCGAACGCGGTCGCGGTGGTGGACGCCGAATATTGCGGATACATCGGCATCAGCAGCACGCGCTCGACGCCCGCGCGCTTGAACTGCGCGAGTGCCTGCGCAATGCCCGGGCTGCCGTAGCGCATCGCATAGTCGACCGTCACCTGGTAGTCGTTCGATGCGAGCAGGTGGCGCACGCCTTCGGTCTGGCGCTCGGTATACACGCGCAGCGGCGAGCCCTCGGGCATCCAGACGGCCGCATATTTCTTCGCGGACGCGCGGCCGCGCAGCGGCAGGATCAGCGTGCGCAGCAGCACCTGCCAGACGACCTGCGGGATTTCGACGACGCGGGGATCCGACAGGAATTCGGCCAGATAGCGCCGCACCGCGCGCGGCGTCGGAGCGTCGGGCGTGCCGAGATTGATCAGCAGCACGCCGATGCGATGGGCGGCCGCAACGCTCGAAGGCGGTTCAAGATCGAAACGCATGGGCAGGAACGTGCTCGGGGCACGCAGTCGGACGGCCCTCAATTATAGCGGGCCGCCTCGCTCGGGTCGGCTGGCCGTTCGGCCGACTGGCGGCGCACGCGGCGTCGCGGCACGATGGCGGAACGGTATCGGTTCGGGTTATTGCTGGCTCAGCGTGAGCGACAGCAGCCGCGCGGTGATGTCGACGATCGGGATCACGCGGTTGTACGCCATGCGGGTCGGGCCGATCACGCCGAGCGTGCCGACGATCTGGCCGTTCACCTCGTAGGGTGCGGTCACGACGCTCATTTCCTCGATCGGCACCAGCGTCGATTCGCCGCCGATGAAGATCTGCACGCCCTGGGCGTGGCTCGACACGTCGAGCAATTGCAGGAGGCCCGTCTTTTGGTCAAACACGTCGAACAGCTTGCGCAGCCGCGCCATGTCGGACGACAGATCCGCCACTTCGAGCAGGTTGCGCTCGCCGGAAATGAGCACGGTGTCCTCGGTGTCGGGCACCTCGGTGCTGGCCGTCACGGCCGCATGCATCAGCGTGGTCATGTCGCCGCGCAGCTGGTCGATCTCGTCACGCAGGCGGCGGCGCACCTCGTCGAACGACAGCCCGGCGAAATGCGCATTGATGTAGTTGGACGCCTCGGTGAGCTGCGACGGCGAATAGTCGCGCGGCGTCGCGAGCATCCGGTTCTGCACGTCGCCCTCGGGCGTGACGATGATCAGCAGGATGCGCTTGTCCGACAGCCGCATGAACTCGATCTGCTTGAACACGTGGCTGCGGCGCGGCGTCAGCACGACACCCGCGAACTGCGAAAGGTTGGACAGCACGCTCGCCGCGGCGGCCACCACCCGCTGCTGCGGTTCGCCGGCCTGCAGCGTGTTCTGCACCTGGCGCGCGACGGCCTCGGCATCGATCGGCGCCTCGACCGTCAGCATCGTGTCGACGAACAGGCGATAGCCGCGCGGCGTCGGCACGCGGCCGGCCGACGTGTGTGGGCTCGACACGAGGCCGAGCTCCTCCAGGTCGGACATCACGTTGCGGATCGTTGCCGGGCTCAGCTCGAGCCCCGAGTAACGGGACAACGTGCGCGAGCCGACCGGCTGACCGTCGGCGATATACCGTTCGATCAGGGTTTTCAGGAGGGTTCGTGCGCGAGGATCTAGCATGGTGGAAAATTTTAGCGCAACCGCGCGAGCACGGCGAGTGGCCGCGGCCACTGTCGCGCGGGCTGACCGATCCGGCCCCGTCTTCACACAGCCGGTTCTTTTCGTCAACGAGCTATGGTGTAATGCCGGCATGAAAACCGGTAATCAGTTCAATACTGTCGCGCTCGTGGGCCGGAGCAACACGCCCGGCATCGCCGAGCCGCTCGCCACGCTGGCTGGCTGTATCGCGAAGCTCGGCTTCGAGGTCGTGTTCGAAGCCGAAACCGCGCGCGAGATCGGCATCTCCGGCTATCCGGCGCTCACTCCGGCGGAAATCGGCGCGCGCGCGGACGTGGCGGTCGTGCTCGGCGGCGACGGCACGATGCTCGGCATCGGCCGCCAGCTCGCGCCGTACAAGACACCGCTGATCGGGATCAACCACGGGCGGCTCGGCTTCATCACGGACATCGCGGCGGCCGACATGCAGGCGCGCGTCCCGGTGATCCTGTCGGGCAAGTTCGAGCGCGAGGAGCGCTCGCTGCTCGAGGCCCGGATCGTGCGCGACGGCGAACCGATCTACCACGCACTCGCGTTCAACGACGTCGTCGTGAACCGCAGCGGCTTTTCCGGGATGGTCGAATTGCGTGCGTCGGTCGACGGCCGGTACATGTACAACCAGCGTTCGGACGGCCTGATCGTCGCCACGCCGACTGGCTCGACCGCGTACGCGCTGTCGTCGGCCGGGCCGATCCTGCACCCGCAACTCCAGGGCATCGTGCTCGTGCCGATCGCGCCGCATGCGCTGTCGAACCGGCCGATCGTGCTGCCCGACGATTCGAAGATCGCGATCCAGATCGTCGGCGGCCGCGACGTCAACGTGAACTTCGACATGCAGTCGTTTACCGCACTGGAGCTGAACGACACGATCGAGGTGCGCCGCTCGAAGCACACGGTGCCGTTCCTGCACCCGGTCGGCTACAGCTATTACGCGACGCTGCGCAAGAAGCTGCACTGGAACGAACACGCATCGAACGAAGACGACAAGGCGTCCTGACGCACCCGAGCCCGACACCATGCTTCGCCACCTCTCGATTCGCGACTTCGTCATCGTCGCCGCGCTCGATCTCGAATTCGACAGCGGCTTCACCGTCTTTTCCGGCGAAACCGGCGCCGGCAAATCGATCCTGATCGATGCCCTCGCCCTCGCGCTCGGCGAACGCGCCGACGCGAGCGTCGTGCGCGCCGGCTGCGGCCGCGCCGACATCACCGCCGAATTCACGCCGCACGACCGCGTCGCGCGCTGGCTCGACGAACACGCGTTCGACGCCGAGGACACCGTGATGCTGCGCCGCGTGATCGACGCGAACGGCCGCTCGCGCGCATTCATCAACGGCACCAGCGCGACGCTCGCGCAGTTGCGCGAGCTCGGCGAGATGCTGGTCGACATCCACGGCCAGCACGCGCACCAGTTGCTGATGCGCCCCGATGCGCAGCGCGAGCTGTTCGATACGCACGCGGGGCTCGTCGCCGATGCCGCGAACGTCGCACGCGCGTGGCGCGTCTGGCGCGACGCGACGCAGGCGATCGACGCCGCGAAGGCGCACGAGCGCGAACTGCAGCTCGAACGCGAGAAGCTCGCATGGCAGCTCGCCGAGCTCGACAAGCTCGCACCGCAACCGGGCGAATGGGACGAAGTCGGCAGCGAGCACAAGCGCCTGTCGCATTCGGCGAACCTGATCGCCGGCGTGCAGGGTGCGCTCAACGCGCTGTCCGAGGCCGACGACGCGATGCTCCCGCAGCTCGGCGCGATCGTGTCGAAACTGCGCAGCCTGGCCGACTACGACTCGGGGCTCGGCGACGCGCTCGCATCGCTCGAACCGGCCGAGATCCAGCTGCAGGAAGCCGTCTATTCGCTGTCGCACTACGCGCAGCGCCTCGATCTCGACCCGGCCCGGCTCGCGCAGGTCGAGACGCGCCTCGACGCGCTGCACTCGACCGCCCGCAAGTTCCGGCTGCCGCCCGACACGCTGCACGAGGAACATGCGGCACGCCGCGCGCAGCTCGCCGCGCTAGACGCAGCCGCCGATCTCGGCGCGCTCGAAGCCGCGCAGGCCAAGGCATGGGAAGCCTATCTCACCGACGCGAAACACCTGTCGAAGGCGCGCGCGCAGGCCGCGAAGGCGCTCGGCACGGCCGTCACGGCGGGCATGCAGGAACTGTCGATGGCAGGCGGCAGCTTCGAAGTCGCGCTCGTGCCGCTCGCCGACGGCGGCCCGCACGGGCTCGAGCAGGTCGAATTCCGGGTCGCCGGACACCCCGGCGTGCCGCTGCGGCCGCTCGCGAAAGTCGCGTCGGGCGGCGAACTCGCACGGATCAGCCTTGCGCTCGCTGTGATCGCGAGCGCCGCCAGCCCGACGCCGACGCTGATTTTCGACGAAGTCGACACGGGCATCGGCGGCGGCGTCGCCGAGGTGGTCGGCCGCCTGCTGCATCAGCTCGGGCGTGACCGCCAGGTACTGTGCGTGACGCACCTGCCGCAGGTCGCCGCGCGCGGCGACCATCACTTCCAGGTCGCGAAGGGTGCCGACGACCGCGGCGGCACCGTCTCGTCGGTCGTCCCGCTCGACAAGGCGAGCCGGGTCGAGGAAGTCGCCCGCATGCTCGGTGGGCTCGAGATCACCGCGACGACGCGCAAGCACGCGAAGGAAATGCTGGCGGCCTGACGCGGGCACCCGGGTCGCGAATGAAACAAGACCGGTGCATGCGCCGGTCTTGTTTCATCGGCAGCAGCGGCCGCCCGATCGCGCCCGCCCTGCCCCGATAATCCGAACGCTCGATTCGAACGCCCGACTCAAACACCCGTTTCGACCGCGCCGAACACCCGCTCCCACAACGCCGTCACGGCCGCCCGTTCGTCGGCCACCAGCGCCGGATCGACCCGCGCCTTTTCCATCCCGTCGAGCCGCAGCTTGTGCTGCAGCTTCCGGTACTTGCGGTACGCGGCGCCGACACGTTCGGCTTCGTCCTCGCCCATCAGCCCGAACCGGGCCACCTCGCGCAGCAGTGCGATATTGCCGGTGTTGCGGATCAGCTCGGCATCGCTCGACGCATGCAGCAGCACCCAGTACTGGACGATGAATTCGATGTCGACCATCCCGCCGCGATCGTGCTTCAGGTCGAACAGGTCCGTCTGGTTCGGGTGGCCGGCGAACACCTTGCCGCGCATGTCGACGATCTCCTTCGCGAGCACCGCCCCGTCGCGCGGCGTCGTCAGCACCTGCTGGCGGATCGCCTCGAAGTCCGCGCCGATCTGCGTGTCGCCCGCGCTGTAGCGAGCACGCGTCAGCGCCTGGTGCTCCCACACCCACGCGGTGTTCGCGGCGTCTCCCTCGCGCAGCTGGTAGCGGCGGAACGCGTCGAGATCGGTCACGAGCAGTCCGGCCTCGCCGTTCGGCCGCAGCCGCAGGTCGATGTCGAACAGCGCGCCCGCGCCGGTCGCGGTCGTGAGCCACGTGATCAGCCGTCGCGTGAAGGTCGTGTAGACGTCCGCCGAGCGCTCGTCGGGGTCGTCGTACAGGAAGATCAGGTCGAGATCCGACGCGTAGCCAAGCTCCTTGCCGCCGAGCTTGCCGTACGCGATCACCGCGAACTTCGGCACGTCGCGGTGGCGCTTCGCGAGCTGCGACCAGACCACCTCGATCGTCACGTCGAGCACCGCGTCGGCGAGCTCCGACAGACGATCGCTCACGTGCTCGACCGACAGCTGGCCCGCCAGATCGATCAGCAGGATGCGGAACACCTCCGCGTGCTGCGCATGCCGCAGCAGGTCCATCTGCTGCTCGGGGCCGTCGGCGGCCGCCAGGCGCGCACGCAATGCGTCCTTGAACGCCGGCCAGTCGAACGGGCTCGCGATCGCTTCGTCGTCGAGCAGTTCGTCGAGCAGTTGTGGATGACGGATCAGGTAGCCGCCGCCCCAGCGCGTCGCGCCGAGCACCGACAGCACGCGATCGAGCGCGGCCGGATACTCGGTCAGCAGCGCGAGATAGACGCCGCGCCGGCTGACCGTCTCGAGCAGGTCGAACAGCCGCACGATGGTGTCGTCGCGGCGCGCGGCGTCGATCCGCGGCGCGGCCTCGAGCGCGCGCTGCGCAACGCTGTCGAAGCGTTGCCGGCTCTTTTCCGGCAGGCCCGCGTAGCGCGACGACTGCCAGATCGCGCGCAGCCGCGCGAGCACGGTCGCCGGATCGCTGAAGCCGAGGCCGTCGAGGCGCGCGCGCAGCGTGTCGTCTTCGCCGTCGTCGGCGAGCGCCCCGCTCCAGATCCACGATGCGGTGGTGTCCTCGCCCGCCGCGCAGGGGCCGCCGTTCGCCTTGTCGGCAAAGATCTGGTCGAACTGCGCCTCGACGAAGGTGCGGTAGCCGTCGAGCACCGTCATCAGCGCCGCGTAGTCGGCAAAGCCGAGCGACGCGGCCAACGCCGCGCGCTCGTTCGGATCGACCGGCATCGCGTGCGTCTGCGCGTCGTCGCGGTACTGCAGCCGATGCTCGAGCGTGCGCAGGAAGTTGTAGGCGTCGGTCAGGCGCTCGCGCACGTCCTCGCCGATCAGCCCGCGCGCCTGCGCATGGCGCAGCACCGCCAGCGTCGGCCGCACGCGGAATTCCGCATCCTGGCCGCCGCGGATCAGCTGGAACACCTGCGCGCTGAATTCGATCTCGCGGATCCCGCCGCGCCCGAGCTTGATGTCGTCGGCCTTGTCGGGCCGCATCGACGCGCGGCGCGCGGCTTCCTGGCGAATCTGCTGGTGCAGCGAACGGATCGCGCCGATCACGCCGAAGTCGAGATAGCGGCGGTACACGAACGGCTTGACGATCGATTCGAGCTGCGACTCGAGCCGCCGCGCCGCGTCGCTGTCGCCTTCCGACACGAGCCGCCCCTTGATCCACGCGTAGCGCTCCCATTCGCGCCCCTGCACGTAGAAATATTCCTCGAGCATCCCGAGGCTGCACACGAGCGGCCCCGAATCGCCGTTCGGGCGCAGCCGCATGTCGACGCGAAACACGTAGCCGTCGGCCGTGACTTCGGACAGCACGCCGATCAGGCGCCGGCCGAGCCGCGTGAAGTATTCCTGGGTGGACAGCGGCGAGCGCGTGCCGCCGGCCGTCTCGCCGTCGTCCTCGTAGACGAAGATCAGGTCGATGTCGGACGACACGTTCAGCTCGCGGCCGCCGAGCTTGCCCATCCCGACCACGCCCAGCACGACGCGCTGGCCGTCGGCGCCGCGCGGCTCGCCGTACATCGCCTCGAGTTCGGCCGACAGCAGCGCGAGCGAGCGCTGCACGGCCACCTCGGCGAGATCGGTCATCGCGGACGTCACCTCGGCGACATTCGCGACGCCCCGCAGGTCGCGCTCCGCGACCGCGCCGAACACCTCGACACGCAACTGCCGCAGCGCGCGCTTCAGTTGCTCGTCGCCCGGCGCGGCCGCGCCGGCCGGCGAAGCGAGCAGTTCGGTCAGGCGCGCGTCGAGCTGCGCGCGGGCGAGCGGCGCGGCGGCCCACGCGGCGATCTGGTTGGACAGCGCGGGACGCGCGGCCACCGCGCGGGCGATATAGCGGGAGTAGGACGGGCTGATCAGGGCGAAAGCGTCGGTCATCGAAAAGCGGGCTTGGCGGTAAGGCCCGCCGCCGCGGGAGAACGCTTGCGCGCCCCGCCGCCGACAGGCCCCGTGGACTCGGCGCGGTGTCGCGACGCGGATGCGCCGCCGCGAAAACCGCGCGCCGGAAAGCCCGTGCCGCGCCGCCGCAACGGCCGCCGGCACGAACCCCTGTGATACATTTCAACGTCAGTCTGCAAAACTACCATATCGCCGCCCTTCCGCCGCATGTCCGACCGTCAGGAATCCGCCTTAGCTGAGCCCGAAGCGGGACCTCCGAAGCACGATCATCCAGTCCTGCGTCGCGTGTTCAGGGTGACGCTGGCGGTCGGGATCGGCACGTACTTCGTCGCGGCCGGCGCGTTCCTCGGGCTGCGCTACGTGGTGCTGCCGCGCATCGACGAATTTCGCCCGCGCATCGAGCGCGCGGTGTCCGACAAGCTCCACGCGCAGCTTTCGATCGGCAAACTGTCCCCCCACTGGTCCGGCATGCAGCCGGGCGTCGAAGTCGCCAACCTCACCATTCGCGGCCGTGACGGCCAGATCGCGCTGTCGGTCCCGCACGCGACGGCCGCGTTGTCGTGGATGTCGCTGCTACGGCTGTCGCCCGCGCTGTCGAGCCTGATCGTCGACCATCCGGACCTCGTCGTCGCGCGCGCGGCCGACGGCTCGCTGAGCATCGCGGGCGTCGGCGTCGCGACCACCCATGGCGGCAACGACACGTTCAGCACCTGGCTGCTGAAGCAGGAAGCGATCGTGCTGCGCAACGGCACGCTGCGCTGGCGCGACGCGCAGCACGACGCACCGGAGCTCGCGCTGTCCGGCATCCGCCTCGCGGTGCTCAACCACGGCCGCGAGCACAAGGCCGCGCTGCAGGCGCCCGCGAACGGCACCCTGCTGCTCGGTCCGCTCGATTTCCGCGCGCGCTTCCGGCACAAGCCGCTCGCGCCGATCGGCAAGCCGACGAACTGGACCGGCGACGCATATCTGTCGACCGGCCCCGTCGACCTGCAGACGCTCGGCCGCTATCTCGACATCCCGCTCACGATGCACGCGGGCCGGATCGACAACGCGATCTGGGCGACTTTCGAGAACGGCCACCTGCGCTCCGCCGGCGGCGACCTGCAGGGCGCCGACGTCGTGCTGCGCGTGCGGCCGACCCAGCCGCGCCTCGACGTGCCGACGGTCGGCTTCGGCTGGGACATGGCGCTCGACACCGGCCGCGACTACACGCTGCACCTGACGCGCTTCAACGCGGAGCTCGGCCAGCCGCCGCTGCCGGACGGCACGCCGCTCGCCCGCTCGCTCGCGCTGTCGACGCTGACCGCCCGCTACCGCGTGCCGGCCGCCGACCAGGGGCAGTTGCTGAGCGTCGTCGGCGACCGCGTCGATCTCGGCATCCTCAGCGAGTTCATCCGCGGGCTGCCGCTGCCGGCGCGGCTGCGCAACGAACTGATCAAGCTCGACCCGCGCGGAATGGTGTCGAACTATCACATCGAGGTCGAACGCGCGAAGCCGGCGCGGGCCGAGCTCGCCGACGAAGAGCGTCGCACCGGCGCCGCGCCGATCGTCCGCTACCGCTTCCTCGGCGACCTGCAGGGCATCAGCTTCGCCGCGCAGGAGCCGCCTCCCGGCCTCTCGCCGCGCGGCCATCCGCGCGCCGGCTGGCCGGGCGTCGAGAACCTGTGGGGCCGCGTCGACGCGAACGAGACGGGCGGCGCCGCGCACTTCGATACCGTCAACGCGGCGGTCACGGTGCCGGGCGAATTCGACGAGCCGCGCCTCACCTTCGACCGGCTGCGCGGCAACGCGAAATGGGTGATCACGCCGGCGCCGGGCGAAAAGCACGCGCGCGTCGACGTGACGCTGCCCGACCTGTTCGTCGCGAACCCGGATGCGGAAATCGCGGTGTCGGGCTCGTACACGAACCCCGGCCACGGCCGCGGCTCGCTCGACCTGCGCGCGGATTTCGCGCGCGCGTCGGTGGCGCGCATTCCGCGCTACCTGCCGACCGGGATGTCCGAGCACCTGCGCGACTATCTCGGCCATGCGCTGCAGGACGGCCAGGTGACCAAGGGCGCGTCGATCGTCGCCCGCGGCCCGCTCGAGAAATTCCCGTTCGAACACGAGCCGGACGCCGGCGTGTTCCATATCGTCGCGCCGTTCACCGGCGGGCGCTTCGAGCCGACGCCGTACCCGCCGCGCAAGCTCGCGAACGGCACGCCGAGCGTCTGGCCCGCACTCGACGGGATCGACGGCGTGTTCGAGCTCGCGCAGAACAAGCTGCATTTCGACATCGCGCGCGCGCACTACAAACACGTCGCGCTGACGAAGGTTGCCGGCCGGATCGACGATCTCGGCAACCCGTCGAAGTCGCCGCTCATCATCGACGGCCATGCGCAAGGCCCGCTCGCGGACCTGATCGACTACGCCGACAACAGCTCGCTCGGCGCGATGAGCGGGCACATCGGCCGGCGGATCGATGCGCAGGGGCCCGCGGCGCTCGCGCTCAAGATCACGATTCCGCAACACGTTCCGCATCCGCATACCCATGTCGAAGGCGCACTCGCGTTCGGCGGCAACACGCTGTCGGCCGATGGCGTGCCGCCGCTGTCCGCGCTGCGCGGCAGCGTGCGTTTTTCCGAGACCGGCGCGTCGCTGCAGGGCCTGTCGGGGCGCTTCCTCGGCGGCCCGGTGCGTGCGAACGGCAACTTCCAGTCGCACGGCCCGTACGCGGTGGACGTCGACGGCAAGCTCGCGCTCGACGCCGCGCGCGGCCTGAACCTGCGCGGCACGGCCGCGGCGCTGCTCGAGCACGTGGTCGGCGACGCACCGTACCAGCTCGCCGTGCGCGGCGCGCCGGGCCGTCTGCCGGCGGTCACCGCGCGTTCCGACCTGACGGGCGTCGCGCTCAACTTCCCGGCGCCGTTCGCGAAACCGGCCGGCACGCCGATGCCGTTCCGCTTCACGCTGCAGCCGGCCGCCCAGGCGGGCGGCAAGCGCCTCGAGCATGCCGACCTGACGCTCGGCCCCGTGGCCGCGACCTACCTGCTCGACGCGACGCCCGGCCAGCCGCTGCGCGCGGTGCGCGGCGCGATGGGCATCCACCGGATGCCCGACCTGCCGCAGGACGGCGTGAGCGCCGCCGTCGACGTCGACGAACTCGATGCCGACGCCTGGCTCGCGCTGGCCCGCACGCTGCAGCACGACGCGCCGCGCGCGCCGGAACCGCAAACCGCGCCGCGCATCGACGTCGCGAGCTTCACGCCGAAGCGCTTCGCGCTCCACTTCGGCACGCTGAAGCTGCTCAAGCGCAACTGGGAAAACGTGATCATCGGCGCGTCGCACATCGACGAGCTGTGGCAGGCGAACATCGCGTCGAACCAGGTCTCCGGCTACCTGTCGTGGGCGCCGGGCGGCGGCCACAACGGCGCGGGCGTGCTGAATGCGCGGCTCGCGAAGCTCGTGATTCCGCAGAGCGCGCAGCACGACCTCGTCGGCCGCGCGATGAACCTGCCGACGCCGACCGACCGGCCGATGCCGTCGGTCGACCTGATCGTCGACCAGGTCGTCGCACGCGATCACGACATCGGCCGGCTCGTCGTCAATGCGCGCAACATCGAGGAAGACGGCGCGCCGGTGTGGCAGCTCGACAAGCTCGAGCTGGCGAACCCGGCCGCGAAGCTGACGGCGACCGGCAACTGGCGCACGTCGCGCCGCGCGCTGGCCCGCGGCGTCGACGAGAACGATGCGCCGCGCCGCAGCGTGTTCGACTTCAAGCTCGACGTCGGCAACGCGGGCGCGCTGCTCGACCTCGTCGGCCTGCCGCGCACGCTGGCGGACGGCCACGGCACGGTGACCGGCAAGGTCGGCTGGCGCGGCGGCCCGACTGCGGTCGATCTGCCGTCGCTCGGCGGCCAGATCGCGCTCGACCTGGAGCACGGCCAGATCCTGAAGGTCGATCCGGGCGCCGCGAAACTGCTCGGCGTGCTGAGCCTGCAGAGTCTGGCGCGCTTCCTGACGCTGAATTTCCGCGACGTGATCGGCAAGGGACTGCCGTTCGACAAGATCACGGGCACCAGCCGGATCTCGAACGGGATCGCACGCACCGACGACTTCTCGATGACGACTGCGCCGGCCAACGTGACCGTGCGCGGCGCGGTCGACCTCGGCACCGAGACGCAGGACCTGCACGCGCACGTCGCGCCGAAGATCGGCGCCGGCACGGCCGCGATCGCGGCCGCGATCATCAATCCGCTGCTCGGCGTCGGCGTGCTGGCGGCGAACTACGCGCTGTCGGAGACGCTGTCGCACGCGTTCGCGCTCGACTACACGATCACCGGCTCGTGGGCGCATCCGCACATCGAGCGGGTGCGGGGCGATCAGGGTAAGATGAATCACGGTCCGGCCGATGCGGCGAGCCACTGACGCGCGCAAGGTGCCGGGCCGCACCCCATTTATGATGCAACCGATCCAGCGATGACCGATCACACCCGTTCCGCCACACCCTTTCGGGTCGCCGCGCTGCAGATGGTGAGCACGCCGGACGTCGCACGCAATCTCGCCGAAGCCGGCCGCCTGATCGCGGAAGCGGCCGGCGACGGCGCACAGCTCGTGCTGCTGCCCGAGTATTTCTGCTTCATGGGCCATCGCGACACCGACAAGCTCGCGCTCGCCGAACCCTACCGCGACGGTCCGATTCAGCGCTTCCTTTCGGGGGCGGCGCACCGTCACGGCGTCTGGGTGATCGGCGGCACGCTGCCGCTGAAGGCGCCCGAACCCGATCGCGTGCTGAACACGACGCTCGTGTTCGACCCGAGCGGCCACGAAGCGGCCCGCTACGACAAGATCCATCTGTTCAACTTCGAGAAAGGCGACGAATCGTTCGACGAGGCGCGCACGATCCGCGCGGGCGACACGGTCGTCGCGTTCGACGCGCCGTTCGGGCGGGTCGGCCTGTCGGTCTGTTACGATCTGCGCTTTCCGGAGCTGTATCGCAGAATGGGCGACTGCGCGCTGATCGTCGTGCCGTCGGCGTTTACGTATACGACGGGCCGCGCGCACTGGGAAATGCTGCTGCGCGCGCGGGCCGTCGAGAACCAGTGTTACGTGCTCGCGGCCGCGCAAGGCGGCAAGCACGAGAACGGCCGGCGCACCTGGGGCCACAGCATGCTGATCGACCCGTGGGGCGAAATCGTCGCGGTCCGCGACGAAGGCGCGAGCGTCGTGACCGGCGCGCTCGATCCGCAGCGCATCGCCGACGTGCGCCAGAGCCTGCCCGCGTGGCGGCATCGCGTGCTGGCCTGAACATCCGATCCGCCCTGGCGCTTGAAACGCCGCCCGGCCAACCCATCTGCCCAGCACGCACCCGACAACTTTTTGAGAACCCTCGATACCCGCATGAACATCATCGAACCCGGCATCCGCAATCTTGCGCTGGCGAAGGACATCCTCCTCACGCCGTACGGCCTCGACGAGAGCCTGCTCACGCGCACGATCGCCGACATCTTCACGCATCGCGTCGACTACGCGGACCTGTACTTCCAGGCCACCCGCAGCGAAGCGTGGAGCCTCGAGGAAGGCATCGTGAAGTCGGGCAGCTTCAGCATCGACCAGGGCGTCGGCGTGCGCGCGGTCGCGGGCGACCGCACCGCGTTCGCCTACTCGGACGACCTGTCGCCGGAAGCCATCGCCCAGGCGGCCGCGGCCACCAAGGCGATCGCGGCGGCCGGCGGCGGCCGCCAGAAGATCAAGGCGGCGACGTCGCTGAAGGGCATCTCGGGCCGCGACCTGTACCTGCCGTCCGATCCGCTCGCGTCGCTCGACGCGACGGCCAAGGTCAAGCTGCTCGAGCGCATCGAGCAGATGGCGCGCGGTCGCGACCCGCGCGTCACGCAGGTGATGGCGGGGCTCGCCGGCGAATACGACGTCGTGCTGGTCGCGCGCAGCGACGGCGCGCTCGCCGCCGACATCCGCCCGCTCGTGCGCGTGTCGGTCACCGTGATCGCCGAACAGAACGGCCGCCGCGAAATCGGCTCCGGCGGCGGCGGCGGCCGCTTCGACTACGGCTACTTCACCGACGAAGTGCTGTCGCGCTACGTCGACGACGCCGTGCACGCGGCGCTCGTGAACCTCGACGCGCGCCCCGCCCCGGCCGGCGCGATGACGGTCGTGCTCGGGCCGGGCTGGCCGGGCGTGCTGCTGCACGAGGCGATCGGCCACGGCCTCGAGGGCGACTTCAACCGCAAGGGTTCGTCGGCGTTCGCCGGCCGGATCGGCGAGCAGGTCGCCGCGAAGGGCGTGACGGTGGTCGACGACGGCACGCTGCCGAATCGCCGCGGCTCGCTGAACATCGACGACGAAGGCAACCCGACGCAGTGCACGACGCTGATCGAGGACGGCATCCTGAAGGGCTACATCCAGGACACGCTGAACGCGCGCCTGATGAAGATGCCCGTCACCGGCAACGCGCGGCGCGAGTCGTATGCGGCGCTGCCGATGCCGCGCATGACCAACACGTACATGCTGAACGGCGACAAGGATCCGCAGGAAATCATCGCGTCGGTGAAGAACGGCCTGTACGCGGTGAACTTCGGCGGCGGCCAGGTCGACATCACGAACGGCAAGTTCGTGTTTTCGGCGTCCGAGGCGTACATGATCGAGAACGGCAAGATCACCTACCCGGTGAAGGGCGCGACGCTGATCGGCAGCGGCCCGGAATCGCTGAAGTACGTGAGCATGATCGGCAACGACATGTCGCTCGACTCGGGCGTCGGCGTGTGCGGCAAGGAAGGCCAGAGCGTGCCGGTCGGCGTCGGCCAGCCGACCCTGCGGATCGACAAGATGACGGTCGGCGGTACGGCATAACCGCATCGCGGCGCAGACAATCCGCGCATTTCGACGAAAGCGCGCGGATTGTCCGCATTTTCGAGCATCCCCGGTTGCCAGCGGCCCGGCGACCGGGTATAAATTCCGAATCAACTTTTTGACGAACCGAATCTCCGTCATGTCCGCCAAGTTTTATTTTTACTTTTTTTGGCATCTCAGACCGCTGGCGGATCGAGAGGGTTGATGGCGCGTAAAGCGCAACCGAAATTCCCGAAAAAACCGCCGGCGAACCCGGCGGTTTTTTTTCGCCCTTCGCCACCCGGTCGCCGCCGCAGCGCATCCCGCGGCCCCGACCGAAATCACTGAATCGCTTGAATTGATGAATCTGCCGCACGCGCACTGACCGAACGGCGCCCGCAAAATTAGGAGAAACAGCATGCCCCCGCACAACACCGACGACGTCCGCATTCGCGAGCTCAAGGAACTGACGCCGCCCGCCCACCTGATCCGCGAATTCGCGTGCTCCGAGGCCGCGTCCGAGCTGATCTACAACTCGCGCCAGTCGATGCACCGCATCCTGCACGGGATGGACGACCGGCTGATCGTCGTGATCGGACCGTGCTCGATCCACGATACGAAGGCGGCGATCGAGTACGCGGGGCGGCTCGTGAAGGAGCGCGAGCGCTTCAAGGGCGAGCTGGAAATCGTGATGCGGGTGTACTTCGAGAAGCCGCGCACGACGGTCGGCTGGAAGGGGCTCATCAACGATCCGCACCTCGACAACAGCTTCAAGATCAACGAAGGGCTGCGCACCGCGCGCGAACTGCTGCTGCAGATCAACGAGATGGGGCTGCCGGCCGCGACCGAATACCTCGACATGATCAGCCCGCAGTACATCGCCGACCTGATCTCGTGGGGCGCGATCGGCGCGCGCACGACCGAGTCGCAGGTGCACCGCGAGCTCGCGTCGGGGCTGTCGTGCCCGGTCGGTTTCAAGAACGGCACCGACGGCAACGTGAAGATCGCGGTCGACGCGATCAAGGCCGCATCGCAGCCGCACCATTTCCTGTCGGTGACCAAGGGCGGCCACTCGGCGATCGTGTCGACGGCCGGCAACGAGGACTGCCACGTGATCCTGCGCGGCGGCAAGACGCCGAACTACGACGCGGACAGCGTGAACGCCGCGTGCGCGGACATCGGCAAGGCCGGCCTCGCCGCACGCCTGATGATCGACGCGAGCCACGCGAACAGCTCGAAGAAGCACGAGAACCAGATCCCCGTGTGCGCGGACATCGGCCGCCAGGTGGCGGCCGGCGACGAGCGCATCGTCGGCGTGATGATCGAGTCGCACCTCGTCGAGGGGCGCCAGGACCTGAAGGAAGGCTGCCCGCTGACCTACGGCCAGAGCATCACCGACGCGTGCATCGCGTGGGACGACAGCGTGAAGGTGCTCGAAGGTCTCGCGGAATCGGTGAAGGCACGGCGCGTCGCGCGCGGCAGCGGCAACTGATCGCCGACAGGCCCGAGGCGGCGCGCGCGGCCCGCGCCGCAAGAAAAAGCCCGGCTCGCGCCGGGCTTTTTTCGTTGACGGGCAGCCGCCGTCAGGATCTCACTCCAGCGCGCCCGAGCCGAAGATCTCGGTATTGATGCGCGCCGGCGCGACGCCGAGCGCGACCAGCGCGTCGCGCTGCGCCTTCATGAACGCGATCGGGCCGCAGACGTAGTAGTCGGCATCCGGCACCAGCGCGTATTGCTTCACGCGTTCCGGCGTCAGGCGCCCTTCGAGGTCGTGATCGACGCCGCCCCGGTCGTTCGGGCCGACCAGCTCGTACAGCACCGTGCGCTTCACGTTCGCGTGTTCGCGCACCGTATCGTTCAGCCATTCGCGGAACGCATGCACCGCGCCCGACCGGCATGCGTGGACGAACCGCACCTCGCGCGCACTGCCCTCGCCGGCCAGCGTCGATGCCATCGACACCATCGGCGTCAGGCCGACGCCGCCGGAGATCAGCACGACCGGCGTATCGACGCCGCGCTTCAGCGAGAATTCGCCCATCGGCGCGGTCACTTCGACGATCGCGCCCTCCTCCACGCCGTCATGCAGCAGCGTCGACACCTTGCCGGCCGGGATCGCTTCCGGCTGGCCGGCCTCGCGCTTCACCGAGATGCGCAGCCACTTGCCGTGCGGCGCGTCGGACAGGCTGTACTGGCGCGGCTGGTCGACGCCGAGGTCGCCGACGAAACGCTTCACCGTGACGTACTGGCCCGGCGCGAAGATCGGCGCCTCGCCGCCGTCGGCGGGCGTCAGGTAGAACGACGTGATCTCGTCGCTTTCACGCACCTTTCGGGCGACCTTGAACGGACGGAAGCCGCTCCACGCGGCGCCCGCGTACAGATCGGCCTCGGCGCCGATCAGGATCTGCGCGAGCTGGCCGTACGCGACACGCCATGCCTCGAGCGTCTGAGCATCGACCGCGTCGCCGAGCACTTCGACGATCGACGCAAGCAGGTTCTCGCCGACGATCGGGTAATGCTCGGGACGGATGTTCAGGCTCGCGTGCTTGTGCGCGATATGCGACACCGCGCCGCCGAGCGCGCCGAGGTTGTCGATGTTCGCCGCATATGCATAGACCGCCTTCGCGAGCGTTTCCGGCTGGCTGCCGGTCTTCTGGTGCGTCTGGTTGAACAGGTTCTTCAGTTCCGGATGGCGCGCGAACATGCGCTGGTAGAAGTGCTTCGTGATCGTCGCGCCGTGCACGGCGAGGACAGGGGCAGTGGCCTTCACACGAGCCATCTGGTCAGCAGTGATGTGGGTCATGTTCGTATTCTCCGTTAAACATGCTCATACGATACATCTTTAAAAATCGATGGCCCCCCGGGCAAATTGTCGCAGCGCGCAACAACGCTGCCGCGCGTCAGCGGACGCGCCCGCGCTCCCACAGCACGTCCGAACCGCCACCCGCGCGGTTCAGCACGCGCGCCAGCACGAACAGCAGGTCCGACAGCCGGTTCACGTAACGCCGCGGCGCATCATTGAGCGCGTCGTTCCGCCCGAGCGCGACGATCGAGCGCTCCGCGCGGCGGCACACCGTCCGGCATACGTGCGCGAGCGACGCCGCGCGCGAGCCGGCCGGCAGGATGAACTCCTTCAGCGGCGGCAGCGTCGCGTTGTAGTCGGCGAGCCAACGGTCGAGGCGCGCGAGGTGCGTGTCGTCGAGCACCGCATCGCCGGGAATGCACAGCTCGCCGCCGAGATCGAACAGATCGTGCTGGATCGTGACGAGCGCGGTGCGCACGTCGTCCGGCAGCGGCTCGGCGAGCAGCACGCCGAGGTTCGAGTTCAGTTCGTCGACGTCGCCGATCGCGGCGATCCGCGCGTCGTCCTTGCCGATGCGCCGTCCGTCGCCGAGGCCCGTGGTGCCGTCGTCGCCCGTGCGCGTCGCGATCTTGCTCAAGCGGTTACCCATGCGAATGTCCTCTCGTGCGCGGCCGCGATGCGGCCCGGTTGCCCAGGAACGCGATTATCGCAGCCCGCGGCGGCGGGCGCAGCGGGCGTTACAGCGTAGAATGGGCCGAAAGTTTGACAAGCAGTCGTCAGGAGACATTCGTGAATCACCCTGCCCCGCCGGCCACCGCGCGCCGCCCGCTGCCCTCCGCCATGCTCGATGCGCTGCGCGCCGCCTTCGGCGAGCGCGTGTCGACCGCCGACGCCGTCCGCGCCCATCACGGCCGCGACGAATCGCCGTTCGATCCGCAACTGCCCGACGCCGTCGTATTCGCCCACAACGCCGATGAAGTTCGCGAAGTCGTGTCGCTGTGCGCGCTCTACGGCGTGCCGCTGATCCCGTACGGCGCCGGCTCGTCGCTCGAAGGCCACCTGCTCGCCGTGCGCGGCGGCGTCTCGCTCGACCTGTCGGAAATGAACCGCGTGCTGTCGATCAACGCGGAAGACCTGACCGTCACGGTCGAGCCGGGCATCACGCGCAAGGCGCTCAACGAAGCGCTGCGCGACACCGGCCTGTTTTTCCCGATCGATCCGGGTGCCGACGCCAGCATCGGCGGCATGACCGCGACCCGCGCATCGGGCACCAACGCCGTGCGCTACGGAACCATGCGCGAGAACGTGCTCGGCCTCACCGCCGTGCTCGCCGACGGCCGTGTCGTGAAGACGGGCTCGCGCGCGCGCAAGTCGTCGGCCGGCTACGACCTCACGCGGCTGTTCGTCGGCTCCGAAGGCACGCTCGGCGTGATCACCGAGATCACGCTGCGCCTGCATCCGCTGCCCGAAGCCGTGTCGGCCGCGATCTGCACGTTCCCGTCGATGGGCGACGCGGTGCGCACCGTGATCGAGACGATCCAGATCGGCGTGCCGATCGCGCGCGTCGAGTTCGTCGACTCGCTCGCGGTGCGCTCGATCAACCGCCACTCGAACCTGACGCTCGCCGAAGCGCCGACGCTGTTCTTCGAATTCCACGGCACCGAAGCCGGCGTGAAGGAACAGGCCGAGCTCGTGCAGACGCTCGCGGGCCAGAACAACGGCCAGGGCTTCGAATGGGCGACCCGCCCCGAGGATCGCACGCGGCTCTGGGCCGCGCGCCACAACGCGTACTTCGCGATGCTGCAGCTGAAACCCGGCTGCCGCGCGGTGACGACCGACGTGTGCGTGCCGATCTCGCAACTCGCCGCGTGCGTCGAGGAAACCGAAGTCGACCTGCGCGCGTCGTCGCTGCCCTGCCCGATCGTCGGCCACGTCGGCGACGGCAATTTCCACGTCGCGATCCTGATCGATCCCGACAAGCCCGAGGAAATCGACGAAGCCGAACGCATCAACGACCGGATCGTCGAACGCGCGCTGCGCCTCGGCGGCACCTGCACCGGCGAGCATGGCGTCGGCCTGCACAAGATGCGCTTCCTGCCGAAAGAGCACGGCGACAACGCGATCGACGCGATGCGCGCGATCAAGCTCGCGCTCGATCCGCGCAATCTGATGAATCCCGGCAAGATCTTCACGTGCTGACATGGCGGCGCGCCGCCGCGCCGCCCGCAGGAGACCCGATGAACGCTTCCGTCGAACTGTCGAGCGCGACCCGCGCGCAGCGCCAGCGCGAAGTCGTGCAGGCGCTGATGGCCGTGCTGCCGACGCATTGCCTGCTGTTCCGCGACGAAGACACCGCGCCGTACGAATGCGACGGCCTGTCGGCGTACCGCCGGCTGCCGCTCGCGGTCGCGCTGCCCGAAACCGAATCGCAGGTGCAGCGGATCGTGCAGATCTGCCGCCGCATGGAGGTGCCGATCGTGCCGCGCGGCGCGGGCACGAGCCTGTCCGGCGGCGCGCTGCCGATCGCGAACGGCGTCGTGCTGTCGCTCGCGCGCTTCACGCGCATCGTCGAGGTCGATCCGTACGCGCGCACGGCCACCGTGCAGCCCGGCGTGCGCAACCTCGCGATTTCGGAAGCCGCCGCGCCGTACGGGCTGTACTACGCGCCCGATCCTTCGTCGCAGATCGCCTGCACGATCGGCGGCAACGTGGCGGAGAATTCCGGCGGCGTCCACTGCCTGAAATACGGGCTGACGGTGCACAACGTGATGCGCGTGCGCGCGGTCACGATCGACGGCGAGATCGTCGAATTCGGCTCGCTCGGCCTCGACACGCCGGGCCTCGATCTGCTCGCGGTGATGATCGGCAGCGAAGGGATGTTCGCGATCGTCACCGAGATCACGGTGAAGCTGATTCCGAAGCCGCAGACCGCGCAGCTCGTGATGGCGAGCTTCGACGATGTCGTGAAGGGCGGCGAGGCGGTTGCCGCGATCATCGCGTCGGGCATCATCCCGGCCGGGCTGGAGATGATGGACAAGCCGGCCACCCAGGCCGTCGAGGCGTTCACGCATGCGGGCTACGACCTCGACGCGAAGGCGATCCTGCTGTGCGAATCGGACGGCACGCCCGAGGAAGTCGCGGAGGAAATCGTCCGCATGACGGCCGTGCTGCGCGAACATGGCGCAACGCGGATCCAGGTATCGCGCAACGAAAGCGAGCGGCTGCGCTTCTGGTCCGGCCGCAAGAACGCGTTTCCGGCCGCCGGGCGCATTTCCGCCGACTATTACTGCATGGACGGCACCGTGCCGCGCCGCGCGATCGGCCCCCTGCTCGCGCGCATCGAGCAACTCGAGACGCGCTACGGGCTGCGCTGCATCAACGTGTTCCACGCCGGCGACGGCAACATGCATCCGCTGATCCTCTACAACGCGAACGATCCGGACGAGCTGCACCGCGCCGAACAGTTCGGCGCGGAAATCCTCGAATGCTGCGTGGAATTCGGCGGCAGCGTGACGGGCGAGCACGGCGTCGGCATCGAAAAGCTCAATTCGATGTGCGTACAGTTCTCGCCGCAGGAGCGCGATGCGTTCTTCGCGGTCAAGCGCGCGTTCGATCCGGCCGGGCTGCTCAATCCCGACAAGGGCATCCCGACCCGCGCGCGTTGCGCCGAGTACGGCCGCCAGCACGTGCGCGGGGGGCTGCTGCCGCACCCCGACCTGCCGCGCTTCTGAGCGCCGCGCAGTCGCGCGGCCCGTGCCGGCCGCGCGCGTGGCGGCGGCATGCCTTCGTCATACGGGGCTTAGGGATAGTCGCGATGTGGATTCGCGCCACCCCGGTACAATCGACCGGACAACAACGAGGCAGCAACAGAACATGGAAGAGGACGACATCGTCGCCGGATGGGCCGAGCGCATCCGTGCCGCCAGTGCCGACGGCCGGCCGCTGCGGATTCGCGGCGGCGGCACCAAGGACTGGTACGGCCAGGCGCTGGACGGCGAAATACTCGACACGCACTCGTTTCAGGGCATCGTGTCGTACGACCCGGCCGAGCTCGTCGTCACGGTCCGCGCGGGCACGCCGCTCGCGCAGCTTGAAACCGTCCTCGCCGAGCGCGGCCAGATGCTGGCGTTCGAGCCGCCGCATTTCGGCCGCGCGGCCACCGTCGGCGGCTGCATCGCGGCGGGCCTCGCCGGCCCGCGCCGCGCGACCTGCGGCGCGCCGCGCGACTTCGTGCTCGGCGTCACGCTGATGAACGGGCGCGGCGAAGTGCTGCGCTTCGGCGGGCAGGTCGTGAAGAACGTCGCCGGCTACGACGTGTCGCGGCTGATGGCCGGCTCGCTCGGCACGCTCGGGCTGATGCTCGACCTGTCGATCAAGGTGCTGCCGGTGCCGGTCGCCGAAGTCACGCTGAAGTTCGAGATGACCGCGACCGACGCGGTGCGCAAGCTCAACGAATGGGGCGGCCATCCGCTGCCGGTCAGCGCAAGCGCGTGGCGCAACGGCACGCTGGTGCTGCGGCTGTCGGGCGCCGAGGCCGCCGTGAAATCGGCGAAGACGCTGCTCGGCGGCGAAGTCGTCGACGCGGTCGAGGCCGAGCGCTTCTGGGCCGGCCTGCGCGAGCACACCGATCCGTTCTTCAACGGCATTCCGCCCGGCTATGCGCTGTGGCGCCTCGCGCTGCCGTCGATCACCGAACCGATGCACCTGCCCGGCACCCAGCTGATGGAATGGGGCGGTGCGCAGCGCTGGTGGATCACCGACGCCGACGCGCAGACGGTGCGCATGAGCGCGAAGCAGGCCGGCGGCCATGCGACGCTGTTCCGCGCGGGCGAATCCTACGACCGCAGCGCGGGCGTGTTCACGCCGCTGCCCGCGCCGCTGATGAAGATTCACCGCGGGCTGAAGACGGCGTTCGATCCCGCCCGCATCTTCAACCGCGGCCGGCTCTACCCCGATCTCTGAGGGCTCGATGCAAACGAACCTCGCCGATTTCATCCGCAATACGCCCGACGGCGACGAGGCCGACGCGATCCTGCGCAAGTGCGTGCATTGCGGCTTCTGCACCGCGACGTGCCCGACCTACCAGCTGCTCGGCGACGAACTCGACGGCCCGCGCGGCCGCATCTACCTGATCAAGCAGATGGTCGAAGGCGCGCCCGTCACGCGCAGCACGCAGCAGCACCTCGACCGCTGCCTCACCTGCCGCAGCTGCGAGACGACCTGCCCGTCGGGTGTCCAGTACGGCCGGCTCGTCGAGATCGGCCGCAAGCACGTCGAGGCGCATGTGCAGCGCCCCGTGCAGCAGCGGCTCGTGCGCCGCGTGCTCGCCAGCCTCGTGCCGAACGAGGCGCTGTTCTCGCCGATCATGCGGCTCGGCCAGCACGTGCGGCCACTCTTGCCGAAACGGCTGCGCGACAAGGTGCCGCCGCGCACGCGGCTGCTCGAATGGCCGCAGCGCACGCATCCGCGCAAGATGCTGATGCTCGCCGGCTGCGTGCAGCCGTCGATGCTGCCGAACATCAACATCGCGACCGCGCGCGTGCTCGATGCGCTCGGCGTCGAGACGATCGTCGCGCCCGACGCGGGGTGCTGCGGCGCGATCCGCCTGCACCTGAACTATCACGACGAAGCGCTCGACGACGCGCGCCGCAACATCGACGCGTGGTGGCCGTACGTCGAGCAAGGCGCCGAGGCGATCGTGATGAACGCATCGGGCTGCGGCGCGACGGTGCTCGAATACGCGCACCTGCTGCGCGACGATCCGGCGTATGCGGAGAAGGCGCAGCGCATCGTCGCGCTGACGCGCGACATCTCCGACGTGCTGCTCGCGTTCGAGGCCGAGCTCTCGACGCTCGCGCGGCGCCGCGCGATCCATACCGTCGCGTATCACCCGCCGTGCACGCTGCAGCACGGCCAGCAGTCGCGCGGCAAGGTCGAGCGCCTGCTCGAGACGCTCGGCATCGACGTGCGGCTGCCGGCCGACAGTCACCTGTGCTGCGGGTCGGCCGGCACCTATTCGCTGACGCAGCCATCGCTGTCGTACCGGCTGCGCAAGCAGAAGCTGCTGAAGCTGCAGGC
Organism: Burkholderia sp. AW33-5; assembly: GCF_053427615.1. Classification (NCBI taxonomy): domain Bacteria; kingdom Pseudomonadati; phylum Pseudomonadota; class Betaproteobacteria; order Burkholderiales; family Burkholderiaceae; genus Burkholderia; species Burkholderia sp. AW33-5. The sequence continues at coordinate 70,663 of NZ_JBSAXA010000007.1, read as the reverse complement.
GCTCGAGCCGCAGATGATCGTGTCCGGCAACGTCGGCTGCATCGCGCACCTGCAAAGCGGCACGCAGATTCCGGTCACGCACTGGATTCAGCTCGTCGAGCATCTGCTGTACGGCTAGCGCGGCACCCGCGGCGGCGTCCGTATAATGGGCGAATCGAAGCGGCGCGTGCCGTGCCGCATTCGTCACCGTACTCGCCGCCGTAATCGCTTCCCCGTGCCTGCTTCCGTGCCCGTCATGTCCGACTTCGCCGCCCGTCTCGATTCCGTTCACCGCCGCATCGCCGACGCCGCCCGCGCGGCCGGCCGCGATCCCGCCACCGTCTCGCTGCTCGCCGTGTCGAAGACGTTTCCCGCCGACGACGTGCGCGCCGCGCATGCGGCCGGACAACGCGCGTTCGGCGAGAACTATGTGCAGGAATCGATCGACAAGATCGACGCGCTCGCCGACCTGCGCGCGGACCTCGAATGGCATTTCATCGGGCCGCTGCAATCGAACAAGACGCGCCCGGTCGCCGAACGGTTCGACTGGGTCCATTCGGTCGACCGGCTGAAGATCGCGCAGCGCCTCGCCGAACAGCGCCCCGCGCACCTGCCGCCGCTCAACGTGTGCGTGCAGGTGAACATCAGCGGCGAGGCGTCGAAGAGCGGCGTCGCGCCGGCCGACGTGGCCGATGTCGCGCGCGCGGTCGCCGCGCTGCCGGCGCTGCGGCTGCGCGGCCTGATGGCGATTCCCGAACCGGCCGGCGATACCGACGCGCAACGCGTGCCGCATCACGCGCTGCGCGCGCTGTTCGATGCATTGCGCGCCGAGGGCCTGCCGCTCGACACGTTGTCGATGGGCATGTCCGCCGATCTCGAAGCCGCGGTGCTCGAAGGCGCGACGATCGTGCGCGTCGGCACCGCGATCTTCGGCGCGCGCGACTATTCGCACTGAGCGCTGCCCTTTTCCGCCTTTCCGTTCACTCATCTGCTCAATCGGACATCATGAAAATCGCATTCATCGGCGGCGGCAACATGGCCGCGGCCCTCATCGGCGGCCTGATCAAGCGCGGCGTCGCCGCTGACGGCCTGTACGCCATCGACGTCAACGAGGACGCCCGCGCACGCACGGCGCAGCAGTTCGGCATCCGCACCGGCGCGGCCATCGACGCGACGCTGGCCGCCTACGACGCGATCGTGCTCGCGGTGAAACCGCAGGTGCTGAAGGACGTCGCGCAAGCGCTCGCGCCGCATTTGAAATCGCAGCTCGTGATCAGCATCGCGGCAGGCATCCGCGGCACCGACCTCGCCCGCTGGCTCGGCGACTACGCGCGCGTCGTACGCACGATGCCGAACACGCCCGCGCTGGTCGGCATGGGCGTGACGGGTCTCGCCGCGCTGCCGGGCGTCGACGCGGCCGGTCGCGAGCTCGCGTCGAACGTGCTCGGCGCGGTCGGCGAGATCGTGTGGTTCGACGACGAAGCGCAGCTCGATGCGGTCACTGCGATCTCGGGCAGCGGCCCGGCCTACGTGTTCTATTTCATCGAAGCGCTGCAGGAAGCCGCGCGCCGCCTCGGCATGAACGACGAACAGGGCCGCGCGCTTGCGGTCGCGACGTTCGCGGGCGCCGCGCAACTCGCCGCGCAATCGGGCGAGCCGGCAAGCGTGCTGCGCGAGCGCGTGACGTCGAAGGGCGGCACGACGGCCGCCGCGCTCGCGTCGTTCGACGCGCAGGGCGTGAAGGAAGCGATCGTGCGCGGCGCGCTCGCAGCCGAGGCACGCGCGAAGGAAATGGGCGACGAGCTCGGCCGCGCATAAGCGCCGCGACCGCCGCCGGGTTTCCGGCACCGGCAACAAAAAAGCGGCCTCGGCCGCTTTTTTGCTGGCATCGCGCGTCGGCGCGCGGCCACTTCAGTTGCCGGCCGCACCCGCCAGCAGGTAATGCGCGGCGATTCCCGCGAACAGCACGCCGCCGAGCCAGTTGTTGTGCCGGAACGCCGCGAAGCACGGCATCCGCTCGCGCCCCTTGATCAGCGTGTAGTGATACAGCGCGCAGCCGACCGCCGCCGCCCAGCCGGCCCAGTACGCGAGACCGAAGCCGAGCGTCACGCCGATCCATACGTAGATGCCGAGCGTCACCGCATAGCATGCCATCACGGCCGCGACGTCGAAGCGGCCGAACGTCAGCGCGGACGTCCGAATGCCGATCTTGATGTCGTCGTCGCGGTCGACCATCGCGTATTCGGTGTCGTACGCGACCGACCAGAAGATGTTCGCGATCAGCATCACCCACGCGAGCATCGGCACCGTGTCCTGCACGGCCGCGAACGCCATCGGGATGCCGAAGCCGAACGCGATGCCGAGATATGCCTGCGGAATCGCGAAGAACCGCTTCATGAACGGATACGAACCGGCGACGAACAAGGCGACGACCGACAACTCCTTCGTCAGCGTGTTGAGCGGCAGGATCAGCAGGAACGCGATGAACGACAGCACCACCGCGATCGCGACGGCTTCCCATGCGCGGATCTTGCCCGACGTCAGCGGCCGGTCGGCCGTGCGCTTCACGTGACGGTCGAAATCGCGGTCGGCATAGTCGTTCATCGCGCAGCCGGCCGAGCGCATCAGCAGCGTGCCGAGCGCGAAGATCACGAGCAGCGGCCAGCGCGGATGGCCGTCCGATGCGATCCACAGTGCGTTGAGCGTCGGCCAGAGCAGCAGCAGGCTGCCGATCGGCTTGTCCATCCGGACGAGCCGCAGATACAGGGGAAAGCGGGCAAGCATGGCGAAGCACCGGGAAGATAATCCCGGCATTTTAGAGCCGAGGCACGGTTCGCGTCATGTCGGGATGGCCCGCGGCCGCGTGCCGCGGCACGCGCGTCGGCCACGCCGGCCCGCTGCAAGCGGCCGAAGCAGCCCTGGCCGCCAATCAAGGGACAGATGCGCGGCAAACATGCACGGGCGGCCAAGGCAGGATTCGATCCGCTGCAGGCGACCCGGCCCCGATTTGAGCTCGGGCTGCCGCCGATGCCGGCCGCGTCGAACTTACGCGAGCAGCGACCGCAGCATCCACGCGGTCTTTTCATGCGTCTGCAGGCGTTGCGTCAGCAGGTCGGCGGTCGGCTCGTCGCTCGCCGCATCGGCGATCGGGAAGATTTCGCGCGCCGTGCGCACGACCGTCTCGTGCCCTTCCACGAGCTGACGGATCATCTCTTCGGCCGCCGGTACGCCGTTCGCTTCCGGCACCGACGACAGCTTCGCGAAATCCGCGAAGGTACCCGGCGCGACGACGCCGAGCGTGCGAATGCGCTCGGCGACCGAGTCGACCGCGAGCCACAGTTCGTTGTACTGCTCTTCGAACATCAGGTGCAGCGTGTTGAACATCGGACCCGTGACGTTCCAGTGGAAATTGTGGGTCTTCAGGTAAAGCGAGAACGTATCGGCAAGCAGACGCGACAGGCCGTCCGCGATTTTCCTGCGGTCCTTGTCGCTGATGCCGATGTTGATCTGCGTGGCGTTGCCTTTCCTGGCCATCTTCGGAACTCCTCATTCGAAATGTTGAACCGGAGAAAATGCGTCGAGCAATCCGCATGCCGCGTCGCACGGCATCCGTTCACGCCTCGCCCGTCTGGTGCGGCGAGCGATTCGCGCGCTCAGCCGCCGGCGCTCGACACGAGCGGCGCGAGCGCGTGCAGCGCCTGCGCGACCAGCTCGGCCGCGCCGCCGACGACGATCGCGAAACCGACGATACGCCGCGCCCACTCGGCCGGCGTGAACGCGGCGCGCATGTTCAGCATCAATTGCGTCATGATCGTCACTCCTTCGACACGATCCTGGAAGAAAAAACGGCCGGTCGTGCGACCGGCCGTTTCACGTTACAGCGAAACTGCGTTACCGCATCGCGACATTCACTTGAGGTCGAAGCGGTCGAGGTTCATCACCTTGTTCCAGGCCGCGACGAAATCCCGCACGAACTTCTCGTTCGCGTCCGCGCTGCCGTACACCTCGGCCAGCGCACGCAACTGCGAGTGCGAACCGAAGATCAGGTCGACGCGCGTACCCGTCCACTTGACCTGGCCCGACGCACGATCGCGCCCTTCGAACACGTCGTTCGCGGCCGACGCCGGCTTCCACTCCGTGCCCATGTCGAGCAGGTTCACGAAGAAGTCGTTGGTCAGCGAGCCCGGACGATCGGTGAACACGCCGTGCGTTGAGTCACCGACGTTCGCGCCGAGCACACGCAGGCCACCGACGAGCACCGTCAGCTCCGGCCCGCTCAGCGTCAGCAGCTGGGCCTTGTCGACCAGCAGCGCCTCGGCCGGCGTCTTGTACGCGCTCTTCAGATAATTGCGGAAACCGTCCGCAACCGGCTCGAGCACGGCCATCGCTTCGATATCGGTCTGCTCCTGCGACGCGTCCATCCGGCCCGGTGCGAACGGCACCGTCACCGCGACACCCGCGTTCTTCGCGGCCTGTTCGACGCCGGCCGCACCGGCCAGCACGATCAGGTCGGCGAGCGACACCTTCTTGCCGCCCGTCTGCGCATCGTTGAACGCCTTCTGCACACCTTCCAGCGTCTCGAGCACCGTCGCAAGCGCGGCCGGCTGGTTCACTTCCCAGTCCTTCTGCGGCGCCAGACGGATGCGCGCACCGTTCGCGCCGCCGCGCTTGTCCGAACCGCGGAACGTCGAGGCCGACGCCCATGCGGTCGACACGAGCTGCGCGACCGACAGGCCCGATGCAAGCACCTTCGCCTTCAGCGCCGCGACGTCGGCGTCATCGATCAGCTTGTGATCGACAGCCGGGATCGGGTCCTGCCACAGCAGTTGCTCGGCCGGCACTTCCGGGCCGAGATAGCGGGCGCGCGGGCCCATGTCGCGGTGCGTGAGCTTGAACCAGGCGCGCGCGAACGCGTCGGCGAACTCGGCCGGGTTCTCGTAGAAGCGGCGCGAGATCTTCTCGTAGGCCGGGTCGAAACGCAGCGACAGGTCGGTCGTCAGCATCGTCGGGCGATGCTTCTTCGCCGGATCGAACGCATCCGGAATCACCGCGTCGGCGCCCTTCGCGACCCACTGATGCGCGCCGGCCGGGCTCTTCGTCAGTTCCCATTCGTAGCTGAACAGGTGCTTGAAGAAGTCGTTGCTCCACTTCGTCGGGGTCGACGTCCACGTGACTTCGAGGCCGCTCGTGATCGCGTCGCGGCCCTTGCCCGATGCGTACGTGCTCCTCCAGCCGAGACCCTGCTGCTCGATGCCGGCCGCTTCCGGTTCCGGACCGACGTTCGATGCGGGGCCCGCGCCGTGCGTCTTGCCGAACGTGTGGCCGCCGGCGATCAGCGCGACCGTCTCTTCGTCGTTCATCGCCATCCGCGCGAACGTCTCGCGGATGTCGCGTGCCGCCGCGACCGGGTCGGGATTGCCGTCCGGGCCTTCCGGGTTCACGTAGATGAGACCCATCTGCACGGCCGCGAGCGGATTCTCGAGGTCACGGTCGCCCGAGTAACGGCTGTTCGGGCCGCCGCTCAGTTCCAGCCAGATCTTTTCCGAACCCCAGTAGACGTCGTCCGGTTCCCACGTGTCGACGCGGCCGCCGGCGAAGCCGAAAGTCTTGAAGCCCATCGACTCGAGCGCGACGTTGCCGGTCAGGATCATCAGATCGGCCCACGAGATGTTGCGGCCGTATTTCTGCTTGATCGGCCACAGCAGCCGGCGCGCCTTGTCGAGGTTGCCGTTGTCCGGCCAGCTGTTCAGCGGGGCGAAGCGCTGTTGCCCGCCGCCCGCGCCGCCACGGCCGTCGGCGGTCCGGTACGTGCCGGCGCTGTGCCAGGCCATCCGGATGAACAGGCCGCCGTAGTGGCCGAAGTCGGCCGGCCACCAGTCCTGCGACGTCGTCATCAGCGCCTGCAGGTCGCGCTTCACCGCCGCGAGGTCGAGCTTCTTGAACGCTTCCGCGTAGTCGAAATCCTTGTCCATCGGATCGGACAGCGCCGAGTGCCGATGCAGGATGTTGAGATTGAGCTGGTTCGGCCACCAGTCCTTGTTCGACGTGCCGCCGGCCGCCGTATGGTTGAACGGACATTTCGATTCGGTCGACATGCTTTTTTCTCCTTTACTTGCTCGTAAGCCCCACTTGCCGAGCGCGGTTCGTGGAGCATTGCGGGGGGATGAAACGGAACCGGTTGGTCCTGTCGTGCTACGGGGTGTCAGGCGGCGTGGCCTTCGATGCGGACTGCGGGACTTCGGACATGCAATGCTCCCTCATGGCTGAACGGCAGTGAGTCGGGAAAGACAGAACCGGCATGCCGCGGCACTCATCCGCCATACACACGGTCCGCCAGATACGCGAACGCAATCGGGCGCAGGCTCCGGGCCGCGGCCCTCGCGCGATTTACGACCTCGTCGCGCGAGGGGATGTTCCGCTGCGCGTGCTGCAATACCGCCCACATCATGATATCGCCCTTTGATATCTGTATTCAGCGTGCAAATCGGACCGTCTATCGAGTGCGATCCATAAAAATGATTCTATGTATTTCTATCGCTTATTTGAATTTGATAAATTTCATCTATCCGATAGGCAAAAATAAACGGGGTCGCCAGGCCCCGTTGACTGCCTGCCTCAGATGCATCGCACCCTGCTCAATTCATCGTCGCGGGCATGTCGAGCTTCGCGACGCCCGGCAGTTCGCACGCGGCGATCGCCTCGCTGATCGCGTCGATCGCCGGCATCCGCGTGAAGCTCTTGCGCCACACCAGCACGACGCGGCGATCCGGCACCGGCTCGTTGAACGGCACGTACGACAGCAACTCGGCGTCGGGACCGTTCGCGCGCGGGCCGATCTCGGCGACCGACATCCGCGGCAGCACCGTGATGCCGACACCGCTCGCGACCATATGGCGAATCGTTTCGAGCGACGAGCCTTCGAAGGTCTTCTGGATGCCGTCGGCCGTCTGCGAGAAGCGCATCAGCTCCGGGCACACGCCGAGCACGTGATCGCGGAAGCAGTGACCGTTGCCGAGCAGCAGCATGGTTTCCTGCTTCAGATCCTCGGCGTCGATCTCGTTGCGCTTCTCCCACGGATGGCCGGCCGGCAGCGCGACGACGAACGGCTCGTCGTACAGCGGCCGCACCATCAGGCCGGTTTCGGGGAACGGCAGCGCCATGATCGCGGCGTCGATTTCGCCCTGCTTCAGCAGTTCGAGCAGCTTCAGCGTGTAGTTCTCCTGCAGCATCAGCGGCATCTGCGGCACGCGCTGGATCATCTGCTTGACGAGCGTCGGCAGCAGGTACGGCCCGATCGTGTAGATCACGCCGAGCCGGAACGGGCCGACGAGCGGGTCCTTGCCCTGCTTCGCGATCTCCTTGATCGCGAAGGTCTGCTCGAGCACGCGCTGCGCCTGCGTGACGATCTGGTCGCCGATCGGGGTCACGCTCACTTCGCTCGCGCCGCGCTCGAAAATCTGCACGTTGAGCTCGTCTTCCAGCTTCTTGATCGCCACCGATAGCGTCGGCTGGCTCACGAAGCATGCTTCGGCCGCGCGACCGAAATGCCGCTCGCGCGCGACCGCGACGATGTACTTCAATTCAGTCAGGGTCATTGTGGGTCAATCAGGGTTATACAGGCGATAGGTTTAATTTATACACCCGTTGGCACCGATTCGCCAAGTTTCTCTGCATCGAGATGCGCCGAATCGCCGCCGAATGGCGGTTTTAAATCCGTCCCCGAATGCGCGGATCAGGCCTTCAGGTACTGCTCGCGCGCGCCGAGCCAGCGTGCGAGATGCTGCGTGACCACGTCGGGATACGCGGCGATCAGTCGCGCTGCCGCGTCGCGGGCCGGGTCGATCAGCCAGCCGTCGGTCTCGAGGTTCGCGAAGCGCAGCATCGCGGCGCCGGACTGGCGCGCGCCGAGGAATTCGCCGGGGCCGCGGATTTCGAGGTCGCGCCGCGCGATCTCGAAGCCGTCGGTCGTCTCGCGCATCGTCTTCAGCCGCTCGCGGCCGGTCAGCGACAGCGGGCCCGTGTAAAGCAGCACGCAGACCGACGCCGCGGTGCCGCGCCCGACGCGGCCGCGCAACTGATGCAGCTGCGCGAGGCCGAAGCGCTCCGCGTGCTCGATCACCATCAGCGACGCGTTCGGCACGTCGACGCCGACCTCGATCACGGTCGTCGCGACGAGCAACTGCACCTCGTTGCGCGTGAAGGCTTCCATCACGGCCGCCTTGTCGGCCGGCGACAGCCGCCCGTGCACGAGCCCGACCTTCAGCTCGGGCAACGCCTCGGCCAGCGTCTCGTAAGTCTCGACGGCCGTCTGCAGCTGCAGCGTCTCGCTCTCCTCGATCAGCGGGCACACCCAGTACACCTGGCGGCCGGTCAGCGCGGCCTCGCGCACGCGGGCAATCACCTCTTCGCGCCGCGCATCGCCGACGAGGCGCGTCAACACCGGCGTGCGGCCCGGCGGCAGCTCGTCGATCGTCGACACCTCGAGATCCGCGTAATACGTCATCGCGAGCGTGCGCGGAATCGGCGTGGCCGACATCATCAACTGGTGCGGCTGGAAATCGCGCGCGCCGTTGGCCGCGTTCGCGGCCTTCGCGCGCAGCGCGAGACGCTGCTCGACGCCGAAACGGTGCTGCTCGTCGACGATCACGAGGCCGAGCCGCGCGAATTCGACCGTGTCCTGGATGATCGCGTGCGTGCCGATCACGAGCTGCGCGGTGCCGAGCGCCGCGGCTTCGATCGCCGCGCGCTTTTCCTTCGCCTTCAGGCTGCCCGCGAGCCATGCGACCGAGACGCCGAGCGGTTCGAGCCACGCGCGCAGCTTGCGTGCGTGCTGCTCCGCGAGGATTTCGGTCGGCGCCATCAGGGCGGCCTGGTAGCCGGCGTCGATCGCCTGCGTGGCCGCCAGCGCCGCGACGACCGTCTTGCCGCTGCCGACGTCGCCCTGCAGCAGCCGCTGCATCGGATGCGCGAGCGTGAGGTCGTGCGCGATCTCGTCGACGACGCGCGACTGCGCGCCCGTCAGCGCGAACGGCAGCGCCGCGTAGAGACGCGTCGTCAGCGCGTCGGCATCGGCCGCGGTGCGGCGCGGCATCGCGGGCGCCGCGCGCGTGCGGCGCTCCTCGTGCGCACGCTTGAGCGACAGCTGCTGCGCGAGCAGCTCCTCGAACTTGATGCGTGTCCACGCCGGATGCGAGCCGTCCATCAGCGCGGCTTCATCGGAATCGACAGCCGGGTGGTGCAGGATCCGCACGGCCTGCGCGAGCGTCGGCACGCCGAGCGGCTTCAGGTAGTCGCGTTCGATCTCGGGCGGCAGCAGCTCGGGCAGCGGCGTGCGCTCGACCGCGTTCTCGATCGCCTTGCGCAGATACGCCTGCGACACGCCGGCCGTGCTCGGATAGACGGGCGTGAGCACCTGCGGCAGCGGCGCGTCGGCTTCGACGACGCGCACGGCCGGATGCACCATCTCCATTCCGAAGAAGCCGCCGCGCACGTCGCCGCGCACGCGCAGCCGCTGGCCGACGGCCATCTGCTTGACCTGCGAGCCGTAGAAATTGAGGAAGCGCAGCACGAGCTGCTCGCCGTCGTCGTCCTGGATCTTGACGACGAGCTGACGCCGCGGCCGGTATGCGACTTCGTTGTCGAACACCACGCCCTCGGTCTGCGCGATGCCGCCCGGCAGCAGTTCGCCGATCGGCGTGAGCGTGGTTTCGTCCTCGTAGCGCATCGGTAGATGCAGCACGAGATCGATCGAGCGCGTGAGGCCGAGCTTCGCGAGCTTGTCGGCAGTCTTCACGGCGGCGGTCTTCACGGGTTTGTCGGCGGCCGGCTTCTTCTTGCGCTTCGCGCCGGACGTGCCGGCTGCCCCCGCCTCGTCGCCGTCCGCGCCCGGGTCGACGTCGGGCGCGGCGGCGGCCGGCTGCGCGAGCCGCCCGTCGGCGCCGCGCTTCGGGCCCGCGCGGCGCGGCGCGCCACCGCGCGGCTCCGCGCTTTGCGCGGGTAACGCGGCATCGTCCGCGTCGAACGGATCGGCGGAATCGGCAACGGCGGCGGAGGAACGGCGTGGTGACACTGGCATCGGATCGTCTGGGTGCTTCGCAAGGCAAGTACAATAGCGGCTTTCACGTCGTCCGAACGAACGACGCCGGCCAGGCCGCGCATCCCGCCATCATAGCGGCTCGCGCGCCCCATTCATGCGTTTCCGCCCTGTCGGCGGCGCCCGCCGGCCGTTTCGAACCAGCCCGCATGTTCACGCTTTCCGATTTCGATTTCAATCTGCCCCCCGAGCTGATTGCGCAGACCGCACTGCCCGACCGCACCGCGAGCCGCCTGCTCGAGGTCGACGGCACCGTCGAGCCCGCGCGCCTCGTCGACCGCCGCTTCGCCGAGCTGCCGTCGTGCATCGCGCCCGGCGACCTGCTCGTGTTCAACGATACCAAGGTGCTGAAGGCGCGTTTCTTCGGCCAGAAGGCCAGCGGCGGCAAGATCGAGGTGCTGATCGAGCGCGTGACCGGCACGCATACCGCGCTCGCGCAGATCCGCGCGAGCAAGTCGCCGGGCGCCGGCACGACGCTGCGTCTCGCCGACGCGTTCGACGTGACGGTCGGCGAGCGCGTCGAGCCGTTCTTCACGCTGCATTTCCCGGAGCCGTGCCTCGCGCTGATCGAGCAGCACGGCCGCCTGCCGCTGCCGCCGTACATCGAGCACGACGCCGACGCGAACGACGAGACGCGCTACCAGACCGTCTATGCGAGCAACCCGGGCGCGGTCGCGGCGCCCACGGCCGGGCTCCATTTCGACCAGCCGCTGCTCGAGAAGCTCGACGCGATGGGCGTCGAGCGCGCGACGCTGACGCTGCACGTGGGCGCCGGCACGTTCCAGCCGGTGCGCGTCGAGAACCTCGCCGAGCACCGGATGCACAGCGAGTGGTACGACCTGCCGCAATCGCTCGTCGACAAGATCGCCGCGACCCGCGCGCGCGGCGGCAACGTGATCGCGGTCGGCACGACGTCGATGCGCGCGCTCGAAGCCGCGGCGCGCAGCGCCGACGAAGCGGGCCGCCCGCTCGCGGCGACGCAGGCCGAGACCGACATCTTCATCACGCCGGGCTACCGTTTCCGCGTCGTCGACCGGCTCGTGACGAACTTCCACCTGCCGAAGTCGACGCTGCTGATGCTGGTGTCGGCGTTCGCGGGTGTCGAGACGATCCGCGCCGCGTACCGGCACGCGATCGACGAACGCTACCGCTTCTTCAGCTACGGCGATGCGATGCTGCTCACGCGGCGCGACACGCCGGAAACGCCGCGCGCGTGAGCGCGGCAGGTGCGAAGACGCACCGGCCCGCGACCGCGCAGCCGCCGTTGCACCGTTGTCCCGCTGCGCGCGCTCCGATGGCGCGCGCCCCGCTTTTCCCAGCCGCCGGCTTGCCGGCGGCGTTTCCAACATGCGCCGGACTTGCGATCCGGAGTCAGCGCTTCAGCGCATACTCCGGTCCCATGCAAGGCTTCTTCGGTGGCAAGGAGAATGACGCGATGACCGAAGGTTCATCCCACGATACGCACGCTCCCGTGCAGGACCGCCCGGCCAACGGGCTCGAATTCGAACTGCTGACGACCGACGGCCATGCGCGCCGCGGCCGCGTGAAGCTCAACCACGGCGTGGTCGAGACGCCGATCTTCATGCCGGTCGGCACGTACGGCACCGTGAAGGCGATCCAGCCGCGCGAGCTGCACGAGATCAACGCGCAGATCATCCTCGGCAACACGTTCCACCTGTGGCTGCGCCCCGGCCTCGAGACGATCGACGCGCACGGCGGCCTGCACGGCTTCATGGGCTGGAACAAGCCGATCCTGACCGACTCGGGCGGCTTCCAGGTGTTCTCGCTCGGCGACCTGCGCAAGATCACCGAGGACGGCGTGACGTTCGCATCGCCGATCAACGGCGACAAGCTGTTCCTGTCGCCGGAAGTGTCGATGCAGATCCAGAAGGTGCTGAACTCCGACATCGTGATGCAGTTCGACGAATGCACGCCGTACGCGACCAACGGCGTGCCGACCACGCACAAGGAAGCGGCCGACTCGATGCGCATGTCGCTGCGCTGGGCGAAACGCTCGCTCGACGAGTTCGACCGGCTCGGCAACCCGAACGCGCTGTTCGGGATCGTCCAGGGCGGGATGTTCGAGGACCTGCGCGACGAGTCGCTCGCGGGCCTGTCGGAGCTCGGCTTCCACGGCCTCGCGATCGGCGGGCTGTCGGTCGGCGAGCCGAAGGAAGACATGATGCGCGTGCTGCGGCACGTCGGCCCGAAGCTGCCGGCCAACAAGCCGCACTACCTGATGGGCGTCGGCACGCCGGAGGATCTGGTCGAGGGCGTCGCGAACGGCGTCGACATGTTCGACTGCGTGATGCCGACCCGCAACGCACGCAACGGCTGGCTCTTCACGCGCTTCGGCGACGTGAAGATCCGCAACGCGACGCACAAGAATTCGCTGAAGCCGCTCGACGCGAGCTGCACGTGCTACACGTGCCGGAACTTCTCGCGCGGCTACCTGCACCACCTGCACCGCGTCGGCGAAATCCTCGGCGCGCAGCTCAACACGATTCACAACCTGCACTACTACCTGCAACTGATGAGCGAGATCCGCGACGCGATCGAGACCCATACGTTCGACGCGTTCCGCCAGCGCTTCGCGGAGGATCGCGCGAGAGGGGTCGACTGACCGGGGGCGGCGGCCCGCGTGGCTGCGCACCGCTGCCCGCACCGCTGCCCGCACCGCGCCACGTCACATAAGACATGTACTAAATATCGCGTCCCGACGGCCGGTCGTGGCCGCCGAATATTACAATCGCCTTTCCAAACGAGCCGCAACGGTGCCGTTTCATGCTTTAACAGCTTGATCCGAAAGCGCATTTGCTGCGCCGTTTGCACATGGGGCCGGTGGTAGAATAACCGGCTTAATTTTCGATCTTCCCCTACGGAGAGACCAACGTGCCGTTCATTTCCAATGCCTTCGCGCAAGGCGCCGGTGGCGCCGAATCGAGCCTGATGAGCTTCCTGCCGCTCATCCTGATGTTCGCGGTGCTGTACTTCATCATGATCCGTCCGCAGATGAAGCGCCAGAAGGAACACCGCAACATGCTCGCGGCCATGGCGAAGGGCGACGAAGTCGTCACGAGCGGCGGCCTCGTCGGCAAGGTGACGAAGGTCACCGAAGGCTACATCGGCGTCGAAATCGCCGAAGGCACCGAAATCACCGTGCAGAAGGCTGCCGTCACGACCATTCTGCCGAAGGGCACGATCAAGTCGCTGTAAGGCTTTTACCGAGCGTCCGGCTCCCCGCGTCGTGCCCGCCTGAGAGAGCGGGCCGCCGCGGCGCCGGACGCGACGCTTTCACGCCAACCACCCGTTCGGCCCCCTCATGAATCGTTATCCACTCTGGAAATATGTCGTGATGGTCGTGGCGCTCGCCATCGGCCTTCTGTACACATTGCCCAACTTCTTCGGCGAAGCGCCGGCGGTGCAGGTGTCGAGCGGCAAGGCCACGGTCAAGCTCGACTCGACCACGCTGACCCAGGTCGAATCCGCGCTCGCCTCCGCGCAGATCACGCCGGACGACGTCACCTTCGAGAACACGGCGTCCAACGCGAACATCCGCGTGCGCCTGAAGGACACCGATACGCAGCTGCGCGTCAAGGACCTGCTGCAGAAGTCGCTGAACGCCGATCCGAACGATCCGCAGTACGTCGTCGCACTGAACCTGCAAAGCGCGTCGCCGCGCTGGCTGACCGCGCTGCACGCACTGCCGATGTATCTCGGCCTCGACCTGCGCGGCGGTGTCCACTTCCTGCTCCAGGTCGACATGACGGGCGCGCTCACGAAGAAGCTCGACTCCGACGCGTCCGACGCGCGCACGCTGCTGCGCGACAAGAACATCCGCGACGGCGGCGTGAGCCGCGTCGACCAGTCCGTCGTCGTCAACTTCAGCGACGCGCAGACGGCGGAAGACGCCCGCAAGGTGCTCGCCGCGTCGGTCACCGAACTGCAATGGGCGACCCAGCCCGGCGGCGGCGGCACGCAAGTCGTCGGCACGTTCACGCCGGCCGTGCAGAAAGCCGTCGAGGACGCCGCGCTCAAGCAGAACCTGACGACGCTCCACAACCGCGTGAACGAACTCGGCGTGTCCGAGCCGATCCTGCAGCAGCAAGGCAGCGACCGCATCGTCGTCGAACTGCCGGGCGTGCAGGACACCGCGAAGGCGAAGGACATCATCGGCCGCACCGCGACGCTCGAGGCGCGCCTCGCCGATCCGATCAACACGCACCCGAACCCGAACGACCCCGTGCCGCCGGGCGAGGAGCTGTTCACGCAGGGCAACCAGGCGCCCGTGCTGCTGAAGAAGGACGTGATCTTCACCGGCGACCGCATCATCGATGCGTCGGCCGGCTTCGACGAACACCAGCGTCCGTCGGTCAACATCCGCCTCGACTCGGCGGGCGGCCGCTCGGTGCGCGCGGTGTCGCGCGAGAACATCGGCAAGCCGATGGCGATGGTGCTGTTCGAGAAGGGCAAGGGCGAGGTGCTGACGGTCGCAACGATCCAGTCCGAACTCGGCGACCGCTTCCAGATCACGGGCCAGCCGACGCCGCAGGCCGCGGCCGATCTCGCGCTGCTGCTGCGCGCCGGTTCGCTCGCCGCACCGATGGACATCATCGAGGAACGCACGATCGGCCCGAGCCTCGGCGCGGACAACATCAAGATGGGCGTCCACTCGGTGATCTGGGGCTTCTGCGCGATCGCCGTGTTCATGATCGCGTACTACATGCTGTTCGGCGTGATCTCGGTGATCGGCCTGTCGGTGAACCTGCTGCTGCTCGTCGCGGTGCTGTCGCTGATGCAGGCGACGCTGACGCTGCCGGGTATCGCGGCAATCGCGCTCGCGCTCGGCATGGCGATCGACTCGAACGTGCTGATCAACGAGCGCGTGCGTGAAGAACTGCGCGCCGGCCAGCCGCCGCAGACCGCGATCCAGGCCGGCTACGCGCACGCATGGGCGACGATTCTCGACTCGAACGTCACGACGCTGATCGCCGGCCTCGCGCTGCTCGCCTTCGGCTCGGGCCCGGTTCGCGCGTTCGCGATCGTGCACTGCCTCGGCATCCTGACGTCGATGTTCTCCGCGGTGTTCTTCTCGCGCGGGATCGTCAACCTCTGGTACGGCGGCCGCAAGAAGCTGAAGTCGCTCGCGATCGGCCAGGTGTGGAAGCCGGAAGGCGCCACGGCCGGCGCCTCGTTCGCCGCGGCCGACGAATCGACCGACACCGCGCGCGCCGCGAAGCTCGCCGCACCCGCGAAGGGCAACGCACCGCGTGCCGGCAAGCCGCAGTTGCGCAACCGCGCGCAGCAAGGCGTGTCGCCGAAGAAACCGGGCTCGACCCAATAAGGCCCCGGAGACGAAGCCATGGAATTTTTCCGCATCCGTAAAGACATTCCGTTCATGCGGCACGCGCTGGTGTTCAACGTGATCTCGCTGGTCACGTTCCTCGCCGCCGTGTTCTTCCTGTTCCACCGCGGGCTGCACCTGTCCGTCGAATTCACCGGCGGCACGGTGATCGAGGTGCAGTACCAGCAGGCCGCGCAGCTCGAACCCG
The DNA here is from genome assembly GCF_053427615.1 of Burkholderia sp. AW33-5. Lineage (NCBI taxonomy): Bacteria > Pseudomonadati > Pseudomonadota > Betaproteobacteria > Burkholderiales > Burkholderiaceae > Burkholderia > Burkholderia sp. AW33-5. The sequence continues at coordinate 55,039 of NZ_JBSAXA010000007.1, read as the reverse complement.
TGCGCGACACGCTCGGCAAGCTCGGCTACGCCGACGCGCAGGTGCAGAACTTCGGCACGTCGCGCAACGTGCTGATCCGCCTGCAGTTGAAGGAAGGCCTCACGTCCGCGCAGCAGAGCGACCAGGTGATGACCGCGCTGAAGGCGCAGAGCCCCGACGTGACGCTGCAGCGCGTCGAGTTCGTCGGCCCGCAGGTCGGCCGCGAGCTCGCGACCGACGGTCTCCTCGCGCTCGCGTGCGTGGTGATCGGCATCGTGATCTACCTGTCGATCCGCTTCGAATGGAAGTACGCGGTCGCCGGCATCATCGCGAACCTGCACGACGTCGTGATCATTCTCGGCTTCTTCGCGTTCTTCCAGTGGGAGTTCTCGCTGGCGGTGCTCGCGGCGATCCTCGCGGTGCTCGGCTACTCGGTCAACGAGTCGGTCGTCATCTTCGACCGGATCCGCGAAACGTTCCGCCGCGAACGCAAGATGAGCGTGTCGGAGGTGATCAACCACGCGATCACGACCACGATGTCGCGGACGATCATCACGCACACGTCGACGGAAATGATGGTGTTGTCGATGTTCTTCTTCGGCGGCCCGACGCTGCACTACTTCGCGCTCGCGCTGACGGTCGGCATCATGTTCGGCATCTACTCGTCGGTGTTCGTCGCGGGCTCGCTCGCGATGTGGCTCGGCATCAAGCGCGAAGACCTGATCAAGGAAAAGAAGACGGCGCACGATCCGGACGATCCGAACGCGGGCGCGCAGGTTTAAGCGCCGCGTCGTTTCGGCGGATACCCGAAGGCCGGTCCTGTTGGACCGGCCTTTTTTCATGCGCGAGCCGCGTCCGCTTCCTCCGGCGCGGCCGCACGGACCGTCGGCTACAATCGCTTCACCATCCCGCCCCGCCACCCGTCGAAGCCGCGGTCCCTCATGATGCCTGCCTCGCGTGTCGTTCATCGCATCGTCGCCTGGAGCACCGGTGCCGCCGCCGCGGCTGTGTTCGTTGCATGCGCATCGGCCGCCCGCGCGCAATCCGCGTCCGCCCCGCACGCTGCTGCTGCTGCGGCGGCGTCACAACCGTCACCCTGCCCGCCCGACTGGGAACCGCAGCTCTGCGAACTGAAGGCCGCGGTCGAAGTGCTGAAGAAGCAGCACCTGACCGACGTCGACATCGGCGCGTTGCTCGACGCCACCGTGCACGACGGCATCAAGACGCTGCCGTACGCGCGCTTCTTCAACGCAAAGGAAGAGCAGGAACGGCGCGACGACGAGCGCCGCGCACGCGACGGCACGCCGGGAATCGGCATCGTGTTCGAGACGCGGCCCGACGGGCTGCACATCATCGACGTGATCCCGGACGCGCCAGCCGAACAGGCCGGTGTGCGGCCCGACGATCTCGTCGTCGCGATGAACGACCGGAGCGTCGTCGGCATCGACAGCAGCGAGGTCGTGAAACTCGCGAAGGGCGACGCCGGCGTGCCGCTGAAGCTCACGGTCCGGCGTGGTCCGAACCCTGCGACGCTGACCTTCGCGCCGGTCCGCGCGATCGTCCGGCCGCACCCGGCGACCGCAAGGCGGCTCGCCGGCGACATCCTGTACACGCGGCTGTCGAGCTTCCCGGAGCCGGCGGTCGGCAACTATATCGACGCGGTGCAGGCCGCGCGCCGCGGGGGGCCGCCGGTGAAAGGCGTGATCCTCGACCTGCGCATCAACGGCGGCGGCGCATTGAATGCGGCGATCGGCATCACCGCGCTGTTCGCCGGGCGCGACCGCACTGCGATGACGACGCTCGAGCGCGACGGCACGAAGCGCCGCCGCTTCACGACCAACTGGCCCGACTACGAACTGCCGGTCATGCACGGCCAGGATCCGCTCGCGCCGCTGCAGGCGGACGACTGGTGGCGCACCGTGCCGCTCGTCGTGCTCGTCGACGGACAGAGCGCGTCGGCCGCCGAAGCGACCGCGGCGGCACTGAAGGATCTCGGCCGCGCGCGGCTGCTCGGGATGCCGACCTACGGAAAGGGGCTCGCGCAGACCGGCGTCGACCTGATCGACGGCACGCGCATCAATTTCACGTTCGCGCGCAACCTGCGGCCGAACGGCTGCCCGATGGACGGCTATGGCGTCGTGCCGGACTGGCTCGTGCCGCCGCGCCGCGACTCGGACGTCGACGGCGTGCTGCTCTGGTACCGCGAAGTCGATCTCGCCCGCGCGCCGTATGCGGACCGGCTGGCGCCCGATCCGTTCGCGCAGGTACGCAAGGCACGGCAAACACTGCGCGAAGCACGCGTGCGCGAAAAAATCGATACGTCGAAGAGCGCGGCGCTGCCGCAGCGGGAATTCGGCACGGATGCCGACTGGCAGTTCCGGCAGGCGCTTGACGCGCTCGCCGGCCGGCCGGTGCGGACCGTCGCCGCGCCCGCGCAACTGATGCCGGCGCAGCCGGTATGCGAGCGCGTCAGCGACTGACGCGCCGCCGCGCGCCCCGCGTCACCGGAAGCCGAACCGCCGGCGCAGCACGACCAGCGCCGCGAGGCTCAACACGGCCGCGAACATCAGGTAGAAGCTCGGCGCGGTCTTCATCCCGGTCGCGCGGATCAGCCACGCGATGATGAACGGCCCGAAGCCGCCGAAGATCGTCACCGCGACGTTATATGCAAGCGACATCCCGGTCGTACGCGTCTGCACCGGAAACACTTCGGACAGCAGCCCCGGCAGCGCCGCGAAGTAACCGGTCATCAGGAACGCGAGCAGCACCTGCAGCGCGATCAGCGTGCCGAAGCCCGGATGCGCGACCAGGTATGCGAACGCCGGATAGATCAGCACGAGGATGCCGACGGCCGGCGCGAGCATCACGCGCACGCGTCCGTACCGATCCGACCAGTGGCCGACGAGCGGCGCGAACGCCATCTGGATCACGCCGACGACGAGGATCGCGGCGAACGCGGCCGACGGCGCAAGGCCGAGCTGCTTCACGCCGTAGGTCGGCATGAACAGCACGAGATAGGTCGCGACGGTGCCGAGCACCACCACGCCCATCGCGGCGACGAGCCGTGCCTTGTGCGACGCGAACGTGTCGCGCAGCGGGCTCGCGGTGCTTTCGGCGGCGAGGAATTCGGGCGTCTCGTCGACCTTCGAGCGGATGTAGTACGCGACGGGCCCGAGCAGCAGCCCGAAGAAGAACGGGATGCGCCAGCCCCACGCGGCCATCTGGTCGGCCGTGAGCTGTGCGTTCAGCACGGTGCCGAAGCCGGCGGCGAGCAGCGTCGTGAGCCCCTGGCTCGCGACCTGCCAGCTTGCGAAGAAGCCGCGCCGGCCCGGCACATGCTCGGCCAGGAACGCGGTCGCGCTGCCGAATTCGCCGCCGGCCGAGAAACCCTGCATCAGCCGCGCGGCGACGAGGATCAGCGGCGCGGCAACGCCGATCGTCTGGTAGGTCGGCAGCACCGCGATCACCAGCGTGCCGGCCATCATCAACAGGATCGACAGCGTGAGCGCAGCCTTGCGGCCCGCGCGGTCGGCGTATGCGCCGAGCACGATCGCGCCGAGCGGGCGCATGAAGAACGACACGCCGAACGTGCCGAGCGTGAGCAGCAGCGACACGGTGTCGTTGCCGGCCGGGAAGAACAGCTTCGAGATCGTCACCGCGAAGAAGCCGTAGACGACGAGGTCGAACCATTCGAGCGCGTTGCCGATCGACGCGGCGACCACCGCGCGCCACACGCGCGGCGACGAGGCAATGGAGCTGGACTGCGTGACGGCGTGCATCGGCGATCTCCTTGTCGTTGTACGTTGTATCCGGCGCGCCGGTTCTCGCGCCGCGAGCTGCGCCGACGATTATAGGCGCGCAAAAAAAACCGCCGCGCCCCCTGAAAACGGGAGCGCGGCGGCTGGCTCGCGACGGGCCGGCGGCGTGACGCGGCGGCCGGCCCGGTCGGGCGCGTTACTGCTGCTTGACGGCTTCGGCCGTGATCAGCAGCTTCGTCTTCATCTTGAAGCCGTACTGCTTGCCGTAGTCGAGGCCGAAATCGTCGCGGCTGAATTCGCCGACCGCGTCGACGCCGCACACTTCGCGCTTGAGCATCGGATGCGGCATGCACTTGAACGAATCGATCTTCAGCGTGACCGGCTTCGTGACGCCGTGCAGCGTCAGGTTACCGACCACCGACACCGGCTTGTCGCCGTCGAACTTGATGGCGCCCTTGTAGTTCGCCTGCGGGAACTTGGAGACGTCGAAGAACTCGGCCGTCTGCAGGTGCTCGTCGAGCTTCGCGCTGCCCGTGTGGATCGACGCGATGTCGGTCGTCACGTCGACCGTACCGGTCTTCGCCGCGCGGTCGAGCGTCACGGTGCCGCTCGACTTGTCAAACTTACCGCGCCAGACCGACAGGCCGCCGAAGTGGTCGGCCTCGAAGCTCGGGTACGTATGGCTCGGGTCGAACTGGTACGTCGCGCTGTCGGCGAATGCCGAGAACGACAGCGAAGCGGCCAGCGCGCCCGCGGCGATGATCAGATGCTTTTTCAAACGATTTCTCCTTGGAACAGCGCCGCGCCCTCGCGCGGCATTCGGGGTGATGCGACAGTCCGCCGCTTACTTCGTGGCGACGAGATGGAACTTGATCTGCACTTCATCGGCGACGATCGACGTGTCCTTCCACTCGCCGGTGCCGACGTTGAACGCCGAACGCTTGATCGGCAGCACGCCGTCGAAGGTCTGCGTCGCGCCGCTCTGCGTGACCGTGACGGGCACCGTGATGGTCTCGGACTTGCCCTTGATCGTCAGCTTGCCGGTCACGTTGTACTTGTTGCCGCCCGCCGGCGCGATCGCCGACGACGCGAAGGTCGCCTGCGGATACGCCTTCGCGTCGAACCAGTCCTTGCCCGCGACCTGGTCGTTGTACATCTTGTCGCCGAGGTCGAAGCTCGCGATGTCGATCGTCATTTGCGCGCTGCCCTGCGCGGCCTTGGCCGGGTCGAACTTCACCTGCGCGGAGAACTTCTTGAATGCGCCTTCGGTCGGCACGTTCATCTGCTTCGACACGGCTGACACCTTGCTCTTCGCGAGATCGACGTCGGCGTGCGCCGCGGCCGACGCGACAAGTGACACCGCGGCGAACGCGGTCAGCATGGAGCGGGAGAAAGACACTTTCATGGGATCCTTCATTTGGCGGAGGGAAGCATCCGCGACAGCAGGCCGTCGCGGTCCAACAACTGGTGCTTGAACGCCGCGAGCACGTGCATGGCGACGAGCGCAAGCAGAATGTAATTCAAAGACACGTGCAGCGTCTTGAAGGTTTCCTTCAGCGCAGGATCGGGATCGATCAGGCGCGGCAGCGGCACGATGCCGAGATAGACGACCGGGATGTTCGACGCGGAGCTGTACAGGTAGCCCGTCACCGGAATCACGATCATCAGCGCGTACAGCAGCATGTGCACGCCGTGCGACACCGCACGCTGCCACGCCGGCGTGCCGCCCGGCAGCGGCGGCGGCACGTGGGTCGCGCGCCACAGCACGCGCACGACGGCCAGCGCGAACACCGTCACGCCGATCCACTTGTGCCACGAGAAGTACTTGAGCTTCGTCGGCGTGAAGCCGGGGATGTCGGTCATCACCCAGCCGAGTGCGAAGCCGCAGACGATCAGCAGCGCGATCAGCCAGTGCAGCGCGATCGCGGTGTGCGCGTAGCGTGCCGGCGCGGCCGGCGGCGATTTCGATGCCATCATGGATTCCTCAGTTGAGCGAACGGCTGCGCCGGTAAATTCGTCCGACGCTTGTCAAGGCCGCCATGCTACCGCAACCTTTTGTCACGCGCGGACTCCGAGGACAGGCGCGCCAGCCCGCTGTCAGGTTTGCGCCATGTTACCGCCCGGTCACCCGGCAACCGGACGTTGACACGCCGAAAAAGCCGTTTTGGTAAGATTGGCGCGGGTTCCGGCCCCGTCGACGCGTTCCCCCGCCCGTCGCACCACCGCCTTTTCCATGCAACGACACGACCTGATTGCCTGCCACGAATGCGACGCACTGTTGCATAAACCGCGCCTGAGCGGTCGCGAAATCGCGCGCTGCCCGCGCTGCGACGCGCTGCTCTATCGCAACAGCACCACGCAGATCGAGCGCATCAGCGCGCTTGCGGTCGCGGCGCTCGTCACGTTCGTCATCGCGCAGGCGTTCCCGATCCTCGAAATGGACCTCAACGGCACCCGCGTGCAGACGACGCTGATCGGCGCGATCGACGCGCTGTGGCATCAGGGCATGGAGGCCGTCGGCGTGATGGTGTTCTGCTCGACCGTGCTGTTCCCGCTCGTCGAGATGGCCGCGCTGCTTTACGTGCTGCTGCCGATCCGGCGTGGCGTCGTGCCGCCGGGCCTCAACTTCGTGCTGCGCACGATCCAGCTCGTGCGGCCGTGGGGGATGATCGAGGTGTTCATGCTCGGGATCGTCGTGACGATCGTCAAGATGGTGAGCCTCGCGCGCGTCGTGCCCGACGCCGCGCTGTTCGCGTTCGGCGCGCTCACGCTGATGACCGCCGTCGTGCTGATGTTCGATCCACGCACGCTGTGGGACATCGCCGACGACCTGCGCGCCGGGCGCTCGCCCGCCTCGCCCGACGGCACCACTTCGCCGCCGCAAGCGCCCCGCCAATGACGATGCCGACCGCCGCTCGCGAGGGCTACGCCAGCTGCCACGCATGCGGGCTCGTGCAGACGATCGACCGTCCGCACGCGCATTGCGCGCGCTGCGGCAGCACGCTTCACTTCCGCACGCCGAACAGCATCATGCGCACGTGGGCGCTGCTGATCGCGGCCGCGATCCTCTATATTCCGGCGAACCTGCTGCCGATCATGCGCACGTCGTCGATCGTCGGCTCGCAGGAGGACACGATCATGAGCGGCGTCATCTATTTCTGGACGTCCGGCGACTGGCCGCTCGCGGTCGTCGTGTTCGTCGCCAGCATCCTCGTGCCGATGCTCAAGCTCGGCGTACTGACGCTCCTCGTCGGCACCGCGCAGCGGCGCACCGTATGGCGGCCGCTGCAGCGCACGCGCCTGTACCGGATCGTCGAGCGGATCGGCCGCTGGTCGATGCTCGACATCTTCGTCGTGACGCTCACCGTCGCGCTCGTCCATTTCCGTTCGCTCGCCGTCATCACGGCCGGACCCGGCGCGCTCGCGTTCGGCTCGGTCGTGATCCTGACGATGCTCGCGTCGATGCAGTTCGATCCCCGCCTGATCTGGGATCCAGTCGAAACCTCAGGGAAACACCATGAATAGTCCGCAAGGCCCGCAGCAAGACGCGTCCCGGCCGCCCGATCCGGCGATCTCGACGAAAAGCGGCTGGCTGCCGTCGCTCGTCTGGCTCGTGCCGCTGATCGCCGCGCTGATCGGTATCGGCCTCGTGATCAAGTCCGTGCGCGAGCGCGGCCCGGAAGTCTCGATCAGCTTCCACAGCGCGGAAGGGCTCGAGCCGGGCAAGACGCAGGTCAAGTACAAGGACGTCGAGATCGGCATGGTCAAGACGATCAAGCTGTCGAAGGACCTGTCGCGCGTGCTCGTCCAGGTGCAGTTGAAGAAGGAGGCCGAGGACTTCGCGGTCAAGGGCTCGCGCTTCTGGATCGTGCGTCCGCGCGTCGGCGCGACCGGCGTGTCGGGCCTCGGCACGCTGCTGTCGGGCGCGTACATCGGCGTCGATGCCGGCCACGGGCAGGACACGCAGACCGACTTCACCGGCCTCGAGACGCCGCCGGCCGTGACCGGCGACCAGAAGGGCACGCAGTACGTGCTGCGCGGCGATTCGCTCGGCTCGGTCGACATCGGCTCGCCCGTCTACTACCGCCGCGTGCCGGTCGGCCAGGTGGTCGGCTTCTCGCTCGACAAGGACGGCACGGGCGTCACGTTCAACGTGTTCGTCAATGCGCCGTACGACCAGTACGTCGGCGTGAACTCGCGCTGGTGGCAGGCGAGCGGCGTCGATCTGCGGCTCGATTCGAGCGGCCTGAAGCTGAACACGCAGTCGCTCGCGACGGTGATCCTCGGCGGCATCGCGTTCCAGACGCCGCCGAACCAGGACAGCGGCGCGACGGCGCCGAACAACACGACCTTCCGCCTCGGCTCGGACGAGACGGACGCGATGCGCGATCCGGACGGCCAGCCGCTGCAGGTCGTGATGAACTTCAACCAGTCGCTGCGCGGGCTCGCGGTCGGCGCGCCGGTCGACTTCCGCGGCATCGTGCTCGGCGAAGTGACGAACATCGGCATCGACTTCGATCCGAAGACCAAGAACTTCCTCATGCCGGTGACGATGAACGTGTATCCAGAGCGGCTCGGCCCGCGCTTCCGCGAAACGATCGAGAGCAAGGGCGAAGCCGGCCGCCGCGAGATCGTCGAGCGCCTCGTCAGGCACGGGCTGCGCGGCCAGCTGCGCACCGGCAACCTGCTGACGAGCCAGCTGTACGTCGCGCTCGACTTCTTCCCGAAGGCGCCGGTCGTGAAGATCGACGCGGCACGCCAGCCGCTCGAGCTGCCGACCGTGCCGAACACGCTCGACGAACTGCAGCTGCAGGTCGCCGACATCGCGAAGAAGCTCGACAAGGTGCCGTTCGACCAGATCGGCGCAAACCTGAACAGCGCGCTGTCGAACGCCGACAAGCTGTTCAAGCAGCTCGACACGCAGGTCGCGCCGGAAGCGCGCGACACGCTGTCGGCCGCGAAGCAGACCTTCTCGACCGCCGAGGCGACGCTGCAGCAGGATTCGCCGCTGCAGTCCGACGTGCGCGGCGCGCTGAAGGAACTCACGCGCACGCTGCAATCGCTGAACGCGCTCGCCGACTATCTGGAGCGCCATCCCGAATCGCTGCTCAAGGGCAAGCCAGGAGATCAATAATGACGACGACACGCGTGAACATCCTCGCGAGCGGCGCGGCGGCAGTCTTCGCCGCGCTCGCGCTCGCCGCGTGCAGCTCGCCGCCCGCGCGGTTCTATACGCTGAGCCCGGCCGACGCCGCCGCGCCCGTGCGCACCGCGCCCGCCAACCCGTCGTTCCTGATCGAGGTGCCGTCCGTCGGCGTGCCCGAGCAAGTCGCGAAGAACCAGCTCGTCGTGCAGAAGAACGCCGCGCAGGTCGACGTGCTCGAGCAGGAGCGCTGGGCCGCGCCGCCCGCCGACGAAATCCGCCGCGCGTTGTCCGACGACCTCGCCGCGCAGCTCGGCACGATCGACGTCGCGAATTCCGCGTATCCGGCCGGCGTGCCCGTCTATCGGATCAGCGTGAACGTGCAGCGCTTCGAGTCGTGGCCCGGCAAACGCGCGGCGATCGATGCGGTGTGGAGCGTGCGCGCGCTCGGCACGCAGGCCGTGATGACGTGTCGCACGAGCGTCGCGGAGCCGGTCGCCGACGGCTACGACGCGCTCGTCGCGGGCCACCGGCGCGCGCTCGACGTGATCGCATCGCAGGCCGCGTCCGGCGTGCGCGCGATGGCCGCGCGGCGCGGCGCCGCGGCTGCGTCGACCACCTCGACGACCGCATCCGGCAAGGCAACGGCCGCTGCACCCGCGGTGCCCTGCCCGGCCAGTCCGACACCCGGCGACGACGCGGGCGCGACCGGCAAGTCCGGCGCGTAAGCGCGACGCGCAGGCCGGCGTCCGACGCATGCGCGCGGTGCGCCTGCGCTCGGCACGCGCCGCCCGATAGACGTCGCCGGCATCGATCCGCGTGCGCACGCAACCGCGCACGCGAACCTGCCGCCCTCGCCGCTTCGGCCGACGCTGCCCGGCATCCATCGGCCGGACGGCGGGTTTGCACTGTTTGTCAAAATCCGCCGGAACCGGCACCACGCAATACGGTCGGCTTGCGTTTTCGCGCCCGATTGACGATCCTACGCACTTTCCGGCTCGCGCCGCTCGTCGTGCGCGCCCGCCGGCGGCGATCCGCCCGTCGTGTCCGGTCCGATCGCCGCGTCTCCCGGGGCGCGCATGCGTGTCCGCGTGCACCGCACCGGGGCAGCCGCATCGCGGGTCGCCGCGCGTCGTCCGGCCACCCGGCCAGCCTCACCGTTCTCCCCGGCGCCGCGCCGTGTTCCGGCCGGCATCCCGAACCCGCCCGTCCAGGGCTTTCGCTATTCCGTTTATGTTTCGTTCCCTGACGACCCTGATCAAGAAGTGGCGCGCGTCGCGCAATGCGGGCCACCAGCTCGACGCGCTGCTCGCGCATGCCGACGCGGACGCGCCGTACGCCGAGCGCAGCGAATGGCTGATCGAGCTCGCGCACTGGCTGCGCCGCAACGGCGCGATGCAGGTCGCGCACGACGCGCCGGCCGAACGCGACGCCGACGCCCGCGCATATCCGGCGCACGCGCGGCTGCGCTACCTGTTCCACGTGCTGGACCGCAATCCGGCATGGAAATCGCACGCCGCACGCATCCTGCGCGGGATCCTGCGCGAATGCGACGGCATCTCGCTGCTCTGCGACGCGGGCATGCCCGTGCATTCCGGCTTCTTCGGCGCGCTGTTCGAGCGCATCGACACGTCGCTGATCCCGCCCGCGCCGAACCGCCGCGAACTGACGGCGCTGTTCACGCTGATGTTCCCGACGCCCGAAGACGTGCAATGGATCGACGCGCTGCCCGACGACCTGCTCGCCCGCCTCGCCGAGCTGATCTCGTTCGACGTCACCGACGAAGAGCGCCACGAGCCCGGCTCGTTCTCGCGCGATCTGCTCGCCGCGCTGCACAACCTGACCTGCCAGATCAGCTCGACCGGCCTGTCGCAGACGGTGCGCAGCCGCCTGTCCGACGACGACGCACGCAAGCCGCTCGAAACGCAGCCGTTCTATCGGCTCACGCGCGCGATGCTCGCGGTCGAGACCGCGCACGCGGCCGTCGAGGACGGCGGCGACCCGAGCAAGCTGCTGCACGAGGTGAACTACCTGCGCGTGCTGCTCGACGAATGCCGGATCGCCGTCGACGACGTGTTCGCGCACCTGTACCGCAACGGCGTGTCGGTCGACATCGTGTTCCAGGTCGAACGCACGCGCATGCGCATCCTGCGCGCGGAAATGCTGCTCAACGCGTGGATGGCACGCGACGACCTGCGCGGGATGGCGCGCCTGACGGCCGAGCTCGTCGACGCGAACCAGAACAGCCAGAGCGTGTCGCACCTCGTGCGCAGCAACTTCTCGCTGTTCGCGCGCAAGCTCGTCGAGACCAACGCGGACACCGGCGAGCACTACATCTCGCGCGGCCGCGCCGAGTACCTGAAGATGCTGCGGATGGCCGCGGGCGGCGGGCTCGTCACCGTCGTGACCGTGTGCGTGAAGTTCGCGATCACCGGCGCGCACCTGCAGTCGATGCTCGAAGGGCTGCTCGCGGGCGTCAACTACGCGGCGAGCTTCATGCTGATGCACTTCCTGCACTTCACGCTCGCGACCAAGCAACCCGCGATGACCGCGCCGACGCTCGCGCGCGAGCTCGACGACACCGGTCACGAGGCAGGCGTGAAGGCGTTCGTGGCATCGGTGATCGCGCTGATCCGCACGCAGGCCGCGGCGATTTCCGGCAACGTGCTCGTCGTGCTGCCCGTGTGCCTGCTGGTGCAGCTGTTCTCGAGCAACCTGATGCACGCGAACCTGATCTCGCCGGAGAAGGCGCACGCGACGCTGCACTCGTTCTCGCTGCTCGGCCCGACGCCGCTCTACGCGGCGCTGACCGGCGTGCTGCTGTGGGCGTCGAGCCTGCTCGCGGGCTGGGCCGACAACTGGTTCGTGCTGCATCGGGTCGGCGACGCGCTGACGTACAACCGACGGCTGCGGCTCACGCTCGGTGCGTCGGGTGCCGCGAAACTCGCGCACTTCTGTCGCTCGAACGTCGCGGGCGTGGTCGCCAACGTGGGTCTCGGCCTGATGCTCGGCCTGGTTCCGGCGATCGTCACCGTGTTCCTGTTCCCGTTCGAGGTGCGCCACGTGACGCTGTCGGCCGGGTCGATCGGGATCGCGCTCGGCGTGCTCGGCAAGGGCGCGCTCGGCACGCCCGAGCTGTGGTGGGCCTGCGCCGGCGTCCTGAGCATGGCGATCCTCAACGTGCTCGTGAGCTTCGCGCTCGCGTTCACGATGGCCGTGCGCTCGCGCAGCCTGCGCCGCACCAAGGTGCGCGCGCTGGTCGGCGCGATCGTCCGCACGGTGCTGTCGAAGCCGTCCGCGCTGTTCTGGCCGGCCGGCACCCCGGCCGCGCGGGCCAGCCAGCCGGGCTCGCACTGATCCTTCGACGGCAGCGTGCCATCCGGGCGGGCGCCGCGGCACGGGCCTGCCGGCTCGCCGTCGCGGCCGGCGCACCGGCGCCGGCGTCCCGAATCGGATGCAACGCCGGCTCCGGCCGCGCGCGCCGCGTACAATAGTGGACTTTTGCACGTCCTCACCCGCCTTATGTCCTCGCCCACCCTGTACGAATTCTTCGCTCCCTGCCCGCGCGGCCTCGAAGCGGCGCTTGCCGCCGAGCTGGCCGAAATCGCCGGCCGACATCTGGACGGCGCGCCGTTCACCGCGGGCGCGCAGGTGCCGGGCGGCGTTCATTTCCGCGGCGGCTGGGCCGCCGGCATGGCCGCGAACCTCCATTCGCGGATCGCGAGCCGGATCCTGCTGAAGATCGCGCACCGCCCGTACCGCACCGAGCAGGACGTCTACGCGCTCGCGCTCGAGCAGCCATGGGAACGCTGGTTCGCATCGACGCAGACGCTGCGCGTCGACATCACCGCGATCAAGTCGCCGCTGAAGAGCCTCGAATTCGCGACGCTGCGCGTGAAGGATGCGATCTGCGACCGGATGCGCGACAAGACCGGCGCACGCCCGAGCATCGACACCGGCGCGCCGGACGTGCGCGTGTTCGCGTTCCTGACGGCCACCGAGTGCACGCTGTACCTCGATACGTCGGGCGAGCCGCTGTTCAAGCGCGGCTGGCGCCTCGACAAGGGCGCGGCCCCGCTGCGCGAGAACCTCGCGGCCGGCATCCTGCGCCTGACGGGCTGGACGCCCGGCACGCCGCTGTACGACCCGATGTGCGGCAGCGGCACCTTCCTCGCGGAAGCCGCGCAGATCGCGCTCGGCGTCGCACCGGGCGTCGAGCGCCGGTTCGGCTTCGAAAAGCTCAAGCAGTACGACATCACCGCATGGCAGGGCCTGAAGGTCGCGGCGCTCGACGCGAAGCGCGCGGCGCGCGGCAAGCGCGATTCGCTGGGCGTGTACGGCAGCGACATCTCGGGCGACATGCTCGAGAAGGCGCGCGCGAACCTCGAGCGCGCGGGCGTGCCGTCGGTGTGGCTCAAGCAGGTCGACGCGCGCGGGATGACGCCGCCGTGCGACGGCCCGGGCATCATCCTCGCGAACCCGCCGTACGGCGAGCGGATCGAGGTACGCGGCCGCAGCGCGCGCGGCGAGGTGCGCGAGACCGGCCGCAACCGCGGCAACGACGACGCTTTCCGCCGCACGCACACCGACGCGCCGGACAGCGAATTCTTCAACGCGCTGGGCGATGCGCTCAAGCAGCGCTTCACGGGCTGGCAGGCGTTCCTGCTGACGTCGGACCGGTCGCTGCCGGGCCAGCTGCGCCTGCGCGAATCGGCGAAGACGCCGCTGTTCAACGGCGCGCTCGAATGCCGGCTGTTCCGCTTCGACCTGATCGCCGGCAGCGTGAAGGCACGCCCGGCCGCGCCGGAAGGCGACGCCTGACACGCGAGACGGCCGCCGCGGCCGCCTGCTGACACCCCACGACGCCCGGCCTGTGCCGGGCGTTTTTCTTTCCGCCGCACCCACGCGGGCGGACGCCCCGCGTGCCGCCCCGCCACCCGCGCGCCGATGCGCTTCCCGCACCGCCCTTACCCGCCCAGGCCGTCAGGTTCGCCCTTTTGTCAGCACCGCCACGACTACTGACAGCACGCTGTCAGCAGCCCCCGATCACACTGCAATCCCGGCGCAATGCAAGGCTGGTTTCCATCAAGAACCCGAACAACAAGGAGCTCGTCATGACGTCCGCAACTGCAACTGCAACCGAAACCGCAACCCTGGAACGCGCGATCGCGTGGTTCGACATCCCGTCCCTCGATTTCGACCGGGCGATCCGTTTCTACGAAACCGTGCTGCAGACGACGCTGCAGCGCGAAGTCATCGGCGGCGTGCCGATGGCCGTGTTCGATCACGAAGCGTCGAGCACGGGCGGCAGCATCGTGTTCGATCCGCAGCAGATGAAGCCGAGCGCGAACGGCGTGCTCGTGTACCTGAACGCCGGGGAATCGGTCGTGGCGGCGCTCGAACGCGCGAAGCGCGCAGGCGGCGTCGTGCAGGGCTCGGTCGTCGAGCTGCCGAACAACTACGGCTACATCGGCTACCTGATCGATACCGAAGGCAACCGCGTCGGCCTGCACGCACCGAAATGCCACTGAGTGCATCCACGAGCCGGCCGGCACGGCGCTATCATCGCGAAGTCCCCGTAGCCGTTGGAGTCGAGGTTCAGCCATGACGCGCCGTGCAGACCGCCTGTTCCAGATCGCCGAGCTGCTGCGCGGGCGCCGTCTCACGACCGCGCAGCAGCTCGCCGACTGGCTGTCGGTATCGCCGCGCACGGTCTATCGCGACGTGCGCGACCTGCAACTGTCAGGGGTGCCGATCGAAGGCGAAGCCGGCATCGGCTACCGGCTGAACCGCAACGCGAGCCTGCCGCCGCTCACGTTCACGGCCGAGGAGCTCGCGGCGCTCGCGGCCGGCGCGCGGATGCTCGAGACCTGGGGCGGCGCGCGCTTCGCGGGCGGCGCGCGTTCGGCGCTCGCGAAGATCGCGTCGGCGATGCCGGCCGACAAGCGCACCGCGCTCGATCGGCTGCCGGTGTTCGCGCCGTCGTTCCACATCGACGAGACGTTCTGCGCGAAGGTCGACGCGATCCACCAGGCGGTCGACACGCACCACATCGTCAGCTTCGACTACCGCGACCGGCTCGGCGCGCACACGAAGCGCCGCGTATGGCCGCTCGGGCTCGTCTACTGGGGCGGACGCTGGACGATCGGCGCGTGGTGCGAGCTGCGCGACGACTTCCGCACCTTCGACATCGCGCGAATGGGCGACATCACCGTGCACGAGCAGTTTCCGGACATGGAAGGCCGGCGCATCGCCGACTACATGCGGATCGCGGAAGCGCCGATGCGCTGACGCGCGCCGCCGCCATTCGCATGCCGGGGCGTCCGCGCCCCGGCAACGCCCGTCATTCCCCGAACACGACCGGCCGCTGCGGCCGCTCGTCGACGTGCAGCGAAAACACGTCGGGGCGCGCATAGTGCCCGACCACGTCGAAGTCGTAACGCGCACGCACGAGCTCGTCCGTATCGATGCGCGCGGTCACGAGCCCGGCCTCGCCGATCAGCGGCTCCGTCAGCAGGTCGCCGAGCGGCCCGACGATCACGCTGCCGCCGCGGATCAGCGGCCGCTCGGGATCCCAGCCCGGCACGTCGATGCCGAGCGCGCGCGGCGACGGCTGCACCTGGCACGCGCTCACGACGAAGCAGCGCCCTTCGTGCGCGATGTGCCGCATCGAGCTTTGCCACAGGTCGCGCTCGTCGACGGTCGGCGCGCACCAGATCTGCACGCCTTTCGCATACATCGCGCAGCGCAGCAGCGGCATGTGGTTCTCCCAGCAGATCGCGGCGCCCGCACGGCCCGCGGCCGTGTCGATCACCGGCAGTGTCGAGCCATCGCCCTGCCCCCAGATCAGCCGCTCGGTGCCGGTCGGCATCAGCTTGCGGTGCTTCGCGACGAGCCCGTCGCGCGGCTCGAAGAACAGAGCCGTGCAGTAAAGCGTGCTGCCGCCACGCTCGATCACGCCGATCACGAGGCTCGCGCCCGTGCGCTGCGACAGCGCGGCCAGTTCGTCCGTTTCGGGCCCCGGCACGTCGATCGCCTGCGCGGCGTAACGCGCATACGCGTCGCGGCCCTCGGGCAGCCGGTAACCGAGCCGCGTGCCGAAGATCTCGCCCTTCGGATAGCCGCCGAGCACGGCCTCGGGCAGCACGACGAGCGACGCGCCGCTGTCGCGGATCGCGGCTTCGTAGCCGAGGATCGTGTCGAGCGTGGCGCGCGTGCCGGCGGGCGATGCGCCGATCTGCAGCGCGGCGATGACTGAGGTGGACATGAAGGCGTCTCCGGTGAGTGGGTGACGCCATCTTTATCGATATCATTTCATCGATCAAATCGATAAAACGATAACTGACATGAATACGGATGATATCGCCGCGCTCGACCTGAATCTGCTGAAGGTGTTCGAGGCGCTGTACGAGGAAGGCGGCGCGAGCCGCGCGGCGCTGCGGCTCGGCCTCACGCAATCGGCGGCGAGCGCGGCGCTCGCGCGGCTGCGCGTGATCTACGCCGATCCGCTGTTCGTGCGCACCGGCCGCGGGCTCGCGCCGACGCCGCGCGCGGACGAACTGAAGCCGATCCTCTCCGACGCGCTCGACCGCTGCCGCGCAAGCCTCGCGATCGCGGCCGACGGCGGCGAGCGGGTCGGCCGTACGATCTCGATCGGGCTGTCGGACGACTTCGAGATCGCGCTCGGCCGCGCGCTGATTGACGCGGTCGCCCGCGAAGCCGCGGGCATCCGGCTGATCTTCCGGCAGACGCACAGCGGCATCGCGGGCGACGCGCTGCTGCGGCACGGCGTCGATCTCGCGATCGCGTCGGGCGGATTCTCGGCGAACGGGCTGAGCCGGCGCGCGGTCGCGACGGGCGGCTACGCGTGCCTGATCGATCCGGCCGGCCGCGCGCACGCGCCGAGCACGCTCGCGCTCGCCGATTTCGTGCAGCGCGACCACCTGCTCGTGTCGTCGGGCGGCGTGATCGGGATCGTCGACGAAGCGCTGGCCGCGCTCGGCCATAAACGGCGCGTCGCGGCGTCGACCACGCATTTCGCGGCGCTGCCGTACCTGCTCGCCGGCTCCGACGCGGTGGCGACGATTCCGGCGCACGCGGCTCGCGCGATCGCGCAGGCGACGTCGCTGCGCGCGCTCGCGTGCCCGGTCGAGCTGCCGCGCTATCCGGTGGAAATCGGCTGGCGCACGAGCACGCAGCGCGACCCGGCGATCGTGCGCGTGCGGGATACGATCGCCGCCTGCGTCGCGACCATCGTCGCACCGTGAAAAACGGGGCGCGATTCGGCGCGTGACGGTCGGACCGCCCTGGCTGGCCGCCAGCCTGGGCAGGCGGCGGCGCCGGAACGCGTCGCGGCGATCGGGCAGACCTGTTGCCGCCACAAGAACGACCGGGGTCGGATTCGTCTAACCTGACGGCCGGCAGCGTCCGGGCGCAACCGGTAAAATGCCGAACCATGAAACCCGAAATCTGGACCCCGCATGTGACCGTCGCGGCGCTCGTCGAGCGTGCCGGTCGCTTTCTCGTGATCGAGGAAGAAACCTCGACGGGCCTGCGCATCAACCAGCCGGCCGGCCATCTCGAAGCCGGCGAGACGCTCGCCGACGCCGTGATCCGCGAGACGCTCGAGGAAACCGCGCATCCGTTCGTGCCCGACGCGCTCGTCGGCGTCTATCTCGCGCACTACGACCGCCCCGACAGCGCCGGTGCGACCTACCTGCGCTTCACGTTCTGCGGCACGGCCGGCGAGCCGCTGCCGGGCCACATGCTCGACGACGGCATCGTCCGCACGCTGTGGATGAGCGCCGACGAACTGCGCGCGTGCAGCGAGCGCCACCGCTCGCCGGCGGTGATGCGCTGCGTCGACGACTATCTCGCCGGGCGGCGCATTCCGCTCGATTTCGTGCACACGCATTCGGTCGCGCCGCGCCCGGAAGCATTCGACCGTCAGGCGGTAAACAAATGAGCAAGCGCCGTGTAGTAGTGGGCATGTCGGGCGGTGTCGATTCGTCGGTGACCGCGTGGCTGCTGAAGGAACAGGGGTACGACGTGGTCGGCCTGTTCATGAAGAACTGGGAAGACGACGACGACGGCGAATACTGCTCGACGCGCCAGGACTGGATCGACGTGGTGTCGGTGGCCGACCTGATCGGCATCGACGTGGAAGCCGTGAACTTCGCGGCCGAATACAAGGACCGCGTGTTCGCCGAATTCCTGCGCGAATATTCGGCCGGCCGCACGCCGAACCCGGACGTGCTGTGCAACGCCGAGATCAAGTTCAAGGCGTTCCTCGACCACGCGATGTCGCTCGATGCGGAAATGATCGCAACCGGCCACTACGCGCGCGTGCGCGAACGCGACGGTCGCTTCGAACTGCTGAAGGCATTCGATCATACGAAGGACCAGTCGTACTTCCTGCACCGGCTGAACCAGGCGCAGCTGTCGAAGACGATGTTCCCGCTCGGCGAGATCCCGAAGACGAAGGTGCGCGAGATCGCCGCGCAGATCGGCCTGCCGAACGCGAAGAAGAAGGACTCGACCGGCATCTGCTTCATCGGCGAACGGCCGTTCCGCGACTTCCTGAACCGCTATCTTCCGACGAAACCCGGCCCGATGAAGACGCCCGACGGCAAGGTGGTCGGCGAGCACATCGGCCTCGCGTTCTACACGTTCGGCCAGCGCAAGGGCATCGGCCTCGGCGGCAGCAAGGACGGCAGCGGCGAACCGTGGTTCGTCGCGGCGAAGGACATCGCGTCGAACACGCTGTACGTCGTGCAGGGCCACGACCACCCGTGGCTGCTGTCGCGCGAACTCGTCGCCGGCAACGTGAGCTGGGTCGCGGGCGAGCCGCCGGCCGAAGGCTTCTCGTGCGGGGCGAAGACGCGCTACCGGCAGGCCGATGCGGCCTGCACGTTCGGCCGGGCCGCGCTCGATCAGGCCGACGGCGAGCGCTTCTCGCTCGCGTTCGACGACGCGCAATGGGCGGTCACGCCCGGCCAGTCGGCCGTGCTGTACGACGGCGAGATCTGCCTCGGCGGCGGCATCATCGAGTTCGCGGCCACCGGCCAGCCCGGCCAGACGGCGCCGGCGGCAACGCACGCGGGCGCGCTCGCGGAAGCACGCTGACATCCATTCGGTTTAGACTTGCGGCACGCCGCGCCCGGCGGAACACGATTCCGCCGCGGCCGGTGCGCCGCCGCGCAGCGTACGCATGGCGGCATTTCAAGATGCTTACGGAGCCCCCATGCTTTCACGACGCTACCTCGCGATGTGGTGTGCCGTCCTGCTGCTCGTTGCCGCGGCCGCACTCGCGTCGATCCACGTGCTTTCCTGGCTGTGGATCATCCTCCCCGTCGCCCTCGTCGCCCTCGGCCTGTACGACCTGAACCAGGACCGCCACGCGATCCTGCGCAATTACCCGCTCTGGGGCCATTTCCGCTTCCTGTTCGAGTTCATCCGCCCCGAGATCCGCCAGTATTTCGTCGAGGACGACACCGACGAGAAGCCGTTCTCGCGCGCGCAGCGCAGCCTCGTCTACCAGCGCGCGAAGAACGTCGCCGACAATCGCCCGTACGGTACCGAGCTGAACGTGAAGGCCGTCGCGCACGAATGGATCAGCCACTCGCTCGCGCCGACGAAGCTGCCGAACCATGACTTCCGCATCCGGGTCGGCGCGAACCGCGCGCAGCCGTACGACATCTCGATCTTCAACATCTCGGCGATGAGCTTCGGCTCGCTGTCCGCGAACGCGATCCGCTCGCTGAACCTCGGCGCGAAGAAAGGCGGATTCGCGCACGACACTGGCGAAGGCTCGCTGTCGAAGTACCACCGCGAGAACGGCGGCGACATCATCTGGGAAATCGCATCCGGCTACTTCGGCTGCCGCAACGACGACGGCACGTTCAATCCGGACAAGTTCGCGAAGCAGGCCGCCGATCCGCAGGTCAAGATGATCGAGATCAAGCTGTCGCAAGGCGCGAAGCCGGGCCACGGCGGCGTGCTGCCGGCCGCGAAGATCACGCCCGAGATCGCCGAGACACGCGGCGTGCCGATGGGCAAGGACTGCATCTCGCCCGCGACGCACTCGCAATTCTCGACGCCGCGCGGGCTGCTCGAATTCGTCGAGCGGCTGCGCACGCTGTCCGGCGGCAAGCCCACCGGCTTCAAGCTGTGCATCGGCCATCCGTGGGAATTCTTCGGGATCGCGAAGGCGATGGTCGAGACGGGCATCGTGCCGGACTTCATCGTCGTCGACGGCGCGGAAGGCGGCACCGGCGCGGCGCCGCTCGAATTCACCGACCACGTCGGCGTGCCGCTGCAGGAAGGGCTGCTGCTGGTGCACAACACGCTCGTCGGCATCGGCGTGCGCGACCGCGTGAAGATCGGCG
Organism: Burkholderia sp. AW33-5; assembly: GCF_053427615.1. Classification (NCBI taxonomy): domain Bacteria; kingdom Pseudomonadati; phylum Pseudomonadota; class Betaproteobacteria; order Burkholderiales; family Burkholderiaceae; genus Burkholderia; species Burkholderia sp. AW33-5. The sequence continues at coordinate 34,772 of NZ_JBSAXA010000007.1, read as the reverse complement.
CGAGCGGCAAGATCATCACCGCGTTCGACATCGCGCGCACGCTCGCGATCGGCGCGGACTGGGTGAATTCGGCGCGCGGCTTCATGTTCGCGGTCGGCTGCATCCAGGCGCAGCACTGTCACACCGACCGCTGCCCGACCGGCGTCGCCACGCAGGACCCGGTGCGCCAGCGCGCCATCGTCGTGCCCGACAAGGCCGAGCGCGTGTACAACTTCCACCGCAATACGCTGCATGCACTGCAGGAACTCGTGCAGGCGGCCGGCCTCGGCCATCCGTCCGAGCTGCGCGCGCATCACATCGTGCAGCGGGTCGCGCCGCACGAGGTGCGGCTGATGTCGCAGTTGCTGAAGTACCTGAAGCCCGGCGCGCTGCTCGACGGCCAGACCTGCGGCTATACGCTGTACGACAAGTGGTGGCCGATCGCGCGCAGCGATTCGTTCGTGCTCGGCGAAACCGTTTACGCGTCGATCGAGTGACGCGATCGCCAGCCGCCGGGCGGCTCGCCATGAGAAAAGCGCCCCGCGGGGCGCTTTTCTTTTGTCTGCCCGATCCGCCGTCGGCGGTCGGTCAGCCCTGCGGCAGCGTGTCGACGAACGTCTGCCGCTGCGACAGCTTCACGAAATGCTTGTCGAGGTTCGGATGGCGATCGCGCCAGTTGAGTTCGGGCATCCGGAAGTCGAGGTAGCCGAGCGCGCAGCCGAGTGCGATGTCGGCGAGCGTGTAATGATTGCCGACGCACCACGTCTTGCCGCCGATGCCCTGCGACATCGCGACGAGCGCGTCGTCGATCTTGCGCTGCTGACGCGAGACCCAGCTCGCGCTGCGCTGCGCTTCGTCGCGCAGCGTGTGTTCGAGACGAATCGCCACGGCCGCGTCGAGCACGCCGTCACCCAGCGCTTCCCAGCACCGCACTTCGACACGTTCGCGCCCCGACGGCGGAATCAGCTTGCCGACCGGCGACAGCGTATCGACGTATTCGCAGATCACGCGGGAATCGAACACCGCGGCACCATCCTCCATCACGAGACACGGGACCTTGCCGAGCGGATTCGATGCATGAATGTTCGTATCCGGCGCCCACACGTTCTCGAGCTCCAGCTTGTAGTCGATCTTCTTTTCAGCAAGCACGATCCGCGCCTTTCGGACGTACGGGCTGCTGAGCGAACCGATTAATTTCATCATCTGCCTTTTTAAGGGAACCGCCGAGAGTATACGTTGTCGCCGATCATAACCGGCCGGCGTGGCCGGGCAGAAAATCTGCCCGTCCGGCCTGTGGATGGTTTGCAACAGCCGTCGCCGAGCCCCGTCCGGCGCGGCTTGCAGCCGCGCCTCTCACACACCGCGTCCGGCGGCGCTACAATCGCACGATGAATGCGCCCCTCGATACCGCCATCGCCGTCGACGTCTACCGCCAGCGCCGCGAACGCGTGCTTGCCGCACTGCGCGCCGCGGGCGGCGGCGTCGCCATCGTTCCCACCGCGCCGGAAATGCTGCGCAACCGCGATACGGCCTTCCCGTACCGGCATGACAGCTACTTCCACTACCTGACGGGCTTCACCGAGCCGGATGCCGTGCTCGTGCTGAACGCCGCCGGGTCGCAAGGCACGCCGGAATCGATCCTGTTCTGCCGCGCGAAGAATGCCGATCGCGAGATCTGGGAAGGTTTCCATTACGGGCCCGAGGCCGCGCGCGACGCGTTCGGCTTCGACGCGGCCTACGCGGTCGACGTGATCGACACCGAAATGCCGCGCCTGCTCGCCGATGCGGGCACCGTGCACTATCGGTTCGGCGCCTCGGCCGAGTTCGACCGCCAGCTCGCCGGCTGGATCGATGCGGTGCGCGCGCAGGCGCGCACGGGTGTCGCCGCGCCGGACGCGCTGCTCGACCTCACGCCGCTCGTCGACGACATGCGGCTCGTGAAGGACGAACACGAACTCGCGATCATGATGCGCGCCGCGCACATCTCCGCGCTCGCGCACCGTCGCGCGATGCAGGTGTGCCACCCGGGGATCCGCGAATACGAACTCGAGGCCGAGCTGCTGTACACGTTCCGCAAGCATGGCGCGCAGGCGCCCGCGTATGGCTCGATCGTCGCGGCCGGCGCGAACGCGTGCGTGCTGCACTACCCGGCCGGCAACGCGGCCGCGCGCGACGGCGACCTGATCCTGATCGATGCCGCGTGCGAACTCGACGGCTACGCGTCGGACATCACGCGCACGTTCCCGGCCAACGGGCGCTTCTCGCCCGCGCAGCGCACGCTGTACGACATCGTGCTCGCCGCGCAGCAGGCCGCAATCGACGCGACGCGCGCGGGCGTGTCGTTCGAGGCGCCGCACGACGCGGCCGTGCGCGTGCTGGCGCAAGGGCTGCTCGATACGGGCATCATCCCGAAGACGCGCTTCTCGAACGTCGACGACGTGATCGCCGAGCGCGCATACGCGCGCTTCTACATGCACCGCACCGGCCACTGGATCGGCATGGACGTGCACGATTGCGGCGACTACCGCGAACGGCTCGCCGCGCGCGACGCCGACGGCGCGTTGCCGTGGCGCACGCTGAAACCCGGCATGACGCTTACCGTCGAGCCGGGCCTGTACGTGCGGGCCGCCGACGACGTGCCGTCCGAATACTGGAACATCGGCATCCGCATCGAGGACGACGCGATCGTGCGCGAGCACGGTTGCGAGCTGATCACGCGCGACGTGCCGGTGGCGGCCGCCGAGATCGAGGCGTTGATGCGCGCGGGCGCGGCGCACGGCGCGTGAGCGTGCCGCAGGTCGCCCTCGCCCCGCTGTCGAGCCACCGTTGTCTCGTTGTTGACCGCTGTTGACCGTTACCCCGTTTCACGAACACTGATGACGACCGCTTCCTCCCCGGCCACGCCGGACTACGATCTCGCCATCGTCGGCGCCGGCCCCGTCGGGCTCGCGCTCGCCGGCTGGCTCGCCCGACGTAGCGCGACGCAGCACGCGTCGATCGCGCTGATCGACGCGCGCGAGCCGGCCGCGAGCGCGAACGACCCGCGCGCGATCGCCGTATCGCACGGCAGCCGCGTGCTGCTCGACACGCTCGGATGGCCGGGCGACGCGACGCCGATCGAACACATCCACGTGTCACAGCGCGGCCATTTCGGCCGCACGCTGATCGACCGCGACGAGCACGACCTCGCCGCGCTCGGCTACGTCGTGCGCTACGGTTCGATCGTGCAGGCGCTCGCGCAGGCCGTGCGCGGCACGCGCGTCGACTGGCTCACGTCGACCACCGCGCGCACGCCGCAACAGGACGCCGACGGCGTCACGCTGACGCTCGACGGTCCGCAAGGCGAGCGCACGCTGCGCGCGCGCATCGTCATCAACGCCGAAGGCGGGCTGTTCCACGAACAGCAGGCCGATAAAGGCAAGCATCGCCGCGACTACGGTCAGACCGCGATCGTCGGCACGGTCACGGTCTCGGCGCCGCGCCCGAACGTCGCATGGGAACGCTTCACGCACGAAGGCCCGCTCGCGCTGCTGCCGCTTGGCGGTCCGCGCCAGGCCGAGTATTCGCTCGTATGGTGCTGCACGCCCGACGAAGCGGCCCGCCGCGCCGCCCTTCCCGACGACGCGTTCCTGCGCGAACTCGGCGCTGCCTTTGGCGAGCGGATGGGGCAGTTCGTCGCGATCGCGGGGCGCGCATCGTTCCCGCTCGGGCTGAACGCGGCACAAACGCTCGTCAACGGGCGCATTGCGATCGTCGGCAACGCCGCGCAAACGCTGCATCCGGTCGCCGGCCAGGGGCTCAATCTCGGGCTGCGCGATGCGCATACGCTCGTCGACGCGCTGTCCACCCAGGGCTTCGAACCGACCGCGCTCGCAACCTTCAACGCGCGGCGTGCACTCGACCGGCGCTTCACGATCGGCGCGACCGACACGCTCGCGCGGTTGTTCACGGTCGACACCGGCCCCCTTCCGCTGTTGCGCGGCGCGGCGCTCACCGCGCTCGAATTCGTCCCGCCGCTGAAGAAGGCGATCGCGCGCCAGATGATGTTCGGCCAGCGCAACTGACGCGCGGCGCGGCGCGCGTTGCGTGTCGTCGGCGCCGTGCAAACCGGGTCAAATCGGCGGGGCATGGGAATACGGTAAAATGCGCGTTTTCCCTCCGCCCTTTTTTGCCCGCGACGCCCGGCGCTCGCGGGCGGTGCCATTGCGATGCCCGTTATCGGCCCTCACGTATTGCGTAACAATCTGTTCGTCGCCCCGATGGCCGGGGTGACGGATCGCCCGTTCCGCCAGCTGTGCAAGCGGCTGGGGGCCGGATACGCCGTGTCCGAGATGGTCGCGTCCAATGCGCAGCTGTGGAAGAGCGCGAAGACGATGCGGCGAGCGAACCACGAAGGCGAAGTCGAGCCGATCGCGGTGCAGATCGCCGGCGCCGATCCGGCGATGATGGCCGAAGCCGCCCGCTACAACGTCGACAACGGCGCGCAGATCATCGACATCAACATGGGCTGCCCGGCGAAGAAGGTCTGCAACGTCGCGGCCGGCTCCGCGCTGCTGCAGAACGAGCCGCTCGTGCAGCGGATCGTCGAGGCCGTCGTCGCGGCGGTCGGCACGGGGCCGGATGCAGTGCCCGTCACGCTGAAGATCCGCACCGGCTGGGATCGCGAGCACAAGAACGCGATCACGGTCGCGCGCCTCGCCGAGGCGGCCGGCATCTCGATGCTGACCGTGCACGGCCGCACGCGCGCCGACCTCTACCGCGGCGACGCGGAATACGACACCATCGCGGCCGTGAAGGCGGCCGTGCACATCCCGGTCGTCGCGAACGGCGACATCACGTCGCCGGCGAAAGCGAAGGCCGTGCTCGACGCAACCGGCGCCGACGCACTGATGATCGGTCGTGCCGCGCAAGGCCGGCCATGGCTGTTCCGTGAAATCGATCATTTCCTGCAAACCGGCGAGCTGCTGCCCCCGCCGCGGATCGACGAGATCCAGCACGTGATGAACGAACACCTGGAAGACCACTACGCGTTCTATGGTGAATTCACCGGCGTCCGTACTGCGCGCAAGCACATCGGCTGGTACACTCGCGGCCTTTCCGGTGCCAACGGGTTCCGGCACAGGATGAACACGCTCGATTCCACCCGCGAGCAGCTCGCCGCCGTCAATGCATTCTTCGAGGCGCAAAAGGCGCTGTCGGACCACCTCGTCTACGTCGATGACGAAGAGGAAAACGGCCAGGGCGAGTCGGACGACCATAACCAGTTAGCAGCATGAGCAAGCACAACATCGAACAATGTGTCCGCGAGAGCCTGGACGTGTATTTCCGGGATCTAGACGGCTCCAATCCGCACGACGTCTATGAAATGGTGATGTCCTGCGTCGAAAAGCCGATGCTCGAGGTCGTGCTCGTACAGGCCGGCGGCAACCAGTCGCTCGCCGCCGAGTACCTCGGCATCAATCGCAATACGCTGCGCAAGAAGCTGCAGCAGCACGGCCTGCTGTAGGCAGCCGTCCCGTCCCCGTTTCCCTGGCTATTGGTGGTTCCATCATGATCAAGCAAGCGCTCATTTCCGTTTCCGACAAGACCGGTATCGTCGACTTCGCGAAGTCGCTGTCCGACCTCGGCGTCAAGCTGCTGTCGACCGGCGGCACCGCGAAACTCCTCGCCGACGCGGGCCTGCCCGTTACCGAAGTGGCCGACTACACGGGCTTTCCGGAAATGCTCGATGGGCGCGTGAAGACGCTCCACCCGAAGGTGCACGGCGGCATCCTCGCCCGCCGCGACCTGCCCGAGCACATGCAGGCGCTGGAACAGCACGGCATCCCGACGATCGACCTGCTGGTCGTGAACCTGTATCCGTTCGTCGCGACGATCGCGAAGGACGACTGCACGCTCGCGGACGCGATCGAGAACATCGACATCGGCGGTCCGACGATGCTGCGCTCGGCCGCGAAGAACCACCGCGACGTGACGGTCGTCGTCGATCCGGCCGACTACGCGGTCGTGCTCGACGAAATGAAGGCGAACGGCAACGCGATCGGCTACGCGACCAACTTCCGCCTCGCGACCAAGGTGTTCGCGCACACGGCACAATACGACGGCGCGATCACGAACTACCTGACGAGCCTGACCGACGAGCTGCAGCACGCATCGCGCAGCGCGTACCCGGCCACGCTGAACATGGCGTTCGACAAGGTGCAGGACCTGCGCTACGGCGAGAACCCGCACCAGAGCGCAGCGTTCTACCGCGACCTCGCGGCACCGGCCGGCGCACTGGCGAACTACCGCCAGCTGCAGGGCAAGGAACTGTCGTACAACAACATCGCGGATTCGGACGCGGCGTGGGAATGCGTGAAGACGTTCGACGCGCCGGCCTGCGTGATCATCAAGCATGCGAACCCGTGCGGCGTCGCGGTCGGCAACGACTCGGCCGATGCATACGCGAAGGCATTCCAGACCGACCCGACGTCGGCGTTCGGCGGCATCATCGCGTTCAACCGCGAAGTCGACGAGACGGCCGCGCAGGCGGTGGCGAAGCAGTTCGTCGAAGTGCTGATCGCGCCGTCGTTCTCGGACGCCGCGAAGCAGGTGTTCGCCGCGAAGCAGAACGTGCGCCTGCTCGAAATCGCGCTGGGCGATGGTCATAACGCGTTCGACCTGAAGCGCGTGGGCGGCGGCCTGCTCGTGCAGTCGCTCGATTCGAAGAACGTGCAGCCGAGCGAACTGCGCGTCGTCACGAAGCGTCAACCGACCGCGAAGGAAATGGACGACCTCCTGTTCGCATGGCGCGTCGCGAAGTACGTGAAGTCGAACGCGATCGTGTTCTGCGGCAACGGCATGACGCTCGGCGTCGGCGCCGGCCAGATGAGCCGCGTCGATTCCGCGCGCATCGCGAGCATCAAGGCACAGAACGCGGGCCTTACGCTGGCCGGCTCGGCCGTTGCGTCGGATGCGTTCTTCCCGTTCCGCGACGGTCTCGATGTCGTCGTGGCGGCTGGCGCGACCTGCGTGATCCAGCCGGGCGGCTCGATGCGCGACGACGAGGTGATCGCGGCGGCCGATGAACACGGCATCGCGATGGTCCTGACGGGCGTGCGTCACTTCCGTCACTGATCGCACGCGGCCCGCGCGGCCGCTGCATGCAAACCCGGCGGCATCGCACCCGCCGGGTTTTTTATTGCGCGGCGCCGGCGCACACGACCATGCGACCGGCACCGCACACCATTCGTTGTAGTATCGCTGCATCAGGTTTTTCTCCTCACTCATGCGAATTCTCGGCATCGACCCCGGCCTGCGCGTCACCGGCTTCGGCATCATCGACGTCAGCGGCCATCGGCTCGCCTATGTCGCGAGCGGCGTGATCCGTACGCCAACGGCCGACCTGGCCACCCGACTCGGCACGATCTTCCAGGGCGTATCGACGCTCGTGCGCGAACACGCGCCCGACCAGGCCGCGATCGAGCAGGTGTTCGTCAACGTGAACCCGCAGTCGACACTGCTGCTCGGTCAGGCGCGCGGCGCCGCGATCTGCGGGCTCGTCGCCGGCGGCTTGCCGGTGGCCGAATACACCGCGCTGCAACTGAAGCAGGCCGTCGTCGGTTACGGCCGCGCGACCAAGTCGCAGATGCAGGAGATGGTCACGCGACTGCTCAATCTCACGGGCCAGCCCGGCAGCGACGCGGCCGATGCGCTCGGGATGGCGATCTGCCATGCACACAGCGGTAATACGCTCGGCACGATCAGCGGCCTCGCGCCGGCGCTCGCGAAAAAGGGGCTGCGGGTGCGGCGCGGACGGCTCGTCGGCTGACGCAAACGGCACGCATGTCTACGGCGCGTCGCGCATTGCGCCTGCGACCGCCCTGCCCGCCCGATCGCCTCATCGCCCTGCATCACGCACGCGTGTCGCATCGCCCGACCTGAAGGCCAACCCATCGGCATCGCGCCGCACCTGCGCTACACTCGCGCTTTCTTCCTCGCTTCCCGCCATCCATGATCGGTCGCATCGCCGGCATCCTGCTCGAAAAGAACCCGCCCCACCTGCTCGTCGACTGCAATGGCGTCGGCTACGAGATCGACGTGCCGATGAGCACCTTCTACAACCTGCCGCAGACCGGCGAGCGCGTCGTGCTGCTCACGCAGCAGATCGTGCGCGAGGACGCGCACCTGCTGTACGGCTTCCTGACGCCGCAGGAGCGCACGACCTTCCGCGAACTGCTGAAGATCACCGGTATCGGCGCGCGCATGGCGCTGGCCGTGCTGTCCGGCATGAGCGTGCAGGAGCTCGCGCAGGCGGTGACGATGCAGGACGCCGCACGTCTCACGCGCCTGCCCGGCATCGGCAAGAAGACCGCCGAGCGCCTGCTGCTCGAGCTGAAGGGCAAGCTCGGCGCGGACCTCGGTGCGCTCGCCGGCGCCGCATCCCAGTCCGATCACGCGACCGACATCCTCAACGCGCTGCTCGCGCTCGGCTACTCGGAAAAGGAAGGCCTCGCCGCGATCAAGAACGTGCCGGCCGGCACCGGCGTGTCCGAGGGCATCAAGCTCGCGCTCAAGGCATTGTCGAAGGCGTAACACCCGCCCGAACCGGCTTTCGGAGCCAGTGTCGCGCCGCCGTGCGGCGCGCACCAGTCGGCCGTTCGGCCAGTTCGACCGCGTGACCGCGCGCGGTACAATGGCCGCATGATTGAAACCGACAAACTCGCCGCCGAGCGGATCATCGCCGCCACGCCCACCTCGTCGCACGAGGAGGTGTTCGAACGCGCGCTGCGGCCGCGCCAGCTCGACGACTACGTCGGCCAGGAAAAGGTGCGCGGTCAGCTCGAGATCTTCATCGAGGCCGCGAAGCGCCGCTCCGAGCCGCTCGACCACGTGCTGCTGTTCGGGCCGCCGGGCCTCGGCAAGACCACTCTCGCGCACATCATCGCGCGCGAGATGGGCGTGAATCTGCGCCAGACCTCGGGCCCCGTGCTCGAGCGCGCGGGCGATCTCGCCGCGCTGCTGACCAACCTCGAAGCGAACGACGTGCTGTTCATCGACGAAATCCACCGGTTGTCGCCGGTCGTCGAGGAAATCCTGTATCCGGCGCTCGAGGATTACCAGATCGACATCATGATCGGCGAAGGGCCGGCCGCGCGCAGCGTGAAGCTCGACCTGCAGCCGTTCACGCTGGTCGGCGCGACCACGCGTGCGGGGATGCTGACCAACCCGCTGCGCGATCGCTTCGGGATCGTCGCGCGCCTCGAGTTCTACGATGCCGACCAGCTGTCGCGCATCGTGCGGCGCTCGGCGTCGCTGCTGAACGCACAGATCGATCCGAACGGCGCGCTGGAAATCGCGAAGCGCTCGCGCGGCACGCCGCGGATCGCGAACCGGCTGCTGCGTCGCGTGCGCGACTATGCGGAAGTGAAGGCCGACGGCCAGATCACCGCGGCCGTGGCCGACGCCGCGCTCGCGATGCTCGACGTCGATCCGGTCGGCTTCGACCTGATGGACCGCAAGCTGCTCGAGGCGATCCTGCACAAGTTCGACGGCGGCCCGGTCGGTATCGACAACCTCTCGGCGGCGATCGGCGAGGAGCGCGACACGATCGAGGACGTGCTCGAACCATACCTGATCCAGCAGGGTTTCCTGCAGCGCACGCCGCGCGGGCGCGTCGCGACACTGCTCACATACCGCCACTTCGGGCTCTCCGCACCCGATGCCGGCAATACCGAACGCGGAATGTGGGATACCGCCGACGGGAAGTAACCCGCCGCCCACGCCACACCTGCCATGACCACGCCGCCCAGCCCGCATCCCGCCACGCCCACGCCGGGTCCGCGCTGGGTCGAACCGATCCGCAAGCGGCTCGTGGCCGGCATCACGCACCTGACGACGGGCGGCGGCGGCCCGTCGATCGACCTGTCGTCGCCACCCGGAGACCCGGGGCTGTTCGGCCCCGACGCCGTCTGCTGGCGCGTGCATGCCGATTTCACGTCGATGATGACGGGCGGCATTGCTGCGCTGCTGCTGCAGGCGCTCCATCCGCTCGCGCTGGCGGGCGTCTGGGATCACTCGTCGTTTCGCACCGACATCCTCGGCCGCTTGCGGCGCACCGCAACGTTCATCACGGGCACGACGTTCGGCAGCCGCGCGGACGCACTCGCGCTGATCGAGCGCGTAAGAGCGATCCACGCGCGCGTATCGGGTACCGCGCCCGACGGCAGGCCGTACCGAGCCGACGATCCGGCGTTGCTGACCTGGGTGCATGTCGCGGAAGTATCGAGCTTCCTCGCCGCACATTTGCGCTATGTGAATCCGTCGCTGTCGGGCGAGCAGCAGGACGGCTACTACGCGGAGACGGCATTGATCGCCGAGCTGCTCGGCGCCCGGGATGTTCCCCGTTCGCGCGCGGAAGTCGCGGCCTATTTCACGCGCATGCAGCCCGAACTCGAAGCAGGGCCACGCACCTTCGACGTCATGGACATTCTGCTGAATGTGCCGATCTCTACGCCCGCGCTACGGCCGGCCGCGTCGCTGATCATGCATGCGGGCATAGACCTGCTGCCGAACTGGGCGCAGCGCATGCTCGGCGTGTCGACGTTCGCGCCGTTGCGACGCGCGGTGGTCCGGCCCGGTGTCAGGGCGGTCGCGCCCGTGCTGCGCTGGGCGCTCGTCAACGGCGCCTCGAAACGCGCACGCCGACGCGCGACGGCGACGCCGCCCGACGGTACCCCGCCCGCCTGACGATCCGTTTCTTCGGATCATTTCAATTTGTCGTGACCGTGATATTCCCGTGACCGCCGCGTCGATGCGATCAATGGCGGCAAGAAGTATCCGAAAGGAGAATTCGAGAAGCTGCGCCAGCCGATTACGGCCGACAAGCTCGGCAGGATCGCGTACGCGCTCGGCTACAGGACGCGCCAGGCACTGCCGCACCCAAACCTGAAATGGAAGGCCGCCCCCGGCCGATCACGCCGGCAGCACCGGCATGACCGCATCAAAGTACCTTGCGATACCCGTCGTCGTCGCTCGCGGTATCCAGGTGCGACACGTCGGCCCATTGCACGACCTGCGCACGGCCATCGACGTAATCGACGACGTTGATGCTGGTGTTGAGCAACTGATAGCTGCGCGGCGCCGAGAGGTCGAGACCGTTGGCAAAGCGATACACGCAATCGAGCACGCCGCCGTGCGCGACGCAGGCGATGCGCCCGCCCGGATGCGCGGCGACGATCGGCTCGAGCGCATGCAGCACGCGATGATAGAACTCGCGCTGCGACTCGCCGCCGTCGGGCGCGAAACCCGGGTCGCGCGTCTGCCACGCGGCGTAGGCGTCCGGAAACAGCGTCTCGATCTCGGTGCTGTCATGCCCCTGGAACACGCCGTACGCACGCTCGCGCAGCCCTTCGCGCAACCGCAGCGGCAACCCGAGCGCATCGGCAAAGGGTTGCGCGGTCTGCTGCGCGCGCATCAGGTCGCTCGAATAGATCGCGTCGATGCGCTGCCCTTCATGCGCGTCCCGCGCGAGCCGGACGGCCAGCCGCTGCGCCTGCGCGAGCCCCGTGTCGGCCAGCGGAATGTCGATATGGCCCTGGATGCGCTTGATGCGGTTCCAGGCCGTCTCGCCATGACGAATGAAGAGAATCTGCGTGGTGGCCATCGCGGCGCGTCTCCGGGAAAGAATCAGGGCCGCACTTGCAGCCAGAACGTCACGGGGCCGTCGTTGACGAGCGACACCTGCATGTCGGCGCCGAATTCGCCCGTCTCGACGACCGGATGACGCGCGCGCGCGGCCGCGACGAAATAGTCGAACAGGCGCGCGCCTTCGTCGGGCGGCGCGGCCGGCGTGAAGCTCGGCCGCAGCCCGCTGTTGGTATCGGCCGCGAGCGTGAACTGCGACACGAGCAGCAGGCCGCCGGCGCCGCCCGCGCCGTCGACGTTCGACACCGGCAGGTTCATCTTGCCGGCCGCGTCGCTGAACACGCGATAGCCGAGCAGCTTCGCGAGCAGTTTGTCGGCGGCGGCCTCGGTGTCGCCGCGCTCCGCGCAGACGAGCGCGAGCAGTCCTGCGCCGATCTCGCCCGTCGTGCGGTCGCCGACGCGCACGTCGGCGCGCTTCACGCGCTGGATCAGCGCGATCATGCGGTCAGCGTGACGCGCGCGAAGCGGCGCTTGCCGACCTGAACGACGAACTCGCCGGCCTCGACCTTCAGGCCCTTGTCGGACACCGTCGCACCGTCGATCTTCACGCCGCCCTGCTCGATGTTGCGCAGCGCTTCGCTCGTCGACGGCACGAGGCCCGCCTGCTTCAGCAGCTGGCCGATCGCGAGCGGCGCGCCCGCGAGCGTGACCGACGGGATGTCGTCCGGCACGCCGCCCTTCGCGCGATGATTGAAATCTTCGAGCGCACGCTCGGCGTCGGCCTGCGAATGGAAGCGCGCGACGATTTCCTGCGCGAGCAGCACCTTGAAATCGCGCGGATTGCGGCCGCCTTCGGCGTCGCGCTTGAAGCCGGCGATTTCGTCGAGGCCCCGGAACGACAGCAGTTCGAAGTAACGCCACATCAGCGTGTCCGAGATGCTCATCAGCTTGCCGAACATGTCGGTCGGCTTCTCGCTGATGCCGACGTAGTTGCCCTTCGACTTCGACATCTTCTCGACGCCGTCGAGGCCTTCGAGCAGCGGCATCGTCAGAATGCACTGCTGTTCCTGGCCGTATTGCTTCTGCAGTTCGCGGCCGACGAGCAGGTTGAACTTCTGGTCGGTGCCGCCGAGTTCGAGGTCGGCGTTCAGCGCGACCGAGTCGTAACCCTGCATCAGCGGGTACAGGAATTCGTGGATCGAGATCGGCACGCCGCTCTGGAAACGCTTCGTGAAATCCTCGCGCTCGAGGATCCGCGCGACCGTGTAGCGCGACGCGAGCTTGATCATCCCGTCCGCGCCGAGCGGCATCGACCATTCGCTGTTGTAGCGGATTTCGGTCTTCGCGCGGTCGAGCACGAGCGCGGCCTGTTCGAAGTAGGTCTTCGCGTTCGATTCGATCTGTTCGCGCGTGAGCGGCGGACGCGTCGCGTTGCGGCCCGACGGGTCGCCGATCAGCGACGTGAAATCGCCGATCAGGAAGATCACGGTGTGGCCGAGATCCTGCAGCTGACGCATCTTGTTCAACACGACCGTATGGCCGATGTGGATGTCGGGCGCGGTCGGATCGAGGCCGAGCTTGATGCGCAGCGGCGTGCCGGTGGCCGCGCTGCGCGCGAGCTTCTGCGCGAACTCTTCCTCGATCAGCAGTTCGTCGACGCCGCGCTTCGTGACGGCGAGCGCATGGCGGACTTCGTCGGTGATCGGGAAAACAGGCTTGGAACTGGGTTCGGTGCTCATCGGTGCCAGGAAGAATGTCGCAAAGACAGGGATTTTCCCATAACTTGCGCGTGCATCGCTTAACGATGCGTCAGGTTGCGCGGATAATCGGGCGCAAGGCGCGCGGCACCGGCCCGCGCCGCTCGATCCAGGAGAACCCAACGTGCCGCAACGACATCCGCAACCCGCCCATCCGGCCGACGGCATCTACTTCGGGCTGATGTCGGGAACCAGCATGGACGGCGTCGACGGCGTCGCCGTGCGTTTCGAGACCGGCCGCGCGCCGGTCGTGCTCGCGGAAGCGTTCGTCGGCTTCGCGCAATCGCTGCGCGACGCGCTGTTCGCGCTGCAGCAGCCCGGCGACAACGAGATCGACCGCGAATCGCTCGCGGCGAACGCGCTCGTCGCGCGCTACGCGGTGTGCTGTCACGAGTTGCAGCGCACCGCCGGCCTGTCGCGCGACGAGATCCGCGCGATCGGCGTGCATGGCCAGACGGTCCGGCACCGTCCCGAGCGCGGCTACACGCGCCAGCTCAACAATCCGGCACTGCTCGCGGAGCTGGCCCATATCGACGTGATCGCCGATTTCCGCAGCCGCGACGTCGCAGCCGGCGGCCACGGCGCGCCGCTCGCGCCTGCGTTCCACGCGACGATGTTCGGCGCGCCGGGCGAGACGCGGGTCGTCTGCAACCTCGGCGGCATCAGCAACATCACGATCCTGCCCGGTGATGGCGGCGACGTGCGCGGCTTCGACTGCGGGCCCGCGAACGCGCTGCTCGACGCATGGGCGACTCGCCACCTCGGCAAGCCGTACGACGACGGCGGCAAGTTCGCCGCGCGCGGCACGGTGCACGCGCCGCTGCTCGACGCGCTGCTCGACGAGCCCTACTTCGCCGCGCTGCCGCCGAAAAGCACCGGCCGCGATTTGTTCAATCCCGCGTGGCTCGACGCGAAGCTCGCCGCGTTCGCGCAGGTCGCGCCGGAACACGTCCAGGCAACGCTGACGGCGCTCACCGCCGTCTCGGTCGCCCGCGAAGTCGCGCAACACGCGACGGATTGCAAAGCCGTGTTCGTCTGCGGCGGCGGCGCCCGCAATCCGGTGCTGCTCGCCGCGCTCGCGGAAGCGCTGCGCGAGGCCGGCGTGCCGGCGACGGTGGAGACGACGGCCGCGCTCGGCGTGCCGCCGCAACAGGTCGAAGCGCTCGCGTTCGCGTGGCTCGCGTATCGCTTCACCGCGCGCCAGCCCGGCAACCTCGCGAGCGTGACGGGTGCCGCGGATGCGCGCGTGCTAGGCGCGCTTTATCCGCGCTGACGGAAGGCCGAAGGAAGCGGTTCGCGCCGCGCATGGGCACAAAAAACGGGGCATGAAGCCCCGTTTTTCATTCCGGCGAACCGGACAGATTCCGTCGTGCGCTCAGACCGAGAACGACGAGCCGCACCCGCAGGTGGTCGTTGCGTTCGGGTTCTTGATCACGAACTGGGCGCCGTTGAGGTCGTCCTTGTAGTCGATCTCGGCGCCGACCAGGTACTGGTAGCTCATCGAGTCGATCAGGAGCTGGACGCCGTTCTTGTTCATCACGGTGTCGTCCTCGTTGACTTCCTCGTCGAACGTGAAGCCATACTGGAAGCCCGAGCAGCCGCCGCCCTGCACGAATACGCGCAGCTTCAGGTCGGGATTGCCCTCTTCGTCGATCAGTTGCTTGACCTTGTCGGCCGCGGCGTCGGTGAAGACGAACGGTACCGGCATTTCGGTGGTCGTTGCTGCGGATTCGGTAACAGCGTTCATGCGAACTCTCCAAAAAGCTTTAGCCGCTATTGTAGGGCCGATCAGAAGATCGTGCTGATGTCCATGAAATCAATAGGTTCTTGTTGATTTCCGTAAAGGAAACGGCCCGCGGGGCCCCGCCGCGCGGGCATAAAAAAACCGCCAGCGTGAAAGCTGGCGGTTTTTCCGGCGGACGCCGCCCGGAAGCGGCGCGGCCATGAAGCGGAATTAACGCTTCGAGAACTGCTTTGCGCGACGTGCCTTGCGCAGACCAACCTTCTTACGCTCGACTTCACGTGCATCGCGCGTGACGAAGCCTGCGTTCGACAGCGACGGCTTCAGCGTCGCATCGTAGTCGATCAGCGCGCGGGTGATGCCGTGGCGCACTGCGCCTGCCTGACCCGTTTCGCCGCCGCCGTTCACGTTCACCTTGATGTCGAACGTCTGGCCGTGGTTCGTGAGTTCCAGCGGTTGACGCACGATCATCAGCGACGTTTCGCGCGAGAAGTAGTCAGCGATGGGCTTGCCGTTGACGATGATGTCGCCCTTGCCAGCCTTGATGAAGACACGTGCGACTGCGCTCTTGCGGCGGCCCGTACCGTAGTTCCAGTTACCGATCATGTGGGCTCCCCTTAGATCTCGAGCGCTTTCGGCTGTTGAGCCGAGTGCGGATGCGTCGCTTCAGCGTAGACCTTCAGCTTCTTGATCATCGCGTAGCCGAGCGGGCCCTTCGGCAGCATGCCCTTGACCGCCTTCTCGAGCGCACGGCCCGGGAAGCGTTCTTGCATCTTGCCGAACGTCGTTTCATAGATACCGCCCGGGTAGCCCGAGTGACGGTAGTACTTCTTGTCCAGAGTCTTGTTGCCCGTGACCTTCAACTTGCTTGCGTTGATGATGATGATGAAATCACCAGTGTCGACGTGCGGGGTGAACTCAGGCTTGTGCTTGCCGCGCAGACGGCGTGCCACTTCGCTGGCAACACGGCCGAGAACCTTATCCGTCGCGTCAATCACGTACCATTCGCGCGTCACCTCATGGGCTTTTGCGGAAAACGTCTTCATGATCGATCCAAAAAAAATGCTTTGCCCGATGTGTTCTTCCTGCTTGTCTGTGTGCGCTTCGAGGCGCGGTGCAGGCTCTCCCTGTTCTTTTTCCGTGGGCATGAATGCGGAAAAGCCCTGAATTATAAAGGAAATACGGCAGCGCGGTCAAAAAGAATCCACGTCCCGCGCCGGCGGCGCCCGAAATGGGCCAAAATCCGGTCGTGCCCCGATATGCCAGGCGAACCGAGCGCCCGGGGAGGCACCCATCGACGCGCGGCACCTGACCTTGCCGCGCCAGACCGGCCGACAACGGAAAAACAACAAACAAGCACGATGAAACAAGGACTTACGCCCCTTCTCGCGGCCGCATTGCTGGCCGCCGCAGCGCCCGCCGGCGCCGCCCGGGCCGGCTGCGAGGCCAAGCTCGACGCACTCGACGCTCGTATCGCCGACGCCCGCGGCGCCCACGCCGAAGATCGCATCGCCCGCCTGCGCGCGGTACGCGAACGCGTACGCCATTTCTGCGCGCGCGGTCATGACCACGCATCGGCCGCGCAGGTTTCGCCCCCTGCCGCCGGCTCGACCGACACGTCAAGCGGCGCGGCATCGCACGCGGCCGCACGACAGCCCGCGTAAACGGAGTCAAAGACAGGGAATCAACGACCGACATCGAAGCGCGCAAACTGCGCGTCGATGCTTGCATGGGACGAAAAAAAGCCCGAACGGCTGGTTCGGGCTTAATCCACCTTAGGAGGAGGGTGGAGGAGACATGCGGAGGTTGCCGCAGCGCGACAACCAATGAGGCTCATTATACGAATGCGCCGGCGACTTCACAAGAAAATTTGCATTACGAAATCCACAACCATAATGCGGAATATGATGGATTTCGCCTCCAGATCGCGTTTTCTCTTTTGAAATCAACCGATTGGGAAACAAGGACGCAACCGGAAGTCCACCACATCTAGAACAAAACCCCTAAAGCGGGCAGGGAAATCGACGTTCGGCGCGCCGCCAGGCGCCGCGTGCGGTGGCGCGACGTTGCGCGTCGTGCAGCGCATCAGCCGACCGTTGCACTGCGGGCTACAATGCATGATCGAATTCGAATCAGGCAACGCTGGAGTGCAAGCATGGAATGCAAAGTAAGCTGGATGGGTCAGGACGGCATGGCGTTTTCCGCTCAGACCGGAAGCGGGCACCTCGTCGCGATGGACGGCGCACCGGAAGGCGGCGGCCATAATCTCGCGCCGCGCCCGATGGAAATGGTGCTGGTCGGCACCGGCGGCTGCACCGCGTACGACGTCGTGCTGATCCTGAAGAAGAGCCGCCAGGAAGTCACCGGCTGCTCGGTCACGCTGAAGGCCGAACGCGCAAGCGAAGATCCGAAGGTGTTCACGAAGGTCCACTTCCACTTCACCGTCACGGGCCGCAACCTGAACCCGGCCACGGTCGAGCGCGCGATCAACCTGTCGCACGACAAGTACTGCTCCGCGTCGATCATGATCGCGAAGACGGCCGAGCTCACGCATTCGTTCGACATCGTCGCGGCCTGAACGCCTGGCAGCCACGCATGAAAAAAAGGGCCGGCGCTCCTGACGGAGCGCCGGCCCTTTCGCATTCGAACGGCAAAGCAGGCCGATAAGCCGGATTCTGTGCACGCTGCACGCCGAAGCGCACGGCGCGTGGCAGCCATTCCTCTAGGCGCGCCATTGCTGACGCGCTCAAGCTTCCTACCCGCAGACGAGACGGGGGCACCGTCCTGCATCCGAAAATGCGCGCCTGCCTACTTGGAATTGCTCCGGGTGGAGGTTACCGTGCCGGCGGACGTCGCCGTCGCCGCGGTGCGCTCTTACCGCACCGTTTCACCCTTACCTGATCCCGGCTTGCGCCGGGCCATCGGCGGTTTGCTTTCTGTTGCCCTGTTCCGCGTGTCGCCACGGATGGCCGTTAGCCATCACCCTGCCCTGTGGAGTCCGGACTTTCCTCGCCCTCGCCTGCCCGAAGGCGGCGAGGCCGCGACTGCCTGGCCTGCTTTGCGACGCGCATTCTAGCACTGCGCGCCGCCGCCGGCAGCGCGCGACCGGCGGCCGCTGCGGAAAACCGCCGGATCGTCGTAGAACGCGGGCACGGCGTTCGCGTCACACCAGCCCGGCACGCCGAGCACCGGGAGCGGCGCGAAATCGCGGCTCGTCAGGTCACGGGTCGCGAGTTCGCCGGCGATCCGCTCATCGACGTGCGCGGCGCGCTGCGCGTCGGGCCACGAGAAATAGTCGTCACTCACTTCGACGATCCACGTGTGCGCGGTGCAGGACTTGTACGGCACGACGAGCTTCTCGAGCAGCGCATGGCCGACGAGCCGCGCCTCGCAGCGCATGCCCCACGCGTCGCGCGCCGCCACCAGCAGTTGCTGCCAGTTGAAGCCGCGCAGCGCGCCGGCGAGCGCGCGGTCGGCCGTCACGAACAGCGCGGCGTTCTCGTCGAACAGCGTGAGCGCATCGCGCAGCGTGCCGCGCACGGGACCGACGCCGCCCGCGGCGTCGATCGCCGCGGCCTGGCGTGCGTTCAGCGCGGCCTTGGTGCGCGGATACGCGAACCAGACGAGCGCATTGAAGAAGTCGTGAAGATTGTGGCGGGTCGGGACGCCGCCCGTGTCGGCGATATGCGTTTCGTATGCGATGCCTGGCGGCAGCTCCGCCTGCGGCACGAAGCGCAGCGGCCGGCCTCGGCCGCTCGCCCGCGTACCGCCGCGCAGCGCGCCGTTCAACGCATCGAGCAGCGCGGTCTCGCCCGTGAGCGCCGCCGCCTGCAGCGTACGACCGGGCGCCGCGTAAGACGCGAGCCACGGCGCCGACCAGTCGATCTGCGCGAATACCGCCGCCCCGCCGCCGGCCGTCAGGCCGGCCTCGCGCGGCGGCGTGCCGGTCACGCGAACTTCCAGCCGATCGTTTCGCCGGCGCGCAGCGGGACGACCGGCGTATCGCCCGCGAAGACCTCGCGCGGCAGTTCCCAGGTCTCGCGGCGCAGCGTGATCGTCTCGGTGCTGCGCGGCAGCCCGTAGAAATCGGCGCCGAAGCGGCTCGCGAAATTCTCCAGCTTGTCGAGCGCGCCGGCCTGGTCGAACGCTTCCGCATACAGCTCGAGCGCGTGCAGCGCCGTGTAGCAGCCCGCGCACCCGCACGCGGTTTCCTTCGCGCCGCGCGCGTGCGGCGCGCTGTCGGTACCGAGGAAGAAGCGCGGGTTGCCCGACGTCGCCGCTTCGACGAGCGCGACGCGGTGCGTTTCGCGCTTCAGCACCGGCAGGCAGTAGTAATGCGGGCGAATCCCGCCGACGAACAGCGCGTTGCGGCTGTACAGCATGTGCTGCGGCGTGATCGTCGCGCCGAGCAGGCCCGGCGCCGCGTCGGCATCGCGCACGTAGTCGGCCGCGTCCTTCGTCGTGATGTGCTCGAACACGACCTTCAGGCCGGGGAAATCGCGGCGCAGCGGCGTCATCACGCGGTCGATGAACACCTTCTCGCGATCGAACATGTCGATCGCCGGATCGGTCACCTCGCCGTGCACGAGCAGCGGCATGCCGGTTTCCTGCATGACCTCGAGCGTCTTCGCGCACTTCGCGAGATCGCTGACGCCGTGATCGGAGTTCGTCGTCGCGCCGGCCGGATACAGCTTCACGCCGTGCACGAAGCCGCTGTCGCGCGCGCGGCGGATTTCGTCGGGCGCCGTGTTGTCGGTCAGGTACAGCGTCATCAGCGGCTCGAACGCCATGCCCGCCGGCAGCGCGGCCAGGATTCGCTCGCGATAGGCCTGCGCCTGCGCGGTGGTCGTGACGGGCGGCTTCAGGTTCGGCATGACGATCGCGCGGGCGAACTGGCGCGCCGTGTGCGGCAGCACCGCGGCCAGCATGTCGCCGTCGCGCAGGTGCAGGTGCAGGTCGTCGGGACGGGCGAGCGTAAGCGTCGCCGGAGAGGAAGCGTTCGAGGCAGTCATAGGAGGCGTCGTGAGGAACGGGCTGGCCATCTGCGGGGCCGGAACGCGCGTGCGCGGGCCGACTGACGGCAAACCGCAACACGAGGCCTTCGGCCGGCGGAATCCGCTTTTTACCGCTCAAGGCTCGGTGATATGCTAGAAGCCACATTGTACCGGGGTTCACCCGGTTGGTTACCCCGCTTCCGCCCCCGCCCCAAGTAAAATGTGCCAACTCCTAGGAATGAACTGCGCCGCGCCGACGGACGTCACATTCTCCTTCACAGGTTTCGCGGCCCGGGGCGGCCTCACCGATCACCATGCCGACGGCTGGGGGATCGCGTTCTTCGAGGACAAGGCGTGTCGCCTGTTCATCGACCAGCAGGCGTCGGCCACGTCGCCGATCGCCGAAATGGTGAAGCGCTACCCGATCAAGTCCAAGAACACGATCGCGCACATCCGCAAGGCCACGCAGGGCCACATCCTGCTCGAGAACAGCCACCCGTTCATGCGCGAGCTGTGGGGGCGGCACTGGATCTTCGCGCATAACGGCGATCTGCAGGACTACGAACCCGACCTCGACGGCAGCGTCTACCATCCGGTCGGCACGACCGACAGCGAAAAGGCGTTCTGCGTGCTGATGCAGGGGCTGCGCGAAGCGTTCCCCGGCGCGCAGCCGCCGTTGCCGGAGCTGTTCGAGCGCGTCGGCGAGCTGACGCGCGGCATCACCGATCACGGCGTGTTCAACTTCCTGATGTCGAACGGCCAGGCGCTCTTCGCGCACTGCTCGACGCGGCTGCACTACCTCGTGCGGCGCTGGCCGTTCTCGACCGCGCATCTGGTCGACGAAGACCTGTCGATCGACTTCGCGAAATACACGACGCCCGAGGATCGCGTCGCGGTGATCGCCACGCAGCCGTTGACCGACAACGAAATCTGGACCTCGTTCGAACCGGGCGAGCTGATCATGTTCCAGTGCGGCGACGTCGCCGCGCGGATGCAGATCCCGGTGCCCGAACGCGTGCTCGAGAAGCTGCGCAACCCGGCGCTCGACGCATCGGCGTCCGCGCCGTGCGGCGGTGTGCGGCGCGAGGCGCTGGCGGCCGGCACCGCGGACGACGCCGACGACCCGATCGACTTCTGAGTGCGCCGCGCCGTCGGGCGCCCGCCTTTCCCGCCTTCCGCGTGTGTGCGAACGTCACGGCCCGGCGATCGCCGGCAGTGAAAGTCTGCGCCCGATGACGTTACACGTTTCCTTCAGATCGCCATTAGATACACGCGATCAACGACATACAACATTCGCTTTTATTTTATTAATTTTCGAGTAAAAATAATACATCGATGAAAAAACAAAACAAGAGCCAATCGAAAACGGATAATCCAGAAACCATAGAATAAAACACAAACAAAATACCGTCCGTGCGTTATCCCACCGACCGGACGATTCCGGCCAGCCTGTAGAAAAACCCGCCAAACCCTTCCCCACCAAGGCTTTCAGTTCGATTAACCACACAATTCAGAAATACCACCCCATACCGTTACCATCCCTACATATCTTGGTTTTCCGACAATCGACCGCCCCGTCGATTAGTAGACTCGCTCCATCTTCGGTGTAACGCATCCTGATTGGCACTCGACGCAGCCCCGGCTGCCGCACGCCCATTCGAAATACACGTCACCGTGGAATGCGCATTCGCCGCATACGGCGAATACCAGTTCAAATAACGAGAGAGGGGCTTGTCGTGAATCACTCATTTCGATCGATATGGAGCGAGGCCGCCGGCTGCTGGGTCGCGGTTGCGGAAACGGCCCGGGCGCGCGGCAAGCGTTCGGGCAGCCAATCGGCCGCAAGCCGTCGTGTCGGCCACACGGCCATCCGCCGCTCGCCGTTGCGCGTCGCCGCGCTCGGTGCCGCGCTGGCCGCACTGTCGGCCGGCTCCGCGTACGCATCGACCTGCGGCGACGGTTCGGTGGTCGCCAGCGGCGGCAGTTGCGCGCTCGGCAGCGTCAGCCCGACCGTCAACGACAACCGGGCCGGCGCCACGACCGTGTCGGGCGGCGACACGGTCGGCGTGACGGGTGCATGGACGGGCGCCGCCGGCGACCCCGGCTATACGCTCACGCCGATCGGCAATACGTCCATCGTGTCGGGCGACCCGAACCAGCCGCTGCTGTCGCTCGGCGGCAAGACGCAGAGCGTCAGCACGCCCGACATGATCACGGGCACCCATACGTCGATCGCCACGTACAACTCGTCCGCGTTCGCCGCGTCGACGGCCGGCTCGACCAACGTGCCCGTCTACCATGACGTGAACGGCAACCAGTACGTGAACCTGCGGATCGGCACCGTCGACAACACCGGCGGCACGCTGAACGTGTCGATCGGCAACCCCGCGAACGCGCCCGACGCGGCCGGCAACGCGATCTCGATCGCGCCGAAGCAGACCGACCTGACCTTCGCGGACGGCACCGGCTCTGCAAAAAGCGTCGTCAACTGGAATTCGCGCAACCAGGTCTGGCTCGGCACCGGCGACTATCTCGCGAGCGGCGGTGCCGTCGGCAATCTCCAGCTCGACGTGCCGGCCTATGCGGGCACCTTCACCGCGTTCGACGGCAGCACGTGGACCGTCACCGACGCGGCGTCGCTCGCCACGTACAACGACTTCCTGGTGCGCTCGGTCCAGAGCGGCGCGCTCGGCTCGCAGGCCGCCTACGACACGGCGTTCGGCCAGGCCGTCACGTTCTCGAAGGAAACCTTCCAGTATGCGAACAACGTGTCCGCCGGCGACAAGAACACGCTGCCGATCGATCACCTGTCGGCCATGCACGGCACCGGCGCGAACGCGACGCTGCAGATCGGCAAGGACGGCCAGATCGACTTCCGCGGCACCAACACGATCGCGTCGAGTTCGGCCGTCCTCGCGGAAAACGGCGCGCACTTCGTCAACGACGGCCGCCTGTCGGGCGACTTCACGCTGGTGCGCCTGCTGAGCGGCGCGAGCGGCGTCAACAACGGCACGATCTCGTCCGGCTACGCGTCCGGCGACAATTTCGACACGAGCGGCAGCGCGCCGCCCGACAACTTCGGCTTCCACGCGTACACCGAGGGCAACGGCGTGTACGCGAGCGGCACGGGCACCTCGTTCGTCAACAACGGCGTGATGAACGTCGGCGCATGGACGCTCGACGGCAACCGCCCCGACCTGAAGAACTACGCGGTGGCCGTGACGAGCGGTGCGAACGCGTCGAACGCCGGCACGATCAACGTCGGCGTCAACGCGACGACGCTCGACAGCCAGGTGATCGGCGGCCTCGCGGCCGGCGGCACCTTCACGAACGCGGCCGGCGGCACGATCTATCTCGGCCGCGCGGCCCAGTACGGACCCGGGGCAGCGGCGAACGACGTCGCGCTGTCCGCGCATTCCTACGGGATCCTGCTCGGCGCATCGGGCACCGCCAGCAACCTCGGCTCGATCGTGATCGGCTCGCAGACGCAAAACGGCGCCGGGATGGCGAGCATCGACTCGACGTCCGGCACGCTGCGCAACGCGGGCACGATCGTCGTGAACGGCGCGGCACCCGGCACGCCGTTCGCCAACGTCGGCATGCTCGCGGCCAATACGGCCGCGACCGTGACCAACACGGGCACGATCACGCTGAATGGCGTGAACGGCATCGGCATCATGGTGGTCGGCACCGGTGCGACCGCGACGGCCGCGACGTCGACCGGCACGATCAACGTGGCCGGCGGGCTCGATCCGGCGTCGGACACGCGCAACTACGGCGTGTGGGCCGAAGGGCCGCGCGCGAAGGCCACGGTCGACGGCGCGCTCAACCTGACCGGCAACGGCGCGATCGGCGTCCATGCACGCTCGGGCGCGACGATCAACGTCGACGCCAACGCCGTGCCGGCCTTCATGTCGGGCACGAACCAGACCGGCTTCTACGCATACGGCGCCGGCTCGAAGATCAATGTCGCCGCGCAGCATCTGAGCGTCGATACCGACGATTCGACGCTGTTCCGCATCGCGGGCGGCTCGGCCTACACGGGCGCGTCGGCGGCCGGCACGCTGACGACCGACGTGAACGGCCAGCGCGCGCGCGGCGTGCTCGCGACGGGCGCCGGCACGACGCTGTCCACCGGCCACGCCACCTACAACGTCAACGGCGCGAACGGCATCGCGGTCGCGGTCGAAGGCGGTGCGAAGGGCACGATCGACTCGGGCGCGACCATCGACCTGAATGCGGCCGGCGCGATCGCGGGCACCGTCGACGGCCAGGCACACGCGCTCAGCGGCGCGAACGCCGGTACGCCGGTGGCGACGACGCTGACCAACAACGCGGCGGTCGCGTCGTCGACGGCCGGCGTGACCGGCTTCGTCGCGCAAAACCTTGGCACGCTCGAAAACCGCAATACGGTGCTGCTGACCGGCGCCGGCTCGACAGGGGTCGTGGCCGGCACGCTCGGCACGGTGAACAACGCATCGGCGATCCGCGTATCGAACGGCACCGGCGCGCTCGTGCAGGGCGCGTCGGCCACGCTCGCCAACGCGGGCACGATCGAGGCGGACGACGGCATCGCCGGCGTGCACCTGACGGGGTCCGGCGCGTCGGTCGCGCTGTCGGGCGCGGGCACCGTCGTCGCGAACGGCAGCGCCGACGGCGTGCTGATCGACTCGACCGTGTCGGGCGGCGGGATCGCGGCCGGCGCGACGTCGATCGCGGTGGGCGGCGCCGGCAAGGGCATCGACAACCTCGGCGCGAACACGACGATCGTGCTGTCGGGCACGCAGATCGGCACGACCGGCAACGGCGCCGACGGACTGTCGTCGACCGGCGCCGGCGCGCGCATCGCGACCGATGCGGCGACCGTCGTGCGCACCGCCGGCGACGACGCGCGCGGCCTCTTCGTGACGGGCGCGGATTCGACGCTCGCCGCCGACGGTACGACCGTCGCGACGACGGGTGCCGGCGCGCACGCGATCGTCGCGGGCAGCGGCGCGACCGCGCTGCTGTCGGGCGCGAAGGTGTCCACGGCGGGCACGGCGGCCGACGGCCTCGTCGCACGGAACGGCGGCCGCATCGGCGACACGGGTTCGTCGATCGCGAGCGCGGCCGGCAACGGCGCGACGGTCGACGGTGGCGGCGTGCTCGCGCTGACCGGCACGACGCTCAAGGGCGCGACGGCCGGCGTGCTGAGCACCGACACGCTCGCGACCGCCGCGACCAGCGCCGTGCTCGTCGACGGCGGCAGCGTCGCGTCGGTGGCCGGGCCGGCGTTCGCCGCGCGCGGCGGCACGGTCGACATCGCGGTGCGCAACGGCACCGTCGTGACGGCCGGCAACGGCACGCTGCTGGACCTCGCGAACGGCAGCACCGCGACCTTCAACGCATCGGCCGTGAATCTCGCCGGCGACATCGTGTCGGACGCGTCGAGCACCGGCAACGTGTTCCTGACGAACGGCACGACCCTCACCGGCAAGATCGACCCGGTCGCGCTGACCGTCGACGGCACGAGCACGTGGCACATGACCGGCAGCTCCGTGCTGAGCAGCCTGAACAACGCGGGTCTGGTCGCGTTCGGCGCGCCGACGGCGGCAGGCAGCTACCGGACACTGACGACGGGCAGTTATGTCGGCAACGGCGGCACGATCGCGCTGAACACCTATCTCGGCGCCGATGCGTCGCCGACCGACCGGCTGATCGTGAACGGCGGCGCCGCGACGGGCACGACGGGGCTGAAGGTCGCGAACACGGCCGGCACCGGCGCGCAGACGACGGGCGACGGTATTCCGGTGGTCGTCACGACCAACGGCGGCACGACCTCCGCATCGGCGTTCCATCTCGCGGGCCCGGTGCAGGCAGGTGCCTACGAATACCGGCTCTACCGCGGCGGCCAGAGCGATGCGAACGGCTGGTATCTGCGCTCGCAACTCGCCCCGACGGACCCGGGCGATCCGGTCGGCCCGAACGTCATCGACGGCGGCGGCAATCTCGCGTACCGTCCGGGCGTTGCAGGCTATGCGATGACGCCGCTGCTGAACGCGGATTACGGCTTCTCGACGCTCGGCAAGCTGCACGAGCGCGTCGGCGACATCTACAACCTCGAGAAGCAGGCGCCGGGCAACCGCGACGGCGTCTGGGGCCGCGTGGGCGGACAGAGCCTCGATGCGAACGCGGGCCGCTTCGCGGCCGACGAGCGCACGTTCTTCGCGCAGTTCGGCAAGGACTGGACGCTCGACCAGGCGCCGGCCGGCGGCAGCACGCATGCGGGCGTGACGGCGAGCATCGGCGTCGCGAACGCGAGCTTCAGCGACATGGCGCGCGCCGGCACGGCGGGCCTGTCGACGTCGACGGGCTCGGTCGAGATGCATGCGCAGAGCATCGGCGGCTACTGGACGCGCTACCTGTCCGACGGCACCTACTTCGACAGCGTCGGCCAGGTCACGCACTACGGCAACCGCTATCGCGACAGCTACGGCAACGAGGCATCGCAGAACGGCTTCGGCATCGCACTGTCGCAGGAGGTCGGCAAGCCGTTCGGGATCGGCGGCACGCCGATTGCGGTCGAGCCGCAGGCGCAGCTGATGTACCAGTACCTGAAGCTGAACGGGTTCAACGACAACGTGTCGGCCGTGTCGGGCACGACGACCAGTGCGTTGCGCGGACGCGTCGGCGTGCGCATCTTCCGGCCGAACCTCGATGCGAACGCGGGCGGCGGCGCCGCGACGCCGTATTTCACGGCCGACGTGCTGCACGACTTCCTGTCGCCGGGCCAGACCGTCGTCGGCGGCACGCCGTTCGCGACGCACCTGGGCCGCACGTGGTACGAGCTCGGCCTTGGCGTGACCGCGGGCTTCGGCAAGTCGGGCGAGTTGTACGCGAACGTGAAATATGCGCGCAACATCGGCGGCGATTACCGGCGCGGCGTGACCGGGCAGGTCGGTTACCGCTACAGCTGGTGACGCCCGGTGCCGGAATCCGTCCGTCGCCGGCGGCGGCCGACGGGCAACCGGCGAAAAAAAACCGCCCGGCGTTCGGCCGGGCGGTTTGCGCATGCCGCGCGCACGAAGCGCGCGACGCACGAGCGCTCAGTGCAGGATCTTCGCGAGGAAGTCCTTCGCGCGATCCGACTTCGGATTCGAGAAGAAATCGTCCTTGCGGTCGTCCTCGACGATCGCGCCCTTGTCCATGAAGATCACGCGATGGGCGACCTTCTTCGCGAAGCCCATTTCGTGCGTGACGACCATCATCGTCATGCCTTCCTGCGCGAGCTCGACCATCACGTCGAGCACTTCGTTGATCATTTCCGGATCGAGCGCGGACGTCGGTTCGTCGAACAGCATCGCGATCGGGTCCATCGACAGCGCGCGCGCGATCGCGACCCGCTGCTGCTGGCCGCCCGACAGCTGGCCCGGAAACTTGTGCGCATGCGCCTTCAGGCCGACGCGATCGAGCAGCTTCATGCCCTTCTCGGTCGCTTCGTCCTTGCCGCGGCCGAGCACCTTGATCTGCGCGAGCGTCAGGTTCTCGGTGATCGACAGATGCGGAAACAGCTCGAAATGCTGGAACACCATCCCGACCTTCGAGCGCAGCTTCGACAGGTTCGTCTTCTTGTCGCCGACCGACTGGCCGTTCACGAGAATCTCGCCCTGCTGGAACGGCTCGAGGCCGTTCACGGTCTTGATCAGCGTCGACTTGCCCGAGCCCGACGGGCCGCACACCACGACCACTTCGCCTTTCTTCACCTCGGTCGTGCAATCGGCGAGGACCTGAAACTGGCCGTACCACTTCGAAACGTTCTTGATGGAAATCATCTTGTGACCTTTTTCTGGAGACCTTTGACGAGGGCAGACGCCACCGAGCAAATCACGAAATAGCATGCACCCGCGAACAGGACCATCTCGACGGTCGTGCCGTCGCGATCGCCGATGTTGGCGGCCGTGCGGAAGAAGTCCGCGAGACTGATCACGTACACGAGCGACGTGTCCTGGAACAGGACGATCGCCTGCGTGAGCAGCAGCGGCACCATCGCGCGGAACGCCTGCGGCAGGATCACGAGGCGCATCGCCTGCGCGTAGTTCATGCCGAGCGCGAACGCGGCGTTCACCTGCCCGCGCGGCACCGCCTGGATACCGGCGCGGATGATCTCGGAATAATACGCGGCTTCGAACAGCGAGAACGCGACCATCGCCGACGCAAGCCGGATGTCGATCGTCGGCGACAGCCCGAGCACACCCTGCAGCACCTGCGGCACGATCAGGAAGAACCACAGCAGCACCATCACGAGCGGGATGGAGCGGAACACCGTCACGTATGCCTTCGCGAACCACTCGAGCGGCTTCACGCCGGACAGCCGCAGCAGCGCCAGCAGCGTGCCCCAGACGATGCCGATGACGATCGCGATCAGCGTGATCTTGAACGTGACGATCGCCCCCGTCCACAGCGTCGGGATCGCGCCGGGAATACTACTCCAGTCGAACTGATGCATCACTTGCCTCCGATGTAGCCAGGCAGCCGCGTGCGGCCTTCGATCCAGCGCATGAACGCCATCACGACGAGGTTGATGAGCACGTATGCGAGCGTCACCGCGATGAACGACTCGTAGGTCTGCGCGGTGTAGTCGACGAGCTGTCGGGCCTGCGCGGACAGGTCGAGCAGGCCGATCGTCGACGCGACCGCCGAGTTCTTGAAGATGTTCAGGAACTCGGACGTGAGCGGCGGCACGATGATCCGGTAGGCAACCGGCAGCAGCACGTAGCGGTACGTCTGCCATTGCGTGAAGCCCATCGCGAGGCCGGCCGCGCGCTGGCCCTTCGGCAGCGCGTTGATCCCCGAGCGCACCTGTTCGCACACGCGCGCGCCCGTGAACAGGCCGAGACAGATGATCGACGCGGTGAAGAACTGCGTGCCGGGCGGCAACTGCTTGATCCAGGTGCCGATCGACGCGGGCAGCAGTTCGGGCACGACGAGGTACCAGACGAAGAACTGCACGATCAGCGGGATGTTCCGGAAGATCGACACGTATACGGTGCCGATCGCGGACAGCCATTTGTTCGGCACCGTGCGCAGCACGCCGAACAGCGAACCGACGATCAGCGCGACGACCCAGGCGACGAGCGACACCTCGATCGTCACCCAGAATCCGGACATCAGCCATCCGAAGTAAGTCGTCGGCTCGCCGGTCGAGACGGGGCTCAGGAAGATGCCCCAGTTCCAGTGGTAAGACATAGGCAAGACTCCAGCAAAAAGAAACGGAAGAAGCGAGGCCTCTTCCGTTTCAGTAGCGTCATTTCTGCGTCAACGGCTGCGTGGTCAGTCGAGCGCCTTGTCGTTCGGGTTCGCGTACAGCTTCTTCATCGAATCGGACAGCGGGAAGTTCAGGTTCAGCCCCTTCGGCGGGATCGGGTTCTCGAACCACTTCGCGTAGATCTTCGCGGCTTCGCCCGATTTCTCGACTTGCGAGATTGCGTCGTCGACGACCTTCTTGAAGTCAGCATCGCCCTTGCGCATCATGCAGCCGTACGCCTCTTCCGACTGCGGCGTGCCGACGATCACCCACTCGCCCGGCTGCTTCGCCTTCGCGCGTTCGCCCGCGAGCAGCGCGTCGTCCATCATGAACGCGACCGCGCGGCCCGACTCGAGCGTGTTGAACGAGTCGCCGTGGTCCTTCGCGCTGATGATGTTCATGCCCAGCTGCTTGTCGTTGTTCATCTTGCGCAGCAGGCGCTCGGACGTCGTGCCGGCGGTGGTCACGACCGTCTTGCCCTTCAGGTCCGCAAAGTCCTTCACGCCGGAATCCTTCTTCGTCATCAGGCGCGTGCCGATCACGAAGATCGTGTCGGAGAACGCGGCCTGCTGCTGACGCTCCGTGTTGTTGGTCGTCGAGCCGCACTCGATGTCCACCGTGCCGTTCTGCACGAGCGGGATGCGGTTCTGCGACGTCACCGGGATGTTCTTGACCTGCAGGTTCGGCAGGTTCAGCTTCTTCTTCACCGCGTCCACGACCTTCATCTGGAAGTCGCGCGAATAACCGACGACCTGCTGGTTCTGGTCATAGTAGGAGAACGGAATCGACGATTCGCGGTGGCCCAGCGCGATCACGCCCGTGTCCTTGATCTTCTTCAGCGTGCCGGTCTCCTGTGCATGCGCGCCGCTCGCGAACGCGCACAGCGCCGCGACCATCAGGACTGCCTTCTGGTATTTCATTTTGGTCATCTCCTTGGCTAAAACCCGCGCCAGTGTATCAAAGTAATATTTTTGAAAGTACTGGTTGTTTACCGTACTACGAATCGTCCTGTACGAAGCCGTCCTCCCGGCTTCGCGCGCCTCCTGCAGGGCCTGAATGCACACGCGGGCGGTGCCGGATTCGGCACCGCCCGCGAGGGTTCATGCACACAATCGGGTGGATTGCGTCATGCTTTTGTCATAGTCATCCGATCGACTCGGAAATGACCGATCAGGGATACAGGCCGCGCATTTCGCGCGCCATCAGGATGCGCTTGCACGCAACGATGAACGCCGCCGTACGCACCGACACCTTGTGCTCTTCCGCGACCGCCCACACGCCGGCGAACGCTTCGCGCATCACGCGCTCGAGACGGTGGTTGATCTCGTCTTCCGTCCAGAAGAAGCTCGAGAAGTCCTGCACCCACTCGAAGTACGACACGGTCACGCCGCCCGCGTTCGCGATCACGTCGGGGATCACGAGCACGCCGTTCGCGCTCAGGATGTCGTCGGCCGCCGTCGTCGTCGGGCCGTTCGCGCCTTCGACGATGATCTTCGTGCGGATCTTCGATGCGTTCTTCTCGGTGATCTGGTTTTCCAGTGCCGCCGGGATCAGGATGTCGGTCTCGACCGTCCAGAACTCGTCGTTCGGCATCGGTTCGGCGCCTTCGAAGCCCGCGACGCCGCCCGTGCGTGCGACGTGGTCGAGCAGCTTGTTCGAATCGAGGCCGGCCGGCTGGTAGATCGTGCCCGTGTGATCCTGCACCGCGATCACCTTCGAACCCGCTTCCTGGAACAGCTTCGCCGCGATGCCGCCGACGTTGCCGAAGCCCTGCACCGCGATGCGCGCGCCTTCGATCTCGAGGCCCTTCTTCTTCGCCGCCTCGCAACCGACGACGAACACGCCGCGGCCCGTCGCTTCCTTGCGGCCGAGCGAACCGCCGAGCGAGATCGGCTTGCCGGTCACGACGCCGGTCGACGTCTGGCCCTGGTTCATCGAGAACGTGTCCATCATCCACGCCATCACCTGTTCGTTGGTGTTGACGTCCGGTGCCGGAATGTCGGTGTTCGGGCCGATGATGATGCCGATTTCGCTGGTGTAGCGACGCGTCACGCGTTCGAGCTCACCGCGCGACAGCTTGCGCGGGTCGACGCGGATGCCGCCCTTCGCACCGCCGTACGGCACGTTCACGGCCGCGTTCTTCACCGACATCCATGCCGACAGTGCCATCACTTCCGACAGCGTCACGTCCTGGTGGTAGCGCACGCCGCCCTTGCCCGGACCGCGCGACACGTTGTGCTGCACGCGATAGCCCTCGAAGTGCGCGACGGTACCGTTGTCGAGCTCGATGGGCACGTCGACGATCAGGATGCGCTTCGGACGCTTCAGCGTTTCCAGCCAGCGCGACAGCGAACCGAGGTACGGTGCGACGCGATCGACCTGCTGAAGGTAGTTGCCCCACGGGCCGAGATCGTCGGCATGAAGGTAGGACGGGATGGACTGCAGTTGCGAAGACATGGACGCTCCAACGTTCAACGGATTGCGCACATTGTCGAAAAACCCGTTTTTTTTATCCAATGCCGTTTGCTTATTCGATTATGCGTTTCTTGCATGATCGCGATTTTTCGCAAATCCACGGTCGATTTGCGCAAGAACGCCCGCGATCGGTCGTGCATCGCGTCGGCGAAAAATCGGCGGGAAAATGCGCGGAACGCCCGCCGGACAAGCGTCCGACGGGCGCGGCAAGCGCGTCGGCGGCGGCGCGCTCGGCTGGCGCGGTTAACCGCCCACGGTTAACCGGCGGTTTCGCGCAGCTCGTCGCGCACGACTTCCCACAGCGCGCGCACGAGCTTCTGATGCGGGTCGTCGCCCTGCAGCGCGAGCTTGTCGCAGTACAGGCGGATCTCCATCGTCAGCGTGAACGGGTGCGTGCCGCCGCGCGCGGACCGGTCGAGCCGGATCAGGCGGCCGCTGGCCACCGCATCCTCGACGGCGCTGTGCGGCAGGAACGCGACGCCGTGGCCCGCGAGCGCCATCGCCTTCAGTCCTTCGGCCATGTCTGTTTCGTACACGCGATCGAGGAACAGCGACGTCGGTGCGTTCGCAACGATGACTTCGGTCATCCGGCCGAGATACGCGTTCGGCGTATAAGACAAGTACGGCACGCGCGCCTCGGCCGTGCCCGGCAGCGTGTAGCGCGGCCGGCCCGCGCGGCCCGGCGCCGAAAATGCGCTGATCGGCTCGCTGCCGAGGACCAGCATGTCGTAGCGGGCCGGATCGAGCGCGACGGGGTGGCTCGGGTGGTGGTAGCCCATCACGAGATCGCAGCCGCCCTCGACCAGCGACAGCACGGCGTCGTGCACGTTCAGCGCGCGCAGCCGCGTGTGGACCTGCCCCATCTTCGCTTCGATCCGCTGCAGCCAGCGCGGAAAATACGTGAGCGACAGCGTATGCGGCACCGCGAACTCGATGGTCGGCACCGGCGCGCCGACGTGGCCGCGCAGCAGCGTGCGCGCCTCGTGCGCCTGCGACAGCATCGTCAGCGCCTGCTCGTAGAAGATCTGACCGGCCTGCGTGAGCCGCGTCGGATAAACCGAACGATCGATCAGTTCGGTCGCGAGCCACGCCTCGAGCGCCTGGATGCGCCGCGAGAACGCGGGCTGCGACACGTGCCGCAGTTCGGCGGACCGGCTAAAGCTGCGCGTTTCCGCGAGCGAGACGAAGTCTTCGAGCCATTTCAGTTCCATGCAGGCGGGCGCGACGGGCGGCGGTCGGGAGGAAGCCAGCATTCTACCGGCGGGCGGGCCGGCCCGGCGGTGCGGCGGGCAGCCCGGCGAGCCGGCCCGGGCGCCGGCCGGCGGATGGCTTGCGCGCCGCCCGGGCACCCGCATGCGTGCCGATCGCCCACGGCGGCGGCGGCCGGACCGGTTCGGCCGGAATCGCCCCGCGCCAATGGTAAAATGCTGGATTCTCCTCCCCTCGTTCGCACCGGCCCCAAAGGCCACGCCCGATCATGTCCGACACTCGTCCCGATACGCTTTTCGCCCTCACCGCGCTCTCGCCCATCGACGGCCGCTACGCCAGCAAGACCGAAGCGCTGCGCGACTGGCTCTCCGAAGCCGCCTTCATGCGCCACCGCGTCACCGTCGAGGTGCACTGGCTGATCGCGCTGTCGCGCGCCGGCTTCGCGGAAGTCCCGCGCTTCTCGGACGCCTCCGAACAGTTCCTGCTGCAGCTCGCCGAGCGCTTCACCGCGCACGACGCCGCGCGCATCAAGGAAATCGAGCGCGTGACGAACCACGACGTGAAGGCCGTCGAATACTGGCTGAAGGAATCGGTCAAGGGCCAGGCCGAACTCGAGAAGGCCAGCGAATTCATCCACTTCGCGTGCACGTCCGAGGACATCAACAACACGTCGCACGGGATGATGCTCGCCGGCGCGCGCGAGCACGTGATCGTGCCGGCGCTGCGCACGGTCCACCAGCGCCTCGTCGCGCTGTCGCACGCGCTTGCCGAGCAGCCGATGCTGTCGCGCACGCACGGCCAGCCGGCCAGCCCGACGACGCTCGGCAAGGAACTCGCGAACGTCGCCGCCCGCCTCGCGCGCGCGATCACGCGCATCGAGAAGGTCGAGATCCTCGGCAAGATGAACGGCGCGGTCGGCAACTTCAACGCGCATCTTTCCGCGTATCCGGAATTCGACTGGGAAGCGTTCTCGCGCGACGTGATCGAGAACCGCCTGAAGCTCACCTTCAACCCGTACACGATCCAGATCGAGCCGCACGACTACATGGCCGAGCTGTTCGATGCGGTCGCGCGCGCGAACACGATCCTGCTCGACCTCGACCGCGACGTGTGGGGCTACATCTCGGTCGGCTACTTCAAGCAGAAGACGAAGGCGGGTGAAATCGGCTCGTCGACGATGCCGCACAAGGTCAACCCGATCGACTTCGAGAACTCGGAAGGCAACCTCGGCCTCGCGAACGCGACGCTGCGCCACCTCGCCGACAAGCTGCCGGTGTCGCGCTGGCAGCGCGACCTGACCGACTCGACGGTGCTGCGCAACATGGGCGTCGCACTCGGCTACTCGCTGCTCGCGTACGATTCGCTGATCCGCGGCCTCGACAAGCTCGAAGTGAACCCGCAGCGCCTGAACGAAGACCTCGACAACTGCTGGGAAGTGCTCGCGGAGCCGGTGCAGACGGTGATGCGCCGCTACGGCATCGAGAACCCGTACGAGCAGCTGAAGGAACTGACGCGCGGCAAAGGCATCACGCGCGAAGCGCTGCAGGAATTCGTCGGCACGCTGGCGATCCCGCAGGACGCGAAGGACCGCCTGCTCGCGATGACGCCTGCGTCGTACATCGGCAAGGCCGTCG
Source organism: Burkholderia sp. AW33-5 (assembly GCF_053427615.1). Classification (NCBI taxonomy): domain Bacteria; kingdom Pseudomonadati; phylum Pseudomonadota; class Betaproteobacteria; order Burkholderiales; family Burkholderiaceae; genus Burkholderia; species Burkholderia sp. AW33-5. The sequence continues at coordinate 75 of NZ_JBSAXA010000007.1, read as the reverse complement.
AACTCGCGAAGCGGATCGCGTAAGCGCCGCCGTCGCCGGACGGAAAAAAAGCCCGATGCGAGCAATTGAACTGCA
>NZ_JBSAXA010000069.1:0-1459 GCF_053427615.1 Burkholderia sp. AW33-5 | reverse complement strand
GTTTGCGCTTGCGTATCGATGGGTCTTGGCCGAGACGGAAGATGCGTTTACGGCTGCGGTTGTGAATCGTCATGTACGACTGATGGGAATCCCACCGCATATCACTTACATCTCCGAATCCTGTCCGAGACGGCGGTTCGTGCTACTGCATATCCAGACCCATCCCGAGCTGATTGATCCGGAATTCGGATAGTAGCCTTGCTATCCGTGCATGTGGGAAAAATCATTTTCCCCAGCGTCAGCCTCTCGCTCATCTGCCGCCTCTCGATTTTTCGATGGAACTTCGCAAGCGTTCGTCGCGATGGCTCGACCGGGCGGCCCCCGAGCCACGCCCCGCTGGCATCGCAAGTCCGCGAGGGAGACGGTCGGTCTCACGTGTACTATCGGTGCCCGACACGTGCGAAGTCAGGATACGTCAAATGATGGGCGCCACGGCATCGAAAATGGATTGAGAAGGCAGAAAGGAGCAGAGCATGGGTATGGGCAAGGTCGTCAACAGCGTGGCCTACCGGGCAGGTCGACGTTCGGGCGACGTCAGCATCGACGACATCAGCGAGGTGGTAAAGGAGCCCGATACGTTCGTTTGGGTCGGCGTCTGGGAACCCGAGGAGCCGTTGCTGAGAAAGCTGCAGGAGGAGTTCAGCCTGCATGATCTTGCCATCGAGGACGCGCTGAAAGCGCACCAGCGTCCGAAGATCGAGGTTTACGGCGAGTCACTCTTTATCGTGGTGAAGACTGCGCAGTTGGTGGACGGAGAAGTGCAGTACGGAGAGACGCACCTGTTCGTCGGTAAAAATTTCCTCGTCTCGGTTCGACACGGCGCCTCGTCCAGCTATGCCGCGATCCGCGCGCGCGTCGAGGAAAATCCGAAGCTGCTGAGCCGAGGGCCGGGATTCGCGCTGTATTCGATTCTCGACTTCGTGGTCGACAACTATCGGCCGATCGTCAGCCAGTTCGAGGAACAGCTCGACGGCGTCGAATCGGAGATGTTCAAGTCCGGCTTCGACGAAGCGGCAATTGAAAAACTGTACGACCTTCGACGTCATCTTCTGAAACTACGCAATGCTGCCGTTCCGATGGACGACATATGCAACCAATTGATTCGATTCCATGAAGAGATCGTTCCCAAAGAGCTGCGCGCTTACGTACGCGATGTTCAGGACCACGCACACCAGATCACGACAATCACCGATGACATGCGCGAAATGCTGACGAATGCAATGCACGTCAATCTGGCACTTGTCTCCGTGAGACAGAACGAGGTCGTCAAACAGTTGGCCGGCTGGGGGGCGATCCTCGCAGTGCCGACCGTGATTTTTAGTATGTACGGCATGAATTTCCAGGGCATGCCTGAATTGAAAACTGCATGGGGCTATCCCATCACGCTGTCCGTCACGGTTGCCGGCTGCATTGCGTTGTATCGGAAGCTGAAACGCGCCGGTTGGGTGTGATTCCGGCC
>NZ_JBSAXA010000067.1:0-1781 GCF_053427615.1 Burkholderia sp. AW33-5 | reverse complement strand
ACTAGTGCCAGAACGATACTGAGGGTCGACCGGGATTCGCAAAATTTTCGCCAAAAGTGCTTTAAATCGCTGATTTAAAAGCGAAATTTATTCTCACATCAAGCGACTGGACCTCCCGCTGGAGATCCAGCAATTGGGATCCGAGCCGCTCGATGTGGACCTTCCGGTACAGTGAAAGGCTGCGTCGCAATAGGGATAGGCACGACGAGCAAATTCCATAACCGGTGAATATAATTGCGCATCTGCCAATTGGGCAAACCATTATCGTGTATCTGCCCCTTGCGAATGCATGAGTTCAATAGGGGTTTGGCGCTACAAATGTGATTAATAATCACCAGTCGCCTGTGCCAGAAGAACCTTGACCTTGTTCATGCCGCCCTGAAGCCGCCCCGCTAGGGCTTCGCGTTCCTCGTCCGTCCCCCCTGTGTAACCTGCCAGTTCACCAGACGCCGTTTTGAAGCCCTGGTGGATCGACACTAATTCGCTGACGTTTAGGCCGTGATCGCGACGCGGCGCCTGCTCGATTCGCTCGAGATCGTCGACCAACGAGGTGTGACCAGCGGAAAAGCATTCGAAAATAGGTTCCGCGGGTCGGAACGAGTTCATGTGCGCGTTGCGCAGAAAGGCCTTTTCGGACGCGTCTTCTGTGTTGGCACTTGATAGCGCGATAAACGCAGACTCGAGCTCGTCCCGACTGCGGGCACGATCTTCCGATATGGCAATCTCGTTGGGAAGTCGCTGACGCCGTTCGGCAATCTTCTGCGCGTCGAGTCCCGGAATCGGTTGCCCTTGGGGCAGAACGTCAAGCACCTTGGCGATGTCGTTCTCGCTCAAAATCTCGTGGCCAAATACCTCTTGACCAATGCTATGCAGACTCTGAAGCACAGCGCCCACGCTTTGCTTATTCAGAGTCTTTCCAAATACCAAATGATAATGCGGCATCATACGGCCGTTTTTTGCAAAATTCACGCCCATCGTGTGATAGAAGTCGTAATCCCGTTCGTTCGAAATACGCGGAATTTTGCGATCTTCATAAACTTTTCCATCGCCTTTCAGATGATTTTCATGAATGCTGATGAGACTTGCACCTGATTCGGCTGCCAGTTCGTTATAGGCCGTAACGACTGATGCCACCGCCCGTTGCAGGTCGCGCTTTTGCGTTTGGCTTAAAGTGCCGGTGGCGAAACTGGCGGAAGCGGTGAGGTTCAGCAAGCCTTTGGATCGACGTATCTCGACGTTTTGCAGCATCGAGCCTGGCGTGCAAGCGATCCGTTTCCATTCGCCCACGTTGTTCCGGGCGATCATGACTGTGCCGGGATTGCGGGGATTTAGATTGCTCAGTGGATGCTGCAGGGTGTCCAACCGGCGAACCTCCGGCGCGAGCTTCGGCGTCGAATTCGGCAACGGCGACTCACTGCTCGCTTGGTTCCAAGCCACGCCGCTAGAGGATATGTTCGTGAGTTTCATAAATTTCCAATGTTTCAAGAGTGAATGATCAAAGAGTTTTTAGCAGATACACATTCTTTTTTAATTGAAACATCGGAAAAAAAGACGCGAAATGCGAAGAATGCAAACAACTAGTTACGGACTTTTCGGCGGCGCAACACAAACAGAAACTTGCTGGCCCAACGAATTCATGGATGATGGATCGCCGGGCAATCAAGGGTGAGTATTATTTCGCAGCGCTGCGCTGGAGGAAGCCTAATGGGTACCTGTTGGAGGTATCCGGAATTTCGTGTGTGAGGCGGGTTGAGATTCAGACTCCAATGTTGAATCGTTCC
>NZ_JBSAXA010000066.1:0-1943 GCF_053427615.1 Burkholderia sp. AW33-5 | reverse complement strand
CTCGGTGCCTATCTGATGTCCGAGTCCGCGTGAGCCGCAGTGGATCGTCACGACGACCTGTCCCTGCTGAAGACCGAACGCGGTCGCGATCCGGGGCTCGAAGATCTCAGTAATTTCTTGCACCTCGAGATAGTGATTGCCCGACCCCAGTGTGCCCATCTCGTCGCGCTGGCGTTTTTTCGCAAGGTCCGACACTGCGCCCGGTTTTGCATGCAGGATTCTGCCGTTTTCCTCGATCCGTCCCAGGTCGTCGCGGTTACCGTAGCCCTGGTCTACGGCCCAGGCCGCCCCGCCTGTCAACATATCGTCCATTTTCGACGCGGACAGACGCATTGCCCCGGTGCTTCCAACACCTGCCGGAATATGCGCAAAAAGCGCGTCGGCAAGACGGACCTTCAACGGTTCGACGCGCTCGTGCGTCAGCCCTGTGAGCAGCGTTCTCACGCCGCACGAGATATCAAAACCAACCCCACCTGCAGAGATGACCCCGCCTGCGTGCGCATCGAACGCGGCTACGCCACCGATCGGAAAGCCATACCCCCAATGCGCGTCGGGCATCGCGTACGACGCACCTACGATGCCGGGCAAGCGTGCAACGTTGCGGATCTGTTCGAGCACTTTGTCGTCCATGGCCTGGATCAGCCGGCGGTCGCCGTAGATGATACCGGGCACGCGCATGCCGTGGCGCACTGGAATATGCCATTCAAATTCGTCGTGACGCTCGAGCAACGTGATCTCCATCGTTGTCTCCCGTTCAAACATCGACCACGCATTGCGCGACCCATCTGCCAGGCGTGTCGCGACCGACATGCAATGCCGTATAGGTCGCGCCCTTCGGCTCGACCACCGGCCGATGTCGCTTCGCGTCCACCGCTTCACCACCAATGCGGGCGGTAAGCCGCGTGCCGTCGATCAACACAGCGAACCGCCCGAACAGCATCCGGCGCGTCGCCATTTCGTAGATAACTGCATTGAGCCAATCGACGAACAGCAAGTCGAGGTCGGGTGCGTGGCAGCGTATGTCAACCGTGCACGTCGTGCGCACATCCGCCGGTGCGCTCACGCATGCGGTGAGCGCAAGCGCCGCCTGCTCGAACGCTTCCGCAACCGTCTCTCCGATGCCGCGCACGCCGATATCGGCGCCGTGACGAAAGTGTTCCCAGCCAGCGCTCAAGGACGCTCCTCCGTGTGGCGTCTACGCAATGGCGAGGCAGCTCTGCCCGAAATGCGTGGACCGGGGGCCAGCAGCGTGTACGCGTGACCTGCATCAACGGCACTGCGGGCCCTCGAGCCGGACGCCGAAGTACAACGTTGTCTTTTTATCCAGCGTGCTCGCTCAGGCCAGCCGAACGACGGTGTCGTGCGTGGCGCCGTCCACCCAGACGTCCCGGCATTTTTCGAGCAGCCCGCCGTAGTCGCGGTCCGCCATCAGTTTTTCGTTGATCTGCTGCATCTTGTCGAGACTGTCGGCATCAAAGTACCAATGGATCCTGGGAGAGCCGAATTGCTCGACACCGAACTGCATATTCATCGCATAGCTCTTGTTCAGATGAGCGGTAACCTGGGCGGCGAAAGCCAGCGCCGACGGTATTTGCACCGCGTTCTTGACAGTCGCGGTACGAATGAATCTGTACATGATCACACTCCTCATGGTTCATAACCGACTCAGGATCCTGGTGGAAACTCCGGAATATCGATGAGGTTCCATTGTCTTCGAGCGGTCGCGGTGCCACCGCATCACGCGGCGGTTGTTACCGTGAATCGTGACGAATCCCCGGTTCTGACGACAGGCTCGGCCGCCCGACGGATGGCGCGTTTCATACCGGCGTCACGTTCGCCGCCTGCTTTCCCTTCGGGCCAGAGCGCACTTCGTACTGCACACGCTGCTGATCCTGAAGCGACCTGAATCCGGACACGTTGATTTCGGAGAAGTGGACAAACAA
>NZ_JBSAXA010000065.1:0-1977 GCF_053427615.1 Burkholderia sp. AW33-5 | reverse complement strand
AAGTTCGGGGTGCTCAAACCAGATTGGAGCGCGGCTGGCCGGATCATAGAGCCTGATCCACTTTCCAATCCACGCGATGTGCTGAACGCTGGCATCGTCGGGATGTGTCTGGATAATCGGGAAGCGAATGCCCAACAAATTGGGCAGCGCTCCATTCTTGCGGTCAAGCGGGGCGTGGGTCAGTGAGTTGCGACCAGTGACGTTGTGCCAGTTAGTTACCAGATACTGGCTATCACCGCGCTTGTATATGAATGCAGTACCTGACGCCAGCGTATAAGCATCACGCGCTAGGAATATGTTCAGGGCCGTAAAGCTTTGGTCGCGGTAACTCATTTGCGTTCTACCGGAGATGTTGAAGCGTCCAGGGAGGCAGGCGCTGACGCCGCGTTATGGGGAAGTTTCGAGCATGGCCAACGCAGTAGAGCAAATGTTGGCCGGGAAAATCTCAGAGGGTATCTGATAAAGTCCCGCCACGGAATTTCCCCCGGTACCCCCTCCGTTTCCACGCACGGGCATCGTCACGCGCAGCCCCTCTGACGCGCATCAGGTATCCCGCGCGATATCCTGATGCGTGGGCGCGTGTCTTTCAGGCGGGATGGTCGATTCGGGCTCAGCCTGGGCACACTCCCAGGTGCAGAGGCTCGCGATTCGTGAGGGCAGAAATGAGAACGGGCCATACGGCCCGTGATGGTGAAAAAGCGTCCGGCCTATAAGGCGCTCTTTGTTCAAAAGAAGCGGGAAATACCCAATTTCTTCGCGATTTTCTCAAGCAACACGGCCGTGTTGTAGTAATCCATCACGCCTACCACCGCGCCGCATGAGCGGCACTGTACCGTGTTGACTTTGAAATTAGAGCCATATGGTGAGATGGTTTTTGTTTCAAAGGAAGTGTTGTCGCACTTTGGACATGTAGAGGTCGCCATCGCAGTTTTTTCTGAGTTATGGGGTTTTGATTTTGTCCGAACAGTTCGTGCCCGTCTAGCGGCTCTGACAGGCATAGCACGTCCAAAATCGTTCCCTTTCGGACATGGGCCGATAGGAGTGTACGAAAGTGGGCTTGTAAACTATTCGGACATGGCATAAGATTCGTACATCTCTTTCGTACAGATGTTCGCTATGTCTCGTGTCTTCGCCTACTGCCGTGTGTCCACCCATGACCAATCCACCGAAAACCAGCGCCTGGAGATTGAGCGGGCTGGCTTCGCTATCGACAAGCGGCGCATCGTGGAGGAATCCATTAGCGGCTCTGTAGCTGCCTCCGAGCGCCCCGGCTTTGCTCGCTTGATTGACCGCATGGAATCAGGCGATGTCCTGGTCGTGACCAAGCTGGACCGGCTGGGCCGCAATGCGATGGACGTGCGGGCGACCGTGGAGGCGCTGGCGGGGCAGGGGGTGAAGGTTCATTGTCTCGCCCTAGGCGGGGTGGACCTGACCAGTGCAGCAGGGAAGATGACGATGCAGGTACTGAACGCCGTAGCTGAGTTTGAACGGGACCTGCTGATTGAGCGGACCAATGCAGGCATCCAGCGAGCCCGCACGGAGGGGAAACAGTTCGGCAGGCCATCAGCACTGACCAGCGAGCAGCAAGCGGAGGTAGCTGAACGACTGGCAAAGGGGGAGGCTGTAGCGGCACTGGCGCGGGACTTTAAGACCAGCCGTCAGACCATCATGAGGCTGCGGGAGAAGGCAGCAGCCGGGGCCTGATGAACAAGCCGATGGGCAGGGCCGGGGAGCGATTCCCGGCCTTTTTCTTTGGAGCGTTCCCAAGGAGTGCCCTTCAACCTGGCTGGTATCGCAAATCGCGAGAGCAGCTCTGGAGGTGCGGGGATGCGTGTCTCCGTCATCAACGAATCCGGCATGTACTCCCTGGTGCTCAGCAGCAAGAAGCCTAAAGCCCGTGAGTTCAAGCGCTGGGTCACTTCCGAAGTTCTTCCTAATAACGGAAATGCCGATGTTTCAGCGTGGTATTCCGTGACA
>NZ_JBSAXA010000064.1:0-2060 GCF_053427615.1 Burkholderia sp. AW33-5 | reverse complement strand
TACTAATTTTGCGTCTCGCCATGTCGCGACGATATGACGTTCGTAGCCTCATGTCCAGGTTTGTGTTAGAGACTCTTAGCCTTCCGGCTTCTTCGGCTTCTTCGGCTTCTTCGGCTTCTTCGGCTTCTTCGGCTTCTTCGGCCGCTTCGGCCGCTTCGGCCGCTTCGGCCGCTTCGGCCGCTTCGGCATAGATACCCGAGGTTCCAAGACGTTCCAAGACGTTCGCTGAATTTATTAATTCGCATCTCATCAAGACTAACGCCTTGGGACGCCCCGAAACATCAGTCCAATTGACTATCCCAATCCTCCGTATAACATACAAAGCATGACGTGAATTTTTTTGTTAAAAATGACGAAAAAGTCAAATAAAAAACACCAACGACCATAACCTTACAAGGAGTTTGGCAATAGAAAAATGTATTCCAATATATTTACCTAACAAGCAGACTTCCACGGCAATTTTATTATTGGAGAATCAGTCATGACTTCCAAAATAATTAAATTTCTGCCAAATCTCGTAAGATACGGAAAATTCGACATTCAGTACGACCGGTCGAGCGCGACGAGAGTCGCGTTGGGTTGTGCAGTGCTCATTATGGCGCTGCTTGGATGCCGGATAGCAATCGGGGAGACCAATATACCCGAGCCTGCCATCAATTTGGGTAGCGAAATCAACGATATCATCGCCCAGAATCCAAACAACCCAACGCAAGCCATCAACAACTACATGGCGGGTCTTGCAGCGACAGGTGCCCATTGGGTTCGGGTCGAAATTGACTGGGCGAAAACACAACCCTCGCAAACGACAATCAATGCCAACGACCCCAATCCGAGCGCGAGCAGCGGCTTGACCTGGGGCGTGACGGACACGATCATCCGTGCGGCCCGCAACAATGGCCTACGAATCCTTGGCTTAATTTTGCTGACTCCTCCTTGGGCAGCAAGTTTGGAGTGCTCGATAAGCTATCAGAAGGCGAACGGGGTTTCATCCTGGCTATGCGCACCGGATCCGATGCTCTACACCGACTTTGCTCGTGCCGCTGCCAAGCATTACAGCAGCGATAGCTACGGGGGCAAAATCAACGCATGGGAAATCTGGAACGAGCCTAACTGCGGCATCGATTTTATGCCCCATGATCCGGCGCTCTATACAACTCTTCTGAAGACCGCGTATCCTGCCATCAAGCAGGCAAATCCCGAGGCCTACGTATATGCGGGGGGGAGTGCAGGCTGTACCACGTATCCGAACAACACAACTGGCGCACTTCCATCGCATGGCGTGACGGGGCTTGTTCATTCGATTGATCCAAGTTATCCCGAACCAACACAGTGGAATTCGCGCGACTGGCTGGCGGCGATGTACGCGAACGGTGCCCGGGGGTATTTCGATGCACTTGCCCATCATCCGTATTGTTATTTCGACGACTGGCAATCCGCGCCCAACCAGTGCCCAAGCGCGACGCTCAACACCACGTACCCGCAATATTCGAATGCGTTCAACATCATGTGGCATTCCTTTGCATCACCGTCATACGGCTGGCCATCGAGTAAAGGAAATACTTTCGCAAGTTATACGGGTACGAGCCTGCGCGACCTGATGAGTGCGAACGGCGATGGAGCAAAAGCAATTGTCCTCACGGAATTCGGCGTGCCAACCACTGGCTCCGATGGCGCGACGAACTTCACGGGGAAATTGGGCGGTTCCTCGACACAATATACGAACACCAATTTTCATACCATGCAGATGTCGCCGTATCTGACACAGGCCAACCAGAGACGCGAATATAGTTCGCTGATGGCCTGGGTTGCACAGCAACCGAAGGGTACTTACGGTCCGGTGTACATATATACCTATTCGGATCAGGCGTTGTCGTTACCGACCAGTACAACCATTTACGAACCGTATTTTGGCATCGTGACGCTCGGCTCCACGACTGGAACGACAGGTACTGCGGGGCTTCCCAAGGTCGCAGCCGCATGTATACGGTCGATGGCACTTGCGATTACCTACCAATTTGGATCGAATCGAAGCCAAGTTGGGTGTTGACGGTAATCCGCTA
>NZ_JBSAXA010000063.1:0-2254 GCF_053427615.1 Burkholderia sp. AW33-5 | reverse complement strand
CTTGGCCATTTTCAACTCCCGAAAGGAATTTCACATGTTGCGCCGCGCGCAAACAGACACTGACTTTTTACTGCTGGTGCCCATGGGCAGGATCGAACTGCCGACCTCTCCCTTACCAAGGGAGTGCTCTACCACTGAGCCACATGGGCGCTATTACGCTTCAACTACACGGACTGGAGCGGGTGAAGGGAATCGAACCCTCGTCGTAAGCTTGGAAGGCTTCTGCTCTACCATTGAGCTACACCCGCACGGGCCATTAACGATTCCCTACCGCTCTCTGCGCTGATGTTCTGGTGGAGGAGGTTGGATTCGAACCAACGTAGGCGTAAGCCAACAGATTTACAGTCTGCCCCCTTTAGCCACTCGGGCACCCCTCCGTAGAGAACTGACGATTATGGGGGTGCATCGCACTCTTGTCAAGCACACCCGGAAGATTATTTTCATTCTCTTCCAGCCCACTTGCGCGACTCACCCGACACCCATGCTCGCCCGGCTGAGGCAAGCACGAGAGGATCGCCGATCGGCGCCCACATCTTCGTCAGATCTCCGTCTTCAGCATCGATTTGCATCTTCGCTAAAAACGAAAGACCGCCATCATAAGGCCTTCCGCGCATAATGCCAAGCAGGTAGATGCAAAAAATCCGCAATTTCCATGCCGGCGGGATTTGCAAAGGCATCCGGCAAACGCCAGGACCAATCTGAAGCCGTTTAACGGTGGCGCGTCAGCACATCGTCCGGCCGGGGTCAGCCGGGCTATCCGCAGAGGCTCCGACACACCGGACATGGGGTTCCGGATATAGTGCCTGCTCGCATCCTCCGCTGCGACATGCAGGAATCGAACCGCCAGAACAGGAGCCGCCATTGGCCCACGTTTTCCGTTCTGGGGACAGAATAGAGGCGCGATACCGTCCCGCTTTCACGCGATCGAGCCCCCGCTCTCCCCCGCCTCATTCAAAATCCGGACTTCTCTCGTGCCTTCGCGCGATCTTCGGTACCTCCATGTCGCACTCCGGCGGCACCACGATGCCGCAAACAGGACGCGCAAAAGAGGCGCGCCAGCTCGCACGGCACATAACAACGTTGAAGTCCGTGGTCAGCGAGCTGAGTGTCGTATCGGATATCGGACGTATAGCGCGGCTTCGCTACGATAGTCCGACCAGACGCTCATGTTGATCCGCTGCGCGAAGGTCCGGCGCGATACTTGCCGCACCGCGGCGCGTTCGCTGCGACGGTGACGCGTGGCCGACATGATGGGCAGAGGTGTGGGTGCAAATCGTCGCGTATCAGCGGCACCAGGACGTCCGGGCAGGTCGAGCTTCCGGACCGCTCCGGGCGGTGTCATCGTCGCCGCGAGCCGCAATCAGGTGGGTCGAAGGGATCTTCAACATCATGCGTCCGCGACTGCCTCCGGGGCCGTTGCGCTCGCTGGCATCGTCGCGTTGTAGGTGGCGGCGAAGTATCCGGCGTCGACCGGCGGTTCTTCTGCGTCGACTTTGATCGAGATGCCTATGCGACGCCTCCTGCGGACTACGCGCGCCAGGGAAGCTAACGTCCGATACGAGCACCTCAACGTCGGCTGCTCGCTGCCCCGGCGATGCTCACGCTGTGCCGAGATCAGGGAAAAAAATTGGATCCGCGAATTGTACCGCGCGAGCACTCCGCGCTGGGTGATCCGAGCGCCGCGTGCACCTCATGTGTCGACCAGCGTCGACGCGAGCGGTATGCATTTCGCGTTGATGGCTAAAATCGTGGCTTTTTCGGTGGCGCAGCTCGTTCGCTCGTTGACGAAGCCTATGCCCTTCGAATCTGGTAGCTCGCTCTCGTCAGAAGCAACACGGGGACGTCTGACGGGATCGAGCAGGCAAACCGACGTCACTTCCCGACATTTGGGCGTCGGCGGACGGCCCAGTGGGAATTTCAGTCGTCATTCAGGTGCTAACGGGTATGCTCTCGCGGCCTCGAGCTGCCGCGGATTTACCATGAAACGCGCCAGCCATACACCGGCAACACCGGCGCCTCGAACATAGTCGCCTACGTTGGCCGGAAAAACGCGTTGCCGGAGGCGTCACCGAACCGGCACGAGTCGTCTCCCTGGCTGGAGATTGCAGCGAATCGGCGGGTGATTGGTCCGGGGTGATGGAAAGCGGTGGATTCCGGCGACGCGCTTGGGCAGCAAACGGAGAGGTTCGATTGCCTGCAGTCGCGTTTTCGTCGCGCCAATGCAAAAACCCCCGCCTGTTCGGACGGGGGTTTC
>NZ_JBSAXA010000062.1:0-2780 GCF_053427615.1 Burkholderia sp. AW33-5 | reverse complement strand
GTTGAAACGTTCAGGCCTGCCTGGATACCGTCGATTGGATCGTGGGCTATTACAATCGGCGACGCCTGCATACGTCGATCGACTACCTTGCCCCCGTCGACTACGAGGCCAGGTTGATCGCCGCATGAGTTGCTGTACGTGGAATCGAGGCAGGGTCACCTTCTTCATGCCCCATTATATTCGCCGACTTCTGGAACAACCTGACAGTACCACGCTGACTGATCATGTGTGACGTTTCGCGTTATGAGGCGTAGCTTCGGCAAGCCTGGCGCGGGCAATACGCTTTTGCGATAGGGTTTTGCTTTTTCCAGAGCGTCGAGCCGCCACAAGCATGCAAATCTACGATCGAGGTCGACAGTCAATGCTTGATGTAACGATTGAATCGTCAACATCAGGTAATGCCAAAAAAATTGAAATGCGTAGTGCAAGTCCGACTCGTAGTCAACATTTTGGCACTATGAGCGTGGCACCTCCGTTGAATTCGCTAGGGCTCTTATCTATACGCGTCTGTATGAGCGCGAAGGCCTGCCTTTAAGCACCCGTCTCCTGAATGTCTGGAACGAGACGGTGTTGATTGATGGGGTAAGGACTCCGCGATTTACCTACGTCGGTCAGGCTTCTCCTGACAGGTGATCAGCGCAGCCGGTCGAATGGGGTACTCTGATCTACAAGCGATTTTATACAATCAAATTATGGTCTTGGACCGAGGTGCGGCGAATGCGCAAATCCCGGCCGCGCCTCAAGCAGTCGCCGAAAAACCGGGGGCGCTTCAAAGAGAACGACATCAATGTTGCCGATTCGTGGGAACGCTCCCGGGCGCACATCAGATTTGAACGACGACACGCAAACACCGGATATCCGAGCGCAGTCGTCAGGGACCGCCGCATCGCTGCCGGCCCCTACGCAGATGACGGCCTCAATTGAACGGACACTCGGACTTCCACTGCGGGTGGGAGCGCATCCTGTTTGGGGCCCCGACAGCTTCGTGAAGGGCAAGGGCAATTACGCGCAACTGAAATTCACGTCCGACGTGCGTAAAAATACGATCCTCCAGATTGAACGAGCAGAGCGGCAGACGAAGGTGGACCCTCTGGCGGTTCCCGGTGCTGATCTGTATGCGGCAGCGGCGACAGCTGAAAAAGCAGCCCTTCACGGTCCTCGTGTCGCGTACGCGACGGAGGGAGAGAGACAAGCGTTCATGCATCGATGTGACGACGTGGCAGCAAACGAGGTGCCACCATTCCCCGGCCCGGGTCAGCGGGAGGCGTCCGGGGATCCTGTTGCTCAAACGACGGTGACCGGTATAACGCGTGCCGATACGGCGGCTCAACTGATCATGGACAATCAGGGCCTGCGCAGAGGCATTAAGGTACAGGGGCGGGAAATTGTTGCCAATATACCTACAAGTCTTACCCCATTGTCCAAGGAGGGAGCAGACAATGCAATTCTAAAGCAGTCAGTTTCATTGCACTCTGTCGGGAGGCAACCGCCGCAGGGTGCACCAAATTCACCTCAGATGACTAGTGTTCCAAGGAAAATTGATAATGAAAAATGGGGTGAGGTGGTTGATTTGATAAATGACGATAGCATCATAAGTCAGTACAAGTTATCACCTGCTGGCAAATGCAGGGAGTGTGCGTATAGAATATCAAAAATTCTCTATGATAATCATATCCCGCACTCCGCGACTGGCGTTCTTGTCTGGTCTGGGGTTTCCAATTTAAATCCGACAAATCATTATGCGATATCTGCAAATTTTGGCGATGCAGAAATGGTAATTGATCCGTCGTTTGGTCAATTTGGGTCAATGACACCTTTCTATGGCGAAAAAGAAAAATGGATTGAAAATTTGAAGGATGCGTTTAAAAATAAGCTTATAATTTCAAAGGAGTACGCTGATATCAGTCTCGCAGAGCGGGAAATTTATGGTCTGTTTTTTGCTGCTCCGAGTGACTTTAATGGAAACATTATTCAAAGTACGCGCTGGCACGATCGAATCTTGAAAAATCCGGCAGCATATGCAGCATATGAGCGAAAAATTCTGGGGGAAGGGGCGAGAAACGTAGCGTCTAAAAGTTTGATTGGCAAACTTGCGTCAACCGTGGCGAAATATCGGATAGTGAAATCACAAGATGATAAGCCGCAGACAAAGTCTATCTCCTCAGACTGGACAGCGAATGATCAGAGCACCCGTGCGTCAGCGCAGAAAGGCTCTGGAAACGTGGAAAGATCCGCGCTGAACAATACGGTCAACCTGTACGGCATGGAGGCTGCGGATGCCAAGCGGGAAATGGGGGCCACTGATATTCACGCCCTTGCCAGCCAGATTCGCCAAATGGGTTCGTGGGACAACGCAGCAGGGGATTTAGTGCCCGCATTGCTGACGGATTCGCCGCTATGGCCGCGAGGCCGAGCGCTGATGATGGTGAATGAACAGACGGGGCAAGAATATACGCTCAAAGACCCTGAGCAAGGTGTACCGCACCGTGAGCCTGTGCGAATCATGCGAGTCAATGAGAATCACTATGTCGCGATGCAAGGAAATACGCGTCTGGATGTACCAAGCGATGGAGACTGCTTTTATCACGCGGTGTTGAAGGCGCTTGGCACGGATATCCGTCCGCTGATGAGGCAACTCGGCTTTCAGGGTGGTTCGGACGAGTCTCAGGTTATTCAAGCCTTGAGAAGATATCTTGCAAATCGTCTGGAGACGCATGCACGGCGCTATGAGCCTATGGTCGAGTTGATTCGTATCGCGGAGACGGGCCCCCAACCGCCGA
>NZ_JBSAXA010000061.1:0-3068 GCF_053427615.1 Burkholderia sp. AW33-5 | reverse complement strand
CTGCTGGCATGGCCAACAGAACCAATCTGGGAAGAAGCAGTAATTAGGTTGTGAGCTGTATCTCACACGTACGCGGCACTTCAACCGCAGTACGTCGAGTGCTTTGCACTCGACGTTCGACATTCGTAAGCGCTGAAGCGCTAACGACTGTCGAAACAGACTTGTTATAGGATCAAGCCTTACGGGCAATTAGTATCAGTTAGCTGAACGCATTACTGCGCTTACACACCTGACCTATCAACGTCCTGGTCTCGAACGACCCTTCAAGGGGATCTAGTCCCCAGGGATATCTCATCTTAAGGCGAGTTTCCCGCTTAGATGCTTTCAGCGGTTATCTCTTCCGAACATAGCTACCCGGCGATGCCACTGGCGTGACAACCGGTACACCAGAGGTTCGTCCACTCCGGTCCTCTCGTACTAGGAGCAGCCCCCTTCAAATATCCAACGCCCACGGCAGATAGGGACCAAACTGTCTCACGACGTTTTAAACCCAGCTCACGTACCTCTTTAAATGGCGAACAGCCATACCCTTGGGACCGGCTACAGCCCCAGGATGAGATGAGCCGACATCGAGGTGCCAAACACCGCCGTCGATATGAACTCTTGGGCGGTATCAGCCTGTTATCCCCAGAGTACCTTTTATCCGTTGAGCGATGGCCCTTCCATACAGAACCACCGGATCACTATGACCTGCTTTCGCACCTGCTCGACTTGTCGGTCTCGCAGTTAAGCACGCTTATGCCATTGCACTATCAGCACGATTTCCGACCGTACCTAGCGTACCTTCGTACTCCTCCGTTACGCTTTGGGAGGAGACCGCCCCAGTCAAACTGCCTACCATGCACTGTCCCCGACCCGGATCACGGGCCAAGGTTAGAACCTCAAACAAACCAGGGTGGTATTTCAAGGACGGCTCCACCGAAACTAGCGTTCCGGCTTCATAGCCTCCCACCTATCCTACACAGATCGGTTCAAAGTCCAATGCAAAGCTACAGTAAAGGTTCATGGGGTCTTTCCGTCTAGCCGCGGGTAGATTGCATCATCACAAACACTTCAACTTCGCTGAGTCTCGGGAGGAGACAGTGTGGCCATCGTTACGCCATTCGTGCAGGTCGGAACTTACCCGACAAGGAATTTCGCTACCTTAGGACCGTTATAGTTACGGCCGCCGTTTACCGGGACTTCAATCAAGAGCTTGCACCCCATCATTTAATCTTCCGGCACCGGGCAGGCGTCACACCCTATACGTCCACTTTCGTGTTTGCAGAGTGCTGTGTTTTTATTAAACAGTCGCAGCCACCAGTTTATTGCAACCCCTTCACCCTCCTGGCGCAGGCCAGTCAAGCTACAAGGGCGTACCTTATCCCGAAGTTACGGTACCAATTTGCCGAGTTCCTTCTCCCGAGTTCTCTCAAGCGCCTTAGAATACTCATCTCGCCCACCTGTGTCGGTTTGCGGTACGGTCATCGTTAGACTGAAGCTTAGAGGCTTTTCTTGGAACCACTTCCAATTGCTTCGCTCCCGAAGGAGCTCGCGCCACACCCTTGAATCCTGCGCCCGGATTTGCCTAAGCGCCTTCTCCAATGCAGCGACCGGGACTTCCAACACCCGGACAACCTTCCGCGATCCGTCCCCCCATCGCATCTAACAATGGTGCAGGAATATTGACCTGCTTCCCATCAGCTACGCATTTCTGCCTCGCCTTAGGGGCCGACTCACCCTACGCCGATGAACGTTGCGTAGGAAACCTTGGGCTTACGGCGAGGGGGCCTTTCACCCCCTTTATCGCTACTCATGTCAGCATTCGCACTTCCGATACCTCCAGCACCCTTTACAAGGCACCTTCGCAGGCTTACGGAACGCTCTCCTACCATGCGTGCTAAGCACGCATCCGCAGCTTCGGTATATAGCTTAGCCCCGTTACATCTTCCGCGCAGGACGACTCGATCAGTGAGCTATTACGCTTTCTTTAAAGGGTGGCTGCTTCTAAGCCAACCTCCTGACTGTTTTAGCCTTCCCACTTCGTTTCCCACTTAGCTATATTTGGGGACCTTAGCTGGCGGTCTGGGTTGTTTCCCTCTTGACACCGGACGTTAGCACCCGATGTCTGTCTCCCGTGATTGCACTCTTCGGTATTCGGAGTTTGCTATGGCGGGGTAATCTGCAATAGACCCCCCAACCATGACAGTGCTCTACCCCCGAAGGTGAGACACGAGGCACTACCTAAATAGTTTTCGGAGAGAACCAGCTATTTCCAGGTTTGTTTAGCCTTTCACCCCTATCCACAGCTCATCCCCTAACTTTTCAACGTTAGTGGGTTCGGACCTCCAGTACGTGTTACCGCACCTTCATCCTGGCCATGGATAGATCACCTGGTTTCGGGTCTACGCCCAGCAACTGAACGCCCTATTCGGACTCGCTTTCGCTACGCCTGCCCTATACGGTTAAGCTTGCTACTGAACGTAAGTCGCTGACCCATTATACAAAAGGTACGCCGTCACCCCTTACGAGGCTCCGACTGTTTGTATGCATGCGGTTTCAGGATCTATTTCACTCCCCTCCCGGGGTTCTTTTCGCCTTTCCCTCACGGTACTGGTTCACTATCGGTCGATCACGAGTATTTAGCCTTGGAGGATGGTCCCCCCATCTTCAGACAGGATTTCACGTGTCCCGCCCTACTTGTCGCACACCTAGTTCTTTCATACTGTTTTCGCCTACAGGGCTATCACCTGCTATGGCCGCACTTTCCAGAGCGTTCGGCTAACAATACAAATAAAGAGTGCAAGGCTCATCCCATTTCGCTCGCCACTACTTTGGGAATCTCGGTTGATTTCTTTTCCTGCGGTTACTTAGATGTTTCAGTTCACCGCGTTCGCTTCGCATGGCCTATGTATTCAGCCATGGATACTCCAAAAGGAGTGGGTTTCCCCATTCGGACATCTACGGATCAAAGCTCGTTTGCCAGCTCCCCGTAGCTTTTCGCAGGCTACCGCGTCCTTCATCGCCTGTGATCGCCAAGGCATCCACCACATGCACTTGTTCGCTTGACCCTATAACGAGTCTGTCTC
>NZ_JBSAXA010000060.1:0-3166 GCF_053427615.1 Burkholderia sp. AW33-5 | reverse complement strand
TAGCGTTGCGTCAAATGTAAAGGATCGCGGTAGGAATGCCCATTACTGGCCCCCCGCACACATCCCGGCGTGCCCAATTCGGGCACCGGGCTCCTACCTTCAGTGTTTGACGGCGAAACGCCGGTCCGACCACGGATGAAGAATGCGAGGTCGGGGGAGCCAGGCATCCGCGATCCGCTCGACCCGCGTCCACGTCATATGATCCTTCTGGCTGCGACGCCGAAGCGCTCGCCGCCAGAGATCCACGACGTGGTAACGGAACGCGCCAAGTGCTCGCAAGTTCGTCGGGACCGCGTTGTACGCAACGTACCCGCGAACCACCTGCCCGAGCCATTCCCCCTGCATAAGAGCGACTTTCCCGACGAACTGTGCGTCCGCTAACCGAAGCGCTGAGTGATGCGGCACGCGAATCGGCAGGAACGATCCGCTCGTATGACTTGCGCCGTTCGATGCGCACGCAACGAATCCCCCGCACGTCGCCCCGTCGCCGGCATCGATTCCGCTCCCCACGAAACGGCCGACGTCGAGTAATTCTTACTCTGCTGCACGCGCACAATCAGGAACGCTTACCGCCTTTTCCCCGCACCACACGCCCCTGTCGAAAAAAGATCATACGTATCGGTAGAAATACCGATGCTGTAGTCAAACTACATTCGTACGATTGGTCGCTGCAGAGAATCGCTACATCCGATTCGGCAGCGTCGGACGGTCCGCGTCGCCGTCCGCGTTGTTCGATCGGGCCCAACCGGCCGTAACGATTCCCCGCCTGGCCTGGCATGCCGACGCGCAACCACCCTGCATCACCAGCCGAATGCGTCCGGTGCGAATCTACCGGGCGTGCGCAGCTCCAGACATCATTCGAACAACCGGCAATACGATCATGGAGAGCAACATGCGGGACACACTCTGGCCGGCCGCCGTGCTGGCAGCGACCCTCTGCACCACCGCTTACGCAGGCAACGCCGATTTCAATGCACCGGGCGACGCCGCCGACGCGTTCGCGTCTTCCGCCGTGCAACGACGCGCCGACCTCCTCGTGCGCAAGATGACGCTCGACGAGAAACTTCAGTTCATCCATTCGCAATACGAAATGTCGAAGGTGCCGGGCGGCGGGGCCGGCTACATCCAGGGTGTGCCGCGGCTCGGCATTCCCGATCTCAACATGGTCGACTCGGCGACCGGTTCCGGCAGCACGTCGCAGGCCAGTACGACGTTTCCCGCGACGATCGCCGTCGCCGCGAGCTGGGATCGCCGCCTGTCGTACGACTTCGGCAAGCAGGTCGCGATCCAGTTGCGCGCGCAAGGGTTCGGCATGGGCCTTGCCGGCGGCACCAATCTCGCTCGCGAACCGCGCGGCGGCCGCCTGTTCGAGTATCTCGGCGAGGATCCGTTGCTCGCCGGCGACCTGCTCGCGGAGCGCACACTCGCCACGCAGCGGCAAAAGGTCATCGCGACCATCAAGCACTATGCCGGCAACGAACAGGAGCATGGCCGGATGGGCGGCAACACGCAGATCGACGAGCGCACGCTGCGCGAGCTCTACCTGCTGCCGTTCGAGATCGCCGCGAAACGCGGGCAACCCGGCAGCGTGATGTGCAGCTACAACCGCCTGAACGGCACGTATGCGTGCGAGAACAATCACCTGCTCAACGACGTACTGAAGAACGAATGGGGCTTCCAGGGTC
Source organism: Burkholderia sp. AW33-5 (assembly GCF_053427615.1). NCBI lineage: Bacteria > Pseudomonadati > Pseudomonadota > Betaproteobacteria > Burkholderiales > Burkholderiaceae > Burkholderia > Burkholderia sp. AW33-5. The sequence continues at coordinate 1,481 of NZ_JBSAXA010000060.1, read as the reverse complement.
AGGTGCAATCCGACTGGGGCGCGACGCACAGCACGGCCGCCGCGATCAACGCCGGGCTCGACGAGGAAGAGGACGTCGGGCCGTCGGTCTACCTGACGCCGGCCGCCGTCAAGCAGGCGATCGCGAACGGCTCGGTGTCGACCGCGCGCCTCGACGACATGGTGCGCCGCAAGCTGGCCGTGATGATTCGCGTCGGCGTGATGGACGATCCGGCCAAGGGCGGCGGCACGATCGACTTCGCGGCCGCGAATCGGTTCGCACAGGGGGTCGCTGAGCAGTCGATCGTACTGCTGAAGAACGACGGCAACCAGTTGCCGCTGGCGGCCGCGGCGTTATCGCGTATCGCCGTGATCGGCGGCCACGCCGACGCGGCCGTGCTGTCGGGCGGCGGCTCGGGCAACACGCGCGATCCGGTCACGGGTTCGTTCGCGGGCTGCGGCGGGCTGACGTTCGGGTCGTCGACGGGCTGCAGCTGGTGGCGCAATCCGTGGCTCAAGGTCGACGTGCCGATCGTCGCGGCGATCCGCGCGCTCGCGCCGGCGGCACAGGTCACGTTCGCGGGCAACAGCGATCAGCAGTCGCCGTTCCGCGCGTACACGCAACAGGAAATCGACCAGGCCGCGGCACTCGCCGGCCGCTCGGATGTCGCAATCGTCGTGGTCGCGCAGCCGGCTGGCGAGGATTTCGGTGACCTGCAAAGCCTGAGCCTCGCGAATCCGTCGAACCAGGATGCACTCGTCGAAGCGGTCGCGCGTGCGAATCCGCATACGATCGTCGTCGTCCAGAGCGGCAATCCGGTGCTGATGCCGTGGAAGGACAACGTGTCGGCGATCGTCGAGGCGTGGTATCCCGGCGAAGGCGGCGGCAAGGCCATCGCGAACGTGCTGTTCGGCGCGGTCAATCCGTCCGGCAAGCTGCCCGTCACGTTCCCGGCGCGCGACCAGGATTCGCCGGCGTGGGGACAAAACGGCGCGTTCGAGAACGATCCGGTCTATGCGGAGAAGCTGAACATGGGCTACCGCTGGTACGACGCGCGCAACATCAAGCCGATGTTCGAATTCGGCTACGGTCTGTCGTACACGCACTTCGCGTATTCGGGCCTGTCCGTGTCGCGGCAACGGGACGGTTCGCTGAGCGTCGCGTTTACCGTGCGCAATGACGGCCGCGTCGCCGGTGCCGAAACGCCGCAAGTCTATCTCGGCGTGCCGTACAAGGACGAACCGCCGAAGCGGCTGGTCGGCTGGGAAAAGATCCGGCTGAACCCGGGTGAGGCACGGCATGTACGCGTGACCGTGTCGCCGCGGATGCAGAGCGTGTGGGACACGTCGCGCAACGGATGGAAGGTCGTGCCGGGCGGGACGGTGTATGTGGGCGCGTCGTCGCGCGATATCCGGCTGCAGGGGAGCTGATCGGACAGCCCGGCGGCCCGCGCGCACCGGCCCGCTCGGCTGACAGGAGAAACGGGAAGCCCGGACGTCTCA
>NZ_JBSAXA010000006.1:0-255878 GCF_053427615.1 Burkholderia sp. AW33-5 | reverse complement strand
CCCCCACGGCTTTCCGTTCTTCGTCTCAATCTTTCCGATACCGACGTTGGCTCCTTGCGGCAGAATCGCGATGGGACTCCCTCCCTGGGTCTTGCGAATACGCAGCCCCTGCTGTGCCGGATCGGGAGCCTGCCCGCTTCGGCCTAACGCCTGCTTATCCTGCGCATACTGCGTCACCAGCCATTGCCGCGGCCAATACGACGGCTTTTCCCGCTTCGGGAAGTTTGTGTAGTCTTCCCAGGACATCAGGTGCATGTATAGGCTGTAAAACGTCAGCTTCGTGTCCCGCGGAAACTCCATCGTGTGCCGTACCAGCGCGAAGCCCGTGCTATACGGTGCCTCGTACGGCAATCCGCCATCTGCCGTTGCGATCTCACTGACCGGATAGGTCTTGTCGATGCGAAACGCGACTAGCTCGCCGTCAGCGATGCAGCGCAATCCCGCATCGAGGTCCAGCGATTGCCCTGCGCCGGCCTCAGTGACGTGGATGCCGCCGTGCCACATCCCTTTCCGACTGACGAGATACGCGCCTGAAGGCTCTCGTTCGGCGAGTAGCCGGTATATCTCGTTCTCGTCGGTAAATCGTGAAGAAGTCGTGGATTTGCCTTGTCCTTTGCGCAGGAAAGGAAATGTAAACGGCAGTAGCTTCAACCGGGCATTGGTGGCCTCTGGAGTTGGTGAGGCTTTCTTCGGTGCGGGTTTGTCGGTCACGATCTGATTTATTCAGGGAATCCTTAGCGTGACCAGACCATACAACGCGTACTCGGATCTGGTTTAACCGAAACTGTCGACGCTATTCTTGAACAACATCCCAACCTCGGCTCTTCCTGCCCAACGAAAGCGTCGCGCCCTCCCCACTGCTCAGAGCGGCTTTGTTACAAACCGCAAAATTCCAGCATCAAACGCAACTGATCAGAAATCCATCGAAAGCGCCTCAACGCAACGAGGCCGGCGCACGTTAATGCGCCGGCCTCGTTGCACAACAATTCGCCCTCGCCGCGTTACTTCGCCGGCGCCTTGTAAGCGATGCAATCGACCTCGACCTTGCAGTCGATGACCATGCTCGACTGCACGCACGCGCGTGCCGGCGGATGCTCGCCGAAGTACGACACGAACACCTTGTTGAACGACGCGAAATCGCGTGCGTCGTCGAGCCACACGCCGCAGCGCACGACGTGTTCGAGGCCGTAGCCGGCTTCCTTCAGGATCGCGATCACGTTCTCGATCGTCTGCTTCGACTGCGTGACGATCCCGCCTTCGACGACCTCGCCGTTCACCATCGGCGTCTGGCCCGACACGTACAGCCAGCCGTCGGCCTCGACCGCGCGTGCAAACGGCATCACCTGGCCGCCGGTACCCTTCGCTTCGCCCACGCCATATCGCTTCATCGTTTCACTCCTTGATTGTCGACCGGCATCGGCGCGCAAGCGCCAGCGCCGGTCCCATGCAACGCACGGTTGCGGATGCGCGCGCCGACATGGCGCACGCGGCAAATCGGATCGGGACCGCGTTCAGAACGCGGCGTCGGCACTCGCCGGCACGCGCTCGCCGCGCGCGACGAAACCGCCGGCGCGCGCGCCGGTCGGCTGGCCGTTCTCGTAGGTCAGCACGCCGTTCACCCACACCGCGTCGATCCCGTGCGCGGGCTGCTGCGGCTTCTCGAACGTCGCGGCATCGATCACGCGCGCCGGATCGAACAGCACGAGATCCGCGTGGTAGCCGACGTGCACTTCGCCGCGCCGCGCGATCCCGTACCGGCGCGCGGACAGCGACGTCATCTTGCGGATCGCTTCCTCGAGCGGCAGCAGGTTCGTGTCGCGCACGTAATGGCCGAGCACGCGCGGGAATGCGCCCCACAGCCGCGGGTGCGGCAGCGGATCGTTCGGCAGGCCGTCCGAGCCGACCATCGTCGCCGGATGCGACAGGATCCGCCGCACGTCGTCCTCGGACATGTTGTGGTACACGGCGCCGGCCGGACGGATCCGCTGCGCGGCCTCCTGCTCGGTCACGCCCCAGTCGGCCGCGATCGCCTTCAGCAGCTTGCCCGCGACTTCCGGATGCGGCTCCGACCACGTGATCGTGATGTCGATGTCGCCCGTCACCTGCTTCAGGTCGAGCGTCGACGAGCTGCGGCTGTACGGATAGCAGTCGCAGCCGACCGGCTGGTAGCGGCGCGCGCCTTCGAGCGACGCGAGCACCTCGGTGCTGCGCCCCCAGTTCGACGGGCCCGCGCATTTCAGGTGCGAGATCACGACCGGCACCTGCGCGTGACGGCCGACGCGATAAGCCTCGTCCATCGCATCGAGGATCGCGTCGAACTCGGTGCGCATGTGCGTCGTGTACAGCGCGCCCGCATTCGCGAGCGGTTCGGCGAGCGCCATCACCTCCTCGGCCGGCGCCGCGAACGCGGAGCCGTATGCGAGGCCCGACGACAGCCCGAGCGCGCCGTTCGCGAGCGCCTCCTCGAGCTGCGTGCGCATTCCGGCGATTTCGCCGTCGGTCGCCGCGCGGTCGAGGCGATCCATCTGGTTGTTGCGCAGCGCGGTGTGCCCGACGAGCGCCGCGACGTTGACGGCCGGACGCGCGTCGTTGACCGCCGCGACATACGCGGCGAAGGTCGGATAGCGGAATGCGTCGCGATCGCCGAGCAGGTTCATCGGGTCGGGCGGATCGCCCGCGAGCGTCACCGGCGACGCGCTGATCCCGCAATTGCCGACGATCACGGTCGTCACGCCCTGCGAGATCTTCGGCAGCATCTCCGGCGCGCGGATCACGTGCGTGTCGTCGTGCGTGTGCACGTCGACGAAGCCCGGCGCGAGCGCGCGGCCGTTCGCATCGACGACGGTCTCGGCGAGCCAGTTCGACAGATTGCCGATCGCCGCGATCACGCCGTTGCGGATCGCGACGTCGCGCGTGACGGGCGGTGCGCCGGTGCCGTCGTACAGCTGCGCGCCGACGATCAGCGTATCGGCGGCTTCGGGATGCGAATGCATGGTCAGTCTCCTACCGGTTGACGGTCTCCGCCGCCGCGGTGCGCATCGAGCGCATGCTTGATGCGGCGCAGCGATTCTCGGCCCGCATCGCCGAGCCGCAGTGCGACTCCGGTGACGAGCACGTCGATCGCCATCATCATCGCGTAGCGCGACGTCGAAGGCTTGTAAATGAAATCGGTTTCGAACGCCACGACCGGGATCAGATGGTCGGCAAGCTTCGCGAGCGGCGAAGCCGGCGCGGTGATCGCGATCAGCTTCGCGCCGTAGCGCTTCGCGAGACGGCAGCTCTCGAGCAGCTCGGGCACGCGCCCGCTCACCGACAGCGCGACGACCACGGCATCGCGCGACAGCGTCGCCGCCACCATCCGCTGCAGCAGGCTGTCCTGGTAGCTCGCGACCGGCCGGCCGAAGCGCACGAGCCGGAAGCGCAATTCGTCGGCGAGCGCGGTCGAGCCGCCGCCCTGCCCGTACACGTAGATCATCTTCGCGCCGGCGAGCAGGTCGGCCGCCGCGTCGAACGACGTGTTGCGCAGCAGCTGGTGATTGTGCGCGAGCGCCACGCGGATTTCGTCGTAGACGACCGATGCGGGGCTCGCGTCTTCTTCGGGATGCTCGTCGGCCGGCACGAAAAAGCGCTGGCCGACGGCTGCCGCCTGCGCGACGAGCACCTTCAGTTCGCGCACGTCGCGGCAGCCGACGGCCTTCGCGAAACGCGTGACCGTCGCGACGCTGACCCCCGCGTCGCGCGCGAGCGCGCCGATGCTCGCATGCGCGGCGCGCGCGAGATCGGCGAGGATGAATGCGGCGACCTTGCGTTCGGCCTCGCGCAACTCGGGCGCGCATTCGGCGATCCGCGCGACGATGTCGAGGACCGGCTGGGCGACCGAAGCCGATTCGGCTGCGAACGAAGCGGACGGAGTGGCGGGCAAATTCATCTGCTGAAAAGTGTGTGGCGCCTCATGTTACTAAATAACATCACCGCGCCGATGCTACTTTCTGTACCATCTGCATGTCAACTTCAGTGCAATGCATAGTGATGATGGAGCGGGATGACATGAAAGTTACAAACTATCAGGAACCGACAATCAATCCGTTGGGCAAGGGCCTCGGCAACCTGCCGAGCGCGAGCGTGCCGCTCGACGACGCGGGCCGCCTCGAGTGGAACCTGCTCGCGGAAGACGTCAGCCTGCCGGCCGCCGTGCTGTACGCGGCTCGCATCGAACACAATCTGAACTGGATGCAGGCGTTCGTCCAGCAGTACGGCGTGAAGTTCGCGCCGCACGGCAAGACGACGATGGCGCCGCAACTGTTCCGCCGCCAGCTCGACGCCGGCGCATGGGGCATCACGCTCGCGACCGCGCACCAGACGCAGGCCGCGTATCACGGCGGCGTGCGGCGCGTGCTGCTCGCGAACCAGCTGGTCGGCCGCCAGAACATGGCGATCATCGCCCAGCTGCTGTCCGATCCCGAGTTCGAATTCTTCTGCCTCGTCGATTCGGCCGACGGCGTCGACCAGCTCGGCCGCTTCTTCGGCGACGCGAAGAAAACGCTGAACGTCCTGCTCGAGCTCGGCGTGCCGGGCGGCCGCGCGGGTGTGCGCGACGCCGCGCAACGCCAGGCCGTGCTCGACGCGATCGCGCGCTATCCGGACACGCTGAAGCTGGCCGGCATCGAACTCTACGAAGGCGTGCTGAAGGAGGAAGGCGAGATCCGCACGTTCCTGCAGGACGCGGTCGCGCTCACGCGTGAGCTGGCCGAAGCCGGCCGTTTCTCGCGCACGCCGGCGATCCTGTCGGGCGCCGGCTCGGCGTGGTACGACGTGGTCGCGGAGGAATTCGCGAAGGCGTCCGACGCCGGTTTCGCGGAAGTCGTGCTGCGTCCGGGCTGCTACCTGACGCACGACGTCGGCATCTACAAGAAGGCGCAGACCGACGTGTTCGCGCGCAACCCGATCGCCCGCAGGATGGGCGAAGGGCTGCTGCCGGCGCTGCAGCTGTGGGCATACGTGCAGTCGGTGCCGGAGCAGGATCGCGCGATCGTCGCGCTCGGCAAGCGCGACGCGGCGTTCGACGCGGGCCTGCCCGAGCCGGCGCGCCACTTCCGCCCGGGCCGCGACAGCGCGCCGCGCGATGTCGCCGCGAGCGAAGGCTGGGCCGTCACCGGGATGATGGACCAGCACGCGTACCTGCAGATCCCGCCGGGCGCGGACGTGAAGGTCGGCGACATGGTCGCGTTCGACATCTCGCACCCGTGCCTGACGTTCGACAAGTGGCGCCAGCTGCTCGTCCTCGATCCGCAGTTCCGCGTGACGGAAGTCGTCGAAACCTTCTTCTGACGCCCCGCGCGCCCCGCCCCGCCGCCGCGCGGGGCGGCCGTCACGCGCGCTTCAAGCGGCCGGAGTACACTGCGCTTTCGTCCTCGGGGCCGCTTCGCCGCCGCAGCGCCGTCTGCCGCATGCGGCGCGAACGGACCCTCAACGCTGTTCAATGGAGAAAGCCATGGCCGCGAAGAAGATCCTGTTCCTGACCGGCGATTTCGCCGAAGACTACGAAACGATGGTGCCGTTCCAGGCGCTGCAGGCCGTCGGCCATCACGTCGATGCAGTCTGCCCGGGCAAGCGCGCGGGCGACAAGGTCAAGACCGCGATCCACGATTTCGAGGGTGACCAGACCTACACCGAGAAGCCCGGCCACAACTTCACGCTGAACGCGACGTTCGACGACGTCGATGCGTCGGCCTACGACGCACTCGCGATCGCGGGCGGCCGCGCGCCCGAATACCTGCGTCTGGATGCGAAGGTGATCGCGCTGGTGCGCGCGTTCGCCGAAGCCGGCAAGCCGATCGCCGCGATCTGCCATGCGGCGCAGCTGCTCGCGGCCGCCGACGTGATCCGCGGCAAGCGCATCTCGGCCTACCCGGCCTGCGCGCCGGAAGTGAAGCTCGCGGGCGGCGAATACGCGGACATCCCGGTCGATGCGGCCGTGACCGACGCAGCGTTCGTCACCGCGCCCGCGTGGCCCGCGCATCCGGCATGGCTCGCGCAGTTCCTCGCGCTGCTGGGCACGCGCATCGAGCTGTGAACGAAGCTGAATGACATGAAGTGAAACGCCGGCCGGCGGCGGGTTCGCGCGACCCGCATGCCGCGCCGATCAGGACCGGTCGACGGGGCGCGCCCCGTCGTGCCGCTTCCGCCCTGCCCTTCAGTGCCGCGCCGGCGTCGAGCCGACTTCCGCGATCCGCGACTCCAGCATCGCCAGCGCACCCGACAGCGCGGTCAGCACGTCGTCCGGCAGTTGCGCCATCGTCTGGTCGAGAAACGCCTTGCGGCGCGGCAGGCACGCGTCGAACGCGGCGCGGCCGTCTTCGGTCAGCGTGACGTTGGTCACGCGGTTGTCGCGCGCGTCGGACGCGCGCTCGATCCAGCCGAGCGCGTCGAGCGATTTCAGCTGGCGCGTGAGCGCGCCCGGATCGATGCGCAGCACCTCGACGAGCTTCTTCTGCGACGAATGCCCGCCCATCGTGTGCAGCGCGACCATGATGCGCCAGCGCGGCATCGGCTGCCCGACGTGCGTTTCGAACGCGCTCATGAACGCGCGATACGTGCGTCCGAATTGCTGCAAGATCGCGACGCGGTCCTGTTCTTCCATGCGCTGATGCCTACTCGTTCAATCGGTGAATCGTTCAATCGGCCGCGACATGCGGTTCGATCTTGTGCCGCAGTGCGATCGGCGGCACGCGGCGACACTGCCACACCGACACCACGGCGACGACGGCCGCCATCGCGACCCCCAGGTGAATCGCGCCGACCAGCGATTCGCGGGCCGCTTCCAGCAGCAGCGCGCCATTATGCCCGGCGCGGGTCAGCTCCGCGACGAGCCCCCCCTGCGCGGCGCGGTCGATCAGGATCTGCGGATCGGCGAGTTGCGCGTGCCACTGCAGCGCGTGGTCGCCCGACAACGCATCGCGCACGCCGCTCGAATACATCTGGTTGACCAGCGTGCCCGTCAGCGCGGTGCCGATCATCCCGCCGACCATCCGCAGCGACTGCAGCAGCGCCGTCGCGATGCCGAGGTGCTCGCGGCCGGCCGTCTGCTGCGCGAACACGGTGAGGTTCGGCAGCACGAAGCCGAGGCCGATGCCGCCGGCGACCATCAGCGCCATCAGCACCCAGATCGGCGTCGTGTGCGTCGACACGACGATGCCCGCGCATGCGATCGCGAACAGCACGAAACCGACGTGCAGCATCGTATTCGGATTGCGGATGCGCGTGACGACGCGGCCGTTCATGATGCTGCCGATCGTGATGAACACGACGAGCGGCGTGATCACGAGCCCCGCCTCCTTCGGCGACATGCCGAAGCCGCCCTGGAACAGCAGCGGCGCGTAGAACAGCAGCGAGAACATCGAGAAGCCGGCGAGGATCGCGAGCACGAACAGGGCCGACAGCGCGCGGTTGCCGAACATGTCGAACGGCAGAATCGGCTGCGCGCAGCGCTTTTCCCAATGCCACAACCCGACGCCGGCGCCGACCGCGACGATCAGCAGCAGCGACGCCCAGCTCAAGACGCCGTACTTCGGCAGCCATTCGACGAACAGCTGCAGCGCGCCGAGCGACAGCGCGATCAGCAGCGCGCCGGGCCAGTCGAGCCGCATCTTGCGGTCGTGCTCGACATGGCGCAGATGCGGCAGGTAGCGCCACACGAAGAACAGCGACAGCAGGCCGACCGGCAGGTTCACGTAGAACACCGAGCGCCAGCCGAACGACTGGGTCAGGATCCCGCCGAGCGACGGCCCGACCGCGTTCGCGATGCCGAACGCGGAGCTCATCAATACCTGCCAGCGCAGCCGCACGACGGAATCGGGGAACAGATCGGGAATGCACGCGAACGCGGTGCCGACCAGCATCCCGCCGCCGATCCCCTGCAGGCCGCGCGCGAGCACCAGGAACAGCATGTCGTTGGCCATTCCGCACAGCACCGACGCGCCGGTAAACACGACGATCGACACGATCACGAACGGCTTGCGCCCGTAATAGTCGCCGAGCCGACCGAAGATCGGCACGGTGATCACGGAACTGAGCAGGTACGAGGTCGCGACCCACGCATACAGGTCGAACCCCTTGAGTTCGGCGACGATGGTCGGCAACGCGGTGCCGACGACCGTCTGGTCGAGCGCGACGAGCATGGTGACGAACGAGATCCCGATCATCGCCAGCAGCGATTCGCGGAACGGCAGGACTTGCCCGCTCGAATGGTGGGCGGCAGTATGGACGGCCATTTTTTGTTGATGCAACTTTTGACGAGTCAAACAATCTCAAAATTCTAGCACGCCGGAGTAATCTAGGCTGGCGACGGATTTGGGGCCGATGGCCGCCAGGGAGAAAGATGGAACCGATTTCAATCACGCCTGCCGCGACGCTGTCGCCGGAGGACCAGGACGCATTGCGGCGCGCGAAGCAGGTGCTGGAAAGCCCGTCGCTGACGATGAAGCTGACGGGCGTGCTGGGCGCGCCGGTCGAGAAGATGATCGCGCGGCTGCCCGACTTCGCGACCGGCAAGATCAACGACGCGACGCAGCTGGCGCTGCGCAAGTGCCTGAACATCGCGCTGCGCACGCTCGGCAAGCCGCAGACGCCCGATGCCGAGCCGGACAAGCCGAGCAACCTGCTGCACAAGCTCGCGGTCGCGACGACCGGCGCGGCGGGCGGCGCGTTCGGCTTCCTCGCGCTGCCGGTCGAGCTGCCGGTGACGACCACGCTGATCTTCCGCTCGGTGTGCGACATCGCGCGCAGCGAGGGCGAGGACCTGGGCTCGGTGGATACGCAGCTGCAGTGCCTGGCCGTGCTCGGCATGGGCGGCAACGCGGACAAGCGGGAAGAAGACGCCGATCTCGGCTATTTCGTGCTGCGCGGCGCGCTCGCGCAGGCGATTTCGAAGGCGTCGTCGGACATCACGACGAAAGGAATCACCGCGCACAGCTCGGCGGCGGTGTTCAAGCTCGTGCAGACGGTGGCATCACGTTTCTCGGTGCAGGTCACCGAGCAGATGGCCGCGAAGTCGATCCCGGCGATCGGCGCGGTGTTGGGAGCGACCGTCAACACGCTGTTCATCGACCACTTCCAGCAGATGGCGCACGGCCACTTCACCGTGCGCCGGCTCGAGCGCAAGTACGGCCCGGTCGCCGTCAAGGCCGCGTATCAGGCGATCGACGGCTCGCCCACGCGCTGAACCGCCCGCTCGACCGCGACGCGGCGCAGGAATGCGGCCGCACGGTCGAGCGCGTCGCGCGACTCCGGCACCATCGGCGTGTAGAGCTGCCACACGTGCGGCATGTCGGGCCACACCTCGATCTCCACCGGCACGCCGGCCGCCTTCGCGTTGTCGGCGACGCGGCGCGAATCGTCGAGGAGCACCTCGGTGCTGCCGGCCTGGATGAAGAGCGGCGGCAGCCCGCTGAGATCCGCATAGAGCGGCGACGCGTACGGATGCGTCGCCGATTCGTCTCCCAGATACAGCTTCGCCGCCTTCGGCAGCGCCGCGGCCGCGAACATCGGGTCGAGGCCGTCGTTGCTGCGCATCGTGTCGCCGGTGCCGGCCAGGTCGGTCCACGGCGAGAACAGGATCGCGCCGGCCGGCAACGGTTCGCCGCGATCGCGCAGCGCGACGAGCGTCGCGAGCGCGAGGCCGCCGCCCGCCGAATCGCCGCCGAACACGATCGACTCGGGCGGCGTGCCGAGCGCGAGCAATTGCCGGTACGCGGCCAGCGCGTCGTCGAGCGCGGCCGGGAAGCGGTTCTCGGGCGCGAGCCGGTAGTCGAGCGAGAACGAGCGCACGCCCGCGCGCTTCGTGAGGCCGAACACAAGTGGCCGATGGGTTTTCGTCGAACAGAAGTAGTAGCCGCCGCCGTGGAAGTACAGCAGCGTGCGGCCGGGCCCGCGAGCGGCGGCCGCATCGGTGCGTTCGAGCCATTCGCCGCGCAGCGGCGCATCGCCGGGACCGTAGCATTCGCGCAGCCGGTAGCCCGACGGTGCGCGACGCGGCACGATCATCCTCAGGTCGGTAAAGCGCCGCGCGCGGGCAGGGTCGAGCACCGGGCGCGTGGTCTCGGGACGAAACTGCCGGCGCAGAAGCCAGCACGCGAACTTGCTTTGCCAACTCATCCAACACACTCCATCGTCGCAGTGTGACGATGGTACGTGCGATCGTCACCGCGCCGCTCGACGGGAGCCTCTATATCAAACGCCGGCGCGCGGTTCGCCGGCCTCAGCTCGCCGGCATCATCTGGCCGCGGATCTCGCCGGACGGATGCTCCTTCGTGTGCACGTTGAAGTACCACTTGCCGGCCATCAGGTCGGTCACCTGCGAGTCGGTCAGCTCCTTCGAACCCTTGATCGGGCTCGCGAGCGCGTCCTTCGGGATCGGCACCTGCACGCCGGCGTTCTGGCCGACCGGCGCGGGCCCGTGGAAATGCGCGGCGGTGGCCGGCCCCGTGAGATGTTCGTACGTCACCGTCCACTGCAGCATGTGGGTGGCCGTGTCGTAGGTCGCAGCGACGGCGCCGGCGCCCTTGGTCGCGGTGGGCGGCACTTCGCTCGACGGCTGCAGATTGGCGGACAGGCGCACCGTTTCGGCGGCGGCGCTGCCGGCGGCCAGGACGCCCGCGAGCAACGCCACCTGGAGCAAACGCAGCTTCGGCATGAATCCTCCTTGTACGACGGGGTACGCCACCCGGACGGGGGACGTTCCATGATGGTAGTCGATCGCCGCCGATCCGGCACCGCTGCGTCGCCCGCCAGCCTGACGGAACCTGGAAGAGACCTTTGCAGCGGGAGCCCTGAATCCATGCGCGGCCTTTCGCTACACTTCGTCTCACAGTTGCTTGTTTCCTTCGTCCGAAGGAGTCTGCGAGTATTCACGCGGCCATCCGGCCGCGTTTTTTTTGCCCGTGCCCGGGCGGCATGCACGCATGCGTCGGGCAAACTCCGCTTCGCGGGCCGTCAAGCATCACGAATCGATTGTCGCCACGGCGATCGGGTCGGACGTCGCGCCGACCCCGCGCCCTCACGCGCGATAGCCCGGATCGATCCGATCGACGATGCGCTGCAACGCGTCGAATGCGTCCTGCCCCGCGCCGTGCTTCGGATCGAAGTTCAGCGAGTCGCGCACGCAGCCCTCGAGCACCGGCGGCGCAATCGGCAGCGCGTCGCCGATCGCGTGGGTCGCGACCTGCACCTCGCACGCGCGATTGAGCAGCCACATCAACGAGAAGGTCTGCGCGAGCGTCGCGCCGATCGTCACGGGCCCGTGGTTGCGCAGCAGCAGCACCGGCCGCCCGCCGGCGCTCTCGACGATGCGCCGCCCTTCCTCCAGGTGCACCGTGATGCCCTCGAAATCGTGATACGCGATCTTCCCGTACAACTGCGCCGAATAGAAGTTCGAGAACGACAGCCCGTCGCGCGAGCAGCACACGGCCATCGTCGGCGTCGTGTGCACGTGCATCACGCAGTGCGCGTCGGGCAGCGCCGCATGGATCGCGCTGTGGAACGTGAAGCCGGCCGGATTGATCGGCCAGTCGGAATGGCCGATCACATTGCCGTCGATGTCGATCTTCACGAGGTTCGACGCGCATACCTCGCGGTAATGGAGCCCGAACGGATTGATCAGGAAATGGCCGTCCTCGCCCGGCACGCGCAGCGAGATGTGGTTGTAGATCAGCTCGGTCCAGCCGAGATGGTCGAAGATCCGATAGGCGGCCGCGAGCTGCACGCGCGCCTGCCATTCGGCTTCGGAGAAGCGGGCGGGACGCGTGAACGGCTGGTTCGGTACACGTTGCATGGGGCACTCCGGTTGCGGGCGGGGCGGCCGCGCGGGCGGCTCGCGCATCGTCCCTCGTCTCCTGGCGGCGCGCGCGGCGCGCAGGCGCGGGCGGCTCGCGCATCGTTCGGCACCGCTGCGGCCCGCGTTGCGCGAGCGGTCCGGCGGCACCCGTCACGATACGCATATCGTTGCGCGCACAACCATATCACCTTTCCCCGCGCACCGGTATCGCGGGTTTGGCCCGAGCCGTTCCGGCCCTTACAACTGGTCTTCGACCGGCAGCAGCATGAAGAGGCCGGTCATCAGGTTGCGCATCAGCCCCGCATGCGGATCGACGTGATAGGTGGCCGGCTCGCCGTTGTCGGTGCCGGTCCACTCGAGTTCGGGCGTGCCGCCGCCCGCCGGCGTCGCGAGGCTCACGCGATAGCTTTCGTCGGGCTGCGTCACGCGCGCGAAGATTGCGGCGGCCTGCTGCGCGATCTTCGGGCTGTGGATCACGAGCGCGAGTTCCGTATTCAGGTACGCCGAACGCGGATCGAGGTTCAGCGACCCGATCACGAGGACCTTGCGGTCGATCACGTACGCCTTCGCGTGCAGGCTCGCACGCGAGCGCGAGCCGAACAGGCCCGCGCGCGGCGGGTTCGGCCGCGCCTTGAATTCGTACAGTTCGACGCCGTGCTGCAGCAACGGCACGCGGTACGGCGCGTAGCCGGCCTGCACGGCGACCGCGTCGGTCGCGGCGAGCGAATTGGTCAGGATCGCGACGCGCACGCCGCGCGCGGCCGTGTCGCCGAGGATCTTCACGCCCGCGTCGTGCGGCACGAAGTACGGCGAAAACGCGAGGAATTCCTGCTGCGCGTCGCGCGTCAGTTCGACGAGGCGCTGCATCGGCGGGCTCACGTACGCGCCGGTCGGCCGCATGACCTTGTCCGGTGCGTCGACCTTGAACTCGGCCGGCGCCCACACCAGCTCGAGCTCGTCGCGCGCGATCTGCTGCGCGAGCGGCGTCGCGTTCAGCGGCTTCGCGTTGTACGGGTCGGCGTTCTTGCGCCAGTGGTCGCGCAGCTCGTCGCGCATCGCGTCGAGATCCTTCGGATCAAACTTCTGATGATTCAGCACCCGCAGCGGATAGCTGCTCGCGCTTGCCCAGTAGTCGTCGAAGCTCGTCGAGATGTCGTTCGTCACGGGGCCTGCCGCGAGCACGTCGAGGTCGCGGAACTGCAGCGTCGGGCTCGCGCTGAAGTATTCGTCGCCGAGGTTGCGGCCGCCGACGATCGCGATCTGGTTGTCCGCGATCATCGCCTTGTTGTGCATCCGCCGCGTAAAGCTGTCGAGCCGCGTCAGCGAATTGGCCGTGCGCTCGACCATTCCGTACCGCGACGCACCGAACGGGTTGAACACGCGAATCTCGACCTTCGGAGGCGTATTCAGCCCGGCCATGACGCGGTCGATGTCGCGGAAATTCAGGTCGTCGACCAGCATCCGCACACGCACGCCGCGATCGGCCGCATACAGCGCCGCGCCGAGCAGCAGCTTGCCGGTCGTGTCCTCGGTCGCGATGTAGTACTGCATGTCGAGCGTCTTCGTCGCCGCGCGCGCGAGCGCGATGCGCATCTGCAGTGCGGTCGCGCCGTCGGGCAGCAGCCGGAAGCCCGACTGCCCCGGATGCGCGGCTTCCGGCGCGGCCAGCGCGGTGCGCAGCGGCGTCACGGTATCGGTCGGCAATGCGTGCGAGACGGGGCGATCGAGCGTGGTGGCGGGCGGATGCGTCGCGCAGGCGGCGACCAGCGACAGCAGCGCGCAGACGGCGAGCGCGCGGGCCGGGCGGCAGGCGGCGCGCCATGAGAGCGCGGCCGGCGCGCGCCGGATCAAAGACATGAGCACGGAAACTTCCTCGACAGGCGGATCAACAGGTCCGCAATCGCCGCGGCGTGCGGCTGACGGGTGGTTCCAATCGATTCTAGTGGGCGCCCGATGAACCGGTCAATCGCGCGGCTCGCGCATGCGGCGCCGTGAACCGCTCGCGCGCGGCCGGCGCGGGCATCCGGGAACGGCAGCCCGCGGCTCGGCCGCCAGACGGGCACGCGGCATCCATGGTCCAACCAATCTCACGGCGTGTGGCCGCTTCGCTCGAAGTGGCTGCGCACGTAGTCGATATGGGTCTGCATCGCGGTGCGCGCCTCCTCGGGTCGGTGCGCGCAAATCGCGTCGCAGACCACCCGGTGCTGCCGCAACAGCATCTCGGACGCCTGCTCGTCGTGCGTCGTCATCCCCGCGACGTTGATCGAGATGTGCTCGCGCAGCATCCCGATCACGCTCGTGTGCAGGTGCAGGAACATCGTGTTGTGGGACGCCAGCGCGATCGCCTCGTGCAGCTTCGCGTCGGTCGACGCCTCGAGGGCCGCGTCGTCGTTCGCGTACGCGGTCTCGAGCTCGCGCAGCAGCGTCCGGATCCGGCGCCGGTCGTTCGCATCCGCGCGCAGCGCAGCGAAATACGCGGTCGCGCCTTCGAGCACGCGACGGAATTCGAGTATGTCGTCGCGCAGCGCCGGGTGATCGGCGACCAGTTGGCCCCACGGCGACGCGATGCCCGCGCGCAACTGGTCCGTCACGTACACGCCCGCGCCGCGCCGGCTCTGCAGCAGCCCGCGCGCGACGAGCCGCTGCGTCGCCTCGCGCACCGTATTGCGCGCCACGCCGTATTGTTGCGCGAGCAAGCGCTCGGCCGGCAGCCGCGCCCCGGCCGGCCAGGTGCCGTCGAGCAGCGCTGTCTCGATCTTGCGCATCACCACTTCGGTCCGGCCCCGTGCCGTCATCGCCGCCATTGCCGTCTCCCCATCGAATACCCGCCGCGCCGATTGGCCCAACCAATTTGAACTGCGGCGCCGTCGCGGGAATTATGCAGCGAAATCGTCGTCCCGCATTCGCTTGCCGGGCCGGCACCCTGGAGCGAGACATGAACGAAAGGCACTACCCCGCCGCCGCCCCCGCGCACGTCTACCTGTTCGCGACCTGCCTGGTCGACCTGTTCGTCCCCGAAGCCGGGCTCGACGCGGTCCGCCTGCTGGAACGCGAAGGCTTGACCGTCCACTATCCGCGCGGCCAGAGCTGCTGCGGGCAGCCGGCCTACAGCAGCGGCAATCCCGACGAGGCTCGCCGCGTCGCGGCCGCGCAGCTCGATCTGTTCGCCGAGCCGTGGCCCGTGATCGTGCCGTCCGGCTCGTGCGCGGGCATGATCCGGCACCATTGGCCGGCCCTGTTCGCCGACGACCCCGTGCACGGCCCGAAGGCGCGCGCGATCGCGGAGCGCACCTACGAACTCGCCGAATTCCTCGTCCATGTGCTCGACGTGCGGCTCGACCGCATCGACGCGAACGCCGGCCCGGACGAGCGCGTGGTGCTGCACACGTCGTGCGCGGCCCGCCGCGAGATGGGCACGCGCGTGCACGGCGTCGCGCTCGTCGACGCGCTGCCGGGCGTCACGCGCATCGAACACGAACGCGAATCGGAATGCTGCGGCTTTGGCGGCACGTTCTCGCTGAAACACCCCGACATCTCCGGCGCGATGGTGCACGACAAGGTCGCATCGGCCTGCGCGACGGGCTGCGACCGGCTCGTGTCGGCGGACTGCGGCTGCCTGCTGAACATCGGCCACGCCGCGACCAAGGCCGGCGCGACGCTGCCCGTCGAGCATCTCGCAAGCTTCCTGTGGCGCCGCACGGCAGGCGCCGGCTCGCTGCGCGGAGACGCGCAATGAGCGCGCGCAGCGCCATCCTCGCGCGCCTGCGCGCCGCCGCGCCCGGCGTCGCCGCGAACGCCGCGCCCGCCCTCGATGCGCGCATCGACACGCATTACGCGGCGCGCCGCGCACCGGTCACCCCCGATTCCCATGCGCTCGCGCAGACGATGCAGGCCGCACTCGCCGCGTCGCACGCCGACGTCTGGTGCGCCACCGCCGATGCGTGGCCGGCGCAGCTTGCCGCACGCCTCGCCGACGCCGGCGTGCGCCGCCTGCTGCTCGACCCGGCCCGCGCCGAATCCGCGGCCCTCGCGCGTGCGCTGCCCGACGCGGTCGCGCCGGTGCCGTTCGACCGGCCGATCGACGCGTGGAAAACCGAGCTGTTCGACATGATCGACGCGGGCTTCACCGTCGCGCGCTCGGGCATCGCGGCGACCGGCACCGTCGTGCTCGCGCCCGATGCCGGCACGCCGCGCACGGTATCGCTGGTGCCGCCGCTGCACATCGCGCTCGTCCATGCGAACACGCTGCACGCGGACCTCCACGCGGCCGTGCACGCGGAGCGCTGGCACGCCGGCATGCCGACCAACGTCGTGCTGGTGTCGGGCCCGTCGAAGACCTCCGACATCCAGCAGACCCTCGCGTATGGCGCACACGGGCCGCGCAACCTCTGGGTCGTGATCGTCACCGAACCGACCGCAACCGCCTGCCAGGACCTGCCGCGATGAGCGACCAACCGCTGCAATTCGTCGCCCTCGGCGACTTCAAGGCCCGCGCGCGCGCCGCGCTCGACGATCCCGCGCTGCGCCGGAGCTTTCGCGGCGCGATGGACTTCCTGCAGGGCAAGCGCGCGACCCAGTTCCCCGACGACACCGAGCTGGAGCAACTGCGCGATCTCGGCGAAGCCGTGCGGCAGCACGCGCTCGCGCAACTGCCCGCGCTGCTCGAGCGGCTGGAGGCGACGCTCACGGCGGCCGGCGTGCACGTGCACTGGGCCGAGACGGCCGCCGACGCGAACGCGATCGTGCTCGGCATCGCGCAGGCGAAGAAGGCGCGCCGCGTGATCAAGGGCAAGTCGATGGCAAGCGAGGAAATCGAGCTGAACCATTACCTCGCGGATCACGGCGTCGACTGCATCGAGTCCGACATGGGCGAGTTCATCGTGCAGCTCGCGGGCGAGAAGCCGTCGCACATCGTGATGCCGGCTATCCACAAGACGCGCGGCGACATCGCCGAGCTGTTCGAGGAGCACATCCCCGGCACGCGCTACACGGAGGACGTCGACGAGCTGATCCAGACCGGCCGGCGCGCGCTGCGCCGCGCATTCGCGGAAGCCGACATCGGCCTGTCCGGCGTGAACTTCGCGGCGGCCGACACGGGCACGCTGTGGCTCGTCGAGAACGAGGGCAACGGCCGGCTGTCGACCACCGTGCCCGACACGCACGTCGCGATCATGGGCATCGAGAAGGTCGTCGAGAAACTCGAGCACATCGTGCCGCTGTCGAGCCTCCTGACGCGCTCGGCCACCGGCCAGGCGATCACGACCTACTTCAACCTGATCTCGGGCCCGCGCCGCGACGGCGAACGCGACGGCCCGCGCGAACTGCATCTCGTGCTGCTCGACAACGGCCGCACGCAGGCCTACGCCGACGAACAGCTGCGCGCGACGCTGCAATGCATCCGCTGCGGCGCGTGCATGAATCACTGCCCCGTCTATACGCGCATCGGCGGCCACGCATACGGGACGACCTACCCGGGCCCGATCGGCAAGATCATCTCGCCGCACCTGCTCGGCCTCGACGCGACGGCCGACCTGCCGACCGCGTCGACGCTGTGCGGCGCGTGCGGCGAGGTGTGCCCGGTCCGGATTCCGATCCCGCAGCTGCTCGTGCGGCTGCGCACCGAGGCGAACCGCAAGCCCGACGAACCCGTCGCGCATCCGCTGCGCGGCCAGGGCGCGAACTACAACCGCGCGGAAGACCTCGTGTGGCGCTTCTGGTCCGGCGCGTTCGCGCATCCGCGCGCGTATCGCGCATTCCGCTGGACCGCGACGCGGCTGCGCGCGCTGACGCCGGCCAGGCAAATGGGCTGGACGCAGCACCGCACGCCGCTCGAGCCGGCGCCGCGCAGCCTGTCCGACCTGCTGCGCGCACGCGGCCAGCCCGAATAGCCCCCCTCGCTTTCAAACCCGTACCGATAGCAATCCATGGAGGAGACACCCATGCAGGTTTGGCATCAGATCTACACCCCGCTCGGCAGCCTCGGGCTGTCGGCGCTCGTCGCCGCGATCCCGATCATCTTCTTTTTCGTCGCGCTCGCCGCGTTGCGGATGAAGGGGCACGTCGCCGCCGCGATCACGCTGCTGCTGGCGCTCGGCGTCGCGATCCTCGCTTACGGCATGCCCGTGCCGCAGGCGCTCGCGGCGGCCGGCTTCGGCTTCGCGTACGGCCTGTGGCCGATCGCGTGGATCATCGTCGCGGCCGTGTTCCTGTACAAGATCGTCGTGAAGACGGGACAGTTCGACATCATCCGTGCGTCGGTGCTGGCGATCACCGACGACCAGCGGCTGCAGATGCTGCTGATCGGCTTTTCGTTCGGCGCGTTCCTCGAAGGCGCGGCCGGCTTCGGCGCGCCCGTCGCGATCACGGCCGCGCTGCTCGTCGGCCTCGGCTTCAAGCCGCTGCACGCGGCCGGACTGTGTCTGATTGCAAACACCGCGCCGGTTGCATTCGGCGCGATGGGCATTCCGATCATCGTCGCCGGACAGGTGACCGGCATCGACGCATTCCACATCGGCGCGATGGCCGGCCGCCAGTTGCCGCTGCTGTCGCTCGCGGTGCCGTTCTGGCTCGTGTTCATGATGGACGGGCTGCGCGGCGTGCGGCAGACCTGGCCGGCCGCGCTCGTCGCCGGCGGCAGCTTCGCGATCACGCAGTACTTCACGTCGAACCACATCGGGCCCGAGCTGCCGGACATCACGTCGTCGCTCGTCAGCCTCGTGTCGCTTGCCGCGTTCCTGAAGGTCTGGCAGCCGAGCAGCGCGAAGCAGACGGCCGGCGGCCTCGTCGCGTCCGGCGGCGGCGCGGCGCTCGCGGGATTCGGCGCGGGCGGCATCGGTTCGGGAGCAAGCCGCCAAGCGTCGCCGTACACGCTCGCGCAGACCGTGCGCGCGTGGTCGCCGTTCCTGATCCTGACGGCCGTCGTCACCGTGTGGAGCATCGCGCCGTTCAAGGCGCTGTTCGCCGCGCACGGCGCGCTCGCGTCGACCGTCCTGAAGTTCCATGTGGCCGGGCTCGACCAGCTCGTCGTGAAGACCGCGCCGATCGCCGCGACGCCCAAGGCGCTCGACGCCGTGCTGAAGATCGATCTCGTGTCGGCGGTGGGCAGCGCGATCCTCGTGACCGCCCTGATCTCGATGGCGCTGTTGCGGATGAAGCCGCGCGACGGGCTCGTCACGTTCGGCGAGACGCTGAAGGAACTCACGCGCCCGATCCTGTCGATCGGCCTCGTGCTCGCGTTCGCGTTCGTCGCGAACTACTCGGGGATGTCGTCGACGCTCGCGCTGATGCTCGCCGCGACCGGCGCCGCGTTCCCGTTCTTCTCGCCGTTCCTCGGCTGGCTCGGCGTATTCCTGACCGGCTCGGATACGTCGTCGAACGCGCTGTTCTGCTCGCTGCAGCAAGCGACCGCGCACCAGCTCGGCGTGCCCGAGACGCTCGCCGTCGCCGCGAACACCACGGGCGGCGTGACCGCGAAGATGATCTCGCCGCAGTCGATCGCGGTCGCATGCGCGGCGACCGGCCTCGTCGGCAAGGAATCGGAGCTGTTCCGCTTCACGGTGCGCCACAGCCTGCTGTTCGCGGTGATCGTCGGCCTGATCACGCTCGTGCAGGCCTACGTGCTGCCGGGGATGGTGCCGTAAGCAAGCGGCGCGGCCGCTTTCCGGTTCGCCGAAAAACAAAAACCCCACGCCCGCAAGAGCGTGGGGTTTCGTTCATCCCGGGCGCCGGACGCGGCCGGCGCACCAGACGGCGATCAGCTGCCCTTCGCGATGCGATCCTGGATGTGCTGGGCACGGCTCGCCGACGACGGGTGCGAGCTCATCATCGAGCTCTTGCCGCCATCGAGCTGCGCGAGCTTCTGGAACGCGGTGACGAGGCCCTTCTGGTTCATGTTCTTCTGCTTCATCAGGTCGAACGAGTAGTCGTCGGCCGCGCTTTCCTGCGTCTGCGAGAACTGCGCGTTGATGAACTTCTCGGTGATGTCGCCGAGCTGCGAGCTCGTCAGGGCCGCGACGCCCGGCGATGCCGCGCCGGCCGCGGTGCGCGCCGCGCTGACCGCGTAGGCGGTCTGCATCGCCTTCTTCGAGTGACCCAGCGCGACGTGGCCCATTTCATGACCGATCACGCCGCGCAGTTCGTCGTCGTTCATCATGTCCATCAGGCCGCTGTACACGCGCACGCAGCCGTTGCCCATCGCCCACGCGTTGACGTCCTTGGTCACGTAGACCTTGTAGTTGATCTTCTGGCCGTTCAGCGTCATGTCGCCGAAGCCCTTCATCACCTTCGTCAGACGCTTCGAGTATGCGCTGTTCGGCGCGGCGATCTTCGATTCGGCGTCGCTCGCCTTGCACGAGTCGTTCGACAGCGCCGCGATGTCGCTGTCCGACAGCGTCGCCGCCTTGAACAGGCTGGTCCCCGCCGACGTCAGGCTGTTCGCGTCGAGATTCTGCACGCCGCCGCATGCGCTCAACAGGAACGCCATGCCACACGCTGCCGCCGCTTTCTTGATATGCATCCCGGATCCCTCGGTAGTTGTATTTAGGAGCGGCGATTTTGCATAATCCGGCAGAAAATTACCAGACGTTTACATAAAATGACAACTTGATTGCGCCGCGGCTCGAAACTAACGACGCGATTGGTCAGCGAATTGACGGCAATCAGCTCATCAATCGCCGCGACCGGATGACCGGCTGAACGTCGAACGCGACCGGCGCGTGAGCCGCCGCGCGACCAGCATCGGCAGCCGCACCACGAAACCGGCGAAGAGCCGCAGGTGCATCCACGCGAGCAGCACGTTGTCGCGGCCATAGTGGAAATGCGACACGCCGCCCTCGTGCGCGCCGAAGTAGCGCACCGGCGCTTCGATGCGAATCGGCCGCACCCCGGCCCAGCACAGCCGCACGGCCGCTTCCGGATCGAAGTCGAAGCCGCGCATCCACGGCTGGCGATGCATGATCGCGGCGAGCGGCGCGACCGGGTACACGCGAAAGCCGTACAGCGAATCGCCGATCCCGGCCCATAGCGTCTCGAAGTCGGCCCATCCGTTCGACAGCCGCCGGCCCTGCACGCGCAGTTGCGGCGCGCTCGCGTCGAACTTCGGCAGGCCCAGCACCATCGCGTCCGGCGCCGCCTGCGACGCGGCCATGAATTCGGTAATCAGGTCGGCCGGATGCTGGCCGTCGGAGTCCATCGTCAGCACGTGCGTGAAGCCGCTTGCGGCCGCCGCGTCGAGCCCGGCCAGCACCGCGGCGCCCTTGCCGCGGTTCTCCGGCAGCACGATCACGCGCAGCCCGGGGTCGCGCTCGGCCATCCCCTGCAGCCGCTCGGCGCTGCCGTCGGTGCTGCCGTCGACGACGACCCACACCGGGTTCCACTGCGAGCGGGCGTTGCGCACGGTCGTGTCGACCTTGACGCCCGGGTTGTAGCTCGGAATCAGTACGAGATGAGTGGACGAGGCGTGCAGCTTGGACATGGGAACGGCCGATTGCGAAGACGGGGATCCTGACAAAAGTTTATGACCTGCAGGCGACTGCCGACAGGCTTCGTCGACGCCGCGTTCGCGCAGTGACAGGGCCGCGCGCTTCACGACAGGTGCTCCAGCGGATGGCCGGCGCTCGCTTCGATCTCGACCAGCAGATCGTCGCGGCACACGTCCGCGTGGACGAACAACGGCCGCACGCCGGGGCCCGCCGCATCGCGCAGCGCGCGATCGATCGCGGCGAGCGCCGCGGCATCGCCGGCGTCGCGCACGTAGACGCGGTAGTTCAGGTCGGCGAGCCCGAACGGGCCGTGCCCTTGCCGCGCGGCCTGCTCGAGCACGGCGGCCAGGTTCGCGATGGTCTCGCGCGTTTGCGCGACGACGTCGCCGCGATGCACGGTGCGATGCCCGACGATGCTGGCGGTGCCCGACACGAACAGCAACGGCGCGGCATCGTCGCCGGGCCACGCGGCCGCGCGCGCGAACGTCGGCGCGCGCGGGCCGTACTCCGCCGGGTAGTGATACGCGCTGACCTGGCGCGGATTCTCGACCGGATCGGCCGGCGTGCGGGTCGCGATGAAATGGATCGCGAGCGGCGCGGCCGGCGGCGTGTCGCCCGCAACGGGCACGACCGAGCCGAGCGCACAGGCCGCCGGCACGCTGCCCGTCAGCGCGCGACGGCACGCGTCGAACGCGCGCTGCCTGCCGATATTGAACTGACGATAGCGCTCGATCCCGAACTGCAGCGCGTTGATCGCGGGCACGGTATTCCAGATTCGCAGCGGATGCGCGATGCCGAGTGCATCGAGCGCGTCGAACAGCGCGCGGTATGCATCGTGTGTCGCGCGCTCGAGCGGCGTGCCTCCGTCTGGATCGGCATCGGCCGCTTCCTGCTCTTCCTGCACGACGATGCTGCCGAATACGAGCCCCGCCGTTTCGCTGAAGCGATACTGCAGCGCGCCGCGCCGCTCGCTGCGCAGGTCCGGCGCGTCGCACTGCCAGATTTCGCAGACCGCGCCGGCGCGTGCGTGGCCGCCGGCGTCGAGCAGCGCCATCTGCACCGGTGCGAGCGGCAGGTCGGGCGCGGCGGCGGCGAGCATGCGGACCATCGCATCGGTCGGCGCGCCGGCCGCGCCGATGCAGACCGCACCCAGCGCACCGGGAAACACGCGGTCGAATGCGTCGCCGCGCTGCCGCGCATCGTGCAGCAGCGCAGCCAGCCGCGCATGATCGATCCGGACGAGTCGCAGCGCACGGTTGCCGCCGTTCGCCGCGGGCGAGATGCCCGCGCGCGATGCGGCGGCTCCGCCCGTCATGTGTTCGCGCGCGACCGCGGTCGTGGCGGACGACAGGGAATACGCTCGCCGTTCGGCGTCGACTGGATGCACTGACACTTCGATTTCCTCACTATGCGATGCGGGCTCGCGGCATCGTGGCCACGCGCCGCGTTGCGCGCCGTTGCTTCGCGTCAAGCCGACGCCGCGCGCGTCGTCATGCAAGCCCGCCGTTGACGGACAGCACCTGTCCCGTCACATAAGCAGCCGCATCGGATACCAGATACGCGACCATCGCCGCGACTTCGTCGGGCCGGCCCGCGCGTTGCGCCGGCACGAGCTGCTTGATCCGTTCGGCGGGAAATGCAGGGTCGGCCATCGGCGATTCGATGATGCCGGGTGCGACCGCATTCACCGTGATGCCGCGCGACGCGAGCTCCAGCGACAGCGACTTCGTCGCGCCGATCAGCCCCGCCTTCGCGGCCGCGTAGTTGACCTGCCCGCGGTTGCCGGTCACGCCGGCAACCGACGCGATGTTGACGATCCGACCGCGCCGCGTGCGGATCATCGGCAGCAGCAACGGCTGCGTCACGTTGAAAAAACCGTTGAGCGTCACGTCGATCACGCTGTGCCACTGCCGGCGCGACATGCCGGCCATCGGTGCGTCGTCGTGAATGCCCGCGTTGTTGACGAGGATCTGCACCGGTGCGTCGTCGATGAACGGCGCGAGCGCGGCGAGCGTCGCATCGGCGTCGGTCACGTCGAATGCAAGCGCGTGCGCGGTGCCGCCGGCCACGACGATCTGCTGCGCGACCGCCTCCGCCTGCGCGAGATTCCGGTTCGCGTGCACCCAGACTTCGTGGCCGGCCTGCGCGAGCGCCGTGCAGATCGCCTGCCCGAGTGCGCCGCTGCCGCCCGTTACGAGCGCCCGCATCGCCTTGCTCCGCTCATCGCGTTTCCTCTCGATCGACGCGGCCGTGTTTCGTCCAGCGGCCGCCGCCGCGTGCCGTCATCGTCTGCGTGCCGCGTCGCGTTCGCGCGCGCCGCCGTCACTTGGTGCGATGCGCGGCGACGTACTCGGCAAGCGCGCCGAGCGTCGCGAAGATCTTCTGGTTGTCCGGATTGTCCGAGCGCAGCTCGAAGCCGTATTTCTTCGAGATCAGCAGCGCGATTTCCAGGATGTCGATGGAGTCGAGCCCGAAGCCCTCGCCATACAGCGGGGTCCCGGCCGTCACCGTTTCGAGCGGGACGTCTTCGAGATTCAGTTCGCCGATGATCAGCGTGGCGAGCTCTTGTTCCAGTGCGTTCATCATGCTTGCGGGCAGGCGGCCGATGGCAGCGGGAGGCGCCCGGAAACGGCAATCATCGTGCACGCCCGGCGCGTGCGAAGCGCGCGCCAATCTCCGTCCCTCCGGCGTCTGCCGGCTTCCCCGCCTGCGTTATTGGGGGTCGTTTGTAAAAGTTACGCGGATTCTAGACGATGGGTATCGGCACGTATACGGGGAATGGTTACAGACTGAAGGCCCCCGCCGCCGCCGGTTTCGGGACCCGATCGCAGCAGACGCTTGAGCCGCTTCGGGCGGAAATGAATCGCCGCCGCGAAAGGTTCAGTTCGCTGCCATACATTCGGTTACAAAACCCGGCTGCGCCGACCTCGAACCGCCGCGCCGCGGCCCTAAAATGTGCGTGCATGACAGCCGGCCGGGACACGCGTCCCGGCCACCATTCATATGATGTTTGACGGCCCGACGAACGCGTCCGGCCCCCCGATCCGCCCGATGTTTCCAGCAGCCATGCCGCGCCCGTCCATTCGCCTCGCCCCGGTTTGCCCGCCCGTCCGCCGCCGTGCCGCGACGGACGACGGCAATGCGCGCACGCGCCGCGCGCACGGAGCGCCGCGATGAGCTCGCCGCTCGGCATCGCACGCGGCTTCGGCGCGGTCGCTGCGGTGGCGGCGTACCAGATCGGCGCGCACTATGCGGCCGCGACACCCGGCGCGCACGGCTTCGGCCTCGCGATGGCGCTCGTGCCGCCGCTGCTGCTCGCGCTCGGCGCAGCGCTGCGCTCGCCGAAGCGGGCATGGCTCGTGCCGGCGTGGCTGCTCGCCGCCGCCGCGCTGTGGGCCGCGCGCCCCCCGCTCGCGCGCCATTTCGAATGGGGCCTGTATCTGGAGCACGCGAGCTTCAACCTCGCGATGGCGCTGCTGTTCGGCCGCACGCTCGCGGCCGGCCAGGTGCCGCTGTGCACGCGCTTCGCGACGATGATCCACGGCACGATCTCGCCGGCCGTCGCGCGCTACACGCGGCGCATCACGCTCGCATGGACGCTGTTCTTCGTCGCGATCGCAGCCGTGTCGACGCTGCTGTTCGCGACCGCGCCGATCGTCGCGTGGTCGACGTTCGCGAACTACCTGTCGCTGCCGCTCGTCGCCGTGATGTTCGCGGCCGAGCATGCGTGCCGGCGCTTCGCATTGCCGCACGACGCGCGGCCGCGGATGGTCGACGCGGTGCGCGCATACCGCGCGTCGACGCAGCCGTCACGATGAATTCATGGCCGGCGCGGCGCCGCATCGCGGCCGCGCCGGCCACCGTCTCCCGCTTCAGCCGATTTATGCCGACTTACCCGCTGGTGTTCCATTCCTCGCCGGACCAGACGATCGCCTGGCGCGACGGCACGCCCGTCAGCGTGCGCGCGTTCGTCGCCGACGTCGCGCGCGTGGCCGCCGCACTGCCCGCCGGCGGTCACGTGTTCAACGTGTGCCGCGATCGCTACCGGTTCGCGGTCAGCCTGTGCGCGGCGCTCGTCGCCGGCAGGATCAGCCTGCTGCCGTCGACGCACACGCCGGAGATGGTGCGCCAGCTCGCGTCGTTCGCACCGGACGCGTTCTGTCTGCACGACGCGCCGGACTGCGCGATCGACCTGCCGCGCTTCGCCTATCCGGACGCCGCACCCGGCGACCGCCTCGACGACGCGCCGTTCGCGGTGCCGCGGATCGACGCGTCGCGCATCATGGCGTACGTGTTCACGTCCGGCTCGACCGGCGCGCCGGTGCCGCACCGCAAGACCTGGGGCTTCCTGGTCGGCTGCGTGCGCGCGGCGGCCGACCGCCTCGGCCTGCTCGACGGCCGCGCGGCCACGCTGATCGGCACCGTGCCCGCGCAACACATGTACGGCTTCGAGTCGACGGTGCTGCTCGCGCTGATCGGCGGCCTCGCATTCAGCAACCGCCAGCCGTTCTACCCCGTCGACATTCGCGACGAACTCGCCGCGATCCCGCAGCCGCGCGTGCTCGTCACATCGCCGATTCACCTGCGCGCGCTGCTGTCGGCCGGCCATGCGCTGCCGCCGGCCGCGCTCGTGCTGTCGGCCACCGCGCCGCTGTCGGAAAAGCTCGCGTGCGAAGCCGAGGCCGCGCTCGATGCGCCGCTCGTCGAGATCTACGGCAGCACCGAGACCGGCCAGATCGCGACACGCCGCACGTCGCAAGGCGCGACGTGGCAGCTGTTCCCCGGCATCCGCCTCGACGCGCGCGCGGCACAGGACGGGCCGGGCCGCGACGCCGCGGGCGACGACAGCGGCCCGACCGTGTGGGCGTCGGGCGGACACGTCGAAACCCCCGTGCCGATGGGCGACGCGCTCGAACTGCTCGGCGACGGCCGGTTCCTGCTGCACGGCCGCAAGGCGGACCTCGTCAACATCGCGGGCAAGCGCACGTCGCTCGCCTATCTGAATCACCAACTGAACGCGATCGCCGACGTCGTCGACGGCGTGTTCTTCATGCCGGACGACGCCGCACCAGCCGACGCCGATGCAACCCGCGAACCGGTCACGCGGCTCGTCGCGCTCGTGGTCGCGCCGACGCTCGCCGCGGCCGACCTGCAGCGCGCGCTGCGCGAACGGATCGATCCCGCCTTCATGCCGCGTCCGCTCGTGTTCGTCGACGCCTTGCCGCGCAACGAAACGGGCAAGCTGCCGCGCGACGTGCTCGCCGCGCTCGTCGCACGGCACACGCGCGCCGCGGTGGCCGATGCGAACGCGCACGCCGAGACGGATGCGCCGCTCGCGTTCACGATTCCCGCCGATCACCCGGCGCTGCCCGGTCATTTCCCCGGTCATCCGATCGTGCCGGGCGTCGTGCTGCTCGATCACGCGATCGCCGCGCTCGGCGCGTCGCTGAACCGCCCGCTGCACACGTGGCGGCTGGCTTCCGCGAAATTCCTCAGCCCGGTCGCGCCCGGCGAGCCGCTCGATCTCGCGTTCGATGCGGCGGCCGGCGGCGCGATCCGCTTCACGCTGCGCGCCGGCGCACGCGACGTCGCCACCGGCGTGCTGTCCGCGCCGGCCGCCGCGCAGGACGGTGCACGGCCATGAAGCGCACCGCGTGGGCCGAGCGCCAGGAACGCAGCAACGCGGCGTTGCTGCGCGCGATGACCTGGATCTCGCTGCGGTTCGGCCGGCAGCCGTCGCGTGTCGTGCTGCACGCCATCGCGACCTATTTCGTGCTGTTCTCGCCGGCGGCCTGCTCGGCGTCGCGCGACTATCTGCGCCGCGCGCTCGGCCGTCCCGCGCGCTGGCGCGACGTGTATCGGCACGTGTTCACGTTCGCCGCGACGATCCACGACCGCATCTACCTGATGAACGGCCGCTTCGACCTGTTCGACATCCGGCTGCATGGCGAAACGCAGGTCGACGACGCGCTCGCGGGCGGGCGCGGCGCATTCCTGATGGGCGCGCACCTCGGCAGCTTCGAGGTCGTGCGCGCGATCGGCCGCACGCGTCCGGACCTGAGCGTCGTCGTCACGATGTTCGAAGAGAACGCGCGCAAGATCAACGCGACGCTCGCCGCCGTGAACCCGGCCGCGAAACCGGAAGTGATTCCGCTCGGGCAGGTCGACTCGATGCTGAAGGTGCGCGAGCGTCTCGACGCGAACTGCATGGTCGGCATGCTCGCCGACCGCACGCTGCTCGACGATGCGGCAACCTCGCTGCGGCGGCTGCCGCTGCTCGGCGCACCGGCCGCGTTTCCGCTCGGGCCGCTGTACATGGCCGCGATGCTGCGGCGCCCGGTGCTGTTCATGACGGGCCTCTATCGCGACGGCAACCGCTACGACGTGCACTTCGAGACACTCGCCGATTTCTCCGACGTGCGCCGCGACGCGCGCGCGGCGGCCGTCGACGCGGCGCTCGCGCGCTACGTCGCGCTGCTCGACAAGTATTGCCGCGCGGCCCCGTACAACTGGTTCAACTATTTCGATTTCTGGCAGACCGGCACGGCCGCCGCGCGCCGCGACGATGCGCGCGCGTGCGCCGGCCTGTCCGCCACGAGGGATTCCGACGCATGACCGCCGTTCTCCGCTTCCTGTCGCTGCTCCCGCTGCCGTCCGCGCCGGCGCTGCGCCGCTCGGCGCGCACGTTCGCCATCGCGGCCGCCGTCGCGCTCGCGCTGCCCGCGCACGCGGCCGACACCGGTTCGGCGTGGACCCTCGACCGGCTGATGTCGACGCTCGCGCAGCACAAGTCCGGACGCGCGACGTTCACCGAAACGAAGTCGCTGTCGATCGCCGCGCAACCGCTCGAATCGTCGGGCGAACTCGTGTTCGTCGCGCCCGACCACCTCGAGAAGCACACGCTCAGTCCGAAGCCCGAACATCTCGTCGTCGACGGCGACATGCTCACCGTCGAGCGCAACAACCGCAAATACACGCTCGCGCTCGCGCGCTATCCGGAGCTCGGCGCGTTCATCGACAGCATCCGCGCGACGCTCGCCGGCAATCGCTACGCGCTCGAGCAGGTTTACAAGGTCGCGCTCGCCGGTCGCGGCGACGACTGGACGCTGATGCTCACGCCGCTCGATTCGCGGATGCTGAAGGTCGTCAGCACGATCACGCTCGAAGGCTCGCGCGACGTGTTGCGCAGCGTCGCGATCCAGCAGGCCGACGGCGACCATTCGACGATGCGCCTGCAACCCGTCCCGGCGAAGTGATGGACGAGCGCACGCGACCGACCGCCCCCGTCGCGCACCGCCCGTCCGCGTGGCGGCAGCGGGCCGTGCTCGTGTGGCTGCTCGCGCTCGCCGCGTGCGGGATCGCGATCGCCCGCGCGAATTTCACGGCCGACCTGTCCGCGTTCCTGCCGCGCGCGCCGAGCGCCGGGCAGCGCGTGCTCGTCGATCAACTGCGTGACGGCATCGTGTCGCGGCTGATCCTCGTCGCGATCGACGGCGGCGATGCGGCCACGCGCGCCGCGCTGTCGCGGCGCGTCGCCGGCACGCTGCGCGCCGACCGGCAATTCTCGGCGATCAACAACGGCGAAGCCGTCAACGACGCGCGCGACCGGCAATTCGTGTTCGACCATCGTTACCTGCTGAGCCCGGCCGTCTCGCCGCAACGCTTCAGCGCGGACGGCCTGCACCAGGCGCTCGGCGACAGCCTCGACCTGCTGAGCTCGTCGGCGGGTCTCGTCGCGAAGGCGATGTTGCCGCGCGACCCGACCGGCGAAGTGACCGCGCTCGTCGACCAGCTCGACAGCGGCGCGCAGCCCGCGATGCGCGACGGCGTGTGGGCGTCGCGCGACGGCACGCGCGCGGTGCTGGTCGTGCAGACGGCCGCCGCCGGCTCCGACACCGACGCGCAGGCGCGCGCGATCGACGCGGTGCGTCGCGCGTTCTCCGCCGCGACGCAGGCGCTGCCGAACCGCGCCGCGTACACGCTCGCGATGACCGGCCCCGGCGTGTTCTCGGTCGACACGCGCGACACGATCCGGCGCGACGTCGAGCGGCTGTCGACGGCGAGCGTCGCGCTGATCGTCGCGCTGCTGCTGACGCTGTACCGCTCGCCGCGCACGCTCGCGCTGGGGCTGCTGCCGGTGTTGACGGGCATCGCGGCCGGCATCGCGGCGGTCAGCGTCGCGTTCGGCACGGTCCACGGGCTGACGCTCGGCTTCGGCACGACGCTGATCGGCGAAGCCGTCGACTATTCGATCTACCTGTTCGTGCAATCGGCGCAAGTCGGCGCGCGCGGCACCGCGCGGCCCGCCGACGCGACGCGCGCATGGCTCGCCGCGTACTGGCCGACGATCCGGCTCGGCGTGCTGACGTCCGTGTGCGGCTTCGCGTCGATGCTGTTCTCCGGTTTTCCGGGCCTCGTGCAGCTCGGGCTGTACTCGATCGCCGGGCTGACGGCCGCCGCGCTCGTCACGCGCTTCGTGCTGCCTCACCTGCGCGGCGAGCACGTCGCGATTCGCGACGTGTCGCGCGTCGGCGCGGTGCTCGCGCGTGCGGCCGCTGCGGCGCCGCGACTGCGCTGGCCGCTCGCCGTGCTCGTGCTCGCCGCGTGCGCGACGCTCGTGCTGCATCGCGACGGCCTGTGGAGCCGCGAGCTTGCGGCGCTGAGCCCCGTTCCCGCCCGCGCGCAGGCCCTCGACGCACGCCTGCGCGCCGATGTCGGCGCGCCGGACGTGCGCTACCTCGTCGTGATTTCCGCGCCGACCGAACAGACCGCGCTCGAACGCGCGGAACAGGTCGCCGCGCAATTGCAGCCGCTCGTCGATCGCGGCACGCTAGCGGGCTTCGAAAGTCCCGCGCGCTACCTGCCGAGCGACGCCGCGCAGCGCGCACGCCAGGCGAGCCTGCCGGACGCGGACGTGCTCGCCGCGCGCATGCGTGCGGCCGTCGCGAACCAGCCGATCTCGGTGCGGCCCGAGCTGTTCGCACCGTTCATCGCCGATGTCGAAGCCGCACGCCACGCGCCGCCGATCACGCGCGCGGACCTGCGCGGCACGTCGATGGCGCTCGCCGTCGACGCACTGCTGACCGAGCGCGCGGGCCGCTGGAGCGCGATGTTGCCGCTGCGCGCGCCGGATGCCGCACGCTCAGCTTCGGCGGCGTCGGCGCTCGATGCCGCGCCGATCCGCGCGGCCGTCGCGCGCGCCGGCGTGCCCGATGCGCTGTTCGTCGACATGAAGGCCGAGGCCGACCGCCTGTACGTGAACTATGTGCACGAGGACATCCGGCTGTCGCTCGCGGGTTTCGCGGCGATCGCCGTGCTGCTGCTGATCGCGCTGCGCTCGCCGCGCCGCGTCGTGCGCGCGCTCGCGCCGCTGGTCGCGGCCGTGCTGGTGGTGACGGCCGGCTTCGCGCTCGCCGGCGTGCCGCTGACCATCCTGCATCTCGTCGGGATGCTGCTGATCGTCGCGGTCGGCTCGAACTATGCGCTGTTCTTCTGCAAGCGCGACGACGTGCAACCGGTCACGCCGTACACGCTCGTGTCGCTGCTGATCGCGAACCTCGCGACGGTCGCCGGCTTCGGCCTGCTCGCGCTGTCGCGCGTGCCGCTGCTCGAAACCTTCGGGCTGACCGTCGGCCCCGGCGCGATGCTCGCGCTCGCGTTCGCGGCCATTCTCGCGCCGCGCGCCGCGGCGACGAGCAACGCTCGTCCCGACCTGACAGGAGCCCGCGCATGAACGCGCCGTCGTCCATTCCACCTGGGCTGCCCGGCGATGCGCGCCGCTGGAAACCGACGCCGCTGATCGCGGGCGCCGCGGCGTTGCACGCGGGTGCGCTCGCGGCGGTCGTCGCGCAACCGGCTGCGTGGCCGTGGGCCGCCGGCGGCGTGGTCGCGTCGCATCTCGCGCTGACCGCCGCCGGCCTGTGGCCGCGCAGCGCGCTGCTCGGACCGAACTGGACGCGCCTGCCGGCCGGCGCCGGCCGCCGGATCGCGCTGACGATCGACGACGGCCCGGACCCCGACGTCACGCCGCGCGTGCTCGACCTGCTCGATCGTCACGATGCGCGCGCGACGTTCTTCTGCATCGGCGATCTCGCGCGCCGCCATCCGAAGTGGATCGAAGCGATCGTCGCGCGCGGCCATGCGGTCGAGAATCACAGCCAGCGGCACCGGCATACGTTCTCGCTGTCGGGGCCCGCCGCGCTGCGGCGCGAAATCGCGGCCGCGCAGCAGACGCTGACCGAGATCGCCGGCACGCGCCCGCGCTTCTTCCGCGCGCCGGCCGGCCTGCGCAATCCGTTTCTCGAGCCGGTGCTGTGCGAGCTCGGCCTGCAGCTCGCCAGCTGGACGCGCCGCGGCTTCGACACGCGCGCGCGCGACGCGGACATCGTCACGCGCCGCCTGCTCGACGGACTGGCGCCGCGCGACATCCTGCTCGTGCACGACGGCCACGCGGCACGCGACGCGCGCGGCGAACCGGTCGTGCTCGACGTGCTGCCGGCGCTGCTGCGCGCGGCCGCCGATGCGCAGCTGCACTGGACCACGCTGCGCGCCGCGCTCGCGCCCGAACCGCCCGGCCTGCCGGGCATGCCGGCACCCCCGTTTGATAAAATCTGACCATGCCCGGCGCGCCCGCCAGCCCCGCTGCGGCGCCCGTTCCGGCCACCGGATACGACCCTCGTGAAACCTCTCCTGCTCTCGCACTTCACCGCCACCAGTTGCATCGGCAGCGGCCTCGATGCGACCCTCGACGCGCTGCGCAACGCACGCGGCGGGCTCACGCCGTGCGATTTCGAACGCGCCGATCTCGACACCTGGATCGGCGCCGTGGACGGTGTCGATACGCATCCCGTGCGCACGGATCTCGCCGACTTCGACTGCCGCAACAACCGCCTCGCGCAACTCGGCCTCGTCCAGGACGGCTTCGACGCGCGCGTCGCGGCGGCCGTGGCGCGCCATGGCGCCGCGCGCGTCGGCGTGTTCATCGGCACGAGCACGTCCGGCATCCTCGAAACCGAGCGCGCATACGCGCAACGCGATCCGGCGAGCGGCGCGCTGCCCGCCGGCTTCCGCTATGCGCACACGCACAACCCGTATTCGCCGGCCGCGTTCGTGCGCGCGTATTTCGCGCTGCGCGGGCCGGCGATGGCGATCTCGTCCGCGTGTTCGTCCGGCGCGAAGGTATTCGGCTCCGCGCGACGGATGATCGAAGCGGGGCTGATCGACGCGGCCGTCGTCGGCGGCGTCGATTCGCTGTGCCTGACGACGCTGTACGGCTTCAATTCGCTCGAACTGCTGTCGCGCCGGCCGTGCCGGCCGTTCGACGTCGCGCGCGACGGCATCTCGATCGGCGAAGCGGCTGCGTTCGCGCTGCTCGAACGCGTGCCGGATACACGCGCCGCGCTCGACGACGACGCGATCCTGCTGCTCGGCGTCGGCGAATCGAGCGATGCGCATCACATGTCGTCGCCGCATCCGGAAGGGCTCGGTGCCCGGCTCGCGATCGAACAGGCGCTCGCCTCCGCCGGCCTCGCTGCAGGCGACATCGACTACGTGAACCTGCACGGCACCGCGACGCCCAGCAACGATGCCGCCGAAAGCCGCGCCGTGGGCGCGCTGCTCACGCGCACGCCGTGCAGCTCGACGAAGGGGGCGACCGGTCACACGCTCGGCGCGGCCGGCGCGCTCGAAGCGGTCGTCGCCGCGCTCGCGCTGCGCGAGCAGTTCGTGCCGGCCGGCGTCAACACGACGCAACCCGACCCGGCGCTGGCCGCCGACTACGTGCTCGCGAGCCGCGAGGCCCGCGTGCGCGCGGTCCTGTCGAATTCGTTCGGATTCGGCGGCACGAACTGCAGCCTGATCCTCGGCCGTGCCGAGCATGCCCGCCGCGGGGAGCCGACATGACCCTCACCGCCTTCATCGAAAGCGTCGGCCTCGTCGGGCCGGGACTGAACGACTGGCCGCACGCGGCCGACGTGCTCGCGGGCCGCGCGGCCTATGCGAGCACGCGCACCGTGCTGCCGCCGCCCGCCAGCCTGCCGCCGGCGGAACGCCGCCGCACCGGCCCCGTCGTGCGCGTCGCGCTGGCGGTCGGCCTCGAGGCGGCGGCCGCGAGCGGGCGCGATGCCGCCACGCTCGCGACCGTGTTCAGCGCGTCCGGCGGCGACGGCCAGAACTGCCACGCGATCTGCGAGACCCTCGCCGGCGACGATCGTCACCTGTCGCCCACGCGCTTTCACAACTCCGTGCACAACGCGCCGGCCGGCTACTGGAGCATCGCGACCCGCGCAATGGCGACGTCGAACGTGCTGTGCGCACACGACGGCAGCTTTGCCGCGGGCCTGCTCGAGAGCCTGTGCCAGGTCGCGGTCGATCGCGTGCCGAGCCTGCTGATCGCCTACGACACCGACTATCCGGAGCCGCTGCGCGCGGTACGTCCGATCGTCGACGCATTCGGCGTCGCGCTCGTGCTCGCGCCCGACGCGAGCGAACGCACGCTCGCGCGCATCGACGTGCAGCTCACCGACGCGCCGGCGACGACGCTCGCGAACCCCGAACTCGACGCGCTGCGCACCGGCAATCCGGCCGCGCGCGCACTGCCGCTGCTCGACGCGCTCGCCGCGCGGCGCACGGCAAGTGTCGTGCTCGATTATCTGGAAGACGCGCGCGTGCAGGTCGATATCGCGCCGGCGGATCCCACGGCGGAGCACGCGCCATGACGACGCCCGCCGCGACGCCGATGCCTGCGCCGACGACGGCCACGCTCGATCGCGCATGGATCGCCGCGCACATTCCGCACGACGGCGCGATGTGCTTGCTCGATCGCGTCGAAGCATGGGATGCCGTGCGGATCCGCTGCAGCGCGACGAGCCATCGCGATCCGCACAACCCGCTGCGCTCGCGCGGCCGGCTCGCATCGGTCTGCGGAATCGAATACGCGGCACAGGCGATGGCCGTGCATGGCGCGCTGGTCGGTGCGCAACACGCGCAGACGGAACCCGCGCGGCCGCGCGCCGGCTATCTGGCGAGCGTGCGCAACGTCGACGCGTTCGTCGATCGGCTCGACACGTTCGAGCTGCCGCTGACCGTCGACGCCGAGCGCATCGGCGGCGACGACCGCTCCGTGCTGTACGGCTTCACGCTGCGCTGCGGCGAGCGCGTGCTGCTCGGCGGCCGCGCCGCGGTGATGCTCGATGCATCGGCGGCCGGCGTACTCGTTCCGCCGCCTGCCGGCCGCGCGGACCCTCGATGACTAGCCCCAAGGAAACCAGGTCGTGAAAGCACGTCAGTTCATTTGCACCGCGTTTGTTCTCGCGCTGATCAGCCCGATCGCGCACGCGGACATGTCGGAAGTGAAGCAGGACATCAAGCGCGATTCGAAGGAAGCCGCGCACAAGACCGGCGAGGCCGCGCGCAGCTTCGGCCACGCGACCGCGAGCGCCGCGAAGACGGTCGGCCACGGCATCGCGCATGCGTCGCGCGAGGGCTGGGATGCCACCAAGCGCACGACGAAGCGGATCTTCCACAAGAACGATTCGGGCGAAGGCTCGGCGAAAAGCAGCGATTGAGCGTGGGCGTCCCGCGCACCGCGCGCGGCACACGAATGCGCGCGATGCGGCACGACGCGCGAACGCGCCGTTGCCGCACCGCCGCCGTCAACGCGTGCCGCTGCGCGTGCGACGCGCCGGCCCGCGCGCGAAGCACTTGCCGTACGCGACGAGCCAGCAATCGCGATGATCGAAGTTGCGCAGCAGCCGCGCGCGGCGCCGCTCGAGCCAGTGAAGCGCGATCGCCATCGTCAGTGCGACGGCCAGTGCCGAGCCGCCGATCGCGAGTCCCATCCAGGTGTCACCCATGCCTCCTCCGGAATGCGAGGCCGGTGCGGCGCGCGTGCCGCGACGCGGTGGCCGGAGCGCGGGCGCACACGGGCCGTCGCATGCGCGGCGAACCTGCGTCCGTGATCCGTCACCGCGCGCTTGGCGCGTCGCCCCGGCGCTGGATACAGCGGGAGCACGGCCCGGACGCGCGCGCGAACGCCGCCCGGGCCGCCGCGCGTCAGTGCATGTGCTGGCCGCCGTTGATCGCGATGTTGGAGCCCGTCACGAAGCCGGCCTCCTCCGAGCACAGAAACGCGATCAGCGCCGCGACTTCCTCGGGTCGACCGAGCCGTCCCGCCGGAATCTGCGGAAGGATCTTCGTATCGAGGATGTCCTGCGGGATCGCCGTCACCATCTTCGTCGCGAGATAGCCCGGCGATACCGTATTCACCGTCACGCCCTTGCGCGCGATCTCGAGCGCGAGCGATTTCGTGAAGCCGTGCATGCCGGCCTTCGCGGCCGCGTAGTTGGTCTGGCCGACCGAGCCCTTCGAGCCGTTGACTGACGAGATGTTGACGATGCGTCCCCAGCCGCGCTCGACCATGCCGTCGCAGACCGGCTTCGTCATGTTGAACACGGAATCGAGGTTGGTGCGGATCACCGCATCCCAGTTGACCTTGTCGAGCTTGCGCAGCGTCATGTCGCGCGTGATGCCCGCGTTGTTCACCAGGATGTCGACCGGGCCGACGTCCCGGGCGATCTTGTCGATGCACTGCTGGCACGAATCGTGATCGGCCACGTCCACCGGATACGCATGGAATTCGCGGCCGGCCGCATGCATTTCCGTCAGCCAGCGATCGGCGCCCGCGTTGTTCGGCGAATACGTGACGACGACCCGGTGGCCCGCATCGTTCAACCGGATGCTGATCGCTTCGCCGAGGCCGCCCATTCCACCAGTCACAACTGCAATTCGCTTAGTCATCCTATGAATTACCGACAAAAAAGTAGTCAATGATGCGGAGCGACGGCATGGCACATGCTGTTGCCCCACCGCTGCGATGCGCTGGCGCCCGCGAGGCGGGCACGGCGCACCGGAACTTCACGCTTGTTGTTGGCTGCTTGTTCCGCGCGAAGGTTGCTGCGCACGCGTGCGGTGCTGGCCGGCGCCGCCCGCGTGCAATATCGTCAGATCTGGCTCAATCGCGTTCGACCGCAAGCGCGACGCCCATCCCGCCGCCGATGCACAGCGACGCCAGCCCGCGCTTCGCATCGCGCTTGACCATCTCGTGCAGCAGCGTCACCAGGATCCGGCAGCCCGACGCGCCGATCGGGTGACCGATCGCGATCGCACCGCCGTTCACGTTCACCTTCGACGTGTCCCAGCCCATCTGCTTGTGCACCGCCAGCGCCTGCGCCGCGAAGGCCTCGTTGATTTCCATCAGGTCCAGGTCGCCCGGCGTCCAGCCCGCTCGCTCCAGGCAGCGGCGCGATGCCGGCACCGGACCCATGCCCATCACGCTCGGATCCACGCCCGCGTTCGCGTATGCCTTGATCCGTGCAAGCGGCGTCAGGCCGAGCGCCGCCGCCTTCTGCGCCGACATCACCAGCACCGCCGCCGCGCCGTCGTTCAGCCCCGACGCGTTCGCCGCCGTCACCGAGCCGTCCTTCGAGAACGCCGGCTTCAGCCCCGCCAGCGATTCCGCCGTCACGCCGTGACGCACGAACTCGTCGGTCGCGAACTGCAGCGGCTCGCCCTTGCGCTGCGGAATCGACACCGGCACGATCTCCGCATCGAAGCGGCCGGCCTTCTGCGCGGCCTCCGCCTTGTTCTGCGACAGCGCCGCGAACGCGTCCTGCTCCTCGCGCGTGATCCCGTATTCCTTCGCGACGTTCTCCGCCGTGATGCCCATGTGGTACTGGTTGTACACGTCCCACAGGCCGTCGACGATCATCGTGTCGACCAGCTTCGCGTCGCCCATCCGGAACCCGTCGCGCGAGCCCGGCAGCACGTGCGGCGCCGCGCTCATGTTTTCCTGGCCGCCGGCGATCACGATGTCCGCGTCGCCCGCCACGATCGCGTTCGCCGCCAGCATCACCGCCTTCAGGCCCGAGCCGCACACCTTGTTGATCGTCATGCCCGGCACCGCGTTCGGCAGGCCGGCCTTGATCAGCGACTGGCGCGCCGGGTTCTGCCCCGAACCCGCCGCCAGCACCTGGCCCATGATCACTTCGCTCACCTGCTCGGGCTTCACGCCCGAACGCTCCAGCACCGCGCGAATCACCGTCGCGCCCAGCTCCGGTGCCGCGATCTTCGCGAGCGAGCCGCCGAATTTGCCGACCGCGGTCCGCGCGGCCGATACGATCACTACGTCCGTCATGTTCTCTTCCTGCATTGAAATCAGTGGGTCGATCCGTATTGCGCGCCGGTACGGCGCGGCGGCGGCGCGCGAGCGCCATGCGGCCGGCGATGCGGTTGCACGCTCGCGCGCATGCGCGCCGCGCATCCGCCCGCCTCGACCGCGTCCGGGCACGCGGCGGCGAACCGGACGTACGCCGACCGCCGCGCGGCACACGCGGCGGCCGGCGCCCGCCGGCGCCGCTCAATTAGTGTCTAGTGTCGCGCCTGCGCGCGACACGCGCTCATGCAGCCGATTCGCGCGAAGCGGCTTCCTTGCGAGCGGCGGCGGCGGTCTGCTTGGCACCGCGGGCCGTCGTTTCGCTGACCGCGTCGAAACCGCTTTGTGCGGCCTCGATCGCCTGCCCCGTCGCTGCACGCACGGAGTCGGCCGCGGCCGTCGCCGCGGACAGCGCCGAGTTCAGCGCGGCGACCACGGCGCCCGAACCCGCCGGCGCATGCTTCGTCAGCTCGCCGACCACTTCCTTCACGCGCTTGTCGTTCTGTTCGTACTGAGCCTGGGCAACCTTCGCCCACTCGGCCTGCGTCGACACCGCGATATCGAACAGATGACGACCGTATGCGACGGCCTTGCCGGCGGCTTCCTGCGGCGCGGCGACTTGCTGCGCGAAGCCTGCCGCCGGGTTGCTCGCGTTGAACGCGTTCTTCAGCTTGTCCTCGTATTCCTCGAGCGCCGTCTTGGCCGCTTGCAGGTTGAGTTCGACGACTGCCTCGAAACCATTGATTGCCGGACGGGCAATCGCGAACCACGCGGCGATTCCGGACTGATAATCGGCGGCGAATTTTTCGGGGGCAAATACGGACATCGGGCACGCTCCTGTTGGCAATGCGAGAGACGACGTAAAGAAAATGGAAGGCAGATCGAGGGCCTGCTTCCTTATTCACAACCCTCGGACACGATTGACTGCGAAGAGTTGAGGATGGCCATTTTAGATGGATTAATTGTCAATTAAATTGCATTAATGCTAGGTGAAAACCCTTAGCAGCCGAAGCGCCCGCTCCACGACAGAGCGCGTTCGTAATAGGGTCGTGTCGCAACGCCTTGTCCAGCAATGATTTTTACCTTTTTACAGGATAACCCACCGTAGCTGCCCGCAACATTTACCCCGTCATTATTCCCGTTATTAGAAAAAGGGCGCGCATTGAAAATGGGGCGGATGCTTATGTAATCGTTTTTCCAGATTTATTTTGAAATCGTTCCCGGGATTATTAATGACGAATTCAATGATCGTATATAAATCGCCGGGACGTGCGACGGCGCCCGCCCCTCACCCGACCAGTTCGCGATGCAGCGCGCGAAACTCCTGCGCGAGCTTGTGCGCCGGCTCGAGATGGATCACCGGCGTCGACTGCTGATGCGACTCGCGGATCTTCACCGACGCCGACAGCCGCGACGCCAGCACCGGCAGCCCCTCCTCGACGAGCTCGTCGACCAGCCGCTGCGGCAGGCTCGCCCGTGGCTGAAACTGGTTGATGACGATCCCTTCGACCTCGAGCGCCGCGTTGTGGTCCTGCTGGATTTCCTTCACGTTCTCGAGCAGCGTGTACAGCGCCCGGCGCGAGAAGTCGTCGCAGTCGAACGGAATCAGGCAACGCTCGACCGCGATCAGCGCCGAGCGCGTGTAGAAGTTCAGCGCGGGCGGCGTGTCGATGTAGACGGCATCGTAGGTGTCGAGCTCGTTGAGCGCATCGCGCAGCTTGTAGATCTTGTAGCGCGACTCGAGCTTGCCGTGCAGCGTGTCGAGGTCCGGATGCGCGGGCATCACGTCGAGCCCGTCAAACGGCGTCGGATGGATGAACGATGCGACGTCGACCGGCCGGAAGTTGAACGTCAGCGCGGTCTCGAAGAATTCGGCGACGCCGGGATGCGCGTCGGCCGCGCGATCGCCGAGCAGGTAGCGGGTGGAATTCGCCTGCGCGTCGAGGTCGATGACGAGCGTGCGCAGCCCTTCGCTCGCGCTGATCGCCGCCAGGTTGCAGACGATCGTCGACTTGCCCACACCGCCCTTCTGGTTGAACACGACCCGCCGCATGGTGTCTCCTTCGATCGAAACGTCGAAAGAACGAGCTTAGCCGGTCAATCGTGGCGGCCGCGTGACATAGGTCAGATGCGCGGCAGCGGCTCTGACGCATGACGGTTGCCGGGCCCGCTCCATCGGTCCGTTGTCGCGAGGATCCAGTCCTGTTCAGCAGTTGCGGTCACTCGGCGCGATTTCGTCGGCGTGAAGCCTGCGAGATGTTCGCCGCACGGGGGGAAGCGCGTCAGCCACGGCCGGCCTCCGGGGCGCGGGGCGTAAACGAAAAAAGACCCGAAGGCCCGTGCCAAGCGATTCGCTTGACTCGGACATTCGGGCCCATTCCGGTGCGGGATGCCGACGTTCCGTCAGAACGGAATATCGTCGTCCATCTCGTCGAAACCGCCGCCTGCCGGCGCGCTCGGACGGCTCTGACCACCGCCTGCACCGCCGCGCGGCGCACCGCCGGCACGGCCGCCGCCACCGCCGCGTTCCATCTGTTCGCCGCCGCGACCGCCGCCACCACCACCGTAGCCGCCGCCGTAACCGCCTTCGTCACCACCGCCACCGCCGCCGCCGCCCGAACCGCCGCGGCCGCCGAGCATCTGCATCTGGTCGGCGACGATTTCGGTCGAATAGCGATCCTGGCCGTCCTGGCCCTGCCACTTGCGCGTGCGGATACGGCCCTCGATATAGACCGACGAACCCTTCTTCAGGTATTCGCTGACGATTTCGGCGAGACGGCCGAAAAACGCGACGCGGTGCCACTCGGTCATTTCCTTGAAATCGCCGCTTGCCTTGTCCTTGTAGCGATCGGTCGTCGCGAGACGGATGTTCGCAACCGCGTCGCCGCTCGGCAGGTAACGGACTTCAGGATCGGCGCCGAGATTGCCGACGAGGATGACCTTGTTGACGGATGCCATGTGTTTCTCCAGTAAATTCGATGCCGGGCCGCCCGCGAATGTCGTCGGAGCGGCCCGCCGGGCAAGCCGGCGAGCGCCGCCGGTGCCTGCCCGAAAAGAGGGTTCAGGCCTTGCGCGGCGGCGCTTTCATGCTGGCCGCGATTATAAGCCACGCCGCCACGAGCCCCGAGCATGCATAGAAGACGGTGTTCGCGCCGCCGTGCTTCAGCAGCCAGCCGCCCACGATGCCGCCGAGCGCGAGCCCGATCGATTGCGTGGTGTTGTAGACGCCCGTGGCCGCGCCCTTGCGCGAACCGGGCGCGAGCTTCGACACGAGCGACGGCTGCGACGCTTCCAGGATGTTGAAGCCGAGGAAGTATACGAACAGGATCGCCGCCACAATCAGGATGGTATGCGGTGCGCTGCCGAGCAACAATTGGCCGATAAGGATAGCCAGAATGCCGCCGAGCAGCACCGGCTTCATCTTGCCCCGTTTTTCCGCGACGATGATCGCCGGGACCATCATCACGAACGCGAGCCCCATCACCGGCAGGTAGACCTTCCAGTGCGCGGCGACCGGCAGCCCGCCGTCGACCAGCAGGCGCGGCACGACGAGGAACAGTGCCGTCTGCGTCGCGTGCAGCACGAGCACGCCGAAGTTCAGGCGCAGCAGCTCGCCGTTGTGGAGCACCTCGCCGAACGGCGCCGGCACGTGCACGGGCTTCGCCGCATCGGGCACGATCCACATCACGACGCCGATCGCGAGAATCGACAGCACGCCGACGATCGCGAACAGCCCGCTCATCCCGACCCAATGGAACACGATCGGCGCGCCGACGATCGCGACCGCGAATGACACGCCGATCGAGCCGCCGACCATCGCCATCGCCTTCGTGCGGTTCTGTTCGGAGGTCAGGTCGGCGATGAACGCGAGCACCGCGGACGACACGGCGCCCATGCCCTGGATCACGCGGCCGACGATGATCCACGTGATGTCGTGCGCGAACGCGGCGACGAAACTGCCGAGCGCGAAGATCAGCAAGCCGGTGGCGATCACGGGCTTGCGGCCGAACTTGTCCGACGCCCACCCGTAGAAGATGTACAGCAGCGACTGCGTGACGCCGTAGGCCCCGAGCGCGATGCCGACGAGCAGCACGTTGTCGCCGCCCGGGATGGTTTTCGCGTAGACCGAGAAAACCGGCATGATCATGAACAGGCCGAGCATGCGCAGCGCGAAGATCGCCGCGAGCGACGTGGTCGCGCGCAGTTCGGGCGCACTCATGCGGGAAGACGTGGCGGACGGATTGGACATCGGGAATGAATTTCGAATGATCGGAATGTCCGCCCGGCGGCGGGCGGCGGAAGATCAGGGCCACCGGCCCGGCGGGCCTGGCAGGCGCTTTCCGGGACTGCTTTCCGGGACGTCACGCAGGCTGCCCGCGGGCCGCCTCGAGCCGTGCGGCGCGGCCGCTTCCCCGGCGTGGAACCGCCTTGCTGCCAGCTGCTGCAAAGGCTGGGGACCCCCAACGACGGCCTCGAAAAGCCGTTATAGTAGCAGGTTTGGTTCCCTCCATTTTCGCCAGGTTCATGGAACAGATCCGTATCCGTGGGGCACGCACCCACAACCTGAAAAACGTCAATCTCGACCTGCCGCGCCACAAGCTGATCGTGATTACCGGGTTGTCAGGGTCGGGCAAGTCGTCGCTCGCGTTCGACACCCTTTATGCCGAAGGCCAGCGCCGCTACGTCGAAAGCCTGTCCGCGTACGCCCGCCAGTTCCTGCAACTGATGGAGAAACCCGACGTCGACCTGATCGAGGGCCTGTCGCCCGCGATCTCGATCGAGCAGAAGGCGACGTCCCACAACCCGCGTTCGACCGTCGGCACGGTCACCGAAATCCACGACTACCTGCGACTTTTGTTCGCACGTGTCGGCACGCCGTATTGCCCCGACCACGACATCCCGCTCGAGGCGCAGAGCGTGTCGCAGATGGTCGACGCGGCGCTCGCGCTGCCCGAGGAAACCAAGCTGATGATCCTCGCGCCCGTCGTCGCGAACCGCAAGGGCGAGCACGCCGAGCTGTTCGAGGACATGCAGGCGCAGGGCTTCGTCCGCTTTCGCGTGCGCTCGGGCGGCGGCACCGCGAACGAGGGCGTCGCGAAGATCTTCGAGGTCGAGTCGCTGCCGAAGCTCAAGAAGAACGACAAGCACACGATCGACGTCGTGGTCGACCGGCTGAAGGTGCGCCCGGACATGAAGCAGCGCCTCGCCGAATCGTTCGAGACCGCGCTGCGCCTCGCCGACGGCCGCGCGATCGCGCTGGAAATGGACACCGACCGCGAACACCTGTTCAGCTCGAAGTTCGCGTGCCCGATCTGCTCGTACTCGCTGCAGGAGCTCGAGCCGCGCCTGTTCTCGTTCAACAACCCGATGGGCGCGTGCCCGGAATGCGACGGCCTCGG
The DNA here is from genome assembly GCF_053427615.1 of Burkholderia sp. AW33-5. NCBI lineage: Bacteria > Pseudomonadati > Pseudomonadota > Betaproteobacteria > Burkholderiales > Burkholderiaceae > Burkholderia > Burkholderia sp. AW33-5. The sequence continues at coordinate 212,960 of NZ_JBSAXA010000006.1, read as the reverse complement.
CCAGATCACGTTCTTCGATCCGAAGCGGGTCGTCGCGCACCCGTCGCTGTCGCTCGCGGCGGGCGCCGTGAAGGGCTGGGACCGCCGCAACCAGTTCTATTTCCAGATGCTGCAGAGCCTGGCGGCGTTCTACGAATTCGACATCGACGCCGCGTTCGAGGACCTGCCCGAGAAGATCCGCAAGGTGCTGCTGTTCGGCTCGGGCAAGCAGACGATCCCGTTCTCGTACATCAACGAGCGTGGCCGCACGACGATCCGCGAGCACGTGTTCGAAGGGATCATCCCGAACCTCGAGCGCCGCTACCGCGAAACCGATTCGGTCGCGGTGCGCGAAGAGCTCGCGAAATACCAGAACAACCAGCCGTGCCCGTCGTGCGACGGCACGCGGCTGCGCCGCGAGGCGCGCCACGTGCGGGTCGGCACCGGCGACTACGCGCGCGGCATCTATGAAATCAGCGGCTGGCCGCTGCGCGACGCGCTCGGCTATTTCGACGGCCTGTCGCTCGACGGCGCGAAGCGCGAGATCGCCGACAAGGTGATCAAGGAAATCGTCGCGCGCCTGACCTTCCTGAACAACGTCGGCCTCGACTACCTGTCGCTCGAGCGCAGCGCCGAAACGCTGTCCGGCGGCGAGGCGCAGCGGATCCGGCTCGCGTCGCAGATCGGCTCGGGCCTGACCGGCGTGATGTACGTGCTCGACGAGCCGTCGATCGGCCTGCACCAGCGCGACAACGACCGCCTGATCGCGACGCTCAAGCACCTGCGCGACCTCGGCAACTCGGTGATCGTCGTCGAGCACGACGAGGACATGATCCGAACGGCCGACTACGTCGTCGACATGGGCCCCGGCGCGGGCGAGCACGGCGGCGTGGTGGTCGCCGAAGGCACGCCGAAGCAGGTGCAGTCGAACCCGCAGTCGCTGACGGGCCAGTATCTGGTCGGCAAGCGCACGATCGAGTATCCGGACGAGCGGATCGCGCCCGATCCGGAGCGGATGCTGCGCATCGTCGACGCGCACGGCAACAACCTGAAGCACGTCGATCTCGAGCTGCCGGTCGGCCTGTTGACCTGCATCACCGGCGTGTCGGGTTCCGGCAAGTCGACGCTGATCAACGACACGCTGTACCACGCGGTCGCGCGCCACCTGTACGGCTCGTCGGCCGAGCCGGCGCCGCACGAGGCAATCGAAGGCCTCGAGCACTTCGACAAGGTGATCAACGTCGACCAGTCGCCGATCGGCCGCACGCCGCGTTCGAACCCGGCCACCTACACGGGCCTGTTCACGCCGATCCGCGAGCTGTTCTCGGGTGTGCCGACCGCGAAGGAGCGCGGCTACGATCCGGGCCGCTTCTCGTTCAACGTGAAGGGCGGCCGCTGCGAGTCGTGCCAGGGCGACGGCGTGCTGAAGGTCGAGATGCACTTCCTGCCGGACGTCTACGTCCCGTGCGACGTGTGCCACGGCAAGCGCTACAACCGCGAAACGCTCGAAGTGCAGTACAAGGGCAAGAACATCAGCGAAGTGCTCGACATGACGGTCGAGCACGCGTACGAATTCTTCAGCGCGGTGCCGGTCATCGCCCGCAAGCTGAAGACGCTGCTCGACGTCGGCCTCGGCTACATCCGCCTCGGCCAGTCGGCCACGACGCTGTCGGGCGGCGAGGCGCAGCGCGTGAAGCTGTCGCTGGAGCTGTCGAAGCGCGACACGGGCCGCACGCTGTACATCCTCGACGAGCCGACCACCGGCCTGCACTTCCACGACATCGCGCTGCTGCTCGAAGTGATCCACCGGCTGCGCGACCAGGGCAACACGGTCGTGATCATCGAGCACAACCTCGACGTGATCAAGACCGCCGACTGGGTGATCGACCTCGGCCCCGAGGGCGGCGCCGGCGGCGGCCAGATCATCGCGCAGGGCACGCCCGAGCAGGTCGCGAAGACGAAGGCGAGCTTCACCGGCAAGTACCTCGCGCCGCTGCTCAAGCGTCCCACCCGCAAGGCGGCGGCCGGCTGACACTTTCCGTTCCCGCGCGCGGCTGCCGGCCGCGCGCGTCCGGCGCCCGCGGCGGCGCCGGCCTCATCGTTTTCCCTTCTGCGGTTTTCCCTTCTGCGTTTACACCACGAGCCAAACTGCCCCGTGGCGGACCATAATGGCAGCTATACTTTACGGTCGTAAGGTTCGCCATCCGCACCAATCCGGTGCGGCACCGGGCGACCGCCGTCCTGCCGCCCACCGCGCGGCACGACACACGAACGACAGGAATCCACGATGGAGAAGCAACAAGAGTCGCGCGACGCGCAGAACCGCGAGCCGCACCTGCGCAGCGTGCGGCTGACGAGCGACTTCAGCCTGCCGAAGCTGTCGGCAATCGAGATCGGCAGCTACCTGTTCGCCCTCGTCGCGATGGTGCTCGTCATCGAACTGAAGCTGCTGGGCGGGCTGCTGGCCGGCATGCTGGTCTATCAGCTGATCCACACGATCGCCCCGGTGGTCGAACGCCACACCACGAGCATGCGGGCGCGCTGGGTCGCCGTCGTGCTGCTGTCGATCGCCATCGTCGGCGGGCTCACGGGCCTGACGATCGGCATCATCGAGCACTTCGAGCACACGGTGCCGAACCTGCAGAGCCTGCTCGACCAGCTGATGCAGATCGTCGAGCAGACCCGCGCCCGCACGCCGTCCTGGATCGCGAGCCTGCTGCCGGTCGACGTCGAACAGATGAAGACCAAGGCGGCGCTGCTGATGCACTCGCACATGGATCAGCTCCAGCAAGGCGGCAAGAGCGTCGCGCGCGGCTTCGGCCACGTGCTGTTCGGGATGATCATCGGCGCGATGATCGCGATCGGCGTCGAGCACGGCAAGGTGCGCCGGCCGCTGTCGACCGCGCTCGTCACGCGCGTGTCGCGCTTCGCCGAATCGTTCCGCCGGATCGTGTTCGCGCAGATCAAGATCTCGGCGATCAACGCGACCTTCACCGGCATCTACCTGCTCGTCGCGCTGCCGATCTTCCATCAGCGGCTGCCGCTGTCGAAGACGCTCGTGCTCGTCACGTTCATCGTCGGCCTGCTGCCGGTGATCGGCAACCTGATCTCGAACACGCTGATCGTCGCGGTGTCGCTGTCGGTCAGCATGGGTACGGCGATCGCGTCGCTCGCGTTCCTCGTCGTGATCCACAAGTTCGAATACTTCCTGAACGCGAAGATCATCGGCGGCCAGATCGAGTCGCGCGCGTGGGAGCTGCTGCTCGCGATGCTGATCATGGAAGCCGCGTTCGGGCTGCCGGGCGTGATCGCCGCGCCGATCTTCTATGCGTACCTGAAGCGCGAGCTGTACATGCTGCGGTTGATCTGACGCCCCCCGCCCCGGCGCGTCGCGCGCCTCACACGAAAAAAACGCCGCGCCCCGTGAAGGGCGCGGCGTTTTTGCACGCGGGCCGGCGGGCCGGACGGCCGATAGCCGCCCCGAACCGCCGATCAGCGGAACACGACCGTCTTCGTCCCGTTCAGCACGATCCGGTGCTCGACGTGCCACTTCACGGCGCGCGCGAGCGTCACGCACTCGACGTCGCGGCCGATCGCGGTGAGCTGGTCGGGCGTCATGCTGTGATCGACGCGCTCGACTTCCTGCTCGATGATCGGGCCTTCGTCGAGATCGGTCGTCACGTAGTGCGCGGTCGCGCCGATCAGCTTCACGCCGCGGTCGAACGCCTGGTAGTACGGCTTCGCGCCCTTGAAGCTCGGCAGGAACGAATGGTGGATGTTGATCGCCCGGCCGGCGAGCTGCTGGCACATGTTCGGCGACAGGATCTGCATGTAGCGCGCGAGCACGACGAGATCGGCCTGGTGTTCGTCGATCACTTCGAGCACGCGCGCTTCCTGCGCGGCCTTCGCCGCATCGGACGAACCGCCGACGAGCGGGAAGTGATGGAACGGGATGTTGTAGCTCGCGGCGAGCTGGTAGAACTCCTTGTGGTTCGACACGATCGCCGGGATCTCGATCGGCAGCTGGCCGGTGCGGTAGCGGAACAGCAGGTCGTTCAGGCAGTGGCCGATCTTCGACACCATGATCACGACGCGCGGCTTCACGGCCGCGTCGTGCATCTCCCAGCGCATCGCGAACTGCTCGGCGAGCGGCGCGAATTCGTTGCGAAGCGTGTCGAGCGCCGACGCGGCATCCGCGCCGCCACCGTCCTGCACGAAGTGCACGCGCATGAAGAACTCGCCGGTGCGGCTGTCGCCGAACTGCGCCGAATCGAGGATGTTGTTGGCGCGCTCGAACAGGAAGCCCGAGACCGCGTGGACGATGCCGTGCCGGTCGGGGCACGACAGTTTCAAGATAAAGCTGTGATCGGTCGACATGACCGCTACTCCCTTCGTTTCGGTATTCGTCAAATAGGCCGTTCGTTCGGCCGCGCTCGTGCCGGCGTGCCGCGCGTTACGCGGCCGGCGCGAACAGCGCGTCGATGCCGGCCGCGTCGGCCGCCGGGAGCCAGCGATGGCGCAGCAGCGTGTCGAGCATCGCGAGGCTCGCATCCATCGTCGCGCGGCCTTCGCGCAGCCAGCCGATCACCTCGGGCACACCGGCCAGCAGGTGCTCGGCCACTTCGCCATCCTGGTTGTGCGGCGCGAAGTCGCGCGGCAGCGGCAGGTCGTACACGAAGATCAGTTCGGACTGCGTGCCTTCCGGCAGCGAGCACAGCACCTGCACCGCCCGGCCCGCGATCGCGCGCGCCGCCAGTTCGGCCGGCATGCCGGCCTCTTCCCAGCATTCCTTCGTGAGCGTCTCGTGAACGCCCAGGCCCCAGCCGATGCCGCCCGCGACGACGTTGTCGAGCATGCCGGGATCGGTGGCCTTGGTCGCGCTGCGGCGGCCGAGCCACATCCGCGGCACGGCCGGCTCGCCCGGCGCAACCGCATATTCTACGATGCCGTTCAGGTGCACCGCATAGGTCTGCGTGCCGAAGAAGCGCGACGCGGCGCGTTCGATATACGCGAGCGGCGGATCGTCGAAGCGGTTGCGGATCGCGTAGATCTCGTCGCGCCAGCCCGGAATCGCGCCCTCGGCCGCGAGCGCGCCGATCGCGCTCGCGAGCGCCATGCTGCGCGCGTCGACCGTGTCGTAACGCGCCGACAGCACGACGCGCGCGTCGGTCAGCTCGAACACGTCGGGCCAGCGGGCGAGCTTCGCGACGTCCCGGCGACGCACCCAGCCGACCTGCTCGCCGGCGATCTCGAAACGCAGGTGCGCGGCCGGATCGAAGCGGCGCGCGGCTGCGATGCACGGAAACGTCATCGGCTCAGTCCTTCAGCGCGACGCGAATGCCGATCGCGATGAAAGTCGCGCCGGCGATCCGGTCGAGCCACACGCCGGCCTTCGGGCGGCGCTTCAGCCATGTGCCGATCGCGCCCGCGCCGACGCCGAACAGCGAGAACACCACGGCCGTCTGCAGCATGAACAGCGCCCCGAGCTCGAACATCTGCAGCGTCACGCCCTGCACGCCATGCGGATCGACGAACTGCGGCAGGAACACGACGAAGAACAGCGTGACCTTCGGATTCATCAGGTTGCCGATCACGCTCTGCCGGAAGATCGCGCCAAGCGGCTGCGGCGGACGCTCGTGCGCGTTCGCGAGACCCTGGCTGCGCAGCGCCTTGATGCCGATCCACACGAGGTACGCGGCGCCCGCGAGCTTCAGTATCTGGAACGCGACCGGCGACGAGCGCAACACGGCCGCGACGCCGAGCGCCGCGAGCGTCGTATGGAACAGGATCCCGGCCGTGAAGCCGAGCGCGGCGACGAAGCCGGCCGCGCGGCCCTGCGAGATGCCGCGCGCGAGCACCTGCAGGTTGTCGGGACCCGGCGCGAACGTGATCGCAATCGACGTGGCGAGAAACAGCATGAAGTTGGGCATCGTGACCTCGCGGCGTGGGCCGGCGTCCAGTGGTTCAGTGGCCGGCGAATTCGGTGACGGTATAGACGGGCAGCCCCGCGTTGCGCAGCAGCGTCGAGCCACCGAGATCGGGCAGATCGATGATCGCCGCGCCTTCGACGACGACCGCGCCGAGCCGCTGCAGCAGGTTGCGCCCCGCCATCATCGTGCCGCCGGTGGCGATCAGGTCGTCCATGATGATCACGCGGTCGCCGGCGCGGCACGCGTCTTCGTGGATCTCGACCGTCGCGCTGCCGTATTCGAGGTCGTACGACTCCGAGCACGTCTTGTACGGCAGTTTGCCGACCTTGCGGATCGGCACGAAGCCGACGCTCAATTCGTACGCGACGATCGGCGCGATGATGAAGCCGCGCGCGTCGAGCCCCGCGACGTAGTCGAGCTTCGCATCGACATAGCGTTCGACGAACAGGTCGACGAGGATGCGCAGCGCCTTCGGGCTCTGCAGCAGCGTCGTGATGTCGCGGAACATCACGCCCGGCTGCGGCCAGTCGGGCACGGTGCGGATCTGGCTGTGGATGAAGGCGACCGGATCGAGCGGTGCGCCCGACGACGAATGCGGCATGAAACTCTCCGAAAAAAACGGTGCGCGAAGATCGGGCACCGTTTCGAACAAATACGGGTCAGGTTATCGAATCGCGACTCAGGCGACCGCGGCCGGCGGCTCGCGCCGATGGCGCGACAGCCGCTCCTCCGCAAGCGCGAGCGCCTCTGGCAGCCCGCGCAGCACGACGATGTCGCTCGCGCGCAGCTTGGTCTGCGGGTCGGGCTCGACGCCGCGGATGCCGTGCCGGCGGATCGCCGTGACTTCCAGCCCGAGCGCATACAGCCCGAGTTCCTCCAGCGAGCGCCCGACCGCGTCCGCGCGCGCATCGACCGGCACCGATTGTAGCCGCACCTGCTCGTGATCGTCGTCGTCCGCATCGTCCGCGCCGCGGAAATAGCCGCGCAACAGGCTGTAGCGCTCGTCGCGCATCTCCTCGACACGCCGCACGACCTTGCGCATCGGCACGCCGACCAGCACCAGCGTGTGCGACGCGAGCATCAGGCTGCCCTCGACGATCTCCGGAATCACCTCGGTCGCGCCGGCCGCGAGCAGCTTCTCGAGATCGGCGTCGTCGACCGTGCGCACGATCGCCGGCAGCGTCGGCTCCAGTTCGTGCACGTGATGCAGCACGCGCAGCGCGGACGGCGTGTTCGCATACGTGATCGCGACGGCCGCCGCGCGATGGATACCCGCCGCGAGCAGCGACTCGCGGCGCGCCGCGTCGCCGAACACGACCGATTCGCCGGCCGTCGCGGCCGCGCTCACGCGATCGGGGTCGAGGTCCAGCGCGACGTACGAAATGCCTTCCTGCTCGAGCATGCGCGCCAGGTTCTGCCCTGCGCGGCCGTAGCCGCAGATGATCACGTGGCCGCGCTGCTTGAGGCTTTGCGTCGCGATCCGCGTCATCTGCAGCGACTGCTGCATCCATTCCGTCGACGACAGCCGCATCACGATCCGGTCGGCATTCTGGATCAGGAACGGCGCGGCGAGCATCGACAGCAGCATCGACGCGAGAATCGCCTGCAGCAGCGTCGGATCGACGAGATGCCGGTCGAGGATCAGGTTCAGCAGCACGAAGCCGAATTCGCCGGCCTGCGCGAGGCCGATGCCGGTGCGCATCGCGACGCCCGGCGTCGCGCCGAACAGCCGCGCGAGGCCAGCGATCATCGTCCCCTTGAACAGGATCTGCCCGACGAAGAAGCCGAACACGAGCAACGGATGCTCCCAGATCACGCGCGGATCGAGCAGCATCCCGGTCGTCACGAAGAACAGGCCGAGCAGCACGTCGCGAAACGGCTTGATGTCTTCCTCCACCTGATGGCGGAACGGCGTCTCGGAGATCAGCATGCCCGCGATGAACGCGCCGAGCGCGAGCGACAGGCCGAAGCGGTCGGTGATGAACGCGGCGCCGAGCGTGACGAGCAGCAGGTTCAGCACGAACAGCTCCTGCGAGCGGCGCCGCGCGACGACGTTGAGCCAGCGCGTCATGAAACGCTGCCCGACGATCAGCAGCAGCGCCAGCGCGATCACGATCTTGACCGCCGCGAAACCGAGCGTGAGCGCGAGATCCTTCGACGACTCGGCGCCGAACGCGGCGATCACGATCAGCAGCGGCACCACGGCCAGATCCTGGAACAGCAGCACGCCGAAGATGTTGCGGCCGTGCGCGGTCTCGATCTCGAGCCGCTCGGCGAGCATCTTCGACACGATCGCCGTCGACGACATCGCGAGCGCGCCGCCGAGCGCGATGCAGCCCTGCCACGTGATGTGCACCCAGCGCTCGAACAGCATGCCGAGCGCCAGCGCGAGCACGAGCGTCGCGACCACCTGCAGGAGGCCCAGCCCGAACACGAGCCGCTGCATCGCCCGCAGCTTCGCGAGCGAGAATTCGAGGCCGATCGAGAACATCAGGAACACCACGCCGAATTCCGCGAGATGCTCGGCCCGCTCCAGATCCGCGGCGACGCCGAACGCGTGCGGCCCGACCAGGATGCCGACGGTCAGGTAGCCGAGCATCGGCGGCAGGTTCAACGAGCGAAATACGACGACGCCCACCACCGAGGCCAGCAGCAGCAGCAGGGTCATTTCGAGCGGGGAAATCACGGGCGAAGCGTCCTCGTTCGTCGGGGCCACGGCAATGCGGGCGCGGGTGGTGGCGGTGGGCAAGCGGCATCGGACGAGTCCGAAGGCGCGGCGCGGCGAACAAACGCCTTTGCTATACTCCGCGCATGATAGCGAAAATCAATGATGATCGGGCGCTCGCGCTCGCCCGCGACGTGCTCGACATCGAGGCGGACGCCGTGCGCGCGCTGCGCGACCAGCTCGACGGCGACTTCGTCCAGGCCGTCGCGCTGCTGCTCGGCTGCCGCGGCCGCGTCGTCGTATCCGGCATCGGCAAATCGGGGCATATCGCCCGCAAGATCGCGGCCACGCTGGCGAGCACCGGCACGCCGGCCTTCTTCGTCCACCCGGCCGAGGCCAGCCACGGCGACCTCGGCATGGTCACGTCGGACGACGTCTTCATCGGCATCTCCTATTCCGGCGAGTCGGAAGAACTCGTCGCGATCCTGCCGCTCGTGAAGCGGATCGGCGCGAAGCTGATCGCGATCACGGGCCGTGCGGAATCGAGCCTCGGCACGCTCGCCGACGTGAACCTGAACGCCGCGGTCTCGAAAGAAGCCTGCCCGCTGAACCTCGCCCCCACCGCGAGCACGACCGCCGCGCTCGCGCTCGGCGATGCGCTCGCCGTCGCGGTGCTCGACGCGCGCGGCTTCGGCTCCGAGGATTTCGCGCGCTCGCATCCGGGCGGCGCGCTCGGCCGGCGCCTGCTCACCCACGTGCGCGACGTGATGCGCTCGGGCGACGACATTCCGCGCGTCGGGCTCGACGCGACGTTGTCGGACGCACTGTTCCAGATCACCGCGAAGCGGCTCGGCATGACCGCCGTGGTCGACGCCGACGGCCGCGTGGCCGGCATCTTCACCGACGGCGACCTGCGCCGCGTGCTGGCGCGCGACGGCGATTTCCGCACGCTGCCGATCGTCGACGTGATGACGCGCAAACCGCGGACGATCGGCCCCGACCATCTCGCGGTCGAAGCCGTGGAACTGATGGAGCGCCACCGGATCAACCAGATGCTGGTGGTCGATGCCGACGGCGCACTGATTGGCGCGCTGAACATGCACGACCTGTTTTCGAAGAAGGTGATCTGATGAGCGCAGCGCTGACTGCGGCCGAACGCGCGAGCCGCGTGAAGCTGATGATTTTCGACGTCGACGGTGTGCTGACCGACGGCGGCCTGCTGTTTACCGCGGCAGGCGACGCGATGAAGTCGTTCAATTCGCTCGACGGCCACGGCGTGAAGCTGCTCGGCGAGGCCGGCATCGCGACCGCGATCATCACCGGGCGCCGCTCGGAAATCGTCGCGGCCCGCGCGAAGGAAATGAAGATCGCGCATCTGTTCCAGGGCGTCGAGAACAAGCTCGCCGTGTTCGACGACCTGATCGCGTCGCTCGGCATCACCGCCGACGCCGCCGGCTACATGGGCGACGACTGGCCCGACCTGCCGGTGATGCTGCGCTGCGGCTTCGCGACGGCACCGGCCAACGCGCACCCCGAGGTGATCGCCCGCGCGCACTGGGTGGCCGAGGCCCGCGGCGGCAACGGCGCGGTGCGCGAAGTCTGCGACGCGATCCTGCGCGCGCAGCGCCGCTACGACGCGCTGCTCGCGGCTGCCTGCGGAGCCTGACGGATGAACACGCATTTCCGCTGGACCCAGCTGCTGCCGCTCGTCGCGGTCGCCGCACTCGCGGGCATCACGTGGTGGCTGCTGCAGGCGACGTTGCCACCGCCCGGCGAAGGCACCGTGCAGCCGAAGCGCCACACGCCCGACTATTTCGCGGACAACTTCTCGGTCACCGAACTCGACCAGACGGGCACGACGCAATACCGCCTGACGGCCGCGAAGCTGATCCATTACGAAGACACCGAAAACAGCGACCTGACCGATCCGGCCATGCGCGCATTCCAGCCCGGCAAGCCGGTCGTGACGACCACCGCGAAGCGCGGCACCGTCAACGGCGACGTGTCGATCGTCGACTTGTACGACGACGCACGCATCCTGCGCGTGGCCGGCGGCGGCGATCCGCAGATGCAGGCCGATTCCCAGCATTTCCGGATCTTCGTCAATGACGATGTGATCCAGACCGAAAAGCCGGTTAAACTTCAGCGCGGCCTGTCGCTCGTCAACGCGACCGACGGCATGAAGTACAACAACGTCACCCGGGTCATCGAGCTTTACGGCAACGTGCGCGGCACGATCGCCGCTGCGGACACGTCCGGCGGCTCGAAAGGTCAATCCAGGTGACGCATCCCTCACGTGACTGCATGAACGAACCGTTCCCTCGACAGAATTCCGGCGGCGCTGCGCGCGCCGTCCGCGCCGCGCTCGCCGCGACGCTCGTGGCGCTCCCGCTCGTCGGGCTGGCGCCGCTCGCCCATGCCGAGAAGGCCGACCAGAACAAGCCGATCAACGTCGAGGCCGACAACCTGACCTATGACGACCTGAAGCAGGTGACGGTCGCGACCGGCAACGTCGTGATCACGAAAGGCACGATCATCATCAAGGGTGACCGCGTCGAAGTGCGCCAGGATCCCGAAGGCTATCAGTACGCGACGTCGTTCGGCAGCGGCAAGAAGCACGCGACGTTCCGCCAGAAGCGCGAAGGTCTCGACGAGTACATCGACGGCGACGCCGAGCGCATCGACTACGACGGCAAGCAGGACCTGACGACGCTGACCACCGCCGCGACCGTGCGCCGCCTGCAAGGCACGTCGACGATCGCCGATACCGTGCACGGCAGCGTGATCACGTACGACGGCCAGCGCGACTTCTACACCGCGAAGGGCGGCAAGGACGTCGCGGCGCCGGGCAACCCGAACGGCCGCGTGCGCGCGATGCTGTCGCCGAAGAACGGCGGCCCCGGGCAGCTGAACGGCGCGCCGGCGAAGCTGTCGCCGTCGACCACGATCCAGGGAGCGCCGGGCCAATGAACGCGCTTCCGAACCGCCAGCCGGCCGGCACGACGAGCTCGCTCGTCGTCCGCAACCTGAAGAAACGCTACGGCTCGCGCACGGTCGTCAAGGACGTGTCGCTCGACGTGAAGAGCGGCGAAGTCGTCGGCCTGCTCGGCCCGAACGGCGCCGGCAAGACGACGTCGTTCTACATGATCGTCGGCCTCGTGCCGCTCGACGCGGGCGAGATCTCGCTGAACGGCAGCTCGATCAGCCTGCTGCCGATCCACAAGCGTGCGTCGCTCGGCCTGTCGTACCTGCCGCAGGAAGCATCGGTGTTCCGCAAGCTGACCGTCGAGGAAAACATCCGCGCGGTGCTCGAACTGCAGCACGGCGAAGACGGCAAGCGGCTGTCGAAGGACGCGATCGCGTCGCGCACCGAGGCGCTGCTCGACGAGCTGCAGATCGGCCATCTGCGCGAGAACCCGGCGCTGTCGCTGTCGGGCGGCGAACGCCGTCGCGTCGAGATCGCGCGCGCGCTGGCGACCAACCCGAACTTCATCCTGCTCGACGAACCGTTCGCAGGCGTCGACCCGATCGCGGTGCTCGAGATCCAGAAGATCGTCAAGTTCCTGAAGCAGCGGAACATCGGCGTGTTGATTACCGATCACAACGTCCGCGAAACGCTCGGCATCTGCGACCACGCATACATCATCAGCGACGGTTCGGTGCTCGCCGCCGGCGCGCCGAGCGAAATCATCGAAAACGAAAGCGTGCGCCGCGTGTACCTCGGCGAACACTTCCGCATGTAACTTCCCCCGTGGCTGGCCGCCGCTCCGGCGCCCGGCATCGCCGCGCGGGGCCGCGTCCGCGTGCCCCGCACGGCGGCCCCTGCGGCCGTACGCCGCGCCGCGCGTAATCGCGGATGGCTCAAGGCGCCTGGGTCGTGGCAAACTGCCGGTATGACTCCCTCTCTGCCATGAAAGCCAGCCTTCAACTCCGCCTGTCGCAACACCTGGCACTGACGCCGCAACTGCAGCAGTCGATCCGGCTCCTGCAGCTGTCGACGCTCGAACTGCAGCAGGAAGTCGCGATGGCCGTCGCGCAGAATCCACTGCTCGAGAACGACGACGAATGGATCGCGAGCCCGCTGCGCGTCGCGGCGGACGGATCGCTGATCGCGCAGACGCCTCCCGGCCAGAACACCGAGCCGGGTGCCGCGAACGGCAGCAGCCAGTCGAGCGACCGCGCCGAGCGCGACGAGCCGGCCGCTGCCGACGAATACGACAGCTACGCATCGGGCGACGCCGGCGACGGCCCGCAGTGGAATCTCGACGAGTTCGGCCGCTCGAGCGGCGCATCGGACGACGACGACCTCCCCCCGCTGCAGGTACAGGAAGCGGCGACGTCGCTGCGCGACCACCTGTCCGCGCAATTGCGCGTCACGCAGGCCAGCCCGCGCGATCGCGCGCTCGTGATGTTCCTGATCGAATCGCTCGACGACGACGGCTACCTGACCGCCTCGCTCGACGAAGTGCTCGCCGACCTGCCGCCGGAACTGGAAATCGACTGCGACGAACTGAATGCGGCGCTCGCGCTGCTGCACAGTTTCGATCCGCCCGGGGTCGGGGCCCGCTCGGCGTCGGAATGCCTGAAGCTGCAGTTGTTGCGCCTCGATCCGTCCCCCACGCGCACGCTCGCACTGGAGATCGTGTCGCAGCATCTCGAACTGCTCGCCGCGCGCGACTTCACGCGGCTGCGCAAGCACCTGAAGGCGAGCGACGATGCGCTGCGCGACGCGCACGCGCTGATCCGTTCGCTGGAGCCGTTCCCCGGCGCCGCATACGGCAAGGCCGAGGCCGACTACGTCGTGCCCGACATCATCGTGAAGAAGGCCGGCCAGGGCTGGCTCGCGGAACTCAATCCGGAAGTGATGCCGCGCCTGCGGATCAACAACCTGTACGCGAACATCCTGCGCAACAGCCGCGGCGATCCGTCGGCCGGATCGTTGAAACAGCAGCTCCAGGAAGCACGCTGGCTGATCAAGAATATCCAGCAGCGATTCGACACGATCCTGCGTGTCGCGCAGGCTATTGTCGAACGTCAGAAGAATTTCTTTGCGCACGGTGAAATTGCCATGCGCCCCTTGGTTTTGCGGGAAATAGCTGATACGCTGGGCCTACACGAGTCGACTGTCAGCCGTGTGACAACAGGCAAGTACATGCTGACCCCGTTCGGGACGCTTGAATTTAAGTACTTCTTCGGATCACACGTTTCGACCGACACCGGAGGCGCCGCATCGTCGACCGCCATCCGAGCCCTGATCAAGCAACTGATAGGAGCTGAAGACCCAAAATCGCCACTTTCGGACAGCCGCATTGCCGAGCTGCTGGCAGAACAGGGATTCGTGGTCGCGCGCCGCACGGTTGCCAAGTATCGCGAAGCCCTCAAAATCCCGGCAGTGAATCTGCGCAAGTCTCTTTAAGCCTGCTGCCTGCCCGGCGGCAGGCGTGTTCCGGCCACCGCGCACACGGGGAACAGGCCGGGCGACTCGTCCGCGAATTTGCCGCTACCTGCGGCAGGGGCAAGTCGACCGGAGCGCCGCCTCGATGCGGCCGGGTGGTCACTCGCTTGGAGAAGCACTATGAACCTGAAGATCAGTGGACATCATCTCGAAGTCACGCCTGCAATTCGCGAATACGTGATCACCAAGCTGGACCGGGTGCTACGGCATAGCGATCAGGTGATCGATGGCACTGTGATCCTCTCGGTCGACAATCACAAGGAAAAGGACAAGCAGCAGCGCGCGGAAATCAACCTGCACCTGAAGGGCAAGGACATCTTCGTCGAAAGCGCGAACGGCAACCTGTATGCTGCGATCGATCTGCTGATCGACAAGCTGGATCGCCAGGTCGTCAAGCACATGGAGCGTCTGCAGACCCATGCGCACGACCCGATCAAGCTGCAGCCGTCGATCGATCAGATCGAACTGCCGCCGCAATAACGTTCCCCGCAATACACACGCCGCCCGGTTCGCCGGGCGTTTTTTTTGTGTCCGAGCGGCAGTGGTGCGACCGGTCCGTCCATGCCGCGCCACGCGCGCGGCTGTGCTCTATAATGTTCCGGTTATCGCCGGGGGGCGTTGGGTGCGGTAGCTGCCTTGCAGGTTTCCGATGCCGAACGCCTTGATATCGCCGAACATGGAAAATCAGTCTGCCGCCGCAAGGAGACCCCAGGCCGCCCAATCGCCTGCCAACATGAATCGCCTAGCCAAAATCCTGCCCATAGAGAACGTCGTCATCGACCTCTCCGTCACCAGCAAGAAACGCGTCTTCGAACAAGCCGGGCTGATGTTCGAGAATCAGAACGGCATCGCCCGCAGCACCGTCACGGACAACCTGTTCGCGCGCGAGCGCCTCGGCTCGACCGGGCTCGGCGAAGGCGTCGCGATTCCGCACGGGCGCATCAAGGGTCTCAAGCACCCGCTCGCCGCGTTCGTCCGGCTCGCCGACGCGATCCCGTTCGAAGCCCCCGACGGCCAGCCCGTCGGTCTCCTGATTTTCCTGCTCGTCCCCGAGCAAGCCACCCAGCAGCACCTCGAGATCCTGTCGGAAATCGCGCAACTGCTGTCCGATCGCGACGCGCGCGAGCGTCTGCACAACGAAACGGATATCGCCGAGTTGCATCGCCTGCTCACTCAGTGGCAACCTTGAGTTGATCCGGGCGGAATTTTTCCGGTACGAGGCGGCACGCGCCGCCTTCCAGGGCCGCCCGGCATGGCGACGTCCGTCGCCGCGCGCCTGAACACCGGCCCATTGGAGTGACGAGAGTCATGGATACGTCCAGCATCAACGCCCAGAGCATCTTCGACGACAACGCGGCCACGCTGAAGCTGAGCTGGCTGACGGGGCATGAAGGCTGGGAGCGCGGTTTTTCGGCCGATACCGTCGGCAACGCAACGTCGAGCGCCGACCTCGTCGGCCACCTGAACCTGATCCACCCGAACCGGATCCAGGTGCTCGGCGAAGCCGAAATCGACTACTACCAGCGGCAAACCGACGAAGACCGTTCGCGCCACATGGCCGAGCTGATCGCCCTCGAGCCACCGTTCCTCGTCGTCGCCGGCGGCGCCGCGGCACCGCCCGAACTCGTGCTGCGCTGCACGCGCTCGTCCACGCCGCTGTTCACGACGCCGATGTCGGCCGCTGCGGTGATCGACAGCCTGCGGCTCTACATGTCGCGGATTCTCGCGCCGCGCGCGACGCTGCACGGCGTGTTCATCGACATCCTCGGGATGGGTGTGCTGCTGACCGGCGATTCGGGCCTCGGCAAGAGCGAACTCGGCCTCGAGCTGATCAGCCGCGGCCACGGCCTCGTCGCCGACGACGCGGTCGATTTCGTGCGACTTGGCCCCGATTTCGTCGAAGGCCGCTGCCCGCCGCTGCTGCAGAACCTGCTCGAAGTGCGCGGCCTCGGCCTGCTCGACATCAAGACGATCTTCGGTGAAACAGCGGTGCGCCGGAAAATGAAGCTGAAACTGATCGTCCAGCTCGTGCGCCGCCCGGACGGCGAATTCCAGCGCCTGCCGCTCGAAAGCCAGACGGTCGACGTGCTCGGCCTGCCGATCAGCAAGGTCACGATCCAGGTGGCGGCTGGCCGCAACCTCGCGGTGCTCGTCGAGGCGGCCGTGCGGAACACGATCCTGCAGTTGCGCGGAATCGACACGTTGCGCGATTTCATGGATCGGCAACGACTCGCGATGCAAGATCCCGATAGTCAGTTCCCCGGCAAGCTCGTGTAACGCTCCCGCGCGCCGGCCTCGCAGCGCCGACGCGTCGAGCCGGTGCTATGATGAAACGTCAGGATTCTCTGCTTCCCATGCGCATCGTCCTCATCACCGGCATCTCCGGCTCAGGCAAGTCCGTCGCGCTGAACGCGCTCGAAGACGCAGGCTACTACTGCGTCGACAACCTGCCGCCGCACGTGCTGCCCGAACTCGCCCGCTACCTGGCCGACGGCGGCCAGCACCGGCTCGCGGTCGCGATCGACGCGCGTTCGAGCGCATCGCTGGACGAAATGCCCGGCCTGATCCGCGCGCTGTCGCTCGAGCACGATGTCCGCGTGCTGTTCCTCAACGCGAGCACGCAGGCGTTGATCCAGCGCTTCTCCGAAACGCGCCGGCGCCACCCGCTGTCCGGTTCGCCGTCGCACGACGCGAACGTCGGGCTGCTGTCCTCGCTCGAGGAAGCGATCGAGCGCGAACGCGAACTGGTCGCACCGCTCGCCGAATTCGGTCACCAGATCGATACCAGCACGCTGCGCGCGAACGTGCTGCGCACGTGGGTCAAGCGCTTCATCGAACAGAAGAACAACGACCTGATGGTGATGTTCGAGTCGTTCGGCTTCAAGCGCGGCGTGCCGCTCGATGCCGACCTGATGTTCGACGTGCGCGCGCTGCCGAACCCGTACTATGACCATGAGCTGCGCCCGCTCACCGGGCTGGACCAGCCGGTCATCGCCTTTCTCGACGCACTGCCGATCGTCCACCAGATGATCGACGACATCCATGCGTTCCTGACGAAATGGCTTCCGCACTTTCGTGAAGACAACCGCAGCTACCTGACCGTCGCCATCGGCTGCACGGGCGGTCAGCATCGCTCGGTGTTCATCGCGGAAACGCTCGCCGCGCGCCTCGCGCACGATGCGAACGTGATCGTGCGGCATCGTGACGCGCCCGTGGATGTCGACGCGTCGTCGCGGCTCGTCGCCGAGGTCGAACGACCTTAGCGACACCGCCCTCTTGCCGGTGCGCCATGTCCACGCTATCGACCACCCTGATCGACCTGCCGCTGTTTCCGCTGCACACGGTGCTGTTCCCCGGTGGCTGGCTGCCGCTCAAGGTGTTCGAGGCGCGCTATCTCGACATGTCCCGCGCATGCCTGCGCGACGACGCACCGTTCGGCGTGTGCCTGCTGAAGAGCGGGCCCGAAGTCGCGCAGGACGGCGCCGTGTCGGTGCCCGAGACGATCGGCTGCATGGCGCGCATCACCGAATGCGATACCGGCGAGTTCGGGATGCTGTACCTGCAGGCGATCGGCACGCAGCGATTCGAGCTTCTGTCGTATCGCGTCGAAGGCAACGGGCTGCTGGTCGGGATCGCGGAGCCGTTGCCCGACGACATTCCGCTCGAAGGCGAACAGGCGCTTGCGCAATTCGGCTCGTGTGCCGAGGTGCTGGAGCGCATCATCGAAGCACTGAAGAAATCCGAACCGGACAAGATGCCGTTCGGCGAACCGTTCCGCCTCGACGATCCGAGCTGGGTATCGAACCGCCTCGCTGAACTGCTGCCACTCGACCTGCGTGCGCGGCAGAAATTGATGGAATTTCCGGACGTCGGCGCGCGGATCGATGCCGTGCACCACGTGCTCGACCGGCACGGATGGCTGTAAGCCGCGGTCGGCCAAGCGTACCGCGGCGGCGTCGCCGAGCGGATCATCCTGGCGGGCAAAACACCCGCTGCGGCCCGGCGCTTCGGTGAGCGCGGCCGCGCCGCGCCCTTCCCCGTTCTTTACAGCAGCGGCCCGCTCAACGCATCGAGCAGCTTGCGCACGGGCGCCGGCACACCGTACGCATCGAGCCCCGCCAACGGCACCCACGCCGTCTCGGCATCCTGCGCGTGCGTGAACGGCTGCTCGCCGTCGGCCACATCGCTCAGCCGCGGCTCGATCTCGAGCCGGAAATGCGTGAACGTGTGCGTGAAAGGCGCGAGCGGCACCGGGCCGCCACCGCCGAAGCCGCGTGCGAGTTCCGCGAGTGCCGCATCGCCGTCTGCCTGCGGCAGGCACCACAGGCCGCCCCAGATGCCGACCGGCGGACGCCGCTCGAGCAGCACGGCGTCGCCGTCGCGCAGCACGAGCATCCAGGTCTTGCGCGTCGGCACGGCCTTCTTCGGCCGCGCGGCCGGCAGTTCGCGCTGCCGGCCCGTCGATTGCGCGACGCAGTCGCCCGCAAACGGACAGCGCGCGCAATCCGGCTTGCCGCGCACGCACAGCGTCGCGCCGAGATCCATCAGCCCTTGCGTATAGGCACTCACGTCGGCCGCGTTCGCGGCATCCGGCAGCAGCGATTCCGCAAGCGCCCACATGTCGTTCTCGACGCGCTTTTCGCCCGGAAAGCCTTCGACGCCGAACACCCGCGCCAGCACGCGCTTCACGTTGCCGTCGAGGATCGTCGCGCGCGCACCGTACGCGAACGACGCGATCGCCGCGGCCGTCGAACGGCCGATGCCCGGCAGTTCGGCGAGCGCTTCCGGCGTCGACGGGAATACGCCGCCATGCTCGGCGACGACGACCTGCGCGCAGCGATGCAGGTTGCGCGCGCGCGAGTAGTAGCCGAGCCCGGCCCATAGCGCCATCACGTCGTCGGACGGCGCGGCCGCGAGCGCGGCGACGTCGGGAAAGCGCTCGAGAAAGCGCACGTAATACGGGACGACGGTCGAGACCTGCGTCTGCTGCAGCATGATTTCCGACAGCCAGATCCAGTAGGGATCGCGGGTGTTCTGCCACGGCAGGTCGTGGCGGCCGTGCACGCGCTGCCAGGCGATCAGGCGCGTGGCGAACGTGCGATGCAGCGGCGTGACGGGGAACGGAGCGGGAGCAATGCGGGGCGGCTTCAAGTGTTCGAATCTTTGGAAAGTGGTTGCAACGCGCGACTCAACGCTGACAGGTCGGGCAGAAATAGGTCGAGCGCTGCCCCTGCACGATCTGGCGGATCGGCGTGCCGCATGCGCGGCAAGGCAGCCCTGCACGATCGTAGACGAAGCAGTCGAGCTGGAAATAGCCGCTTTCGCCGTTGCTGCCGACGAAATCGCGCAGCGTGCTGCCGCCGCGCTCGATCGCGTCGGCGAGGGTCGCGCGCACCGCGTCGGCCAGCCGCTCGTAGCGCGGCAGCGACACCTTGCCGGCGGCGGTCGTCGGCCGGATGCCCGCGCGAAACAGGCTCTCCGACGCATAGATGTTGCCGACGCCGACGACCATGTCGCCCGCGAGCAGCGCCTGCTTGACCGACACCGTGCGGCCGCGCGTGCGCGCGTGCAGCAGCGCGCCGGTGAACGCCGGCGAGAACGGCTCAACGCCGAGGCTCGCGAGCAACGGATGCGCATGCACGTCGCCCGCTTCGCGCGGGTGCCACAGCACCGCGCCGAAACGGCGCGGATCGCGGAACCGCAGCACGAATTCGTCGAAGATCCAGTCGATGTGATCGTGTTTGGCAGCGACCGGCACGCCAGCCGCGGGCAGCACGCGCAATGTGCCGGTCATCCCGAGATGAACGATGAACCAGCCCGCGTCGACCTCGAACAGCAGATACTTGCCGCGACGCTCGACGGCGAGCACCTCGCGCGCGCGCAATTGCTCGGCGAGCCCCGCCGGCACGGGCCAGCGCAGCATCGCGGTACGGACGTCGACACGCTCGACGCGGCGGCCCGCGACAAAGGGCTCGATGCCCCGGCGCGTGACTTCGACTTCTGGCAACTCTGGCATGTTTTGCGGGTCTGAGACTGGATTCACGATCGTGCGTGTATTGTAGCGAGCGCGTTACAATCGGTTGAAACATCGAACGGATTTCCATGACCTTGCCCTCGAAGCTGCTTCTGAAGCGCCCCGCCGCCGTGCGCGGCGCGCGCGCCTTCCCGGTCCGCCGTGCGCTCGGCGCCGCGCTGTTCGCCGCGTGGACCCTCACCGCCTTCCCGGCTCACGCGCAGAATCCGGCATCGGACGACGCGGAGCCGCAGGGCGCGTTCGAGCACGTGTTGCCGGACGAGAAAAAGGATCTCCCGGGCGTCCCTCTGACGAGCCAGATCGTCTACCAGGTGCTGGCCGCCGAGGTCGCGCTCCAGCGCAACCAGCCTGCGCCGGCCTACCAGACCTACCTCGCGCTCGCCCGCGACACGCGCGACCCGCGCATGGCGCAGCGTGCGACCGAAATCGCGCTCGGCGCGCAAAGCCCGGCCGACGCGCTGTCCGCGGCCGATCTGTGGCGCCAGTACGCCCCCGGTTCGAACCGCGCATCGCAAGTCGACGCCGCGCTGCTCGTGCTCGCCGGCAAGCCGGCCGACGCACAGCCGATGCTCGCGCGCGAACTGGCCCGCGCGACGGGCGAAACGCGCGGCCCCGCGATCCTCGCGCTGCAGGCACTGCTGGTGCGCGGCTCCGACCGCGTCGGCGGCCTCGCGGTGTTGAAGGACATGTTGAAGAACGACATGAATCGCCCCGAGGCGCAGCTCGCGATCGCGCGGCAGCAACTCGCGGTCGACGACAAGGAAGGCGCGGCGCAGTCGCTGAAGCAGGCGCTGCAGATCCGCCCCGACTATCTGCCGGCAGCGCTGATGCTGTCGCAGATGGGGCCGGCCGAGCGCAAGGCCGGCATCGCGTCGTTCGAGAAATATGTTCAGCAGAATCCGAAGTCGCGCGATGCGCGCCTCGCGCTGTCGCAGCTCTATCTCGCCGACGACCGTCTCGACGACGCGCAGAAGCAGTTCGAGACGATGCGCAAGCTCGACTCGAAGGACCCGACGCCGCTGATGGCGCTCGCGCTGATCAAGATCCAGCAGAAGAAACTCGACGACGCGACCGCGTACCTGAAGCAGTACGTGCAGCTCGGCGACAAGCAGCCGAACCTCGACGTCGGTCAGGGCTACATCTACCTCGCGCAGATCTCGATCGAGCAGGGCAACGACGCGCAGGCGTCGCAATGGCTCGACAAGGTCGACCAGACGAGCCAGCACTACCTGCCCGCGCAGATCACGCGCGCGCAGCTGCTGCAGAAACAGGGCAAGACCGACGAGGCGCGCAAGGTGCTCGACGACCTGCCGATCAGCGATCCGCGCGATGCGGCCGTGGTCGCACGCACCGACGCGTCGATCCTGTTCACCGCGAAGCGCTATCCGGAAGCCGAGGCGCGACTCGCGCAGGCGGTCCAGGATTTCCCGGACGATCCCGACCTGCGCTACGACTACGCCATGGCGGCCGAGAAGACCGGCCACTACGCGGCGATGGAAAAGCAGCTGCGCGAGCTGATCCGCACGCAGCCCGACAACCCGCAGGCGTACAACGCGCTCGGCTATTCGCTGGCCGATCGTAACCAGCGCCTGCCCGAGGCGAGCAAGCTTATCGACAAGGCGCTGTCGCTCGCGCCGAACGACGCGTACATCATGGACAGCCTCGGCTGGGTGAAGTACCGGATGGGCGACACGGCCGGCGCAACGAAGGTGCTGCGGCGCGCGTACGAGTTGCAACCCAACGCCGAGATCGGCGCGCACCTCGGCGAAGTGCTGTGGAAGAGCGGCGCGCAGGAAGACGCGCGCGTCGCGTGGCGTGCCGCGCAGAAGCTCGAACCCGACAACGACACGCTCGTGCAGACGCTCAAGCGCCTGCAGATCAACGGCCTTTGATGCGGATGTTCCCGATGTTTTCCTCGTCTTCCCGCGCGCTGCGCACGCTGGCCGCGGCCGGCGCCGCGCTCGCGCTCGTCGGCTGCGCGAGCACGCCGCCGTCGGCGAATGCGCCGTCGGGCACCGTGCTGCAGACGGCCGCGACACACGCGTATCACGGCCGCTTCGCGGTGCAGTACAGCGACCGCCTCGGCCGACCGCAGAACGTATACGGCAACTTCGACTGGCAGGAAAACGGCGACGACGTGTCGCTGGAACTGCGCAGCCCGCTCGGCCAGACGCTCGCGGTCGTGAAATCGACGCCGCAGGCCGCATCGCTCGAACTGCCGAACCGCCAACCGCAATACGCGACCGACGTCGGCGAACTGATGCAGAACGCGCTCGGCTTCTCGCTGCCGCTGGCCGGTCTGCGCTATTGGCTGCTGCCGACGCCCGCGCCCGCGACGCCCGCGCAGACGGTGCGCGACCCGGCGGACACGACGCACGTCAAGCAGATTCGCCAGGACGGCTGGACGATCGACTATCTCGCCTACGCGGACGCACCGGCCACGGGCGTCAAACGCGTCAACCTCGTGCGCGCGACGCCGCCGCTCGACATCAAGCTCGTGCTCGACCAGTAAGCACGTGAACCTAGCCCCGACATACGCATGACCGATTCGACCCGCTCGCTGCGCAACTGCCTTGCGCCCGCGAAACTCAACCTGTTCCTGCACATCACCGGCCGTCGACCGAACGGCTATCACGATCTGCAGAGCGTGTTCCAGCTGCTGAACTGGGGCGATACGCTGCACTTCACGCTGCGCGACGACGGTCGCGTCGCACGCGTCACCGACGTGCCGGGCGTGCCCGAGGAGAGCGATCTCGTCGTGCGCGCAGCCAACCTGCTGAAAACGCACACGGGCACCGCGGCCGGCGTCGACATCGAGATCGACAAGCGCCTGCCGATGGGCGCGGGCCTTGGCGGCGGCAGCTCCGACGCGGCGACGACGCTGCTCGCGCTGAACCGCCTGTGGCAGCTCGATCTGCCGCGTGCGGAACTGCAGTCGCTCGCGGTGAAACTCGGCGCGGACGTCCCGTTTTTTGTTTTTGGAAAAAATGCGTTCGCAGAGGGTATCGGAGAAGAATTAGCTGAGGTAGAATTGCCGACTCGCTGGTTCTTGGTTGTGACGCCACGCGTTCATGTCCCAACCGCTGAAATTTTTTCAGACGAGTTGTTGACAAGAGATACGAAGCGCGTCACAATTACGGACTTTCTTGCACAGCAAAACAGCGATGCGGGATGGCCAGACAGTTTCGGCCGGAACGACATGCAGCAAGTTGTGACAAGTAAGTACGCGGAAGTTGCGCAGGTGGTCAAATGGTTGTATGATGTGACCCCCGCGAGGATGACCGGCTCCGGAGCAAGCGTGTTTGCAGCGTTTCATAGCAGGCACGAGGCAGAAGCGGCGAAAGCCAAGCTGCCCGCCGGTTGGAACGGTGCAGTTGCCGAGAGTCTGAACGAGCATCCGCTCTTCGCTTTCGCGTCATGAAGTTTTGCTTTATCGGATGGCCTACAAGTCCGGTAAAGTTATCAGTTGAGTGTAGGGGAGTCGCCAAGTTGGTCAAGGCACCGGATTTTGATTCCGGCATGCGAGGGTTCGAGTCCTTCCTCCCCTGCCAAAAATTTTCCCGCATTTCCCGCCTAAGCCTGAAGCAGGTGCACGATGAGCAGCCACAGCCATGATGGCTTGATGGTCTTTACTGGTAACGCGAATCCCGCGCTCGCCCAGGAAGTCGTCAATATCCTTGGAATCCCCCTCGGCAAAGCAATGGTCAGCCGTTTCTCCGACGGCGAGATCCAGGTCGAGATCCAGGAAAACGTGCGCGGCAAGGACGTCTTCGTCCTGCAATCCACGTGCGCGCCGACGAACGACAACCTGATGGAACTGATGATCATGGTCGACGCGCTCAAGCGTGCGTCCGCCGGCCGGATCACCGCCGCCATCCCCTACTTCGGCTATGCCCGCCAGGACCGTCGCCCGCGCTCGGCGCGCGTCGCGATCTCGGCGAAGGTCATCGCGAACATGCTGGAAATCGCCGGCGTCGAGCGGATCATCACGATGGATCTGCACGCCGACCAGATTCAAGGCTTCTTCGACATCCCGGTCGACAACATCTACGCAACGCCGATCCTGCTGGGCGACCTGCGCAAGCAGAACTACTCGGATCTGCTCGTCGTGTCGCCGGACGTCGGCGGCGTGGTCCGTGCCCGGGCACTCGCGAAGCAGCTCAACTGCGATCTCGCAATCATCGACAAGCGTCGTCCGAAGGCGAACGTCGCCGAAGTGATGAACATCATCGGTGAAGTCGAAGGCCGCACCTGCGTGATCATGGACGACATGGTCGATACGGCCGGCACGCTCTGCAAGGCAGCGCAAGTGCTGAAGGATCGCGGTGCGAAGCAGGTGTTCGCGTACGCGACGCACCCGGTTCTGTCGGGTGGCGCCGCCGAGCGTATCGCCGCATCGGCACTCGACGAGCTGGTCGTCACCGATACGATCCCGCTGTCGGCCGAATCGCTCGGCTGCTCGAAGATCCGCTCGCTGACGAGCGCGAGCCTGCTGGCCGAAACGTTCTCGCGGATTCGCCGCGGCGACTCGGTGATGTCGCTGTTCGCGGAATCCTGATCGCGGAACGACACGACAAAGTATGCGCGGAAAGCGAAGCGGCAACGCTTCGCTTTTTGCACAATCGGACGGGATAGACGAAACCCCGTCCGTTTCATCGGGGGCCGCCATTTCGCCGGCCCCGTTTTACTGCCTGGTCGCGGGCAGCTAATGGAGAATCACATGAAAGTCGTCGCTTTCGAGCGCCAAGAGCAAGGTACGGGTGCGAGCCGCCGCCTGCGCAACGCCGGTAAGACCACGGGTATCGTCTACGGTGGCGAAGCAGCCCCGCAAAAGATCGAACTCGATCACAACGCGCTGTGGCACGCGCTGAAGAAGGAAGCCTTCCACTCGTCGATCCTCGACCTCGAAGTGGCTGGCCAGTCGCAACAGGTTCTGCTGCGCGACGTGCAATACCACCCGTTCAAGCAACTCGTGCTGCACGTGGACTTCCAGCGCGTCGACGCGAAGAAGAAGCTGCACACGAAGGTGCCGCTGCACTTCCTGAACGCTGAAGTCAGCCCGGCAGTGAAGCTGTCGAGCGCCATCGTCTCGCACGTCGCGACGGAAATCGAAGTCGAGTGCCTGCCGTCGGCTCTGCCGGAATTCCTCGAAGTCGATCTGTCGAAGATCGAAGCAGGTCAGTCGCTGCACGCGAAGGACATCGCACTGCCGAAGGGCGTGACGCTGGTCGCGCACGTCGACGCGGAAAACCCGGTTGTCGCCTCGGCGACGGTCCCGGCTGGCGCCGTGTCGGACGCAGCAGGCGAAGGCGAAACGCCGGCTGCCTAAGCGGCCGCCTACGCGCCCGTTCGATCCGTTTCAAGAAACGGTCGACGCAACCCGCCGCGGCTTGCCCGGCGGGTTTTTCTTTTTCTGCGCCCAGGCGGGCGCTGCCGCCTACGAAACGTCATGATCAAACTGATCGTCGGCCTCGGCAATCCCGGGGCGGAATATACTGCGACGCGCCACAACGCCGGCTTCTGGCTGATCGACCAGCTCGCCCGCGAAGCCGGCGCGACGCTGCGCGACGAGCGCCGCTTCCACGGCTTCTACGCGAAAGCGCGCCTGCATGGCGAGGAAGTCCACCTGCTCCAGCCGCAAACCTACATGAACCGCTCCGGCCAGTCGGTCGTCGCGCTCGCGAGTTTCTTCAAGATCCTGCCCGACCAGATCCTCGTCGCACACGACGAACTCGATCTGCCGCCCGGCACGGTGAAGCTGAAGCTCGGCGGCGGCAGCGGCGGTCACAACGGCCTGAAGGACATCACCGCGCATCTGTCGTCGCAGCAATACTGGCGCCTGCGCATCGGCATCGGCCATCCGCGCGACCTGATCCCGGAAGGCGCGCGCGCCGGCGCAAAGCCCGACGTCGCGAACTTCGTGCTGAAGCCGCCGCGCCGCGAGGAGCAGGACGTGATCGACGCATCGATCGAGCGCGCGCTCGCCGTGATGCCGATGGTCGTCAAGGGCGAACTCGACCGCGCGACGATGCAACTGCATCGCAACTGACTCCCACCGCACCGGCATGGTGCAACGTGCCGTCCGGCGGCGCCGGGCGGTGTCTCCGTCGTGCGCAATCGCGCACCGCAGCGTCCACATGCGGTAATCTGGTCGTTTTTGCCCGTCAGGAGCCAAGCGGTGAGCCGTTACTGGAGCGACGTCGTTCAGCAACTCGTGCCTTACGTGCCGGGCGAACAGCCCGCGCTCGCACACCCCGTCAAGCTGAACACCAACGAGAATCCCTATCCGCCTTCGCCGCGCGTCGTCGCGGCGATCGCACGCGAACTCGGCGACACCGGCGACACGCTGCGCCGCTATCCCGACCCGCTCGCGCGCGCACTGCGCGAGACGGTCGCGGCCCATCATCGCATCAAGCCCGAGCAGGTCTTCGCCGGCAACGGCTCCGACGAAGTGCTCGCGCATGCGTTCCAGGCACTGCTCAAGCATGACCGGCCGCTGCGCTTTCCCGACATCTCGTACAGCTTCTACCCGACCTACGCGCGCCTGTACGGTGTAGAGACCACGGTCGTGCCGCTCGCGGACGATTTTTCGATCCGTGTCGAAGACTATCTCGACGATGCGGGTGGCGTGCTGTTTCCGAATCCGAACGCGCCGACCGGGCGCGCGCTGCCGCTCGCGGACATCGAACGGATCGCGGCCGCGAACCCGTCGTCGGTCGTGCTGATCGACGAGGCGTACGTCGATTTCGGCGCGCAATCCGCGATCACGCTGATCGACCGCCATCCGAACCTGCTCGTCGTGCACACGACGTCGAAGGCGCGCTCGCTCGCGGGCATGCGCGTCGGCTTCGCGTTCGGCGATGCCGCGTTGATCGACGCACTGAATCGTGTGAAGGACAGCTTCAATTCCTATCCGCTCGACCGGCTCGCGCAGGTCGCCGCGCAGGCGGCATACGAAGACACCGACTACTTCGGTGCGACCTGCCGACGCGTGATCGACAGCCGTGTGCGGCTCACGCACGCGCTGGAGGCACTCGGTTTCGACGTCGTGCCGTCGGCCGCGAATTTCGTGTTCGCGCGCCATCCCGCGCACGATGCGGGCACGATCGCGGCAAAGCTGAAGGATCGGGAAATTTTCGTACGGCACTTCCGGGCGCCACGCATCGACCAGCATTTGCGCATCACCATCGGCACCGACGCCGAGTGCGACATGCTCGTCGCGGCATTGCGCGACCTGATCGGCTGAAGCGAAGGGAGAAGTGGAACCGGCGCCAAGCGGCGCCGGCCAAGCAATTCGCGACGCGCGCGCGTCACTGCGCGGTCACTGCGCGTCGTCGCTCTTCGCGGCGGTCAACGCGTGATACTTCGCCATCAACTGCGCATGCGATTCGTCATGCTGCGGATCGCGCGGAATGCATTCGACCGGACACACCTGCTGGCACTGCGGTTCGTCGAAATGGCCGACGCATTCGGTGCACTTGTTGGGGTCGATCACGTAGATATCCGGGCCCATCGAAATCGCGCCGTTCGGGCACTCTGGCTCGCACACGTCGCAATTGATGCACTCGTCGGTAATCATCAAAGACATACTGATCTCACTTCTTCAGGCCGGCGGCCGGCTTCGCAACGAAACCGGCCGGCACCGCGTCACGCGGCCGGGCCTCCCATCGCGGCGACTTTCTCGGTCAGCCACTTCTCCACGGACGGAAACACGAACTTGCTGACATCGCCGCCCAACTGCGCGATTTCGCGCACGATCGTCCCCGAGATGAACTGATACTGATCGGACGGCGTCATGAACATCGTCTCGACGTCGGGCAGCAGATAGCGGTTCATCCCCGCCATCTGGAACTCATATTCGAAATCGGATACGGCACGCAGCCCGCGCACGATCACGCGCGCGTTGTTGGTGCGGACGAAGTCCTTCAACAGGCCCTTGAACCCCATCACCTTCACGTTCGGATAATGGCCGAGCACCTCGTTCGCAATCTTCAGACGTTCTTCCAGCGAGAAAAACGGCTTCTTCGCGCGGCTGTCGGCAACACCGACCACCAGCGTATCAAAAATGCTCGACGCACGCCGCACGAGGTCTTCGTGCCCGCGCGTCAGCGGATCGAACGTACCGGGATACACGGCGACTACCATGTCGCTCCTCCTGTCATCACGCAAACGGGGTGGCAGCCGTGCGACGCGCACGCCACTGCCGAGATGGGCATGCGTCGCCTTTGCGGTGCGCCGCCTCGCATGGAACGCGCATTATTCATCATTTTCGCGCCGCAGCAAATGATAGTGAACCGCACCCGCCTTGCCGTGCTTCACCACCTGCCAACCGGCCAGCGCTTCGTGCGCGGCCGGGTCGAGCTCCGCGCCCGTCTCGACGTACAGCGCGCCATCCGGCGCGACGAGCGGCGCCGTCAGCGCAATCGCGCGATCGAGCACGGCCGGCTCACCGAATGGCGGATCGAGGAACACGACGTCGAACGCGCCCGGGGTCAGCCCGGCAGCGAGCCGCAGCGCGTCGGCTTCCGCGACCTCGACCGAGCGTGCACCGAGCTTGTCCTTGATCGCGCGCAGCTGCTGCGCCGCGCGCGGGTGGCGCTCGACCATCACGACACTCGTCGCGCCGCGCGACGCAGCCTCGAATCCAAGCGCGCCGGTGCCCGCGAACAGGTCGAGGCAGCGCCGGCCTTCGAGATCCTGGCCGAGCCAGTTGAACAGCGTCTCGCGCACGCGATCGGGCGTCGGCCGCAGGCCGTCGAGATCGAGCACGGCGAGCGGCGTGCGCTTCCAGTCACCGCCGATGATGCGGATCGTGTGCGGCTTGCCGCGACCAGGGGGGGCCGTCGGGCGGCCGGAAGAGGAACGGGACATACGGAATATCGACGACGGGGGGACCGGGTGCGCGGGAGGGCGCACCGCCAAACAGGCGCACGTTACCACAGCGGCGGCACCGGCTGACGCGAGTGCGCCGCCGCACTGATAAAATGCAGGGTTTCGGCCGCCGTGCGCACGCATGACGGCGCCCTCCGGCGCTCCGCCCTGGCGGCGCCCCGCCCTCTTCCCGACGTCAGACCATGTTCAGCTTCTTCAAACGATTCAAGAAAACGCAGGAGCCCGACTCCGCGGAATCGCAATCGATCGATGCGCCGCAACCGGACGAACCGTCCGACTCGCCCGCCGCCGACGCGCGCCAGGCGATCGAAGCGCCGCAAGCGCCCGCGCAACCGCAGCCGGCCGCGCCGGCTGTCGTGATGACGGTCACGCCGACCAACGACGGCAGTGACGAAGTCGTCGAAGCGGTCGAGATCGTGCCGCCGCCGACGCAGGACGCCTCCGCGAAGAAATCGTGGCTCGCGCGCCTGAAGTCGGGCCTCGCGAAGACGGGCTCGAGCATTACCGGCGTGTTCGTCAACACGAAGATCGACGAGGACCTGTACGAAGAGCTCGAAGCCGCGCTGCTGATGGCCGACGCCGGCGTCGATGCGACCGAGTACCTGCTCGGCGCGCTGCGCGAGAAGGTGCGTGCGGGCCGGCTGACCGATCCGCAGCAGGTGAAGGGCGCGCTGCACGACCTGCTCGTCGAACTGCTGAAGCCGCTCGAGAAATCGCTGATGCTCGGCCGCGCGCAGCCGCTCGTGATGATGATCACGGGCGTGAACGGCGCAGGCAAGACCACCAGCATCGGCAAGCTCGCGAAGCACCTGCAGAGCTTCGACCAGTCGGTGCTGCTGGCCGCGGGCGACACGTTCCGCGCGGCCGCGCGCGAACAACTGGCGGTCTGGGGCGAGCGCAACAACGTGACGGTCGTCCAGCAGGAAAGCGGCGACCCGGCCGCGGTGATCTTCGACGCGGTCAGCGCCGCGCGCGCGCGCAGGATCGACGTGATGATGGCCGACACGGCCGGCCGCCTGCCGACGCAGCTGCACCTGATGGAAGAGCTGAAGAAGGTGAAGCGCGTGATCTCGAAGGCGCACGATGGCGCGCCGCACGAGGTGCTGCTCGTGATCGACGCGAACACGGGCCAGAACGCGCTCACGCAGGTGAAGGCATTCGACGATGCGCTCGGCCTCACGGGCCTGATCGTCACGAAGCTCGACGGCACCGCGAAGGGCGGCATTCTCGCCGCGATCGCACGGCAGCGCCCGGTGCCCGTCTACTTCATCGGCGTCGGCGAGAAGGTCGAGGATCTGCAGCCGTTCAGCGCAGTGGAATTCGCGGACGCGCTGCTCGGCTGAACGTCGCCGGCCCGCACCGCACGGGGCGCCTTCGGGCGCCCTTTTTTGATGCGCGTCCGGAAGCCGTCAGCCGGTGGCTGACAGCCGCGCGACGTCATTCGGCGTCGGGCTGCGCGCCGGGCTCGGCGGCCTTGAACGCGTCGAGCGTCGACGCATGATCGGCGATCCGCTGGATCGTCGGAAAGCGCGTCGTATCGATCGAGAAACGGTTCGCGTTGAACACCTGCGGCACGATGCAGATATCGGCGAGCGTCGGCGTGTCGCCGAAGCACAGCTTGCCGGTGCGCGGATCGTTCGCGAGGCGCGTCTCGAGCGATGCGAAACCCGCCTCGATCCAGTGCCGGTACCAGTCGTTCTTCGCTTCCTCCGACACCTTCAGCGTGTGCTTCAGGTACTTGAGCACGCGCAGGTTGTTCAGCGGATGGATCTCGCACGCCACCTGCAGCGCGATCGCCCGCACATACGCGCGGTCGACCGGCTGCTTCGGCAACAGCGCCGGTTCGGGATGCGTTTCCTCGAGATATTCGATGATCGCGAGCGACTGCTGCAGCGTGGCATCGCCGTCGATCAGCGTCGGCACGACCGCATCCGGATTCACCGCGCGGTAGGCGTCCTTCAATTGCTCGCCGCCGTCGCGCAGCATGTGCACGGGAACCGTGTCGTACGGCAGCTGCTTCAGGTTCAGGGCGATCCGCACGCGGTACGACGCGGAACTGCGGAAATAGCTGTAGAGCTTCATGGGATGTCTCTCTGGAATTCGTATTCGGCCGGCGACGGCGTCCGCGGCGCACGCGGCACCGCCGGGAACCCGAGTTTAGCGCGCCGCGCCGCGTCGGCGCGCGCAGCCGTGCCCGTGCGATACTCGGGGCATTCCTTACCGCTCACCGCGCGGCCCGATGCCAGCCGCCCGCCCCACGCCCCGATGACCGCTTCCCTCGACCCCGCAACCTCGCCGTTCCCTTGCGCCCGCTTCATCAAGGAAATCGGCCGCGGCCCGCACGGCGCACGCGCGCTGTCCGCCGAAGACACGTTCGAGCTTTATCGCGCGATGCTCGACGCGCGCGTGTCGGACGTCGAACTCGGCGCGATCCTGATCGCCTATCGTCTGAAGGGTGAAAGCGCCGACGAACTGGCCGCGATGCTCGCCGCCGCGCAGGCGTCGTTCGAACCCGTGCACGTGCAGGATGCCGCGTTCCGCCCGGTGTCGATCCCGAGCTACAACGGCGCGCGCAAGCAGCCGAACCTGGTGCCGCTGCTCGCACTGCTGCTCGCGCGCGAAGGCGTGCCGGTGCTCGTGCACGGTGTCGAGCGCGATCCGGGCCGCGTGACGAGCGCGGAGATCTTCTCGGCGCTGTCGATCCCGCCGTCGACGTCGCACGACGCGATCGAGGACATGCTCGCGGAACGCCGCGTCGCGTTCGCGCCCATCGCCGCGCTGGCGCCGCGCATCGCGCGTCTGCTGTCGCTGCGCGGCGTGCTCGGCGTGCGCAACTCGACGCACACGCTCGTGAAGATCCTGCAGCCGTTCGCGCCGGCCGGGTTGCGGCTCGTCAACTACACGCATCCGCCGTACCGCGACAGCCTCGCGCAACTGTTCCGCGATCATCCGGACGCCGCACTCGGCGGCGCGCTGCTCGCGCGCGGCACGGAAGGCGAAGCGGTGGCCGACACGCGGCGCCAGGTGCAGGTCGACTGGCTGCACGACGGCGTATGCGACACGATGATCGAGCCCGAGCGCTCGTCGAGCGACGCGCCGCCCGTCGCGCTGCCCGAATCGCGCGACGCGGCAACCACGGCCGCGTGGACGGACGCCGTGTTGCGCGGCGAAATTCCGGTACCCGACGCGCTTGCGCGGCAGGTCGAGACGATCGTACGAATCGCCCGGCTCGCACCGTGACCGGCATCCCGGGCCGGCACGCCGCCGCACCGGCCTTTCGACCGACCATTTGACACGCGCACGCATCCTGGCATAGAGTTGTCGCCATGCGTTCCTTTCCGAACACCCTCCGAATTACCTCCGGCCGCCTAGCGCGGTCGCTATCGCTACGACTAGCCTAAGGCTGTCTTAGCGCCGTGTGCTGTCCGCACGGTCCCTCCCTGCAGTTCCTCGCAGCACCCTTCTCGCAGTTTTTACAACCCGAAGTCGTCAGCATTCGTCCGTCTATCCGTCGGCCGATTCGCGAAGATCATCCGCATCCGCAGCGCGTTTGCCGCGCCACGGTGCGAGGCAGCGCCACCCGTCGCCCATGCCGCCCGTCTTCGCTCGCGACTTGAGACCCGAGGTCCAGAAGATGAAGCGCAACCCGCAAGACAAGTACCGTCCGTTCGAGCCCGTCCGCATCAATGGCCGCCGCTGGCCGACCCGCACCATCGAGCGTGCGCCGGTCTGGATGAGCACCGACCTGCGCGACGGCAACCAGTCGCTGATCGAGCCGATGAGCATCGAACAGAAGCTGGAATTCTTCGACATGCTGGTCGCGATCGGTTTCAAGGAAATCGAAGTCGGTTTTCCGTCGGCGTCGCAAACCGACTTCGATTTCGTCCGCAAGCTGATCGACGACAAGCGCATTCCCGACGACGTGACGATCGAAGTGCTCGTGCAGTCGCGCGAAGACCTGATCGCGCGCACCTTCGACGCGCTCGAAGGCGTGCCGCGCGCGATCGTGCACTTGTACAACGCGATCTGCCCGTCGTTCCGGCGCATCGTGTTCGGGATGTCGAAGGACGACGTGAAGGCGCTCGCGGTCGAGGGCACGCGACTCATCAAGGAACACGCGGCGGCCCGCCCCGACACGCACTGGACCTACCAGTATTCGCCGGAAACCTTCAGCATGACCGAGCTGACGTTCGCGCGCGAAGTGTGCGACGCGGTCGCGCAGGCGTGGCGGCCGACCCGCGATCACAAGATGATCGTCAACCTGCCGGCGACCGTCGAAGCCGCGAGCCCGAACGTGTTCGCCGACCAGATCGAGTGGATGGACCGCAACCTCGCGTATCGCGACAGCATCGTGCTGTCCGTGCATCCGCACAACGATCGCGGCACCGCGGTCGCGGCCGCGGAACTCGCGCTGCTCGCGGGCGCCGACCGCATCGAAGGCTGCCTGTTCGGCAACGGCGAGCGCACCGGCAACGTCGATCTCGTCACGCTCGCGCTGAACCTCTATACGCAGGGCATCGATCCGGGCCTCGATTTCTCCGACATCGACGCGGTGCGCCGCGTAGTCGAGCGCTGCAACCAGATTCCGGTGCATCCGCGTCATCCGTACGCGGGCGACCTCGTGTTCACCGCGTTCTCGGGCTCGCACCAGGATGCGATCCGCAAGGGCTTTGCGCAGCAGCGCCCCGACGCGGTGTGGGAAGTGCCGTATCTGCCGATCGACCCGGCCGACCTCGGTCGCAGCTATGACGCGGTCATTCGCGTGAACAGTCAGTCCGGCAAGGGCGGCGCGACGTTCCTGCTCGAACGCGGGATGGGCTTCACGCCGACGCGGCGCGTGCAGATCGAATTCAGCCACGCGGTGCAGACGCTCGCCGACACGTCCGGCGAGGAAGTGACCGGCGACGCGATCTGCGCGCTGTTCGCCCGCGAATTCTTCAAGACCGACGGCCCGGCCGCGCGCCACGGCGACGCCGCACGCTGGCAGAACCGCGACATCGCGGGCGCGCCGCCGGCCGGCGCGACACCCGAAGACGTCGTGCAACGCACGGCCGCGGCCTTCGCGACGGCGGCCGGCGCGACGATCGACGTCGCCTCGTGCGAACACGCGCGCACGAGGGACGGACGAATTGCGGTATCGGTCGGCTGCCGGGTCGGCGATGCACCGCTGCGGCATGGCGTCGGCGTGCACGCCGATGCGGCAAGCGCCGCGCTCGACGCGGTCGTCAGCGCGATCAACCGCTCGGCCTGGCAGTGCGCCGACCGCCGTGCGGCAGCCTGATCGGCAGATTTTCGTTTCAGGGTTCGAACGTCAGCGAGCGGTGCGTGACCGCCCGTGCGCCGCGCGATCCGCGCCGCACGGGCAATGAAAAGCGGCCCAGAAGGCCGCCTCGGTCGGGACACGAAAAGGAGCGCCACGCGCGCTCATGTCTCGGTCGCGCACCGCGTCGCCTGCCACGCCAGCAGGCGCCACTGCCCCTGCTCATGGGTATGGACGGCGGTATAGGCGATCGGAAACACCAGCCCGCCGTTGTTCGTTTCCATCTCGATCAGTGCGCGCCCGGTGACGACGCAGGTTGCGTCGCCGACGGGCAGCAGGTCCTGCGACTGGATTTCGATCTGACGATAGCGGCGGCGGCCGGCGACGATGGCGTCGATGAACTGCTGCTTGGTTTCGCGTTTGCCGTTGGTGTGCACGAAGAACACCTTGTCCGACAATTGCGCCTCGAGCGCCTCGCCGTCCCCGTCGACCATCGCCCGGAACCGATCGCGCTCGAGCGCGCGA
Source organism: Burkholderia sp. AW33-5 (assembly GCF_053427615.1). NCBI lineage: Bacteria > Pseudomonadati > Pseudomonadota > Betaproteobacteria > Burkholderiales > Burkholderiaceae > Burkholderia > Burkholderia sp. AW33-5. The sequence continues at coordinate 178,220 of NZ_JBSAXA010000006.1, read as the reverse complement.
ATCGCATCGACCACCTTCGCCATCGCCTGACTCCTCGGCAACGCGCCCGCCGTGCGCGGGCGTGCGGATCAGAAGTTGTACTGCACGTAGAACTGGTGGAAATTTATACCAGGATTCGGCTCTTTGATACCCGCGTTAGACACATGTTGAAAACGGTAGCCGAGCTGATACTGTTGCCGTTCTCCGAACTGCGCGCCGACGCCGACGACGTCCACGAACTGGAACGACGTCGCCAGCGACAGTTTGTTGGAGATCGTCGGGGACGTCAGGAAGCGGATGCCGGCGCCGGCCTCGATGAACGGCCGCACCTGCCCCGCGCTCTTGATGAAGCGGAACATCGGCGTCGCACCGAATTCGCCGATGCTGCCATGAACATTGCCGCCCGTGTGCCAGTAGCCGGCGTGGCCTTCCATCACGAACGCGAAGTGCCAGCCGCCGATTTCCCACCAGTTCCAGCCCGGATCCCACACGACGCCGAGATCGGCCTTGTCGATCCCGTGGCGATCGGAAAACCCGCCGCCCGCCTGGATTCCCCATCGATCCGCGAACGCGGCACCCGATCCGCCCAGCAGCGACGCCGCCAGCAGCGCATGCAGCGCAAGCCGACTACGGGGCCGGCAATTCTTCTTATTGTTCATCAGACACTCCAACTTCGTGGGTTGAATGGAGCCTTGCCGCAGCGGCCGGGCCCGAGCGAACTGAATGGTATGGTAAAGGACTTTTCGAATCGGCATCACGAAGCGAAATTGTTTGCTTCCAAAACTACAAAAATCGAAACCGTCTACTGATTACTATCAGAAACAACAACTTACGGAACTTCCACCGGCCACTCCGGTCGCAAATTAGACTATCGACTCGACAAGTTCGATAGAGAACCGGGAACTTGGATGCCCGCACCCCCTCTAAGGAATTAGCACTCGGATTACGGGAGTGCTAAGATGGGCCCCGGAATCTCATCCGAGACCAGGGGTTTGTCCCTGATTCCAAAGGAGTTTTTTAGTGAGCCACGCCCTGACCCTTCCGAACACCCTGAGCCCGACGCCGGCCAAGGCCGAATCGGCAGGCTCGCTGGCGCTCGCGACTCAATCGATGTTGTCGGGCCAGCTCGGCAACATCGACGCGTACATCCAGGCCGTCAACCGGATCCCGCTCCTGACCGCCGAAGAGGAACGCCAGTACGCGACCGAATTCCGCGAAGACAACAACCTCGACTCGGCACGCCGCCTCGTGCTGTCGCACCTGCGGCTCGTCGTGTCGATCGCGCGCAACTACCTCGGCTACGGCCTGCCGCACGGCGACCTGATCCAGGAAGGCAACATCGGCCTGATGAAGGCCGTGAAACGTTTCGACCCGGCGCAAAACGTGCGCCTGGTGTCGTATGCGATCCACTGGATCAAGGCCGAGATCCATGAGTACATCCTGCGCAACTGGCGGATGGTGAAGGTCGCGACGACGAAGGCGCAGCGCAAGCTGTTCTTCAACCTGCGCAGCCACAAGAAGAGCATGCAGGCGATGACGCCCGAGGAAATCGACGGCCTCGCGCAGGAGCTCAACGTCAAGCGCGAAGACGTGACCGAGATGGAGACGCGTCTGTCGGGCGGCGACATCGCGCTCGAGGGCCAAGTGGAAGACGGCGAGGAGTCGTACGCACCGATCGCCTATCTGGCCGATTCGCACAACGAGCCGACCGCCGTGCTCGCCGCGCGTCAGCGCGACATGCTGCAGACGGACGGCATCGCGCAGGCGCTCGAGGCACTCGACGCACGCAGCCGCCGGATCATCGAGGCGCGCTGGCTGAACGTCGACGACGACGGCTCGGGCGGCTCGACGCTGCACGATCTCGCGGCCGAGTTCGGCGTATCGGCGGAACGCATCCGCCAGATCGAAGCGAGCGCCATGAAGAAGATGCGCACGGCACTCGCCGAATACGCGTAACTCCGCGATTTAGAGCGCCTTACCCAAAACCGCTGCCCACCCGGCAGCGGTTTTTTTTCGTCTATGTTTTGGCCTCGATCACCCCGTATTAATCGACCTTATTGATCGGGTATCGGGCGAATTCCGCCCCCTTCCGCATAACCTTGATCTGCATCAAGTTTCGACACGTGCTTCGCGACGGTCTGCCGCAGCGCAACACTCGGCATCGGAAAGCCGGCATTTTAAAATTGGCATGTCGGCTTAAAAGGATTAAAACAGCTTAACTGCCGTCATAAATCCGACGTAGAGTCGCCCCAAAACCCACGTAAATCGATTCAGGATAATCGCCTTGATCTCGATCAATAAAGAGCCTGCGCCGCCTCCCCCGCAGGCCGCCGGCACGCTCGGCTGGCGCGCACGCATCGCCGCGTGGGCGCGCGGGCCGACCCTCATGCGCGACATCACGCTGGTGGTGATCGTCAAGCTGATCCTCCTGATGTCGCTCAAATACGCATTCTTCAATCATCCGCAGGCCAAGCACATGTCGCTGCCGCCTGCCGTCGTCGCCGAGAAGCTGCTCTCGGTGCCGGCGCCTGCATCTACCGAGGGAGACCACCATGATAAGTAGCGAAGTCGTCGATCTGTCGCGTCTGCAGTTCGGCATCACGGCGCTCTACCACTTCCTGTTCGTGCCGCTGACGCTCGGCCTGTCCTGGCTGCTCGTCATCATGGAAGCCGTCTACGTGATGACCGGCAAACAGGTCTACAAGGACATGACCCAGTTCTGGGGCAAGTTGTTCGGGATCAACTTCGCGATGGGCGTGACGACCGGCATCACGCTCGAATTCCAGTTCGGCACGAACTGGTCGTACTACTCGCACTACGTCGGCGACATCTTCGGCGTGCCGCTCGCGGTCGAAGGCCTGATGGCGTTCTTCCTCGAATCGACGTTCGTCGGCCTGTTCTTCTTCGGCTGGAACCGCCTGTCGAAGGTCAAGCACCTGCTGGTCACGTTCCTCGTCGCGCTGGGTTCGAACCTGTCCGCGCTCTGGATCCTCGTCGCGAACGGCTGGATGAACAATCCGGTCGGCGCCGAGTTCAACTACCAGACGATGCGCATGGAGCTGACGAACCTGTTCGACGTGCTGTTCAACCCGGTCGCCCAGGTGAAGTTCGTGCACACCGTGTCGGCCGGCTACGTGACGGCCGCGATGTTCGTGCTCGGCATCTCGTCGTGGTACCTGCTGAAGAAGCGCGACACCGACTTCGCGCTGCGCTCGTTCGCGGTCGCGGCAGGCTTCGGTCTCGCGTCGACGCTCTGCGTGATCGTGCTCGGCGACGAATCGGGCTACACGACCGGCGAAGTGCAGAAGATGAAGCTCGCCGCGATCGAATCGGAATGGGAAACCCAGCCGGCACCCGCATCGTTCACGCTGATCGGCATCCCGAACCAGAAGGAAGAGCGCACCGACTACGCGATCAAGATCCCGTACGCGCTCGGCCTGATCGCGACACGCTCGATCGACGAACCGGTGATCGGCCTGCGCGAGCTCGCGAAGCACAGCGAGGAACACATCCAGAGCGGGATGGTCGCGTACGGCGCATTGCAGAAGATCAAGGAAGGCGACAAGAGCGACGCGACCCGCGCGCTGTTCGATCAGCACAAGCAGTATCTCGGCTACGGGCTGATGCTCAAGCAGTTCACGCCGAACGTGGTCGATGCGACGCCGGAGCAGATCAAGGCCGCCGCGAAGAAGACGATCCCGCCGGTCGCGCCCGTGTTCTTCTCGTTCCGGATCATGGTGTTCCTCGGCTTCCTGTTCCTCGCGACCTTCGTCGCCGCGTTCTGGTTCTGCGCGCGCCGGCAGTTGCTGCAGGACAACCGCCGCTGGTTCCTGCGCTATGCAGTGTGGGCGATCCCGCTGCCGTGGCTCGCCGCGGAATTCGGCTGGGTCGTCGCCGAGCTCGGCCGCCAGCCGTGGACGATCGCGGGCATCCTGCCGACGCATCTGTCCGCGTCCAGCCTGACGTCGACGGACCTGTACCTGAGCCTCGCCGGTTTCATCGCGTTCTACACGGCACTGTTCGTCATCGAGATCAAGCTGATGTTCAAGTACGCGCGTCTCGGCCCGTCCTCGCTGCATACCGGCCGCTATCACCACGAGCTGGCGGCCGCCGGCGAGCACGCGTCGGCCTGAGCGCGCACCTGAAACCGAACAAGGAATCGCTATGGACTATGCAACTCTCAAGCTGATCTGGTGGCTGCTCGTCGGCGTGCTGCTGATCGGCTTCGCCGTCACCGACGGCTTCGACATGGGCGCGACCGCGCTGCTGCCGTTCCTCGGCAAGACCGACGAGGAACGCCGCATCATCGTCAACACGGTCGGCGCGACGTGGGAAGGCAACCAGGTGTGGCTGATCACGGCCGGCGGCGCGATGTTCGCCGCCTGGCCGCTCGTCTATGCCGCGTCGTTCTCCGGCTTCTACTTCGCGATGCTGCTCGTGCTGTTCGCGCTGTTCTTCCGGCCGGTCGGCTTCGACTATCGCAGCAAGCGGCCCGACCCGCGCTGGCGCGCCGGCTGGGACTGGGGCCTGTTCGTCGGCGGCTTCGTGCCGGCGCTGGTGTTCGGCGTCGCGTTCGGCAACCTGCTGCAGGGCGTGCCGTTCAAGTTCGACAGCGACCTGCGCGTGACCTACTACGGCGGCTTCTGGGCGTTGCTGAACCCGTTCGCACTGCTCTGCGGGCTCGTCAGCCTCACGATGCTCGTCGCGCACGGCGCCGCGTTCATCAAGATGAAGACCGACGGCGTGATCGCACGCCGCGCGTCGATCGCGCTGCGCGTGTCGGCGCTCCTCGCGGTCGTGCTGTTCGTGCTGGCCGGCGTGCTGATCGCGTCGACCATCGGCGGCTTCCACATCACGCACGCCGCGCCGACCGACACGGTCGCGAACCCGCTGCTCAAGGACGTCGCCGCCGGCTCGGGCCTGTGGCTCGCGAATTACGGCGAGTATCCGTGGATGATCGCGGCACCCGTCGTCGGGATCGCGGGCGGCCTGCTCGCGCTGCTGCTCGCCGGCTCGAAGCAGGAAAAGACGGCGTTCTTCTGCACCGGCCTGATGATCACCGGCGTCATCCTGACCGCAGGCTTCTCGATGTTCCCGTTCATCATGCCGTCGTCGCTCGACCCGCGCAGCAGCCTGACCGTGTGGGACTCGACGTCGAGCCACATGACGCTGCAGGTGATGCTGTTCGCGGTGATCGTGTTCCTGCCGATCGTCCTGCTCTACACGAGCTGGGTGTACCGCGTGATGCGCGGCAAGGTCACGCATCAGTCGCTCGAAGAGAACAAGCACTCGATGTATTGAACCCGGCCGGGGCGCGCACGCGCCCCTGCCCACCGTTTCGCAAGGAGTCGGATCATGTGGTATTTCAGCTGGATTCTCGGTATCGGCGTCGCGCTGTCGTTCGGCATCGTCAACGCGATGTGGCTCGAAGCACGGCAGAAGCCGCAGGAAGCGCCGGTGCGCGCACGCCGCGGCTGATCGCACGCGGGAAGGCGGCTCGCACCGCCCCTCCCGTCCGGAACGAACCTCGCGTCATGCGAGGTTTTTTTTCGTCCGCACCATCGGCGGCCCCGCGAATCCCCGATGCCAATTTAGCGCCAGATTGATACCACTTGAATACCAATCAAAGGTTTCATAAGATCTTTGGACACGGTCGCCGACAGGCCGAATCCATCTGGTGGGGGAGACATGCGAATCCCGTGTCTGGCGCGCGCCCGCGCGCCGAGTTGCCATGCGTATGCGGCAGCGGCCGCCGTTGCGATCGTGCGCGGCCGGTCGAACCCACTCCGCCGCGGTCGCATCGTTGCCGCGGCGATTGCCGTGCGCCGCCGATGAGCACGCATCCGCCGCCCCGCCGATCCGATCGGCACGCGTGCCCGCCTCCCGTTCCGTAACGCACGCCCCCGCGTGCCGAATGCGCGCGGTGCGGCTGCATCGCCCCGTGCGCGGGTATCTCCCGCAGCTCCATTGAAAGACCCGATCGCGGCGACGTCGCCCCCAACGACGCCGCCACGCCCACTTTTTTCTCAGGAGTTCGAATGAAGCACACCTTGCCATCCTTCGTTGCCGCCCTGTTGATCGCGGCGCTGCCGCCCGTCGCGATCGGCGCGCAGCCGACGCCGACCGCCGCCGTCGCGGCTGCCGGCATCGCACAACCGGCCGCGCAAGCGGCCAGTCTCGCGACGCTTCTGTCGAACGGCCTCGCGCTGCGCGTCGCCGTCGACAACAACCACGCGGCCGCGGCCGGCGTGCCGTGCGCCGATCTCGGCGCCGACGGCGCAGCCTGCGCGACCGGCCGCCTGATCCTGCAGAACCGCGGCCACCAGACGATCGCCGACGGCGGCTGGAAGCTGTACCTGCACAGCATCCGGCGGCTGCTGCGGATCGATCGTCCGGGCTTCGCGCTGCGGCGGCTCACCGGCGACCTGTACGAGCTGACGCCGCAGCCGGGCTCGGTGCGGCTCGCGCCCGGCGAACGCATCGAACTGCCGTTCGTCGCCGAATACTGGCTGCTGCGCTACAGCGACGTGATTCCGCGCCCGTATGTCGTCGTCGACGGCGCACCGCCCGCCGTGCTCCGCTACAACGACACCGACGACGAGCTCCGCTATGTCGAATCGCTGCCGGCCGACGCGCAAAACAATTCGACCGGCAACGCGCCGCCCGTGGCGGCACGCCCCGACGCGAGCCGCGCACTGCCGAGCGTGAAACGCGAACAGCCGCTGCCCGGCACGCTCGACCTGCGCGGCGTCGAGCTCGCGCTGCCGGACCTGCCGGATGGGCAAATCGCGGCGCTGCGCGAACGTGCGACGACACTCGGGCTCGACGGCGCGCGCGTGCCGGTCCGCGGTGCCGTCGCACCGCGCCGGCTGCCGGCCGACATTGCGGTGCCGGGCGGCTACCGGCTCGCGATCGGGCCGCGCGGCGTGCTGATCGAAGGCTACGATCGCGCGGGCCTCTACTACGGCGTGCAGACGCTCTACTCGCTCGCGCCCGCCGGCGGCGGCCCGATCCCGGCGATGCTCGTCGAGGATGCACCGCGCTTCACGCATCGCGGGATGCACGTCGACCTCGCGCGCAACTTCAAGCACCCGGCGACGCTGCGCCGCCTGATCGATCAGATGAGCGCATACAAGCTCAACCGCCTGCACCTGCATCTGTCCGACGACGAAGGCTGGCGCATCGAGATTCCCGGCCTGCCGGAGCTGACCGATATCGGCTCGCGCCGCTGTCACGACCCGAGCGAGACGCGCTGCCTGCTGCCGCAGCTCGGCTCGGGCCCCGACAACCGCTCGGGCAGCGGCTACCTGACGCGCGACGACTACGTGGCGCTCGTGCGCTACGCGGCTGCCCGCTTCGTCAGGATCATCCCCGAGATCGACATGCCCGCGCATGCGCGCGCGGCCGTCGTGACGATGGAGGCGCGCTACCGGCGGCTGCACGCGGCCGGCCGCGAGCAGGAAGCGAACGCGTACCGGCTGCTCGATCCGCAGGACACGACGAACCTGACGACGGTGCAGTTCTACGATCGGCGCAGCGACCTGAATCCGTGCGTGCCGGGCGCGCTCAATTTCGCGTCGAAGGTGATCCGCGAAATCGCGGCGATGCATGCGGACGCGCAGGCGCCGCTGCACACCTGGCACTACGGCGGCGACGAGGCGAAGAACATCTTCCTCGGCGGGGGCTTCCAGCCGCTGAACGGCACCGATCCAAACAAGGGGCGCATCGATCTCGCCGCGCAGGACAAGCCGTGGGCGCGTTCGCCCGCGTGTACGGCGCTGCTCCAGCGCGGCGAGATCAAATCGATCGACGAGTTGCCGACGCGTTTCGCGAAACAGGTGAGCGCGGCGGTCGACGCGAACGGGATCGACACGATGGCCGCGTGGCAGGACGGCATCAAGCATGCGAACGGGCCGCAGGACTTCAGCACGCGCCACGTGATGGTGTCGCTGTGGGACACGGTCTTCTGGGGCGCGTCGGACAGCGCACGCGACCTGAGCAGCAAGGGTTACCTGACGGTGCTCGCGCTGCCCGACTACCTGTACTTCGACTTCCCGTACACGCTCAACCCGCGCGAGCGCGGCTATTACTGGGGCTCGCACGCGACGGACGAGTACAAGGTGTTCTCGTTCGCGCCCGAGAACCTGCCGCAGAACGCCGAAGTGATGGGCGATCGTGACGGCAACGCATTCGAGGTGACGGGCACCGGCCCCGCGCCGCGCATCGAAGGCATGCAGGGACAGGCGTGGGGCGAGGTGATGCGCAACGACACGTTCCTCGAATACATGGCCTATCCGCGGCTGCTCGCGCTCGCCGAACGCGCGTGGCACCGGGCCGACTGGGAGCTGCCGTATGCGGCCGGCGTGCGGTTCAAGCGCGGCGACACGCATCACGTCGACCTGGCCGCGCTGCAGCGCGACTGGGCCGGCTTCGCGACGCTGCTCACGCAGCGCGAATTGCCGAAGCTCGACCGGGCCGGCATCGGCTACCGGAAGCCGACCTTCACGCTGACGAACCCGTGAACGATTGAGCGGTTGCAGATCCGCGCAAGCGGTGCGCGATGCGGACGATTGCATCGCGCCCACGCCCCGTCAAAGCAAAACGGCTTGCGACGTATCGCAAGCCGTTTTCGTTTTACCGGCCGGCGGCCCGAACCCGCCACGCGGATCGGGCCCACCTCATCGCATCGTGCCGGATCAGGCCGGTTGCGGCGCCGCCCCGCCGCCCGTCGACGTCAGGCGCGCGCCGAGCTGTTCCGCGTAGCGTGCCGCCGCGTTGCCGCAGACGATGTGGAACGTGTCCGGCGACACCCATGCGACGTCGAGCGCGCCGAGTCGATCGCGATCGACCGCCGATGCGTCACGCACGACGACGCGCAGGCGCGTGGTCGCGATCGCGTCGAGCGAAGCGACGTTGGTCGCCCCGCCGAACACCGCGAGCCAGCGCAGCGGATCGGGATCGAGCGGACCGGCGGCCGCGCCCGTGACCGGCTGAGCCGCAGCGGCCGTGGCCGTGGCCGTGGCCGTGGCCGTCTCAGCGGCGCCGGTCGCGCCGCTGCCGATCGCCGAGCGCATCTCGTCGGCAATGATGTCGGCCTCGGGCCCGATGATCACCTGCACGCTGTTGCCGCCGCGCTTGAGCACGCCGCGCGCGCCGATCGACTTCAGTTCCGGCTCCGACACCTTCTCCGGATCGACGACGGTCAGGCGCAGGCGCGTCGTGCATGCGTCGACGACCGTCAGGTTGCCTGCACCGCCGAGCGCGGCGATGTAGCGCTGCGCACGCGGTGCTGCCGCGGCGGCGCCGGCCGCCGGCGCGACGAAGCCGCCCGATGCGTACGACTCGGCCGCCGCATCGGCCGAGGCCGGCTCGCGGCCCGGCGTCGCCATGTTGAACTTGCGGATGAAGAAGCGGAACAGTCCGTAATACGCGACGCCGTATGCGATACCGAGCGGCACCGCGATCCAGCCCTTCGTCGACAGCCCGTAGTTCAGCACGTAGTCGATCGCGCCGGCCGAGAACGTGAAGCCGAGCTTCACGCCGAGGATCTGGCAGACCGCGAGCGACAGCCCCGTGAGCACCGCGTGGATCACGTACAGCACCGGTGCGAGGAACATGAAGCTGAATTCGATCGGCTCGGTCACCCCGGTCAGGAACGACGTGAGCGCCATCGAGAACAGCAGGCCGCCGACCATCGCGCGGCGCTCCTTCGGCGCTTCATGCAGCATCGCGAGACACGCGGCCGGCAGGCCGAACATCATGATCGGGAAGAAGCCGGCCATGAAGGTGCCCGCGGTCGGATCGCCCGCGAAGAAGCGGTGCAGGTCGCCGTGCACGAGCTCGCCGCCGGCCGGCGGCGTGAAGTTGCCGAACACGAACCACGCGAGCGAGTTGATGATGTGGTGCAGGCCCGTGACGAGCAACAGGCGGTTCAGGAAGCCGAACACGAACGCACCGATCGCGCCCGCCGTCGTCAGCCACTGACCGGCCGCGTCGATCGCATGCTGGATCGGCTGCCACACGTACCCGAACGCGATGCCGAGCACCACGCACACCAGCCCCGTGATGATCGGCACGAACCGCTTGCCGCCGAAGAACGCGAGGTAGTCCGGCAGCTTGATGTCCTTGTAGCGGTTGTACAGCAAGCCCGCGACCACGCCCGCGATGATCCCGGACAGCACGCCCATGTTCAGCTTGGGATCGATATCCTTCATGATCGCGGTTTCGATCAGGTAACCGATCGCGCCCGCGAGCGCCGCCACGCCGTTGTTGTCCTTCGCGAAACCGACCGCCACGCCGATCGCGAACAGCAGCGGCAGGTTGTCGAAGATCGCGCCGCCGGCGTCGGCGATCATCTTGATGTTGAACACGTCCGGCTGTCCGAGCCGCAGCAGGATGCCGGCGACCGGCAACACCGCGATCGGCAGCATCAGCGCTCGACCCAGGCCCTGTATCTTCAGAAACGGATTCCCGTCCATTCAGTCCTCCAATCCATGTCTCGTCATTAATCGTCGTTGACCTAATTGCTTGCGTGGTGAAACGCTCGCGCGCCCGCCGTCGACGTTCAGTCGAGCGGCCAGACCTCGCGGCTTGCTGCCCTTACCGCCTGTGCCGAGTCGAGTGCGAGCAGATCCTGTGCACGCTGGCGACACAGCTGGTAATCGAGACGGCGCACGCGCGCCTTGATGCCCGGCACCGACACCGGGTCGACCGACAGTTCGGTCACGCCGAGGCCGACGAGGATCGGCACCGCGAGCGGATCGCCGCCGAGCGCGCCGCACACGCCGACCCACTTGCCGTGCTTCGCCGCGCCGCGCACCGCGATGTCGATCAGGCGCAGCACGGCCGGATGCAGGCCGTCGGACTGCGCGGCCAGATCGGCCTGGCAGCGGTCCATCGCGAGCGTGTACTGCGTCAGGTCGTTGGTGCCGATCGACAGGAAATCCGCGTGCTGCGCGAGCTGGTCGGCGAGCAGTGCCGCCGACGGCACCTCGATCATCACGCCGACCTCGATCGGCTCGGTACGGCCCTGCGCACGCGCGAATTCGTCGATACGCTTGCGCAGCCGCACGAGCTCGCCCGCATCCGTCACCATCGGCAGCAGGATCCGCACCGCGCCGAACGGCTTCACCGCGAGCAGGCCCTGCAGCTGATCGTCGAGCAGATCGGGGCGCACCTGCGCGAGGCGAATGCCGCGCAGGCCGAGCGCCGGGTTCGGTTCGGGCGGCAGCGTCAGGTAGTCGACTTCCTTGTCGGCGCCGACGTCGAGCGTGCGGATGATCGCGGTGCGGCCCTGCAGCGCGTCGACGATCGACTGGTAGCTCTGCTGGTGCTCGACGACGCTCGGCGCGGCCTGGCGATGGATGAACATCAGTTCGGTGCGCAGCAGGCCGACCGCGTCCGCGCCGTTGCCGACCGCGGTGTTCGCGTCGTCGAGCGTCGCGATGTTCGCGGCGACCTCGATGGCGCGGCCGTCGATGGTCGCGGCGGCAGCGCCGGCCTGTTGCCGGTTCGCTTCGCGCACGCCGTCCAGGCGCTGGCGTTCGTGGCGTGCGCGTTCGACGTCGAGCGCGGTCGGCGCGTGTTCGAGACGGCCCGCGCTCGCATCGACGACGACCTGGGTGCCGTCCGGAATCGCGTACAGCGCGTCGCCGACCGCGACGAGCGCCGGAATGCCGAGCTGGCGCGCGATGATCGCCGCATGCGACGTCGCGCCGCCGCGCGCCATCACGAGCGCGGTCACGCGCTGGCGATCGAGCGACGACAGGTCCGACGGCGTGAATTCCTCGGCGGCGAGCACGGCCTCGTCGGGCAGCGTGCGCGTCGCGCCGCTCGTGTGGCCGAGCGCGCGCAGCACGCGCTTCTCGATGTCGCGGAGGTCCGCCGCGCGCTCGGCGAGCAGCGCGTCGTCGAGCTTCGACAGCGTATCGATCTGCGCGCGGATCGTCGCGCGCCACGCAAAGCCCGCGCTCTTGCCGAGGCTGATCTGGTCGCGCGCCGCGTCGACCAGCGTCGGGTCCTCGAGCAGCACGCGATGCACCGCGAAGATTCCCGCCTCGCCGACCGCGCCGCGCGCCGATGCGTTGCGCACCGTTTCGTCGAGTTCGGCATCGACCGCCGTCAGCGCCTGGTCGAGCCGGCGGCTTTCCGACGCGGGCGTGCCGGTCGCCTGTTCGGGCGGCACGATGTCCGCATCGTCGAGACGCACCAGCGTGCCGACCGCGATGCCGGGCGCGGCGCACACGCCCGCGAGCGTGTTCGGATCGAGTGTTGCGCCGGTGTTGCGCACGATCGGCTGCGGTGCGGGCGACTTGAGCCGCGCCGGCCGTTCCTCGACCTCGCCGTGCGCTTCGCGCAGCAACTCACGCTCGACCGCTTCGACGGCTTCCCGCGCGTGCGCACCGCGGCCGACCAGTTCGATCGTCGCGCCTTCGCCGGCACCGAGGCCGAGCAGGCCGACCACGCTTGCAATCGGCGCCTTGCGGCCGTCGAAAAGCACGTCGACATGTGCGTCGAGCCCGCGCGCGGCTTCGCGCGCCCGCGCGGCCGGGCGCGCATGCAGGCCGCCGGGCTGCGTCAGCACGACCGCGCGGCGCACTTCGTTCATCGCCGCCGCGCCGGCCTGCGCCGCCTGCGCGGCGGCTTCGCCCTTGCCGCGCAGCGTCAGCAGCGGCGTCTCGCCGGCCGTCGCGAAACCGCTCGCGCGCTCGACGACGTCGAACGCGTCGGAGTTCGCGATCGCGATCACCGAAACCAGCGAATGCGCGCTGCGCGCGACCGCGTCCTGGTCGAACTCGATCAGCAGATCGCCCGCCGCGACACGCGCGCCGGCTTCGACGCGCGCGGTGAAGCCCTGCCCGTTCAGCTCGACGGTGTCGATGCCGATGTGCAGCAGCACTTCCGCGCCCTGCGGCGTCGTGATCGTCACCGCATGGCCGGTGCGCGCGAGATGCGACACGATGCCGGCACACGGCGCGACGAGCCGGCCCGCGAGCGGATCGATGCCGATGCCGTCGCCGAACATCCCGCCGGAGAACACCGGATCGGGCACGTCGGCCAACGCGACGATCGGCCCGGTCAGCGGGGCAAGCAGGACGATCTGATCATGGGTGGAACTCTTCAACTGGGACTCCTCGGCGCGTCTCATCGGCTGTCTCGGCTATCAGTGCGTTTCGGTGACTTTGTTCAGGTGGCGCGGCGTGTCGGGATTGCGGCCGCGCGCGACGGCGAGATCCGCCGCCATCACGTAGAACGAAAGAATGGCGGCGATCGGGTCGAGCGCCGAATGGGCGGACTGCGCGAGCGGCAAGGTCGCGCCGGGCGTGCCGGCGGGCGCCGCGAGCAGCACGGCCGCGCCGCGTGCGCGCATGTCCTGCGCGAGCTGCAGCAGCCCGGCCTGCTCCGGGCCCGGCGGCGCGAACACGAGCAGCGGATAGTCGCGGTCGATCAGCTCCATCGGGCCGTGACGGACTTCGGCGCTCGAGAACGCCTCGGCCTGGATGCCGGAGGTTTCCTTCAGTTTCAGCGCGGCTTCCTGCGCGATCGCAAGACCGAGGCCGCGGCCGATCACGATCATCCGCTCGATGCCCGCGAGCGCGGCGACGGCCGGCGACCAGTCGAGCCGGCCCGCCTGCGCGAGCACGTCGGGCAGGCCGCGCAGTGCCGTGATCAGCGCGGCGTCGCGCTGCCAGTACGCGACGATCTGCGCGGACAGCGACAGCATCGCGATGTAGCTCTTGGTCGCGGCGACCGACAGTTCGGGGCCGGCCAGCAGCGGCAGCTGATGCTCGCACGCGTCGGCGAGCGGCGACGGCAGCACGTTGACGGCGGCGACGGTGCGCGCGCCGGCTTCGCGCAGCGCGGCCATCGTGTTGACGAGGTCGGGGCTCTTGCCCGACTGGGAAAATGCCAGCGCGAGCTGGTCCTGCACCTTCAGCGGCGCCTGCTGCAGCGTCGCGACCGACATCGGCAGCGACGCGACGGGCACGCCGAGGCGGCTCATCGTCAGGCTCGCGAAATAGCTGGCGGCGTGATCCGAGCTGCCGCGCGCGACCGTCAGCGCGACGGCCGGCGGGTGATCGAGGAGTTGGCCGGCGAGCGCTTCGACGCGCGTGGTGTCGGCGAGTTGCGCGGCGACGACCTGGGCGGATTCGCGCGCTTCCTTAAGCATATTCGACAATCGATTCTCCTTCGACGTAGGTCGCGGTGAGGTTCAGGTCGCGATCGAACACGGCGAGGTCGGCCCATGCGCCTCGCTCGAGGCGGCCGCGATCGGTGACGCCGAGGTAGTCGGCCGCATAGCGCGACATCCGGTTCGACACGTCGGCGATCGGCAGGCCGAGCGACACGAGGTTGCGCAGCGCCTGGTCCATCGTCAGCGTGCTGCCGGCGAGCGTGCCGTCGGCGAGCCGCACGCCGCCGAGGCACTTGGTCACGTGCTGGCTGCCGAGCCGGTATTCGCCGTCGGGCATGCCGGTGGCGGACGTGCTGTCGGTCACGACGTACAGGCGCGGGATCGCGCGCAGCGCCGCACGAATCGCGCCCGGATGCACGTGCAGCAGGTCGGGGATGATTTCCGCGTATTCGGCATGCGCGAGTGCGGCGCCGACGAGGCCCGGGTTGCGGTGATGCAGCGGCGACATCGCGTTGAACAGGTGCGTGAAGCCGCATGCGCCGTGCTTGAGCGCGGCGACGGCGTCGTCGTAGGTCGCGAGCGAGTGGCCGAGCTGCACGCGCACGCCGCGCGCGGCCATCTCGCCGATGATCTCGATGTGACCGGCGATTTCCGGCGCGAGCGTGACGACCCGGATCGGCGCGATCGACAGGTACTTCAGCACTTCGTCGAGCACGGCCGACACGGCCGCGTCCGGCTGCGCGCCGAGCTTGCCGGGGTTGATGTACGGCCCTTCGAGATGCACGCCGAGCACGCGCGCGCCGCCGGGCGTGCGGGTGCGCGCGACGGTGCCGAGATTCGCGACGACCTGCATCAGTTCGTCGCGCGGCGCGGTCATCGTCGTCGCGAGCAGGCTCGTCGTGCCGAACTGCGCGTGCGTGCGCGCGATCGTCTCGATCGCGTCGCCGCCTTCCATCACGTCGGCGCCGCCGCCGCCGTGCACGTGCAGGTCGATGAAGCCGGGCAGGATGTACGGCGCGTCGTTCTTCGCGGGGTCGGCGGGCGTGCCGTCGAGCGTGGTGATGCGGCCGTTCTCGCTGTCGAGCGAGCCGAGAATCCAGCCGTCGGGGGTGAGGATGTTTCCAGTCAGCATGACGTTTCTCTTGATGATCTGGTGACGCGGACATCCGCGTCGCGATTTGCAAATCCGTTGTGCTTCGTTGCGCTCCGCCGCGCGTGGCGCACGGGCAGTCTCGCGCGTCAGCGTTTCAGTTCGGCGACGAAGTCGTAATAGTCGTCGCGGCAATACGTTTCGGACACTTCGATCGCGCGCTGGTCGACACCGTAGCCGATGCGCGTGATCACGAGCAGGGCCGAGCCCGGCTTCACTGACATCCACTTCGCGATCTCGTGCGTCGCGTTCGCCGCGCGAAAGTGCTGCAGCGCGCGCACGACGGTCATCCCGCGTGCGTCGAGGTATTCGTACAGCGACGCGCCGAGCGCCTGCGGATCGGGCACCACGGCGGCCGGCAGCGTCGAATGCTCGACGGCCATCACGATGCCGTCCGCGCGGCGCAGCCGCTCGAGCCGCGCGACCGTCGCGCCGGGCGCGAGGCCGAGACGCGTGATCTCGTCGCGGCTCGCGGTGCGCAGCATGCGCGACAGCCACACCGAATCGGGCACGAAACCGCGCTGCTGCATCTTCGCGGTGAAGCCGACGAGACGCGACAGCGGATCGGCAACGCGCGGCGTGATGAAGCTGCCCGCCCCGCGCGCCCGCTTGATCAGCCCCTGCTCGACCAGCAGCGCGAGCGCACGACGGGCCGTGATCCGCGACACGCCGACCGAACCCGACAGCAGCCGCTCCGACGGCAGCGCCTCGCCGGCCCGCCACGCGCCGGCATGAATCGCGCTCGCCAGGTTGCGGGCGAGCTGCAGATACAGCGGCGTGTCGTCGAGGGGATCGGGCGCCAGTTCGGACCAGCCGGTTTCCATGTGCCTCCGGGTGTCGGACGACGATCTCGGACCGTCGAAAGTGAACGCATTATATAACCACCATAATACCAGTCAACCAACTGGTATTAGCGGTGCGAAAATCGCCGAGAGCCTTGCCCGGCAAGCGTTTTAGTTGCAGGAAAGCCTTTGTTTACAATGCGATGCGGGATAGGGATTTACCCGGATTGGTATGCAAGGGGACAGTTCCCGGGCCGGATTTGCCAGGCTTGGGAAGCCGGAAACGATACCGGAATAGAACCAGTTCGGCCGACTGGTATGCATCCGGCGGCAGCGCGCGGACGGCGTGCCGGCGCGCAGCGTCAGTGGAACTCGCGGCTCGACGTGCGCAGGCCGCCGAGCAGCGGCGTCAGATCCTCGAAATGCTGCGCGACGAGGTGCCTCACGTCGCTGACGACCTGCCACACGCCCGACGCCGCGAGCAGTCGCGAATCGAGCGTTTCGCGGCGCTGCCGCGCGAGCAGCTCGGGCCGCACGATCACGTTCACGCAGCCCGTCTCGTCCTCGAGCGTCATGAACATCACGCCCTTCGCGGTGCCCGGCATCTGCCGCGCGATCACGAGCCCGCACGCACGCGCGAGCCGGCCGTCGGGACGGTCGCGCAACTCGGCCGCGGACGACAGCCGCTGCGCGCGCAACGCGGGCCGCAGCAGCGCGACCGGGTGGCGGTTCAGCGTGAGGCCGGTGGTGTGATAGTCGGCGAGGATGTCGTCGGCTTCCGACGGCGCGCCGAGCACCGGCTGCTCCGTTTCGTCGATCGGCGCGGCGGCGAGCAGGTCGCGCTCCGGTGCCGCGGCGACGGCCTGCCACAGTGCATCGCGGCGATGGCCGGCGAGCGTCGCGAGCGCGTTCGCGGCGGCGAGCGCTTCGAGATCGCGCCGTTCGAGCTGCGCGCGGCGCGCGAGCGCGTCGACGTTCTCGAACGGGCCGGCCGCGCGCGCGGCCTCGATGCGCCGCGCGGCAGCCTCGCCGAGGCCGCGCACGAGCGACAGGCCGAGCCGCACCGCGGGCTGGCCGTGCGGCGGCGGCTGGCCGGGCAGCGCTTCGAGCGACGCTTCCCAGCCGCTTCGCGTGACGTCGGCCGGAAAGACCTTCACGCCGTGGCGCTTCGCGTCCTGCACGAGCTGCGCGGGTGCGTAGAAGCCCATCGGCTGGCTGTTCAGCAGCGACGCGACGAAGATCGCGGGCTCGTGGCATTTGAGCCAACTGCTCGCGTACGCGAGTTTCGCGAAGCTGGCCGCGTGGCTCTCGGGAAAGCCGTATTCGCCGAAACCCTTGATCTGCTCGAAGATCTGCTCGGCGAATTCGCGCGTGTAGCCGCGTTCGAGCATGCCGTCGATGATCTTGTCGTGATACTTCTCGAGGTTGCCCTTGCGCTTCCACGCGGCCATCGCGCGGCGCAGTTCGTCGGCCTCGCCGGGCGTGAAGCCCGCCGCGACGATCGCGATCTGCATCACCTGCTCCTGGAAGATCGGCACGCCGAGCGTGCGAACGAGCACTTCCTTGAGCGCCTCGCTCGGATACGTGACCTCGCCCTCCTCCTCGCCGGCCACGATCCTGCGCCGCTTCAGATACGGATGCACGGCGCCGCCCTGGATCGGCCCGGGCCGCACGATCGACACCTGGACGACGAGATCGTAGTAGTTGCGCGGCCTCAGCCGCGGCAGCATCGACATCTGCGCACGCGATTCGATCTGGAATACGCCGACCGTATCCGCCCGGCAGATCATGTCGTAGGTTGGTTCGTCATCCTGCGGAATATGCTTCAGCGTGAACGGCTGGCCGTCCTCCTGCGGCCCGCGCCACGCGGTGCGCATGTCGAAGGCGCGATGCAGCGCCGACAGCATGCCGAGCGCGAGCACGTCGACCTTCATCAGCCCGAGCGCCTCGAGATCGTCCTTGTCCCACTGGATCACGCGCCGCCCGTCCATCGCCGCGTTCTCGACCGGCACGAGCCGCGTGAGCTTGCCGCGGCTGATCACGAAGCCGCCCGAATGCTGCGACAGGTGGCGCGGAAAGTTGAGCAAGCGCCCCGCGAGTTCGGCCCATGCGCGAATGATCGGCGTGGCCGGATCGAGCCCGGTCGTCGCGAATTGCTGCAGCAGGTCGCGGCTGCCGTCGAACCAGCGATGCCCCTTCGCGACGCGGTCGACCAGCATCGGATCGACGCCGAGCGCCTTGCCGGTTTCGCGCAGCACGCCGCGCGGACGATACGTCGAGACCGCCGCCGCGAGTGCCGCGCGATCCTTGCCGTATTTTTCGTAGATATGCTGAATGACCTCTTCCCGGCGCTGATGCTCGAAGTCGACGTCGATGTCCGGCGGCTCGCCGCGCTCCTCGCTGATGAAGCGCTCGAACAGCATCGTGCTCTGGTCGGGATCGACCTCGGTGATGCCGAGGCAGTAGCAGACGACCGAGTTCGCGGCCGAGCCGCGGCCCTGGCACAGGATGTTCTGGCTGCGCGCGTATTTGACGATGTCGTAGACGGTCAGGAAGAACGGTTCGTAGCTCAGCCTCGCGATCAGGTCGAGTTCATGGCGGATCTGCCTCTCGACCTTCTCCGGAATGCCTTGCGGATAACGCCCCGCCGCCCCCGCGAAGGTTTCCTGTTCCAGATAGCGCGTCGGCGTCAGCCCCTGCGGCACGATCTCGTCGGGATACTCGTAGCGCAGCGAGCCGAGGTCGAAATCGCACGCGTCGAGAATCGCGCAGGTCTCCGCGATTTCGTCCGGCGCGTACAACTGCCCGATCCGCTGCCGCAAACGCAGGTGCTGCTCCGCATTCGGCGCCAGCGCATACCCGCACTCGGCAACCGGCATCCCGACCCGGATCGCCGTCATCACGTCCTGCAATGCCTTGCACGAGCGCCGGTGCATCGTCACGTCGCCGAGTGCGACGATACGCACGCCGCGCCGCTCGCCGGCCGCGCGAATCTCCTCGCGCTGCGCGCCATCGAGCGCGCGCTGCAGCTGCACGAGCCCGAGCCGCGCGCGTTCGCCGAAGGTCGCGCGAAACCATGCGACCTGCGCATCGAGCACGTCCGCGCGCACCGGATACGCGGGCACGAGAATCGCGAAGCAATCGGGCATGCCGCGCAGGTGCGCAAACGCCGCGGGCGGGGCCGACAGCATCCGCGACGTCAACGTGTAGGTGCCCTTCGGCGCGGCCATCCGCCGCCACGAGATCAGCTCGGCAAGATTGCCGTAACCCTCGCGGTTCTGCGCGAGCAGCACGAGGCCGAACGCGCCGGGGCCCGGATCGTGACCCGGTGCGACTTCATCCGGCGTGACTTCGAAATACGAACCGATGACGAGCGGCAGCCCTTGCGCCTGCGCCGCGACATGCATGCGCGGCGCGCCGGCCAGCGAACATTCGTCGGTGATCGCGATCCCGCGATAGCCGAGCTCGGCCGCGCGCTCGACCAGTTCGTCCGCATGCGACGCGCCATGCAGGAACGAAAAGTTCGATCGGCAGAACAACTCCGCGTAATCGGGCAGCCAGCTGAATTCCGCACTCATTTCGACTTACCCGAACAAGCCATGCAGGAACCAGCGCGGCTCGGCCTGGCTTCCCGAGCGCTCCAGGAACACCCAGTAGCACGCACCGACCTCGTCTTGCGCGACGTAGTAATCGCGTGCGGCCAGTTGCCCGTCGAACCACCCGGCTTCGATCCGCTCGGCCGACGACATCATCCTGAGCGGCGTATGGAACACCGGCCGGTTCTCACGCATCAGGAGCGGCTGCGGCTCGGCCAGCAGCCACGCGGGGCGCGGCGGCACGGCGGGCGGCCCGCCGGCCGGCTTGCCCGCTTGCGCATCGAGCGGCAGCCAGCGGTTCGCGGCCTCCGGACGGTGATCGGCGACGGGTGCCGCGCGCAGCACGTTCTCCGCGCCGAGCCGCGCGACCAGCAGTTCGAACAGCCGCGCACGCGTCTCGCGCGTGCCGCCCGGCTCGGGAAAAAGATCGTCGGCCGGCGGCGCGACCGATTCGACGCGCGTGGCCTTCAGCCGCACCGCGATCACCGCGGCCGGCAATTCGACGCGCGCGAGCCGCTCGCCGAGCAGCCGCATGAAGTGCGTCTCGTCGCGCACGGGCGCGGCGAACGCGAGTTCGAGCGGTGTCGGCGGCACGGCCTGACGGCCGCGCTCGTGCTCGAGATCGAACGTCATCGCGGCCAGCGACAGCTGCCGCGCGGCCAGCCACCCGCAGAGCTGCACGACGAGCCGCCGCGCGGCGAACAGCACGGCCTCCGCGTATTCGACGCGCTCCGGCAATTCGAGCCGCACGTCGAACACGGGCGGCACCGCCATCCACGCAAGCGGCTCGACCGCATCGCCGTACGCGCGATCGAGCGCGGCGAGCAGCGCCGGACCGCAGCGGCGCTGCAGCCCCGCGCGCGGCAGGCCGCGCAGATCGGCGAGCGTGCGGCAGCCGAGGCCGTCGAACCAGCCCGCATACGCGCGCGCGTCGGGCAGCAGCGCGCACGGCAGACGATCGAGCGTACGGACGAGCGAAGCCGGCCCGGCCACGCGGCGCCGGATGCGCGCACGCGCCGACATGCGCGCGAGCAGCCACGCGCCGCGCCCGGTCGGGGCGACGGACAGGCGCGCCGCATAACCGAGCGCCGCGAGCGTCGCGCGCACCTGGCGGCACAGCGACGGCAGGCCGCCGAACAGGCGCAGGCTCGGGCCGACGTCGACGATCAGCGTCGCTTCGTCGTCGAGCGCGACGCACGGCGAGAAGCGCAGCAATGCGAGCGCGACCGCGCGCAGCGCATCGGCCTCGCGGGCGGGATCGCGTTCGACGAGCCGTGTGTCGGGCGCGAGCGTCAGCACGCCGCCGCGCTTCATGCCCGCGCGCACGCCCTGCCGGCGCGCGGGCGCATCGGCAATCAGCACGACACCTTGCTCGAGCACCGCGCAGCCTGCGTCGCCTGCGTCGTCCGCCGTGCCGTCAGACGGCGGCGGGGCGCACACGTCGAGCGGCAGGCGCGGCAGATGGATGCCGAGCAAGACGCGCATAGCGGCTCTCCACGATGGGCGACGGCAAATCGAGCGCGAGCGGCTCGCTGCGCGCGGGCCCGCGGCGCTTGACGATGTCGAGCGACACGCCGCCCGGCACCGGATGCAGCGCGACGCGCAGCACGGCCGGCGACGGCTGCCGCGCGGCCGACAGCGGGCGCAGCATCACGAACAGCGTGTCGCCGGTGCGCGCGGCCGCGAGATGCAGACGCCGCAGCGCATCGGGCCGCGCGTCCTGCCAGAGCAGCAGCGCACCGCAGCAGCCCGTCCTGAGCGCCTGCTCGGCGGCCCACAAGGCATCCGTGCGGCTGCCGGCGCGCAGCCACAGCAGTGCGTCGGCCGGCACGCCGAGACCGGCGAGCGCCGTCGCATGCGGCGACTGAGGCGGCGCGACGAGCGCGAGCGGACGCCGCGCACTGACGGTGCGCGCGAGCGCGGGCGCGAGCAGCCGCATCTCGCCGCAGCCCGGCTGAGCGGCCAGCAACTCGACGAGCCCGCCGACCGGCCAGCCGCCGCCCGGCAGCTCGGCGGACAGCGGCGCGAAACCCGTGTCGATCGTGCGCGAACCGCCGCGCGCGAGCTGCGAGCCGCGCCAGAGCGACGGATGAAGGGATTCGGGAGAAATGGAGGATGCGAGCATGACGCCACCCACAACTGTATGGATATACAGTATATGGCAATGCGCGGGCGTCGCACAGTACCGGGGCGAAACCGGTTTTTCGTCAGAGGAAAAACGACGGGAAATCCAGCGCGACCGTTCATGTCACGCCGCACCGGAGCGGGCGGGCCGGATCGTGTCGCCGAATCGCCGGGCCGACACGCCAACCGCCGGGCGAACCGGCACGATGCGGCACCCCGCACCGCGCCGGCCCGCCCGCCGCGCGTCAGCCGAGCAACAACGCGTCGTCGTCGAGCTGCTCGTGCCGCACTTTCTCGAACATCTGCAGCAGGTCCGGCACGTCGAGCCCGCGGCGCTGGTCGCCCGACACGTCGAGCACGACCTGCCCCTGGTGCAGCATCACCGTGCGGTCGCCGTAGTCGAGCGCCTGGCGCATGCTGTGCGTGACCATCATCGTCGTCAGCTTGCTCTCGGCGACGATGCGCGCGGTCAGCTCCAGCACGAACGCGGCCGTCTTCGGGTCGAGCGCGGCCGTGTGCTCGTCGAGCAGCAGGATCCGCGACGGCCGCAGTGACGCCATCAACAGGCTCACCGCCTGCCGCTGACCGCCCGACAGCAGCCCGATCCGATCGGTCAGCCGGTTTTCAAGCCCGAGGTTCAACAGACGCAGCTTGTCGCGGAACAGCTCGCGCGACGGCCGGTCGAGCGCCGCGCGAAAGCCGCGCCGGGCGCCGCGCGCCATCGCGAGCGCCATGTTTTCCTCGATCGTCAGCGCCTCGCAGGTGCCGGCCATCGGATCCTGGAACACGCGCGCGACGAGGTGCGCGCGGTCCCACGCCGGCTGGCGCGTGACGTCCGTGCCGTCGATCGCGATGCGTCCCGCATCGACGCGCTGGTCGCCGCTGATCGCGTTGAGGAAAGTCGACTTGCCGGCGCCGTTCGAGCCGATCACCGCGACGAACTGGCCGTCGGGAATCTCGAGCGACAGCCCGCGCAACGCGCGCGTCTCGATCGGCGTGCCGGGGTTGAACGTGAGTTTCAGGTCGTGTGCGGACAGCATGTCAGGCCCCTCCGTTCTTGCGCGCGAACAGCTTCTTGCGCGTCGCCGGCAGCACCAGCGCGATCGTGACGAGCGCGGCCGTCACGAGGTTCAGGTCCTGCGCCTTCAGGCCGATGAATTCGCTGTTCAGCGCAAGCGCGATGAAGAAGCGGTAGACGATCGCGCCGAGCACGACGGCGAGCGTCGTCAGCACGAGCCGGCGCGCGGGCAGCAGCGTCTCGCCGATGATCACCGCGGCCAGCCCGATCACGATCGTGCCGATCCCCATCGAGATGTCGGCGCCGCCCTGCGTCTGCGCGAACAGCGCACCGGCGAGCGCGACGAGCGCGTTCGACAGCGCCATCCCGGCGAGCGTCGCGCGGCCCGTCGCGATGCCCTGCGCGCGCGCCATCCGCGGGTTCGCGCCGGTCGCGCGCATCGCGAGGCCGAGCTGCGACGAGAAGAACCAGTCGAGGCCGAGCTTCGCGACCACGACGACGATCGCGAGCAGCGCCGGGCGCAGCACGTAGTCGGGCATCCAGTCGGGCTGCAGCACGGTGAAGATCGTCGGCTCGGTGATGAGCGGCACGTTCGGACGACCCATGATCCGCAGGTTCACCGAGTAGAGCGCGATCATCATCAGGATGCTGGCGAGCAGGTCCATGATCTTCAGGCGCACGTTGAGCCAGCCGGTGACGAAGCCGGCCAGCGCGCCCGCGACGATCGCGATCACCGTCGACGTGAACGGGTCGTGGCCGGCGGAAATCAGCGTCGCGGCGACGGCGCCGCCGAGCGGAAAGCTGCCGTCGACGGTCAGGTCGGGGAAGTTGAGGATGCGGAATGAAATCAGCACCCCGAGGGCGACGAGACTGAAGATCAGGCCGATCTCCAGCGCGCCCAGAAACGAGAACAGAGACATGATGGGGAAATCCTGTTGCTTCCCGGCCGGACGTGCCCGGCCGGGCGAAGCGGACGCGCGGCCCCGGGTGGGAGCCGCCCGCCCGGCGGTTTCGTTCAGGCCCGGATCGGGCCTGCAAGCGCGGCGCTCGGGCCGCGGCTTACTTGATGACCGTCTTCGCTTCCTTGAGCAGATCCGGCGACAGCGTCACGCCCTGCTTCGCGGCCGCGCCCGTGTTCGCGAACAATTCGAGGTTGCTGCTCGTCTCCGACGCGATCGCGCCCGGCTTCTCGCCCTTCAGGATGCGCGCGACGACCTTGCCGGTCTGCCGGCCGAGGTCGCCGTAGTTGATGCCGAGCGCGGCGATGCCGCCGCGCTTCACGCTTTCGGTGTCGCCGGCGACGAGCGGGATCTTCGCTTCGTTCGCGACCTTCACGAGCGCTTCGTACGCGGACACGACGTTGTTGTCGGTGTTCGTGTAGATCACGTCGACCTTGCCGATCAGGCTCTTCGCGGCCGGGCCGATGTCGACGGTGCGCGGCGCGGCCGCTTCCTTCAGCGTCATCCCCTGCTTCGCGAGAAGCTCCTTGAGCTCCTTCACGACCACGACCGAGTTCGCCTCGCCCGGGTTGTAGACCATGCCGACCGTCTTCGCCTTCGGCACGACGCGCTTGATCAGCGCGACCTGGCGGTCGAGCGGCAGCTTGTCCGACACGCCCGTCACGTTGGTGCCCGACGCGCCCCAGCCCTTCACGAGCTGGGCTGCGACCGGATCGGTCACGCCCGAATAGACGACCGGCACGCTCTTCGTCGACGCAACCACCGCCTGCGCGGCCGGCGTCGCGATCGCGACGATCACGTCGGGCTGGTCGCCGACGAACTTGCGCGCGATCTGCGCGGCCGTGCCCGTGTTGCCCTGCGCGCTCTGGTATTCCCACTTGAGCTTGTCGTCGCCGTAGCCTTCCGCCTTCAGTTCGGCGCGCACGCCGTCGCGGATCGCATCGAGCGCCGGGTGGTCGACGATCGACAGCACCTTGACCGTCTGGGCGTGCGCGGCGCCTGCCAGCGCGAATGCGGCGACGCCGGCCGTGATCGAACGGATCGCGAAAGTCTTGAAACGCTTCATGGGTGAGTCTCCCCCGTATTTGTGTCGGTTCTGGATGATGGATTCCCGCCGCCGTCATGCAGGCGCCGATGCGCGCGCAACCGGATGACGGCGCGGGCGGCAGCGGCCCCGCGCGGGCCCCGGGAAGGCGCGCGGCGGCGAACGCACGAGGATACCATTTCCGCAGACCACCGCCTGACTCCGCGCTTTCGGCCAAGCGGGCGGCACACGCGGCCGCCGCGCCGCCGCGAAACGCTCGGGAAGCCCGGCAGGCGGCGCTCCGCGCCGGTCCCGGCGCAACGCGTCAGCCGCATTCACAGCTTTACGTTATGCTGTCCGCCGACCCAATCCACACCATCGGAGGGCGCATGAAACGGGGACTCCACGCGATCGCGTGCGCGGCCGTCGCGCTGGTGCTGCCAGGCGCG
This sequence comes from Burkholderia sp. AW33-5, assembly GCF_053427615.1. Lineage (NCBI taxonomy): Bacteria > Pseudomonadati > Pseudomonadota > Betaproteobacteria > Burkholderiales > Burkholderiaceae > Burkholderia > Burkholderia sp. AW33-5. The sequence continues at coordinate 153,005 of NZ_JBSAXA010000006.1, read as the reverse complement.
GCATTCGCGCTGACCGACGGCAGCGCGCAATACGACGACTGCATGCTGGGCGCGCTGCGCGAGAGCCGCAACGGCGCGGCCGCGCAACTGATCCAGCGCTCGTGCGACGCGCTGTACCGCAACAACGCGATGCTGCTGCCGCGCGAGCGGCGCTTTCACGAGTGCGTCGTGCAGTCGTTGCCGGGCGTGCGCGACAACTACGCGATCCAGCAGATCATGGCGATCTGCTCGCGGCGCGGCGAGATGTGAGCCGGCGCCGAACGCCGGGCGCCGCGCAATGGGCTGCCAGCGGCGCCAACGAAAAAGGGCCTGCGCGATGCAGGCCCTTTCGTTTCAGCGGTCCGATCGGTGTGCGGCGTTCAGAACGACGCGACCATCGAGCCCTTGAACTGCTTCTTGATGAATTCCCGTACTTCCGCCGACTGGTACGCCTTCACCAGCTTCTTCACCCACGGCTGATCCTTGTCCTTCGCGCGCACGGCGATCAGGTTCGCATACGGGCTCGTCAGCGATTCGAGCGCGATTGCGTCCTTGGTCGGCTGCAGGTTCGCGGCGAGCGCGTAGTTCGTGTTGATCACGGCGGCGTCGACATCCGACAGCACGCGCGGCAGTTGCGCGGCGTCGAGCTCGGAGATCTTCAGCTTCTTCGGGTTCTCGGCGATGTCGAGCACCGTCGCGTTGTTGCCGCCCGTGCCGGCGCCGGCCTTCAGCTTGATCACGCCTTGCGTCTGCAGCAGCAGCAGCGCGCGGTTCTCGTTGGACGGATCGTTCGGCACCGCGAGCTTCGCGCCTTGCGGCAGGTCCTTCAGCGCCTTGAACTTCTTCGAGTACACGCCGATCGGCGAGATGTAGGTCAGGCCCGCGCTGACGATCTTGTAGCCGCGCTGCTTCACCTGGCTGTCGAGGTAGGGCTGGTGCTGGAAGCTGTTCGCGTCGAGGTCGCCCGCATCGAGCGCCGCGTTCGGCTGCACGTAGTCGTTGAACTCGATGACCTTCACGTTCAGGCCTTCCTTCTCCTTCGCGACCTTCTGCACGAGCTGCCACACTTCCGCATCCGGGCCGGCGACCGTACCGACCTTGATGACCTTGTCCTCGGCGTGCGCGCCCGCCGACAGCGTCAGCGCGGCACCGGTGGCCAGCACGGAAAATACCTTCAGGAGACTGCGACGCTTCATCTGTTTCTCGCTTGCTTGCTAACTAAAAATGGGGCGCGATACGGGTATCCCCGAACTCGCAGGAAGGGGCAAATGGTGTCACAGGATCGGTCGGAAGTGAAATACATCCCGCTCATATGGGTATGCACCGCAGCAGTGCCGGCAGACGATGCGCGGCTCGGCCGTTAGTTGCGTTCAGTGCGCGCGGGCACCGGCATCGGCGACCCGGAACGCGCCGATCGCGTCGCGCAGCCGCCCGGCCTGCTCCTGCAGCGACGCCGCGGCCGCGGTGGCCTCCTCGACGAGCGCCGCGTTCTGCTGCGTGACCTGATCCATCTGCGTGACCGCGCGCCCGACCTGCGTGATGCCGCTCGCCTGCTCTTCGGACGCCGCCGCGATCTCGCCCATGATGTCGGTCACGCGCGCGACCGCCTGCAGGATCTCGCCCATCGTCGTGCCGGCCTGGCTGACCAGCGTCGAGCCGTTGCGCACGCGCTCGACCGAATCGACGATCAGTTCGCGGATCTCCTTCGCCGCCGTCGCGCTGCGCTGCGCGAGCGATCGCACCTCGCCCGCGACCACCGCGAAGCCGCGCCCCTGCTCGCCGGCCCGCGCGGCCTCGACCGCCGCGTTCAGCGCGAGGATGTTGGTCTGGAACGCGATGCTCTCGATCACGCCGATGATGTCGGCGATCTTGCGCGAGCTGTCGTCGATCTCGCCCATCGTGCCGATCACGCGACTGACGACGTCGTTGCCCGCCCGCGCGATCTCGGATGCGTTGTTCGCGAGCCCGCTCGCCTGCCGCGCGTTGTCGGCGTTCTGCTTCACCGTCGCGGTCAGCTGCTCCATGCTCGCGGCCGTTTCCTCGAGCGATGCGGCCTGCTCCTCGGTGCGCTGCGACAGGTCGTCGTTGCCGGACGCGATCTCGCGGCTCGCCGACGCAATCGACTCGGCCGACTGGCGGATTCCGCCGATCGTCGCCTGCAGGCGCGCCTGCATGTCGCGCATCGCCGCCATCATGCTCGTGTCGTCGCCCGCACGCACCGGCACCGGCCGCGTGAGGTCGCCCTGCGCGATGCGCGTGGCCAGCGCGGCCGCTTCGTCCGGCTCGCCGCCGAGGCTGCCGCGAACGTTGCGGATGATCACGAGCATCGCGGCGCTGATCACGAAACCGATCACGAACACGACCGCGAGGTGGCCGAACAGCGTCCGGTAATAGACGGTATCGATGTCCTTGAGGAACACGCCGCTCGAGATGTTCCAGTCCCACGGCGCGAAGCGCGTGACGTAGCTGATCTTCGGCACCGCGGTCTCGCTGTGCGGCAACCGCCCGCGATACTCGGCGAAGCCGCTGCCGGTCGCCTTCGCCGCGTTCAGGATCGTGACGAACAACGGCTTGCCGTCCGGGTCGAGATAGTCGCCGACCTGGGTGCCGACCAGCTTCGGCAGCGTCGGGTGCATCAGCACGACGGGTTTCGAATCCATCACGAACACATAGCCCGACTCGCCGTAGCGCATCGCGGCCAAGCTCGCGAGCGCGTCGCGCTTCGCGTCGGCCTCGGACAGCGTGCCGCTCTGCGCGAGCGCGTGATATGCGTTGACGATGCCGGTCGCCGAGTCGACCAGGTTGGCGATGCCGGCCTTGCGTTCGGCGAGCATCGTCGCGCGCGTCTCGTATGCGCTCCATGCGCCGACGCCGAGCAAGCCGATCCATACCAGCGCAAGCGCGAGCCACAGCTTGCGATTCAAACTCGTTCTGCTCATCTGCGTGCCTCGTTGTCGAAGTCGATTCCCGCATACGCGCGAACGGCCGGTCGCGCGCAAACGGTTGCCCCCGTATTTACGGCAGCGAGACTTACAACTTGAATACACGCGCGACGGCCGGCACGACACGCGACGGCCGCTGTGCTAAAAAGACCGGCTGACCGGCACACGACGCGCCGGCGACATTCCAGGGCCATCCATGTACGTCATCGACATCCACTACAACGCGTCGCTCGAGCGCATCGACGATGCGCTCGAACGCCACCGTGCGTATCTGCAGCCGCTGTTCGAGCGCGGCATCTTCATCGCGGCGGGGCCGAAGGTGCCGCGCGAAGGCGGCGTGATTCTCGCGGCCCGCATCGACCGCGACGAACTGGACGCGATCCTCGAGACCGATCCGTTCGTGACCGAAGGGCTCGCGACGTACCGCGTGACGGAATTCCGGATCACGCGTGCCGCGCAGGGCTTCAACGTGCCGGCACTGCCGTAACGCGCGCCGGCGCGCGAATACGCGCACGCACGCCGCCTCGCGAGGCGGCGAATGCAGATCGAGGGGAAACGGGAGGAATGCGTGACGGCGCGGCGCGGCCGTCACGCGTTTCGCCGGGCGAACGCCCGGGCGAACATGCGGCGCACGCCGCTCAGTCGACCAGCAGCTTCAGGTCGTGGACCCACGGGCCGGGGCCCTGGCCGTCGCGCACGAACAGGCGCAGCTTGCCGTCGCGGTCGAACACGTAGCTCGCGGCGGTGTGATCCATCGTGTAGCTGCCGGGCGTCTTGCCGGGCACCTTCGCGTAGTACACGCGGAAATCCTTCGTGACCTTCTTGAGCGCCGCTTCGTCGGCCGGCCGCAGGCCGATGAACGACGGATCGAACGCGGGCACGTACTGGCCGAGCAGCGCGGGCGTGTCGCGCTCCGGATCGACGGTGACGAACAGCACCTGCACGCGTTTCGCGGCATCGGGCCCGAGCTGCTTCAGTGCCTCGGACAGTTCGGCCATCGTCGTCGGGCAAACATCCGGACAGTGCGTATAGCCGAAGAACATCACGACCGCACGGCCCTTGAAGTCGGCGAGCGTGCGCACCTTGCCCGTCGTGTCGGGCAGCGAGAAATCGCTGCCGAACTGCGTGTTGCCGGTGATGTCGAGATTCTGGAATTTCGGTGCGTTGTCGCAGCCGGCGAGCAGCGTGGCTGCCGCGAATGCGCACGCGAGCATCCAGCCTTGGCGCGCGCGGCGCCCGAACCATGAATGGAGCATTGCGTTCAAACCGTGCGGTTACACGCCGAGCAGCGGGCGTGCATAGTGATCGACGAGCAGCGCGGCGAACAGCAGCGACAGGTAGACGATCGAGTAACGGAAAGCCTTGCGGGCGAGTTCGTCCGAATAGTCGCGGTGGATCTTCCATGCATACGCGAGGAACACCGCGCCGAGCAGCACCGCGCTCGTCAGGTAGACGGCCCCGCTCATCCCGGAGATGAATGGCATCAGCGTGACCGCGAACAGGATCACCGTGTACAGCAGGATGTGCAGCCGCGTGAATTTCTCGCCGTGCGTGACGGGCAGCATCGGCAGGCCCGCGTTTTCGTAATCCTTGCGGCGATACAGCGCGAGCACCCAGAAATGCGGCGGCGTCCACACGAAGATGATCAGCACGAGGATCCATGCATCGCCGGGCACCGCGCCGGTGACCGCGGCCCAGCCGAGCGCCGGCGGCATCGCGCCCGATGCGCCGCCGATCACGATGTTCTGCGGCGTCATCGGCTTGAGCAGCAGCGTGTAGATCACCGCGTAGCCGACGAACGTCGCGATCGTCAGCCACATCGTCAGCGGATTCGTGAACGTATAGAGCGTCCATGCGCCGACGCTGCCGAGCACGGCCGAGAACAGCAGGATCTGCGGGGTCGTGATCTCGCCGCGCGCGGACGGACGCCATGCGGTGCGCCGCATCATCGCGTCGATTTTCTGTTCGACGAGGCAGTTGATCGCGAACGCCGCGCCGGCCAGCAGCCAGATGCCGACGGTGCCGCCGATCAGCACATGCCACGGCACCATGCCCGGCGTCGCGAGAAACATGCCGATCACCGCACAGAACACCGCGAGCTGCGTGACACGCGGCTTCGTCAGCGCCATGTACTGCGAGAACCGGCTACCGGGCGATTGGGAAAGGGTGCTTTGCATGGGGACGGTCACGCCGGGGCGGCGTCGCGCGCGGGCTGCACGACACGGCCGGGGCGGCTTGAAAGGATGCGAAAGTTTAACATGACGACGAGCAGCAGCAGGATCGCGGCGCCGCCGTTGTGCGCGACGGCGACCGGCAGCGGCCACTGCAGCACGATGTTGGTCAGGCCCGTCAGGAACTGCAGCAGGACCACCAGCAGCACGCCGTTCGCGGGCCGGCGCAACGACTCGAAGCGGCGCATCTTCAGCGCGAACGCGACCAGGTATGCGACGACGACGAACGCGAACGTGCGGTGGGTCCAGTGGATCGCGACCAGCGCGTCCTGCGTGATCGCATCGCCATCCTTCGTCATGCCGAGCGCGCGCCACAGATGGAAGCCCTGCTCGAAGTTCATCGGCGGAATCCACTGGCCGTTGCAGGTGGGGAAGTCGGTACACGCGAGCACCGCGTAGTTGGTGCTCACCCAGCCGCCGAGCGCGATCTGCACGACCAGCAGCACCAGCGCCGCGAGCGCGGCCGCGCGGTAGCGGCCGGCCTCCGGGTCATGCGACGGCAGCGGCGTCTGCCGCGCCGCGAGCCAGCCGAGCGTGCCGAGCAGCGTGAGGCCGAGCAGCAGGTGGGTCGTGACGATCACCGGCTGCAGCTTCATCGTGACCGTCCACGCGCCGAACACGCCCTGCACGACGATCAGCAGCAGCAGGCTCGTCGGCCACCACGGCGACACGTGCAGCGGGCGGCGGCGCAGCCGCGCGGACCACGCAATCACGACCTGCGCGATGATCAGCACGCCGATCGCCATCGCGAAATAGCGGTGGATCATCTCGATCCACGCCTTCGTCATGCTGACGGGGCCGGTCGGCATCGCCTGGTGCGCGGCCGTGATCGCGGCGTGCGCGATGAACGGCGACGACGTGCCGTAGCAGCCGGGCCAGTCCGGGCAGCCGAGGCCCGAATCGGTCAGCCGCGTGAAGCCGCCGAACATCACCAGGTCGAGGGTCAGGAACGTGGTGATCCACACCAGCTTGCGGAACTTGTCGTCGTCGGCCTTCACCCACACGTACGACAGCGGCAGCAGCGCGATGCAGAGGCCGATCAGGCCGAGTTGCAGTAGATACGACATCGAATGGTTGCCTCGCCGTCTCGCCTTAGCCGATGCTCGACCACTTCAGCAGCTTCGTGACGTCCGTCTTGATCTTGCTGGGGTTCGGGTTCTTCGGGAAACGCATCATCAGGTTGCCGTTCGGATCGACCATGTAGATGTGGTCGCTGTCCTGAGTGCCTGCTTCTGCCGGCAGCCACGCGGCGACCGCGGCCGGATCGGCGACCAGCCGGCGCGTGTCCGGGTAGGCCTCCAGCACCTTCGGCGGTACCGCGCCCGCATCGCTGCGCAGCCACACCATCGTGATCCGGTGCCGCTCGCCCGCCTGCGTGACGCGGATCTGGCGCATGAAGTAGAGTTTTTGCGCGCAGGCGTCGTCGCACGCGCTGCGGTCGGTCATCACGAACAGCCACACGCCGCGCAGCGACGACAGCGGCACCGTCTTGCCGGTTTCGTCGGTCACCTGCAGGTCGGCCGGGATCGGCCGCTGCGGCTCGATCAGCGTGCCGTAGTTGGTCGAACCGCCCTTCGGCTTGATCACGTAATAGGTGAAGTACGACGCGATGATCGGCGCTGCGCACACGAGACCCAGCAGCACGAGCATCCAGCGGCCGCGCTTGCGGGCCGCGGGCGAGATCGGCGCTGCGGCCGGACCCTGACGGGAAGATTGCATGGACAAATCAGACCTCTCGAAACGAACCCGCGGCGCTTGCGCCGCGTCCTGGCATGGCGCTCACGCGCCGGCCGACTTCTTCGCCGCACGCCGCGCGGCGTACAGGCCGAAACCGAGCGCGGCCGCCGCCATGGCCCACCACTGAAACATGTAACCGTAATTGCGCTCGACGCCGGTCGTCGCCGCCGGCCAGTCGCGCACGAGCTTGTCGCCGTCGTCGCTCGTCTGCTGGATCACGAACGGCTGCAGCGGCAGCCCCGTTTCCTTCGCATACGCGGCGACGTCCAGGTTCTGCCGGATCTTCTGGTGCGCGGCCGAGCCGCCTTCGCCAAGCTCGAACGCGCGCGACGCATCGGCGCGCGCGATGCCTTCGATCTCGATGTCGCCGTCCGGCGTCGAAAACGGCTCGATCGCCGTGCGATCGGCGATGTTGCGCGGCAGCCAGCCGCGGTTCACCAGCACGACGCCGCCGCCCGAGAGTTTAAACGGCATCACGACGTAAAAACCCGGCTGGTCGTTATACGGCCGATTGTCGAGAAACACTGCCTGCTCCGGCAAGAAGCGGCCCCTGGCCCGCACGCGGTGGAATTCGATCGACGCGAGCGGAATCGGCTGCGCACCCACGTCGACCGGCGCCGCGTGCTCGTAGCGCACGATGCTCGCCTGCAGCGCTTCCTTCTGGTGCGCGCGGTCGCGCTGCCAGAACCCGAGGCGAATCGTGACCGCGACGACGACGAGAATCAGCAGCGCAGGCAGCCAGCGGATCTTCATCGGGCCACCCGCGAGGCGCATTCGCGAAAGCGAAGTGCGATAATTATCCTCTTCCTTTCGAATTGCCGTCGTCCGGTTCGCGTCATGCACATCCTCGTTCCCATCGCCTTCGTCCTCATCGTCGCCAGCATGGGCTCGGCGCTCTACTTCATGATGCAAGACCGCGGCCATACGAAACGCATGGTGTGGTCGCTTGCCACCCGCGTCGGGCTGTCGATCTCGCTGTTCCTGTTCATCCTGTTCGCGAACTGGATGGGCTGGATCCATTCGACCGGCCTGCCGATCGGGCGTTGATGCATTCGTTCGTGCCGGCGGTCGCCGTGACCGCCGCGACCGCTGTGACATTTCGCCGCACAACGGCACCACCAAGCAAAAGCGCCGCCTGACGGAGTCGCGGCGGCGCCGGGTTGGCGTTGAGCGCAGGCAACCAGCCGCTGCCCCGTCCCCGCCAATGAAAACGGCCCGCGCATCGCTGCGCGGGCCGTTCCTGCATTTACAGCCAGTAGACGACGACGTACAGGCCGAGCCAGACGACGTCGACGAAGTGCCAGTACCACGCGGCGCCTTCGAATGCGAAGTGGTGATCCGGCTTGAAGTGGCCGCGGATCATCCGCACCAGCACCACCGCGAGCATCGTGCCGCCAAGGAACACGTGGAAGCCGTGGAAGCCCGTCAGCAGGAAGAACGTCGAGCCGTACACGCCCGAGTTCAGCGTCAGGTTCAGTTCGTTGTACGCGTGGTAGTACTCGAAGCCCTGCATGAACAGGAAGCAGACACCGAGCACGAGCGTCGCGGCCAGCCAGGCGATCGCCTTGTTGCGGTGATCGTCGCGCAGCGCGTGGTGCGACACCGTCAGCGTCGCACCCGACGCCAGCAGGAATGCGGTGTTCAGCGTCGGGACCGGCCACGGGCCCATCGTCTTGAAGTGACCGGCGAGCGCAGCGGGGCCTTCGTTCGGCCACACGGCGGAGAAGTCCGGCCAGATCAGCTTGTAGTCGAGGCTGCCGAGCTGGTGCAGCGCGATTTCACGCGCATAGAACAGCGCGCCGAAGAATGCGCCGAAGAACATGACTTCGGAGAAGATGAACCAGCTCATGCTCCAGCGGTACGACTTGTCGACGTTCTTGCCGTAATGACCGCCTTCCGACTCGGCGATCGCGTCGCCGAACCAGTGATACAGCGTGAAGAGCAACCACAGCAGGCCAAGCAGCGCCGTGTACGGAGCCCAGTCGTGACCGTTGATCCACAGCGCCACCGACGCGAGCATGACCAGCAGGCCGATGGCCGCGCTGATCGGATGCTGCGACGGATGCGGCACGAAATAGTACGGGGTCTGGTTTTGACCGCTCATGCTTGATTCTCCACTTCAGTCCAATTTGTGTACCGGAAACCGCTCCGGCTGTATTTCTTGCACGGCGCGTGCCGCCGCCGCGCTTTCCCGCACGCGGCGCCCGGGCGCCACGCACTGCATTCTTTCGTGGCCGCGAGCCGCGGGCCTCAGCCCACGACCGCGCGCACGATCAGGATCAGCACGCCGATGAACACACCGGCCGCGATCAACGCGACGATCAGCACGTGCAGCGGATTGAGCTGCGTCGCATCGGCCTCCAGGTCGCGCCGCTTGCGCACCCCGAAGAACGACCACAACACCGCTCGCAACGCCTGGCCGAACGACCCGCTCCGCTTGGTCTCTGTCACCGCCCCGTCTCCATCGTCATGCGTCCGGCTTCGCCGCGCCCTGCGCCGCCGTCTTGCGCGGTGCCGGCGCCGGCGCGGCCGGCGTGTTCAGCTCGAAGAACGTGTACGACAGCGTGATCGTCTTCACGTCCTTCGGCAGCTTCGGATCGATCACGAACACCACCGGCATCTTGCGCGACTCGTTCGCGGCCAGCGTCTGTTGCGTGAAGCAAAAACACTCGATCTTCTTGAAGAATTCCGTTGCCTGCTTCGGCGCGTAGCTCGGAATCGCCTGCGCCACCATCGGCCGGCCCTGCCCGTTGGTCACGTCGTACACGATCGTCGTCAGTTCGCCCGGATGCACGTCGAGGCTGTTGTGCTCCGGCTTGAACCCGAGCGGGCCGCGCGCATTCGCATCGAACTCGACCGACACCGTGCGGCTGTAGTCGACCTGCGTGTTCTTCGCCTCGCGTTCGCTGACATCGCGCTGCACCAGGTTGTTGATGCCGGTGATCTGGCAAATCGCGCGATACATCGGAATCAGCGCGAAGCCGAAGCCGAACATCAGCCCGGCCACGACGAAGAGCTTCATCAGCATCGAACGATTGAACGCGCGATCGACGGCGCCCTCTTCCGGCTTCGACATACGACTACTTCCTCGCTACTGCGTCAGTTGCTGCATCAGTGAGTGGACAGCCACCACTGCTTGATCACGACACCCACGAAAAAAACGGCGGCGATGACGAGCAGGGTGAGGCCGAGCCGCTTGTTGCCCGCGCGAATCTGCTCGGGCGTTCGTCTTTCTTGTGGATTCCGGTTCATCTGAAACTTCGGTTCCGCGCCCGCCGCGCCTGCCTGCGCGGCAGGCAACGGCGGAACGCTGGGTGAAACTTATTCGACGTGCGGCGGTTGCTCGAACGTGTGGAAGGGAGCCGGGCTCGGCACCGTCCACTCGAGGCCCGTCGCGCCATCCCACGGCTTGTCCGACGCCTTTTCCAGCTCGCCGCCGCCACGGTAGGCCGGCAGCGCGACCGCGAACAGGAAGTACACCTGCGCGAGGCCGAAGCCGAATGCACCGATCGTCGCCACCTGGTTGAAGTCCGTGAACTGCGCCGGGTAGTCCGCATAACGGCGCGGCATGCCCGCGAGACCGACGAAGTGCATCGGGAAGAACGTCAGGTTGAAGAAGATCATCGACGACCAGAAGTGGATCTTGCCGCGCGTCTCGTTGTACATCCAGCCCGTCCACTTCGGCGCCCAGTAGTACCAGCCCGCGAACAGCGCGAACAGCGAACCGGCCACGAGCACGTAGTGGAAGTGCGCCACCACGAAGTAGGTGCCGTGGTACTGGATGTCGAGCGGCGCCATCGCCAGCATCAGGCCCGTCAGACCGCCGAACGTGAACACGAACAGGAAGCCGATCGCGAACAGCATCGGGGTTTCGAACGTCATCGAGCCGCGCCACATCGTCGCGAGCCAGTTGAACACCTTCACGCCCGTCGGCACCGCGATCAGCATCGTCGCGTACATGAAGAACAGCTGACCGGTGACCGGCATGCCCGTTGCGAACATGTGGTGCGCCCAGACCATGAACGACAGGATCGCGATCGAAGCCGTCGCGTACACCATCGAGCTATAGCCGAACAGCGTCTTGCGTGCGAACGCCGGGATCACCTGCGACACGATCCCGAACGCCGGCAGAATCATGATGTACACCTCGGGGTGGCCGAAGAACCAGAAGATGTGCTGATACATCACCGGGTCGCCGCCGCCTGCCGCGTTGAAGAACGACGTGCCGAAGTGGCGGTCGAACAGCACCATCGTGATCGCGCCTGCCAGAACCGGCATCACGGCGATCAGCAGGTACGCGGTGATCAGCCAGGTCCATGCGAACATCGGCATCTTCATCAGCGTCATGCCCGGTGCGCGCATGTTCAGGATCGTCACGACGATGTTGATCCCGCCCATGATCGACGAAGCGCCCATGATGTGGACCGCGAAGATCGCGAAGTCCATGCCCGGGCCCATCTGCGTCGACAGCGGTGCGTACAGCGTCCAGCCGGCGGCCGTCGCGCCGCCCGGCGCGAAGAACGAACCGACCAGCAGCACGGCCGCGACCGGCAGCAGCCAGAAGCTGAAGTTGTTCATCCGTGCGAACGCCATGTCGGACGCGCCGATCTGCAGCGGAATCATCCAGTTCGCGAAGCCGACGAACGCCGGCATGATCGCGCCGAACACCATGATCAGGCCGTGCATCGTCGTGAGTTCGTTGAAGAACTCCGGACGCATGATCTGCAGGCCCGGCTCGAACAGCTCGGCACGGATGCCGAGTGCCATCACGCCGCCCGACAGGAACATGATGAACGAGAACAGCAGGTACAGCGTACCGATGTCCTTGTGGTTGGTGGCGAACAGCCAGCGACGCCAGCCGTGCGGGGCTTCGTGCGCGTGGTCGTCGTGCGCGTGGTCCGCGGCTACGTCGTGCCCGATGCTAGACATGAGAATCTCCTAATGCGAATACGTCGACTAACTCAGCGACACGTCAAGCCGCCGGCCCGATCTCGACCCGCCGGGCTTCCTTGGCGTCAGCCCCGCCCGTGATCGTTTCCGGCTTTTTGAGAATAATGTGGTCTTCCGCCACGCCTGCTGCCTTCAGCGCGTCGCGCACGGCCTGTGCACGATGCTTGGCGAGTTCGGCGTTCGCGTCGGCCGAGCCCGACTTGTCGGTGAAACCCGACAGCGCGAGCTTCGCGTCCGGATGTGCCTTCGCATAGTCGGCCGCTGCGGCGATCGCCGCTTTCGCGTCGGCCGGCAGCACGCTCTTGCCGGTCTCGAAGTAGATCGTCGACAGCGCAGCCGATGCTGCCGCCGGTTCCGCGCCCGACGCGGCTTGCGCCGGTGCCGAGGCCGCTTCGGCCGGAGCCGCCGCGCCTGCCACGTCTTCCGGCATCTTGCCGTTGCGCGCGTCAGCCACTTGCTTCGGCTGCAGCAGGTCGTTCTTGTGGTTGCCCCACGAATTGCGCTCGTACGTGATGACCGATGCGATGTCGAGGTCCGACAGCGATGCCCACGACGGCATTGCGCCCTTGCCGTGCAGCACGCGCTCGACGTGACCGGCGATCGGGCCGTTCACGATCTGGCTGCCGTCCATCGCCGGGAAGGCGCCGAGGCCCTTGCCGTTCACCTGGTGGCAGGCCGCGCAGTTCGCCTTGTAGACTTCCTCGCCGTGCGCGACGAGTTCGGCCATCGTGTAAACCTTGTTCGGATCGACCGAAGCGCTGGCCAGCTTGGCCTTCTGCGCGGTGACCCACTTCGCGTAGTCGTCGTCCGACAGCACGACGACCACGACCGGCATGAACGCGTGTTCCTTGCCGCACAGTTCGGTACAGAAGCCGCGGAACGTGCCGACCTTGTCGGCCTTGAACCACGTGTCGCGCACGAAGCCGGGAATCGCATCCTGCTTCACGCCGAACGCGGGCACGTACCACGAGTGAACGACGTCGTTCGCGGTCGTGATGATGCGGATCTTCTTGTTGACCGGCACGACGAGCGGATTGTCGACTTCCTGCAGGTACGTCTCGGTGATCGGCTTCTTGCCCATCACTTCGTCACGCGGGGTGCTGAGCGTCGACAGGAAGCTGATGCCCTCGCCCGGGCCCTTCACGTAGTCGTAGCCCCACTTCCACTGGTAGCCGGTGACCTTGATCGTGAGATCGGCGTTGGTCGTGTCCTTCATCGCGACGACGGCCTTCGTGGCCGGCAGCGCCATCAGCACGACGATGATGAACGGCACGATCGTCCAGATGATTTCGACGGTCGTGCTTTCATGGAAATTGGCGGCCTTGTGGCCCTTGGATTTGCGGTGCGCGAAGATCGAATAGAACATCACGCCGAACACGCCGACGAAGATCAGCGTACACAGGATCAGCATCATCGTGTGGAGATCGTAGAGCTCCTCGGCGATCTTCGTGACCGGCGGCTGAAAGTTGATCTCGTTGACGCGGGGGCCGCCCGGGCTATCACCGACCGCCAGAGCAGCGCCGGCAAAGAGCAATCCGCTGCATGCCAGCACGCCCGTGAGGGCTCGCTTGATTGTTTTCATAGCATCCTTACCCAAAATTTCCATTCAAACCCTCCCCCGTCGCAAGCCGTCGACCCGTTCCGGTCGATGCCCGCGCCTCGTCAGCCGCAGCGCCTGAGCGACACGCGCAGTTCGTCGGCGAACTGCGCACGCTTGTGCTGCGCGAGATGCTGCCCAATTACGACGGTCTGCCCGCGCGATACCAGTCGAATCGGATCGCGTGGCGTCGCACCCGGCTCGACCCGCACCCAGCGCGGGTTGAATTCGATCTGCGTGAACCGCTCCGCATCCATCCGCTCGATCACGAGCCGGTGCGGAAACAGCCTGATGCGCTCGTAATCGACCGCATGACGGGCGTAGACCGCAAACGCGACGCCTACCGCCAGCAATTCGATTCCGGTGAAGGGCATGACGAGCCAGGCCCCCCGCCACATCAGCAATGCCGCGATCACCAGCGAGAAGCCCGCGAGCGACGCGTAAAACAGCACGAACTGGCGCGGCGACACCGAACAGTTGCGTTTCATGAGCCAGTCTTCGAGGACCGGCTCACCGTTCGTCGTCTCCGCCAAAACCCTCGCTGCTTCCATCGCCGCCTCACGCGAATGGCATGCGATGCATGCCTGCATCGGGCTCGCCGGCCCGTATTGCGGGGACCCCGGGACGACAAGCTGACGCATTATAGGCGGGTTCAATGGCATCCACAAGCAAGCGGCTATCGGCCCGCGAGCCAAGCGCCACAAGCTTCCCGGCCGTTTTTCGCATCAATTCGACCCCGCTTTGCGCCGCTAATTTCGGACATAACAAAACCCCTCTTTACCGCTTCACCGATTCTTCGGACGCCCCTTTCCGATATCTTCGATGCGCACGATCCCATGCCCCTCGGCGGTCGTGCGCGGCACAGCCTTCCACGCGTGGCCGTAGATCACTTCGAACGTCAGCGGAATCGTGCCGTCCGCACGCCGGCGCGCTTCCAGCGCGTCGCCGAGCGCCGCGCGAAAGCGCCGCGCCGCATGCTGCGGCACCGCGCGGTCGAACGGATAGGCGCCCCAGCGACGCACGTCGGCCAGCAGGGAATCGGCAGTCTTGTACGTGACGGTCAGCACTTCCTGGTCCATCACCGGAATCTCGAAGCCGCTCTCGACGAGCATGTCGCCGAGGTCGTGCATGTCGACGAAATCGACGACGCGCGCGGCGGGCGGCGCGATGCCGAGCGCCGCTTCGGCGTCCGCGCAGGCCGCGCGCAGTTCGCGCAGCGTATCGGGGCCGAGCGTGCTGAACATCAGCAGGCCGTTCACGCGCAGCACGCGCTGCCATTCAGGGAACACCGTATCGGGACGCGAATGCCAGTGCAGCGCGAGATTCGACCAGATCAGGTCGAACGCGCCGGCCGCGAACGGCAGCATCGAGAAGTCGGCCTGCGCGACGCGCGGGCCGCGCTGGCCCAGCGCCCGGCCGAGCGACGCGGGCAGCCAGCGGCGCCAGCTCGTCTGCTCGACCTCGCGCTGGCCCGCCCGCGCGAGCATCGCGCCGGACAGGTCGACACCGAACACCGGCGCTTCGGGAAAGCGCGCGCGCAGCGCCGGCAGGTCGTCGCCCGGACCGCAGCCCGCGTCGAGCACGGCCGCGGGGCTCACCTTGATGTATTCGAGGCGCTCGTTCATCCGCTGCGCGATCTCGCGCGGCAGGAACGCGACCGCGTCGAACGCGGCGGCGCGGCGATCGAAGATCCGCCGCAAACGCCGGGCGTCATTGGCCGGACGGCCGGTTGAAGTCGAAGCTGGGGACATGTCAGGCACACTGGCGAAGAGCCCGAAGTATACTCGCTCGCCTCGCTGCCTTCAGCGAGACGGGGCTGCCAGGAGTGTTCGCGATGGATCGCCGTTTCGCCCCGCGCCCAATGCGCGTCGTTTTGTCGCAGGTTCGTGCACTGGCCGTGCGCGTCGTCGCACTCGCGTTGCCGAATCGGTGCGCGCTGTGCGGCAATTTGTCACATACGGTGATGTGCAGCGCCTGCGACGCCGCGTATTGGAACGAAGCGCGACTGCGCTGCGACGTCTGCGCGGTGCCGCTGGGTGCCGGGCAGCCGCGGCCGCGCCGAGCGCGCGGCCGGCACGGTGGCGCCGGTTCCGCGTCCGCGTACCGGTGCGACGCATGCCGCGCGACTCCGCCGCCGTTCGATGCGACGCTCGCGCTCGCCGATTACCGCGCCCCGCTCGACGGGCTCGCGCGCGGCCTGAAGTTTCATGCGCGGCTCGCGCTGGGTGCGGAATTCGCGGCCCGGCTCGCGCAGCGGATCGAAGACATGGACGCGATGCACGCCGCCGGCCGCTTCGACGTGATCGCACCGGTGCCGCTGTCGCGCGGACGGCTCGTCGCGCGCGGCTACAACCAGGCGTGGGCGATCGCGCGGCCGCTCGCGCGCCGGCTCGGCGTGCGCGCCGACGCCGCGCTGCTTGCACGCATGACCGAAACCGCGCCGCAGTCGCGGCTCGACCGGCGCGCGCGGCGCGACAACGTGCAGGCGGCGTTCGCGGCGGCGGGCGACCTCACCGGCCGCCACGTGGCGCTCGTCGACGACGTGATGACGTCCGGTGCGACGCTCGCGGCAGCCGCGAATGCATTGAAGGCGGCGGGTGCCGCGCGCGTGACGAATCTGGTTGCGCTGCGCACCGCCAGGGATTAATTAGTTAGAGAGGCCGGCCGCCCGCACGCGGCGACGGCCGTCACGAACCGGCCGGCCGGGACGGAATGCACGCTGCTCCGCCCCGGCCGGCCCAGCCAGACCCAACCATGTTCAACGTCGTCCTCGTCGCCCCAGAAATTCCGCCTAACACCGGCAACGTGATCCGCCTGTGCGCCAATACCGGCGCGCGCCTGCATCTGATCGAGCCGCTCGGCTTTCCGCTCGACGACGCGAAGATGCGCCGCGCGGGCCTCGACTATCACGAGTACGCGGAAATGCGCGTGCACCGCGACTGGGATGCGTTCGTCGCTACCGAAGCGCCCGATCCCGCGCGGATGTTCGCGTTCACGACCCGCGGCTCGGGCCGCTTCCACGACCATGCGTTCGTGCCCGGCGACTGGTTCGTGTTCGGCTCCGAGACGCGCGGCCTGCCGGCCGAATTGCTCGAACGCTTCCCGAACGAACAGCGCGTGCGCCTGCCGATGCGGCCAGGCAACCGCAGCCTGAATCTGTCGAATACGGTGGCCGTGGTCGTGTTCGAAGCGTGGCGCCAGGCCGATTTCGAAGGCGGCGCCTGACGCGCGTCCGGCCCGAACCGCATCGCGCAGCGTTAGCTGCGCGCGAGCCGCGCGCGATACAGGTCGTAGATATCGGATGAAAAACACGCGAATACCACACGTGCGAGGTTCGGCGCCTGCGGCAGCATTTCGGCGACCGTGCCGACGGCGATGTCGACGGCCGCCTCGGCCGGATAGCGGTACACGCCACAGCTGATCGCCGGGAATGCGATCGAGGTCGCCGCCACTTCCTCGGCCAGCTCGATCGCGCGCCGGTAGCATGCGGCGAGCAGTTCGGGCTCGCCGCGCCCGCCGCCGTGCCACACCGGGCCGACCGCATGAATCACGTACCTCGCCGGCAACGCGTGGCCGCGCGTGAGCTTCGCGTCGCCGGTTTCGCAGCCGCCGAGCGTGCGGCACTCGGCCAGGAGGCCCGGGCCGGCCGCGCGATGGATCGCGCCGTCGACCCCGCCACCGCCGAGCAGCGAACCGTTCGCGGCGTTGACGATCGCGTCGACGTCGAGCGTCGTGATGTCGACGCGTTGCGCGTCGAACGTGGTGGAACCGATCTGCAGCATGACACCCTCTCGAAACGCCGGAGACTGTTCAAGCGTAGTGCGCTTTGGCGCCGCCCGCTTTGCGCGGGCGCGCCCGGCCGCAAAAATCGGTGTGATTCGTCAGTGTTATTCGGCGCGCGCGTCGCGCCGCAGCAGGCCGCTGACCGCATCGCGCGGCGCGACGCCGTCGAACAGCACGCCGCACACGGCTTCGGTGATCGGCATTTCGATCGCTTGCGCGCGCGCGAGCGCGAGCACGGCCTGCGCGCAGCGCACGCCTTCGGCCACGTGGCCAAGCGCGCCGAGAATGTCGTTCAGCGAGCGGCCGGCCGCCAGTTGCAGGCCGACCGTGCGATTGCGCGACAGGTCGCCCGTCGCGGTGAGGATCAGGTCGCCGAGGCCCGTGAGGCCCGTGAAGGTTTCCGCACGGCCGCCGAGCGCGACGCCGAGCCGCGACATTTCGGCGAGGCCGCGCGTGACCAGCGCGGCGCGCGCGTTCAGCCCGAGCCCGAGGCCGTCGGAGATGCCCGTCGCGATCGCCAGCACGTTCTTCACCGCGCCGCCGACCTCGACGCCGACCACGTCGTCACCCGTATAGATACGCATCGCGCCGTGATGGAACGCGGCGAGCGTGCGCTCGCGACATTCGGCGGAGGTGCTTGCGACCGTCAGCGCGACGGGCAGCGCGAGCCCGACCTCGCGAGCGAAGCTCGGCCCCGACAGCACGCCGTTGCTGTGCTGCTCCGGCAACTCGGCCGCGATCACCTGATGCGGCAGCAGGTGCGTGTCGGCCTCGAAACCCTTGCAGACCCACACGATGTGCGCAGGCACGCAGCCGGCGTCGCGCATCGCGCCGAACAGCGTGCGCAGCCCGGCCACGGGCGCGGCGATCACGCACAGCGCGTCGTCCGCGGCGCCGTGCGCGAGCGCGGCGCCGAGATTGGCCTCGTAGCGCAGCGCATCGGGCAGCGCGATGCCGTCCAGATAGCGGGAATTTTCGTGCCGGGCCTGCAGCCCGGCGATCAGCGCGGCGTCGCGCGCCCAGAGAAGCGTATCGTGCCGCGCGGCCAGATGGCCCGCGAGCGCGGTGCCCCAGGCACCGGCGCCGAGAACGGCTACTTTCATACCCAGCACCGGTCCGGAGTGAAACGTCAGTTCAGCGTCGTGCCGTTCGGCGCGCCTGCCGCACCGGCCTGCTGCTGCTGAAGCTGCGCGAGACGCTGCTCGTACAGCGCCTGGAAGTTGATTTCCGCCAGGTGGATCGGCGGGAAGCCCGCACGCGTGATCGCGTCGGCGATGTTCGAGCGCAGGTACGGGAACAGGATCGTCGGGCAGGCGATGCCGACGAGCGGGTCGAGCTGTTCGTCGGGAATGTTGCGAATGTCGAAAATGCCGGCCTGCTTCGCTTCGATCAGGAACGCGACCTTGTCCTTCACCTTCGCGGTGACGGTGCCCGACACGACAACCTCGAACACGCTTTCCGCGAGGCGTTCGGCCTTGACGTCGACTTCGACTTCAACCGACGGCATGTCCTGCTCGAGGAAGATCGCCGGCGAATTCGGCTGCTCGAGCGACATATCCTTCAGGTAGACGCGCTGGATGTTGAAGAACGGTTGGTTTTCGACGTCGGACATGGTGTTTCCCTAAAAGTGGTGACGGGGCGGCCCGGCTTCACGCCGGCCGCCTCGGTTGAATCCTGCGCGCTCGAGCCGCGGCGCGACCGGCGGCCATTCTGCCCTAATCAGGCCGCTTGCAGAAGCGGCAAGAGGCCGCCTTCGCGGTCGAGCTTCGACAGATCGTCGTAACCGCCGACGTGCGTGTCGCCGATGTAGATCTGCGGCACCGTGCGACGGCCCGTGCGCGTCATCATTTCGTCACGGCGGGCCGGATCGCGGTCGATCAGCACCTTTTCGATCTGCTCGACGCCGCGCAGCTTCAGCAGGCGCTCGGCCTGGATGCAATACGGACACACCTGCGTGCTGTACATCAAAACCTTGCTCACTTCGCCACTCCTTGTTTGACGACCGGCATCCCGGCCTGCTGCCAGGCGGCGACGCCGCCCTCGAGCACGTGCACCTCGGCATAGCCCGCCGCCTCGACCTCGCGCGCCGCCTTCTGCGACTGCTGGCCATTCTGGCAGACGAGCAGCACGGGGGTGCTCTTGTTTTTCGCGACCTGCGCGATCTTCGCGCCGATCTCGTCGGCGGCGACCTGACGCGCCGACGGCAAATGGCCGGCGGCGAAGTCGGACGCGGTACGCAGGTCGATCACGACCGCGTTGCGGCGATTGATGAGCTGCGTCGCCTCCGCGGCCGACAGGCCGCCACGGCCGCGGCGCAGGGCCGGCCATGCGAGCAGGCCGCCGGAAACCAGCAGGATCGCGATAAGGGCCAGGTTCGTGTAATTGGTAAAGAACGTCACGGAATGCCGCCGGAAAAAGAGAAATCGGAAAAGGACAATCTTGCCATTATAAAATAACCGTCTTGCGCGATGGCGGACCCGGACCGGGTACCGCGCGACGCGCCCCGCTTCCCTATCACTACCGACCGCAAGATCCATGTACAAACTCGTTCTCATCCGCCACGGCGAATCGACGTGGAACAAGGAAAACCGCTTCACCGGCTGGGTCGACGTCGACCTGACCGAACAGGGTCGCAACGAGGCCTACCAGGCCGGCGAATTGCTCAAGGAGGCAGGCTACACGTTCGACATCGCGTACACGTCGGTACTCAAGCGCGCGATCCGCACGTTGTGGCACGTGCAGGACAAGATGGACCTGATGTATCTGCCGGTCGTCCACTCGTGGCGCCTGAACGAACGCCACTACGGTGCGCTGTCGGGCCTGAACAAGGCGGAAACGGCCGCCAAGTTCGGCGACGACCAGGTGCTCGTGTGGCGCCGCAGCTACGACACGCCGCCGCCGGCGCTCGAGCCGACAGACGAACGCGCGCCGTTCGCCGACCCGCGCTACGCGAAGGTGCCGCGCGAACAGCTGCCGCTCACCGAATGCCTGAAGGACACGGTCGCGCGCGTGCTGCCGCTGTGGAACGAATCGATCGCGCCCGCCGTCCGTGCGGGCAAGCAGGTGCTGATCGCCGCGCACGGCAACTCGCTGCGCGCGCTGATCAAGTACCTCGACGGCATCTCGGACAGCGACATCGTCGGCCTGAACATCCCGAACGGCGTGCCGCTCGTGTATGAACTCGACGAGAACCTGAAGCCGATCCAGCACTACTACCTGGGCGACCAGGACGCGATCGCGAAGGCACAGGCTGCCGTCGCGAAGCAGGGCAAGGCGGGCTGATACCCGCGATGCCGGGCATGCCGCCGCGCGCGCGGCCTGCCCGGCCCAACCCGGCGTGCGGCGCGAACCTTCGCGGCCCCGGTGCGGTCGAATCCGCTTTCGAATCCGCTGCGCGTCCGGCGGCACCCCGCCGGGAACCAGGGCTCCGGGGCCAATTCGCACCGTTCCACTGGGCAATCGGACGAACAGTTATACTTGTCCGCTACATCCCCGCTACCGCCACGCGCTTCCCGACCGCACCAGACTCTCTATGCGAATGAAATTGAAGAACATCGGCCTGATTGCCGCGGGCCTCGCCACGGGCGTATTCGCCACGCTGCAGGTTTCGGCGTCGGCCGAGCAGACCGCCACGGCGCCGCTTCCCCTCGACCAGCTCCGCCTGTTCGCGGAAGTGTTCGGCCAGATCAAGCGCGAGTACGTCGAACCGGTCGACGACAAGAAGCTGCTGACGGCGGCGATCAAGGGCATGGTGTCGAGCCTCGACCCGCATTCGTCGTTCCTCGACAAGACCGACTATGACGAACTGCAGGAGCAGACCAAGGGTCGCTTCGCGGGTCTCGGCATCGAGATCTCGCAGGAAGACGGTCTCGTCAAGGTGATCTCCCCGATCGAAGATACCCCCGCGTTTCGTGCCGGCATCCGTCCGGGCGACCTGATCACCCGCATCAACGACAAGCCCGTGCGCGGCATGACGCTCGACAAGGCCGTCAAGCAAATGCGCGGCGAGCCGGGCACCAAGGTCACGCTGACGATCTTCCGCAAGAGCGACGACCGCACGTTCCCGATCACGGTCACGCGCGCGATCATCAGGGTCCAGAGCGTGAAGATGAAGCTGCTCGACCCGGGCTACGCATACATCCGGATCACGAGCTTCCAGGAGCGCACGACGCCCGATCTCGCCGCGAAGCTGCAGGACATCGCACGCCAGCAGCCGAATCTGAAGGGCCTGATCCTCGACCTGCGCAACAACGGTGGCGGCCTGCTGCAAAGCGCGGTCGGCGTCGCCGGCGCGTTCCTGCCGCCCGACTCCGTCGTCGTGTCGACCAACGGCCAGATTCCGGATTCGAAGCAGGTCTACCGCGACACCTACGACAACTACCGCCTGCCGTCCTTCGACGGCGATCCGCTGAAGAGCCTGCCGCCGGTCTTCAAGACCGTGCCGATGGTCGTGCTGACGAACGCGTATTCGGCGTCCGCGTCGGAAATCGTCGCCGGCGCGCTGCAGGATTCGAAGCGCGCGCAGATCATGGGCAAGACGACGTTCGGCAAGGGCTCGGTGCAGACGGTCCGTCCGATGACGGCCGACACCGCGCTGCGCCTGACGACGGCCTACTACTACACGCCGAGCGGCCGTTCGATCCAGAACAAGGGCATCACGCCCGACGTGCCGGTCGATCAGTACGCGGACGGCGATCCGGACGACGTGCTCGTGACGCGCGAGGTCGACTACACGAACCACCTCGCGAACACGCAGGATCCGAACGAGAAGAAGGAACAGGAAGAACGCGAGCAGCGCCGGATGGACCAGCTGCGCGTCCTCGAGGAGCAGAACGACAAGAAGACGCCGGAGCAGCGCCAGAAGGACCGCGATCGCAAGCCGATCGAGTTCGGCAGCACCGACGACTTCATGATGCAGCAGGCGCTCAACAAGCTCGAGGGCAAGCCGGTGCAGGAATCGAAGTCGCTGCTCGCCGAAAGCACGACGAAGAGCCCGGCAGCCAAGGCCGCGTCCACCACGAAGGCGTCGGGCGCGAAGGCGGCCGCACCGAAGCCCGCGTCGGCACCGCAGTAAGCGCCGGCCGGCATCCGACGGGCCATCGCGGGAAGACCGCGATGGCCCGTTTTTCATGTGCGCCTAGAATGAATCGATACGCCGGCGCTTCCGCCCCGCTCACGACTTCCCCATGAACGACGATCAACTCCTCCGCTACTCCCGCCACATCCTCGTCGACGAAATCGGCATCGAGGCGCAGCAGCGCTTTCTCGACGCGCACGCGATCGTCGTGGGCGCCGGCGGTCTCGGCTCGCCGGCCGCGATGTATCTCGCGGCGTCCGGGGTCGGCACGATCACGCTCGTCGACGCCGACACGGTCGACCTCACGAACCTGCAGCGGCAGATCCTCCACGCGACCGCATCGGTCGGCCGCAGCAAGGTCGAATCGGGGCGCGACGCGCTCGCGCGGCTGAACCCGGAAGTGACCGTGCATGCGGTCGCGGCGCGCGTCGACGATGCATGGCTCGACGAACATGTGCCGCAAGCCACCGTCGTGCTCGACTGCACCGACAACTTCGCGACGCGCCATGCGATCAACCGCGCGTGCGTCGCACACGGCGTGCCGCTCGTGTCGGGCGCCGCGCTGCGCTTCGATGGCCAGATCAGCACGTTCGATTTCCGCGACCCGGCCGCGCCCTGCTACGCGTGCGTGTTTCCGGAAGACCAGCCGTTCGAGGAAGTCGCGTGCGCGACGATGGGCGTGTTCGCGCCGACGGTCGGCATCATCGGTGCGATGCAGGCCGCCGAAGCGCTGCGCGTGATCGGCGCGATCGGCACGACGCTCAACGGCCGGCTGATGATGCTCGATTCGCTGCGGATGGAATGGACGACGATGAAGATCGCGCGCCAGGCCGACTGCCCCGTGTGCCAGGGCCGGCACTGACGCGCGCGGGATGCATGCGCCGAACGGCGCATGCGTGACGTTTCGCAACCTTCGCGACGGTTCCGCGGTGCGGCCCGCGCCGCCTAGGCGGCCGCGTCCGCGCGCGGCTCCGCGACCGACAGGCGCTTGAGCGCCGCCTGCACTTCCTCCGGCTCGAATGCGGCCAGCACGTCGGCCGTGGGCTTCTCGAGCGCCTTCAGGTGCGCGCGCAGGATCTCCTGCTTCACCACCAGCAACTGGCTCGGGTGCATCGAGAACTCGGTGAGCCCCATCCCGAGCAACAGGCGCGTGAGCGCCGGATCGCCCGCCATCTCCCCGCACACCGACACCGACACGCCGGCCCGCTTCGCTTCGCGCAGCGTGTAGGCGATCAGGTGCAGCACCGCCGGATGCAGCGGGTCGTACAGGTGCGCGACCGCATTGTCCGCGCGGTCGATCGCGAGCGTGTACTGGATCAGGTCGTTCGTGCCGATCGACAGGAAATCGAAGCGCTTCAGGAACAGCGGCAGCGCGATCGCCGCGGCCGGAATCTCGATCATCGCGCCGATGCGCACGTTCGGATCGTACGCAAGCCCCGCGTCGTCGAGCTGGCGCTTCGCCTCGCGGATCAGGTCGAGCGTCTGGTCGATCTCCTGCGCGTGCGCGAGCATCGGGATCAGGATCTTCACCTGCCCGAACGCGGACGCGCGCAGGATCGCGCGCAGCTGCGTGAGGAACATCTGCGGCTCGGACAGGCTCCAGCGGATCGCACGCAGGCCGAGCGCCGGGTTCGGCGCCGTCTCGTAGCCTTCGTCGAGCGCCTCGAGCGGCTTGTCCGCGCCGACGTCGATCGTGCGGATCGTCACCGGCATGCCCTTCATCCACTCGACCGCGCGCTTGTACGCGGCGAACTGCTCCTCCTCCTCGGGCATCTCCTTCTGATGCATGAACAGGAACTCGGAGCGGAACAGCCCGACGCCGACCGCGCCGGCCTCGACCGCCGCCTTCGCGTCGTCGGGCAGCTCGATGTTCGCGTACAGCTCGATCTTCGTGCCGCACAGGGTTTGCGTCGGCGAGAACTTCAGCCGCTGCAGCTTGCGTTGCTCGAGCAGCTTCTCGGACTGACGGTACGAATATTCCTCGAGGACGATCGGCGCGGGATCGACGATCACGATCCCCTGGTCGCCGTCGACGATGATCAGGTCGTCCTGCCGGATCAGCGCGCTCGCATGCTGGACGCCGACCGCGGCGGGAATGCCGAGGCTGCGCGCGACGATCGCCGTGTGCGACGTGCGGCCGCCGAGATCGGTGACGAACGCCTGGAACGACTGCGACTTGAACTGCATCATGTCGGCCGGCGCGATGTCGTGCGCGACGACGATCATCTCGCTCTGACCTTGCGCGGCGGCGCCATCGAGCGCCTGCGACGCCGACGGCGCACCGGCGAGCGCTTTCAACACGCGCTCGACCACCTGCTCGATGTCGGCCTTGCGCTCGCGCAAGTATTCATCCTCGATGTCGTCGAAGTGGCGCGTGAGCAGCTCGAGCTGCTCGGTCAGCGCCCATTCGACGTTGTAGCGTCGCGTGCGGATCAGGTCGATGGTTTCCTGCACGAGCATCGCGTCGCTCAGGATCATCGCGTGGACGTCGATGAACGCGGCCACTTCGGTCGGGGTGTCGTCGGTCAGGTCGGCGCGCAGCGCCTCGAGCTCGTGATGCACGACCTCGCGCGCCGTGCTGAAACGCGCGACCTCGGCGTCGATCTGGTTCGCCTCGACCAGGTAATGGGCGACGTCGAGCGCCGCCGGCGCGATCAGGTATGCTCGCCCGATCGCGATACCACGTGAGACGGGAATGCCATGCAGCGTGAAGGACACGCGCACCTCCTCTGTACATGTAAAGCCGCGGCACACTGCTGCGATGCGCTTATGACCCCGGTTAGCGATTATAAATTCCGTACCTCCATGCTGACTGCGTGCAGCGCAGCATTGCCATTTCCGCATCAATGCCGCGGACGAAAAAAATGCCGCGACAAGCGCGGCATTCTGCTTCGAAACGACAACGATCCCGCGCGGGGATCACTGACCTTCGCCGAACTTGTCCGCGATCAGCTTGAGCAGCGCATCCATCGCCTCGCGTTCGTCGGGACCTTCGGTCTCGATCGTCACGGTGCTGCCGATGCCCGCCGCCAGCATCATCACGCCCATGATGCTTTTTGCGTTGATCTTGCGTCCGTTGCGCGTCATCCAGACTTCCGACTGGAAGTTGCCGGCCAGTTGCGTAAGCTTGGCCGATGCGCGTGCATGGAGCCCCAATTTGTTGACGATGGTGGTTTCTTGTTGAAGCATGGTTCTCGGTCGGGTCGGTCGCGGCCGCCGGCGACGTGCGTCGGCGGGTCGGTCTAAAACGGAAAACGGGGCAGTCAGTGCGATTCGGTGCGCGGTTGCGGCTCGGGCGGAATCGGCGCGCACTGGCCGCAGCCGACTTCGGTCGGCGGCGGCGGTGTGCCGGCCGCCACTTCGTGGACGCCCTTCGCGCCGCCGGACAGCGCCTTGTCGACGAGCTTGTCGAGCGGCACGGTACGGTAGCAGACGGCCCGCACCAGCATCGGCAGGTTCACGCCCGCCAGCACGCGCACGTTGTCGAGCTTCGCGAGCTGGCCCGCGATGTTCGCGGGCGTCGCGCCGTACATGTCGGTCAGCACGACGACGCCATTTTCTTCCCTGAGCCGCGCGAGCTCCGCGTGCGCGAACGCCATCACCTGGGTGGGATCGCTGTCCGCCAGCACGTCGATGCAGCCGATGCGCGCGGGCACGCCGCCGTAGATGTGCGCGATGCAGTCCCGCAGCGCGGTGGCGAGCGGTGCGTGCGCGATGATCAGAATCCCGGCCATGTCAGACTGCCCCCGGCCGCCCCTGGCGGGCCGACGCCCCGCAGCGGGGCAACGAGCGTAGCGAGTGAGGGAATCGTTTCATGTTCAGCCTTGCAACGGTTTCGGCCCGACCGCCGGGCCTTCGGCGCGCTGGTCGCGGCACCGGGCAAGCGGGCATTGTAGCAGGCCGGTCGAACCGCTCCGGCGACGGGGGACCTGCGCGGCCGCCGCCGGGCTTGCGCGGAAAGCGGGCTACGCGGCCGCCCGCTCCAGCGCGTCGATGAACATCGCGGCGACGTCGAAACCCGTCTGCTCCATGATTTCGCGGAAGCACGTCGGGCTCGTCACGTTCACCTCGGTCAGCCAGTCGCCGATCGCGTCGAGCCCGACCAGCAGCAGCCCGCGCGCGGCGAGCACCGGCCCGAGCGTCTCGGCGATCTCGCGGTCGCGCGGCGTCAGCGGCTGCGCGACGCCGAGCCCGCCCGCGGCGAGATTGCCGCGCACTTCGCTGCCTTGCGGAATCCGCGCGAGCGAATACGGCACCGGCTCGCCCGCGATCAGCAGAATGCGTTTGTCGCCGGCCGTGATCTCGGGGATGAACTTCTGGATCATCAGCGAGCGCGTGCCGTCGTGGCCGAGCATCTCGATGATCGCGCCGAGATTCATCCCGTCGGCCTTCACGCGGAACACGCCCATCCCGCCCATGCCGTCGAGCGGCTTCACGATCACGTCGCCATGCTCGGCGTGGAACGCACGCAAGCGCGCGGCGTCGCGCGTGACGAGCGTCGGCGCGACGAACTGCGGAAACTCGCCGATCGCCAGCTTCTCCGAATGGTCGCGGATCGACTGGGGCTTGTTGAACACGCGTGCGCCCGCGCGCTCGGCAAGCTCCAGCATCCAGGTGGCCGTCACATACTCCATGTCGAACGGCGGATCCTTGCGCATCAGCACCGCGCCGAACGACGTCAACTGACGCGATTCGTGCGCGCCCGTCTCGTACCACGGATGGCGATGCAGGTCGGCCGTGTCGCCGACGATCGTCACGCGCTGCACGTCCGCCTCGACGCCCGAGCCCGTCCATGCGAGCTGGTGCGGCTGGCACGCGTATACCGCATGGCCGCGCCGCGCGGCCTCCGCCATCATCGCGTAGGTCGAATCCTTGTAGATCTTGAAGCGCTCGAGCGGGTCGGCGATAAAGAGAATGTCCATGCGGGTCCTGTACGTAGCGAAGCCGTTACACCTGGATGGCTTCGGGATCGGTCTTTTCCAGTTCGATCGACGACGCGATCAGCGACAGGCGCGCGACGACGCCGTACATGTAGAAACGGTTCGGCGGCGCGGCGCCCGGCTTCGCGCCGGCATCCGGCAGCGCGGTGTGCTCGAAGCCGAGCGGCACGTAGTGCATGCCGGGCGCGTTCAGGTTCTGGTCGCGCTCGCGGCCGCCGTGCGTGCGGTAGAAACCGCCGACCACGTAGCGGTCGATCATGTACACGACCGGCTCCGCGACTTCGTCGCCGACGCGCTCGAACGTGTAGACGCCTTCCTGCACGATCACGTCGCGCACCGCGAGGCCGGCCTTCGACTCGGCCATCTGCGCGCGCTCGGCCTTCGACATGCGGCCGATCTCGGCCGCGTCGTGCACGGTCATGACGCCGCGCCCGGCGGTGCCCGCGTCGGCCTTCACGACGACGTACGGCTTTTCGCTGATCCCGTATTCGCGATACTTGCGCGCGATCTTCTTCAGCACGCCGTCGATCGCGTCGGCGAGCGCCTGCTCGCCTTCATGGCCCTGCCAGTCAACGCCTTCGACGTGCGCGAAATACGGATTCACCATCCACGGATCGACGCCGACCATCTTCGCGAACTTCTTCGCGACGTCGTCGTAGCACGAGAAGTGCGTCGACTTGCGGCGCACGGCCCAGCCCGCGTGCAGCGGCGGCAGGAGGTACTGCTCGTGCAGGTTTTCCAGCACGGCGGGAATGCCGGCCGACAGGTCGTTGTTCAGCAGGATCGAGCACGGATCGAAATTCTTCAGGCCGAGACGGCGCTGCGAACGCTCGAGCGGTTCGAGCACGATCTTCTGGCCGTCGGCCAGCGTGATCGGCGTCATGTCGGTGATGCTCGGGTCGAGCGAGCCGAAGCGCACGTTCAGGCCGGCCTGGCGCATGATCGTCGCGAGCCGCGCGACGTTTTCCAGGTAGAACGCGTTGCGGGTCGGCAGCTCGGGAATCACGAGCAGATTCTTCGCGTCCGGGCAGATCTTCTCGATCGCGGCCATCGCGGCCTGGACGGCGAGCGGCAGCACTTCGGACGGCAGATTATTGAACGCGCCGGGGAACAGATTCGCGTCGACGGGCGCCAGCTTGAAACCGGCGTTGCGCAGGTCCACCGAACAATAGAACGGCGGGGTGTGTTCCTGCCATTCGAGCCTGAACCAGCGTTCGATCGCAGGCGTCGCGTCGAGGATCTTCTGCTCGAGCTCGAGCAGCGGACCGTTCAACGCGGTAACGAGGTGGGGAACCATGAATCACTCGCGAGCGGGAGAATGAAGATTGTAGAGCAATTGCCCCGCCCATTTGGGGATTGTTCCCGGCTTCGCAAGGGTTTGGAGGAAGTTTTCGGCTATTGACCCGATAGCGTGAAGGGTTATGCGCTACGGCAGCACGCGGCAGGAGAAAAAAAGCCCGCCGGGCGGGCGGGCCGAAGTCGCTGCGCTCATTCGGGGCGGGCGCCGTCTGCGCGGCGGGCCGCCGTCATCCGTACGACTTATTCGACGTGCTCGCCGTGCAGCACCACGTCGAGGCCTTCGCGCTCTTCCTCTTCGGTCACGCGCAGGCCGATCGTCAGGTCGATCAGCTTCAGCAGCACGAAGCTCAGGACGCCGCTGTACACCAGCGTGATCAGCACGCCCTTGGCCTGCAGCAGCAGGCTGCCGTCGGCGCCGCCGATGTCCTTGACCGCGAACACGCCCGTCAGCAGCGCGCCGAGAATCCCGCCGATGCCGTGCACGCCGAACGCATCGAGCGAATCGTCGTAGCCGAGCTTCGACTTGAGCCACGTCGCCGACCAGAAGCACACGACGCCTGCCGCGATACCGATCACGAGCGCACCCGTCACGCCGACGAAGCCGGCGGCCGGGGTGATCGCGACGAGGCCCGCGACCGCGCCCGACACGATGCCGAGCACCGACGGCTTGCCGTGCGAGATCCATTCGGCAAACATCCAGCCGAGCGCCGCGCACGCCGTCGCGACTTGCGTCGTCAGCATCGCGAAGCCGGCACGGCCGTCGGCCGCGACCGCGGAACCCGCGTTGAAGCCGAACCAGCCCACCCACAGCATCGAGCCGCCGATCATCGTCAGCACGAGGTTGTGCGGCGCCATCGACTCACGACCGAAGCCGACGCGCTTGCCGAGCATCAGGCACGACACGAGGCCCGCGATACCGGCGTTGATGTGCACGACGGTGCCGCCCGCGAAGTCGAGCACGCCGTCGGCCGACAGCCAGCCGGTCGGCTCCCACACCATGTGCGCGATCGGCACATAGACGATCAGCGACCAGAGCGCCATGAACACGAGCATCGCCGAGAACTTCATCCGGTCGGCGAACGCGCCGCAGATCAGGGCCGGCGTGATGATCGCGAACGTCATCTGGTAGACGAAGTAGACCGATTCCGGAATCGTCGTCGCGAGGTGGCTGACGGTCAGCGTGGTTGCCTTGTCGCCCTTCACGTAGCTCATGCCGTGCAGGAACGCGCGCGACAGCCCGCCGATGAAGCCGTTGCCCGGCGTGAACGCGAGGCTGTAGCCGACCACCGTCCACAGCACCGTGATCACCGCGGTGATCGCGAAGCTCTGCATCACGGTCGCGAGCACGTTCTTCTTGCGGACCATGCCCGCGTAGAACAGCGCGAGGCCGGGGATCGTCATGAACAGCACGAGCGCGGTGGACGTCAGCATCCACGCGGTGTCGCCGGCACTGATCTTCGACGAATCGACGGAGAACGGCTCGGTCGGCGCGGCGGGTGCGGCCGGCGCGGACGCGGCGGCAGCGGCCGATGCGTCGGAGGCGGCGCCCGAAGCGGGCGCGGCGGCAGCGGCAGGCGCCGATGCGTCCGTGGCGGCCGGCGCCGAAGCGGCCGGAGCGGCGGCTGCCGACGCATCGGACGCCGTTGCGGCGGGCGCGGACGCAGCCGCGGCGGAAGCCGCGTCGTCGGCGAGCGCGGGGCCGACACCGGCCGCGATCAGCGAACCGGCCATCAGCAGGGACATCAGAAGTTTGCGCATCTCGGGTTTCCTCTTGTCGCTTGTCTTTGTCTGTTACAGCGCGTCTGCGCCGGTCTCCCCGGTCCGGATCCGGATCACTTGCTCGATCGGCGTGACGAAGATCTTCCCGTCGCCGATCTTGCCGGTGCGGGCGGCCCGCTCGATCGCCTCGACCGCCTGGTCGACGAGATCGTCGGACACGGCCGCCTCGATCTTCATCTTCGGCAGGAAATCGACCACGTATTCGGCGCCCCGGTACAACTCGGTGTGCCCCTTCTGGCGCCCGAACCCTTTCACCTCAGTGACCGTGATGCCCGAGACGCCGAGCGCGGAGAGCGCTTCGCGCGTCTCATCGAGCTTGAACGGCTTGATGATTGCGGTAATCAGTTTCATGAAGTCCTCTCGCTGGGTGGTCCCGTCGAATTGGTTGGAATGGTGTAACGGTCTCTCCTCAGCAACTCGCATGCCATGTTCGTGCGAAGACCGCCTCGAACCGCTCTTAAACAGGGTCGCATCTGATGCTGAAAGGTGCGGAAGCCCGGCCGAATGGCCAACATGGCCCGGTTTGCTGGCGCGCCGAAAGGATCGTTGCTAGAGTGCACGCACGTCCCGGCTTACCGGGCCATTCACCCATGCGGGCGCCGTGCCCGGAAATCG
This sequence comes from Burkholderia sp. AW33-5, assembly GCF_053427615.1. Classification (NCBI taxonomy): domain Bacteria; kingdom Pseudomonadati; phylum Pseudomonadota; class Betaproteobacteria; order Burkholderiales; family Burkholderiaceae; genus Burkholderia; species Burkholderia sp. AW33-5. The sequence goes on along the minus strand of NZ_JBSAXA010000006.1, from coordinate 122,076 downwards.
CGCCGCGGGCGCACCATTTCCGGTCATGCGTGCATCATGGGCACGTATGCAACTGAATATGCACAATTTTTGTGCAAGGAAGGAAATCTCATGAAGCAACCCAGCGATGTTTTCAACGACCTGCAGTCGCGCGTCAGCGATCTGCTGAAAAACTCGCCGGCCAAGGATGTCGAGCGCAACGTGAAGGCCATGTTGTCGCAAGGCTTCTCGAAGCTCGATCTCGTCACGCGCGAGGAGTTCGACACGCAGGCACATGTGCTCGCCCGCACTCGCGTGCGTCTCGAGGAACTCGAGAAGCGCGTCGCGGAACTCGAGCAGAAGCTCGCAGCGTCCCAGGCCTGACGCCCCACCCGACCGACTGGTCCGGGCGCGGGCCGCCTCGTGCGGCCCGCGCCTGTCACCCGGAAATCAGCCAGTCGGCTAGCCGTTCCGTCGTTCTTCGCTGTTCCTCGCTCTTCGCAGTTCGTCGTTCCTCGTTCTTTCCCGCGCCACGCCGGCAGCGCGCGCACCGATTCCTCCGATTCCCGCGGCATGCGGCCCCGAACGGCCGTAGCCCGTCCGATTCATCTACAGGAGCCTCGCCATGTCGCTCGCCGTGGTGCGCAGTCGCGCGCCGGCGGCCGGCCGCGCGCCGGACGTCACCGTCGAAGTTCATCTTGCCAACGGGCTGCCGTCGTTCTCGATCGTCGGCCTGCCTGATCTCGAAGTCCGCGAAAGCCGCGAGCGCGTGCGCGCCGCGCTGCAGAACTGCGGATTCGACTTCCCCGTCAGGCGTATCACCGTCAATCTCGCGCCGGCCGACCTGCCGAAGGAATCGGGCCGCTTCGACCTGCCGATCGCGCTCGGCATCCTCGCCGCGAACGGCCAGCTCCCGGCCGACGCGCTGGCCGGCCGCGAATTCGCGGGCGAACTGTCGCTGACCGGCGCGCTGCGGCCGATGCGCGGTGCGTTCGCGATGGCGTGCGGCGCCGCGCGCGACCGGCGCGCGGGTCATGCCGCAGCGGACCTCGATTCCGGTCCCGGTTCCCGTTTCGATTCCAGCGGCCATTCCGGCGTCGATTGCGTCGCGATATCCGGCGTGTCAGCCCTGTCGCGCCCGCCCGAGCTGTATCTGCCGCTCGACAGCGCGGCCGAGGCGGCGCTGGTGCCGGGCGTCACCGTGTTCGGCGCGCCCGACCTCCCCGCGCTGTGCGCGCACCTGGCCGGCACGCCGGATGCCCGGCTCGCGCCGGTCGCGGCGCCCTGCCTCGACGGCGTGCCGGCGCCCGCCGCGCCCGATCTCGCGGACGTCGTCGGCCAGCGCGGCGCCCGGCGCGCGCTCGAAGTCGCTGCCGCGGGCGGGCACCACATGCTGATGATCGGGCCGCCCGGCGCCGGCAAGTCGATGCTCGCCGCGCGGCTGCCCGGCCTCCTGCCGCCGCTGACCGACGACGAGGCGCTGACGTCGGCCGCGCTCCTTTCCGCGAGCCGCATCGGCTTCTCGCCCTCGCAGTGGCGGCGGCGCCCGTTCCGCTCGCCGCACCATTCGTCGAGCGCCGCCGCGCTGGTTGGCGGCCGCAACCCGCCTCAGCCGGGCGAGATCACGCTCGCGCACCTCGGCGTGCTGTTTCTCGACGAACTGCCCGAATTCGACCGGCACGTGCTGGAAATGCTACGCGAGCCGCTCGAAGCGGGCCGCATCACGATCTCGCGCGCGGCGCAGCAGGCCGACTTCCCCGCCGCGTGCCAGCTGATCGCCGCGATGAACCCGTGCCCGTGCGGCTGGCACGGCGATCCGTCCGGGCGTTGCCGCTGCACGCCCGATGCCGCCGCGCGCTACCTGCGCAAGCTGTCGGGCCCGCTGCTCGACCGGATCGACATCCAGATCGACCTGCCCGCGCTGTCGCCGGCCGAACTCGCGTCGCGCGCGACGGCACCGGGCGAGCCGAGCGCGGCGGTCGCCGCACGGGTCGCCCAGGCGCGTGCGCTGCAACGCGACCGGCAAGGCAAGACCAATCACATGCTGAGCGGCCGAGAAACCGACGACCTGTGCCGGCCGACCGACGACGGCGAGCGGCTGCTGCGCGAGGCCGGCGAGCGCTTCGGCTGGTCGGCGCGCGCGTATTTCCGCGTGCTGAAGGTCGCGCGCACGATCGCGGACCTGGCCGGCGACCCGTTGCCGACGGCCGCGCAGATCGCCGAAGCGATCCGCTACCGGCGTGCGCTCACGGCACTGTGAGCGCCTTCGGAGGACAAAATACGGCTGTCAAGACTTGACTTATGCACAATTGCACGAATCCGGCCCCCGATCACCCTGCATGGGCGCCCTTTCATCGCGAAATTCGCATCCCTTTGTTTTTATTGATTTTTCTCAAAGCAAGCGCGAGCTGTGAAATGCGCCGGAAGGCCGTCCGGCGCGGCTTTGCGGGAGATTCGATCAACTTTTCAACAAAGTTATCCACATGCACTGTGGATAGCCGAAAAATCCCCGCAAAATCCGGCGATTAGCGTCGAAAGCTGCGAATGAACTTTCAATTGTCACGGAGCGTCCAAGCGCCCTCGCCGGCCGCTGTCAGTCGAGTTTGAACGAACCGAAAAACTGGTCGAGCTGCTCCTGCGCGAGCGGCCGGTCGGCGATCGCGACGGCCTGGTACGCGTGCCGGCCCCGCGCCACGAGCCGCGCGACGATCGTCTTGTGCGAATGGTCGCCGCCGCTGGCCGCGCCCGCGACGCGCAGTTCGAGCCCGTTCACCGCGCCACCGGCCGCGAGCGGCACCGGCACCGAGGCCGTCTGCGGCGCGCCTTCGAGATTGCGCGACAACCCGGACCGCAGGAACTCGAGCGCCGCGTGGCGCGTATCGTCGCGGTCGTCGGGCAGCGTCAGCGTGCCGACCGCGAACACCGCGCCGTCGACGTGCGCGGCCTGCATCCGCATCGGCATCGACGCGCCGCCGACTGCCACCGGCTGATCCTCGACGGTCGGCTTCGCCGGCAGGTCGATCGTGTAGCCGGCGTCGTTGTGCAGCGTGCGCCAGTCATACGACGGCGAGCACGCGGCCAGCGCCGCGCTCACGCATGCGAGCGCGGCGAAGTGTCGCAGCGGACGAAAAAGGGGGCGCAACGAATGGAGAACTTCCTTCGGCATGGCAGTGATGGGGACAGGCAAAAACGCCCATTATCCGCCGAAGCCGGCGCCCGGTATGCGTGGCGGCCGCCGGTGCGCGCGTCGCATTCGCGCTAAAATGAGCGCCGAATTTCGACGTCCTTTGCATCGATCCGCGTCATCGACCGACTCCGAGAGCACCCGCAGATGAACACCACGCCTCCCGCCCAGCGCCGCACCGGCCCCGTCCGCTATATCGTCGCGGCCGTCGTCGTCGCGGCCATCGCCGTTGCCGGCTTCTTCGCGTTCAACGGCAAGTCCACCGTGCCGGACGCCACGTTCACGCTGCTGTCGGGCCAGAAGGTATCGACGGCCGGCGACCTGAAGGGCAAGGTCTACCTCGTGAATTTCTGGGCGACGAGCTGCGCGACCTGCATGCAGGAAATGCCGCAGATGGTCGATACCTACAATCGCTTCAAGGGCCAGGGGCTGGAATTCGTCGCGGTCGCGATGAACTACGATCCGCCGATGTACGTCGCGAACTACGCGCAGACGCGTCAGCTGCCGTTCAAGGTCGCGCTCGACGACGGCAGCGTCGCGAAGCAGTTCGGCAACGTGCAGCTCACGCCGACGACCTTCGTCGTCGACAAGGACGGCAAGATCCTGAAGCGCTACGTCGGCGCCCCGCAATTCGCGGAACTCGACGCGCTGCTCAAGAAGGCGCTCGACGGCAACGCGGCCTGAGCGCCGCACGACAAGGCTCGCAGGGCCGCCCATCGCGCCCTGCCCACGGACCGCCCGACCGGCCAGCCCGGTTCCGCGGTCCGTCTCTTTTTCAGCGCTCGGTTTCGCCTTTCGCCGACAGCCCGTAGCGCTTCATCTTCTCGTACAGCGTCGCCTTGCCGACATGCAGCCGGTCGGCCGTCGCGGCGACCGCGCCGCCCGTCTGGTTCAGCGCCTCGGCGATCACCGCGCGCTCGAACTGCTCGATGCGCTCCTTCAGCGTCTGGTCGCTCTCCGCATCGTCGCCGCCCGCGCCGGCTTCCTGCGGCATGTCGGCGACGCCGAGCACGAAGCGGTCGGCCGCGTTGCGCAACTCGCGCACGTTGCCGGGCCAGTCGCGCTGCATCAGGCTCGCGCGTTGCCGGTCGGTCAGCACGGGGGCCGGCCGCCCGTAGCGCACGGCCGCGTCGAGCATGAAGTGCTCGAACAGCGGCACGATGTCCTCGCGGCGCTCGGCGAGCGGCGGCAGCGCGATCGTCACGACGTTGAGCCGGTACAGCAGGTCGCGCCGGAACGTGCCGGCCGCGACGAGTTCGCTCATGTCGCCCTTCGCGGCCGCGACGACGCGGCAGTTCACGCGGATCGGCTGGTTCGAGCCGAGCCGTTCGAGCACGCCGTCCTGCAGCACGCGCAAGAGCTTCACTTGCAGCGCGAGCGGCATGCTTTCGATTTCGTCGAGGAACAGCGTGCCGCCGGATGCGTATTCGAGCTTGCCGACGCGGCGCTTCGCGGCACCGGTGAACGCGCCGGGCTCGTAGCCGAACATCTCGGACTCGAACATCGGCTCGGGCAGCGCGCCGCAGTTCACCGCGATGAACGGCTTGTCGCGACGCGGCGACAGCTCGTGCAGGCTGCGCGCGATCAGCTCCTTGCCGGCGCCCGTGTCGCCGTTGATCAGCACCGATGCGTCGGTGGGCGCGACGTTCGCGATCAGCTTGCGCACCTGTTCGATCGCCGGGCTGCGGCCGATGATGCGCGGCGCGACGATGTTCTGCCCGGCCAGCTCGCGCCGCAGCGCATGGTTCTCGAGCACGAGCTCGCGCCGCTCGAGCGCGCGGCGCACGGTCTCGATCAGCCGCTCGGCCGCGAACGGCTTTTCGATGAAGTCGTACGCGCCGTCGCGCATCGCCTGCACGGCCATCGAGATGTCGCCGTGGCCGGTGACGAGGATCACCGGCACGTCGGGCACGCGCTCGCGGCACTGCGCGAGCAGGTCGAGCCCGCTCGCGCCGGGCAGCCGGATGTCGCTGACGATCGCGCCGGCGGTTTCCGCGACGATCGCCTTGTCGGCCGCCTCGGCCGATTCGAACCCGACGACGTCGAACCCCGCGAGCTGGAGGCTCTGCACGCTCGCCCGGCGAACGAGCGCATCGTCTTCGATATAGATCACTTGCAGCCGGTTGGCCATCTTGGTCACTTGCTCCTGACAGGCCGCGCGGCGCTGGTGCGCGCGGCCCTCGTTGATGCCGGCCGGCCCTAGTGCGAGCCCGCCGGTTCGGACACCGAGTCCGGATGATGCGTGCGCGCGCGCCGCAGCGTCAAGACGAACAGTGCGCCGCCGGACGGGGCATTGCGCGCGGTCAGCGCCCCGCCCGCATCGCTCGCGATCGACGACGAGATCGCGAGGCCCAGCCCGAGCCCGCGCCCCATTTCCTTGGTCGTGAAGAACGGTTCGAACAGGCGCGGCAGCAAGTCGGGCGCGATGCCGGAGCCGTTGTCGCGCACCTCGATCGCGAGCGTCGCGACCGACACCGCGATCGTCACTTCGATCGCCGGTGCCGCGACGCCCGCGACCGCGTCGAGCGCGTTGCCGATCAGGTTGATCAGCACCTGTTCGAGGCGCAGGTCCTCGCAGCGGGCGACGAGTTCCGGATAGTCGCACGCGAGGTCGAGCGGGGCATCCTGCGCGGGCGACACGGTCGCATCCTGCAGCGTCAGCGTGAGCGCGACGCCGCGCAGCCGGTCGCCGAGCAGCGACAGCACGCTGCGCAGCGCGCGCACGACGAGCGCCCGTTCGTTGCGCGGCTTCGCGCGGCCGACGAACAGCTTCAGCTGATTGGTGATCTTGCCCATCCGCTCGGTCAACGCGGCGATCGCCTCGAGGTTCTCGCGCGCGGCTGCCTGCTCGCCGCGATCGAGCAGCACGCGCGTGTTGTCCGAGAAACTGCGCAGCGCCGCGAGCGGCTGGTTCAATTCATGCGTGATGCCGGCCGCCATCTGGCCGAGCGCGGCGAGCTTGCTCGCCTGGATCAGTTCGTCGTGCGCGGCGCGCAATTCCTGCTCCGCGCGGATCCGGTCGCCGACCTCCTTCTGCAATTGCTCGTTCGCCTCCGACAGGTCGGCCGTGCGCTCCTCGACGCGCCGGTTCAGCTCCGCATACGCCTGCTGCAGCAATGCGCGGCCGCGGATCATCTCGCGCACGCGTGCGCGGCGCATGCGCCAGTAGAACGCGAGCAACGCGACCGACACGAAGCCGAAGCCGGTGACGATCGTCGCGTTGCGCGCGTCGGCGTCGATGGGCGCGATCGGCGCGAGCGTCACCAGCAGCCAGTCGGGTTCGCCGATCCGCCGCTTGCTGGCGAGGAAGCGCGGCGCGCGCAGGCCGGGACCGAGGCGCACGATCTCCGCGTCGGCGTCGAGCACCTGCTCGACGCGCAGCGGCAGCGGCGTGACGGGCTGCTGCGCGTACTGGCGCGTCTCGTAGATCGACGCGGCGACGGGCCCCGTCAACGGATGCAGCGTGTGATATTTCCACGCGGGCACGGACGACAGGAACACGACGCCGTGATCGTCCGCGACGACGAGCGGTTCGGACGCGTCGGCGCCCTGGAACCATTCGAGATTGAGCTTCACGACGACGACGCCCGCGATCCTGCCGTCGCGCCACACCGGCTGCGAGATGTAGTAGCCGGGATCGCGCGAGATCGTGCCGATCCCGAAGAAGCGGCCGACCTGGCCGCTCATCGCATCGATGAAATACGGACGAAACTGGTATCCGGTCCCGACGAAGCTGTCGGGCGCGCGCCAGTTGCTGGCGGCGACGCACAGGCCGTCCGCGCCGATCACGTAGGTGACGGTCGCGTGCGCGTGTTCGTTGAGGTCTTCGAGATAACGGTTCGCGCGCGCGGTGAAATCGGCGCGCTTCGGCTCGGCGAGCAGGTCCAGCACGTACGGGTGGCTGCCGAGCAGATAAGGCAGCGACTCGTAGCGGTCGAGCGTGCTCTTGAGCGCGTTGGTGGTGCGGTCGACGCGCACCGCGGCGTTGCGCTGCAACTCGGCGACGCCGCGCCGCCACGTGACGGTCCACGTCAGCGCGCACGCCGCCGCGAGCGCGGCGGCAAGCACGACGAGGATGAGCAGGCGGCGCTTCACGGACGTGACTTCCTGGCGATGCGGATCACCTATTGTGTCATAGGGCTCCGCATCTCCGCCCGGGCCGCCGCGCGGCGCGCCGCCCGCGGGCGGTGCCGCCGCCTGCTCCTTCATGACGTCAGACGCCGGCCGTCTCGGTTGTCGTGACCTCGCCGCCGCCCTTCAGGGCCTGGCGCAGCTTGTTGCGGTCGAGTTCCTTTTCCCAAGCCGACACGACGACGGTCGCGACGCCGTTGCCGATGATGTTGGTCAGCGCGCGGCATTCGCTCATGAAGCGGTCGATGCCGAGGATCAGCACCATGCCCGACAGCGGGATCGTCGGCACGACGGCGAGCGTCGCGGCCAGCGTGATGAAGCCCGCGCCCGTGACGCCGCTCGCGCCCTTCGACGTCAGCATCGCGACCGCCAGCAGCGTGAGCTGCTGCATCCACGTCAGTTCGATGTTGGTCGCCTGCGCGATGAACAGCACGGCCATCGTCATGTAGATGTTGGTGCCGTCGAGGTTGAACGAGTAGCCGGTCGGCACGACGAGGCCAACCACCGAGCGCGAGCAGCCCGCCTTCTCCAGCTTTTCCATCAGCTGCGGCAGCGCGGCTTCCGACGAGCTCGTGCCGAGCACGATCAGCAGTTCTTCCTTGATGTACGACACGAAGCGGATGATCGAGAAGCCCGTGGCGCGCGCGATCGCGCCGAGCACGACCAGCACGAACACGACCGAGGTCAGGTAGAACGTGCCGATCAGCTTGAGCAGCGGCACCAGCGAACCGACGCCGTACTTGCCGATCGTGAACGCCATCGCGCCGAACGCGCCGATCGGCGCCAGCTTCGTGACGATGTGCACGATGCCGAACAGCACGCGCGTGAGGCCGTCGATGAAGTCGGTCACGACCTTGCCGCGCTCGCCGAGGTGCGCGAGCACGCTGCCGAACAGCAGCGCGATCAGCAGGATCTGCAGGATTTCGCCCTGCGCGAACGCATCGACCATCGTGTTCGGGATGATGTGCATCAGGAAGTCGACCGTCGACTGCCCGTGCGCCTTCGCCGCGTACGACGCGACTTCCTTGCCGTTCAGCGTCGCCGGATCGATGTTGAAGCCGACGCCCGGACGCAGGATGTGCGTGGCCGCGAGGCCGAGCAGCAGCGCGAAGGTCGACACGATCTCGAAGTACAGCAGCGCCTTGCCGCCGACGCGGCCGACCTTCTTCATGTCCTCCATGCCGGCGATGCCGGTGACGACCGTACAGAAGATGATCGGTCCGATCACCATCTTGATCAGCTTGATGAAGCCGTCGCCGAGCGGTTTCATGTCGGTGGCGAGCGCCGGGTAGAAGTGGCCAAGGATCACGCCGACGATGATGGCGAAGATCACCTGCACGTAGAGCACTTTGTAGAAGGGTTTCTTCTTCACGATGGTTCCTGCTGAAGTAGATGAGCCGGTGGAAACGGCGTCACGCGCGCGGACGAATGTCAGGGGAAGAGCCATTCGCCCGCGCGGCTGCCGTGCCGCAACAAGCGATGCCTCAGGACGTCCGGAGGGAGTGGAAGGCAGTGGTCATCGATTGTCTCCTTGGTTTAATAGTCAGGCCGGGGGGGATGGCCGTGCTTTTCATATCGCAAGGTCGATGCCAGGTTTCCGGAACCCCTCAAGCCATTGTTTTCATTGTATTTCTCATAATGCGGCAGGCAAGGAAATCCGGGATTCCGGATTTCCGGAAAATATCCGTCCGGCGATCCGGACGGAGGGATCGTTTCATCCGACGAATCAATGCTGCACGGCCTCCCCGGCCAGCACGCCCGTCTGCGCGTAGAACTCCTGCCGCGAGAAGGCCTCGCGCTCGCGCCGCGCGCGCTCGCCGCGGTCCGCGAGCGAGCCGACGACGATCCCGACGAACGCGAGCGGCACCGACACGAGCGCCGGGTTGTCGAGGAACACCGGCGCATGCGCGTGATGCAGCACGTCGACCCACACCGACTTCGACAGCACCGTGAGCGCCACCGCCGACGCGAGGCCCAGGCCGCCGCCGAGCACCGCGCCGCGCGTCGTCATCCCGCGCCAGAAGATCGACATCGCGAGCACCGGGAAATTCGCGCTGGCAGCCACCGCCGCGACCAGGCCGACCATGAACGCGACGTTCACGTGCTCGAACAGGATCGACAGCGCGATCGCGACCGCGGACAGCCCGATCGTCGCCGCGCGCGAGATGCGCATCTCCAGCCGCTCGTCGGGCTTGCCGCGCGCCCACATCTGCGCATACAGGTCGTGCGAGATCGTGGTCGCGCCGGCAAGCGTCAGCCCGGCGACCACCGCGAGGATCGTCGCGAACGTGACGGCCGCGATGAAGCCGTAGAACCAGTTGCCGCCGACCGCCTGTGCGAGCTTCACCGCGACCATGTTCGAGCCGCCGAGCAGGTCGTGCGTCAGGTTGAAGGTGCCGTTCGCGCCGAGCCGGAAGAATTCCGGATGCTGCGCGAGCAGCACGATCGCCGAGAAGCCGATCACGAACGTGAGCAGGTAGAAGTAGCCGATGAAGCCGGTCGCGTAGAGCACCGACTTGCGCGCCTCCTTCGCGTTCGGCACCGTGAAGAAGCGCATCAGGATGTGCGGAAAGCCGGCCGTGCCGAACATCAGCGCGATGCCGAGCGACAGCGCGTTGGCCGGATCGCGGATCAGCTTGCCGGGCCCCATGATCGACAGCGCGCCCGGATGCACGGCCACCGCGCGGCGGAACATCTCGTCGACGCTGAAGCCGAATTCGCCGAGCGCGAGCAACGCGAGCAGCGTCGCGCCGCACAGCAGCAGCACGGCCTTGATCACCTGCACCCAGGTGGTCGCGGTCATCCCGCCGAAGAACACGTACACGACCATCAGCACGCCGACGATCAGCTCGGCCATGCCGTACGACAGCCCGAACAGCAGCTGGATCAGCTTGCCCGCGCCGACCATCTGCACGACCAGGTACAGCACGACGATCGTCAGCGCGTTCGCGGACGTCAGCAGCCGGATCGGCCGCTGCGCGAAGCGGTACGCGACGACGTCGACGAACGTGAACCTGCCGAGGTTGCGCAGCGGCTCGGCGATCAGGAACATCACGAACGGCCAGCCGACCAGGAAGCCGATCGAATAAATCAGCCCGTCGAAGCCGAACATGAACACCATCCCCGACAGCCCGAGGAACGACGCGGCCGACATGTAGTCGCCCGCGATCGCGAGCCCGTTCTGCAGCCCGGTGATGCCGCCGCCGGCCGTGTAGAAGTCGCGTGTCGAGCGCGTGCGGCGCGCGGCCCAGCGCGTGAGCGCGAGCGTCGCGAACACGAACGCGAAGAACATCGCGATCGCGACCGGGTTCAGCTCGACCTTGTCGGGCATCGGCCCCGCGACGGCGCTCGCGCGCGCGGCGGAGGTGGAGAAAGCGAGAACGGCCAGCGCGCCGAGCGCGCACGAGATGCGTCGCATGTCGGCCTCCGTCACGAACGTTGCAGGATCGCGTCGACGCGGCGGTCGAACGCACGGTTCGCGCGCAGCACGTAGCACGCGGTCAGGCCGATCGCGACCAGGATGATCGCGACGCCCGCGACGATCCCGACCGTGGTCGTCGCGCCGCGGTACAGCGGCGCGGCCAGCACGCGCGGCGCAAGCGCGACGAGCAGGATGAAGCCGTAGTAGGTCGCGATCATCAGCGCCGTCAGCGTGAAGCTGAAGCGGCGTCGCGCACGCACGAGCTGCTGGTAGTCACGGCGCGCCGTGACCGATTCGATGACGGAATGCTCCATGGTGTCTCCGATGTCCCCTCGTCGTTCGCGAGGCGTGTCTTATGGATGGTCGGCGCGCGTCGACTGCTCCGCCCGCGCCGCGGCGGCAATACATGAAACGCGCTACACGACGCGATCCGCACGCAGCCGCGCCAGGTCGTCCGGCGACAGCCCGAGCCAGCGACCGAGCACGTCGTCCGTATCGGCGCCGAGCACCGGCGGCGCGCCGCGCACCGGCAGGCGCGCGCCGTCGAAGCGATACGGCGGCGCGAGCACGTCGACGCCGCCCGCGACCGGATGCGGCTGCCGCGTGACGAGCCCCGCGCGGGTCGCGCGCTCCGACGTCAGCGCGTCGTGCAGCCCGAGCACCTCGCCGCACGGAATGCCCGCATCGGCGAGTGCCGCGAGCAACATCGCGCGCGGCCGCCGCGCGAGTTCGCCACGAATCTCCGGCAGCAGCGCGGCGCGGTTTTCCGAGCGGCCGAGGTTGGTCCTGTAGCGCTCGTCCGCGGCGAGATCGGGCCGCTCGATCGCATCGCAGAAACGTGCGAACTGCGTGTTGTTGCCGACCGTGATCACGAGCGGGCCGTCGGCCGCATCGAACACGCCGTACGGCACGATCGACGGATGCGCGTTGCCGTAGCGCGGCGGATCCTCGCCCATCAGCAGCGCGTCGAGCCCGTAGTACGCGGTGATCATCAGCCCGCAGTCGAACAGCGCCATCTCGATGCGCCGTCCGCGCCCCGTCGCGTGACGCTCGTACAGCGCGGCGAGGATCGCCTGCGCCGAATACATGCCGGTGAACAGGTCGACCGCCGCGACGCCGAATTTCAGCGGCGGCTGGCCGGCCTCGCCGTTCAGCGCCATCAGCCCCGCCTCGCCCTGCACGACGAGGTCGTAGCCGGGCCGCGCGGCCTCCGGGCCCGAACGGTCGTAGCCGGAAATCGCGCAATGCACGAGCCGCGGATTCAGTTCGGCCAGCGCGTCGTAGCCGAGGCCGAGTTTCTCCGCACCGCCGAACTTGAAGTTGTGGATCAGCACGTCGGCCTGCGCGGCCAGCTCGCGCGCGATGCGCCGCCCGTCCTCGGTCTGCAGGTCGACGCAGATCGACCGCTTGCTGCGGTTCACGCTGTTGAAATACGTAGTCTCGGTCTCGCCGATCCGCAGCCCCCAGTCGCGCGTGTCGTCGCCGCGCACCGGATGCTCGACCTTGATCACATCCGCGCCGAAATCGGCGAGCACCATCGCGCTCCACGGGCCCGCGAGCACGCGCGAGAAATCGAGCACCTTCACGCCGGCCAGCGGCAATGCGCGCGGGTCGTTCGTCATCCTTGTCTCCTCCATTCGCGTCGCATGCCTTTACTGTTTCGACAGCGCGATGTAGCGCGCGAGATGATGATCCTCGTCGCCGAGCTGGTGATCGATCATCACGAGCCGCTTCGCGTAATGCGACAGCGGCAGCTCCCACGTCATCCCGATCCCGCCGTGCAGCTGGATGCTTTCCTCGGCGACGAGCGTGCCGATCCGGCCAATGCTGTATTTCGCCGCCGCGAGCGCGCGCTCGCGCACCGCGCGCGGCGCATCGAGTTGCGCGGCCGCGTTGATCACCGCCGAGCGCGCCTGCTCGACTTCGAGCAGCAGGTCGGCCATCCGGTGCTGCAGCGCCTGGAAGCTGCCGATCGGCAGCCCGAACTGCTTGCGCGTGCGCAGGTATTCGAGCGTGGCTTCCTTCGCGACGTCCATCGCGCCGAGCGCCTCCGCCGACAGCGCGAGCAGCCCGTAGCCGAGCACGTGTTCGAGCAGCGCGGCGCCGGCATCGCCGTCCCGGGCATCCGGCGCGCCGAGCGCGGCATCGGCCGGCAACACGACGCGCTCGAAACGCACTTCGGCCGCGCGGCCGCCGTCGATCTTCCTGTAGTCGCGCAGCGACACGCCCGGCGCGTCGGCCGGCACGACGAACAGGCCGATGCCGGCCGCGTCGTCGTCATGACCGGACACACGCGCGCTGACGACGAAGAATGCCGCCTGCGCGGCCTGGTCGACGACGCCCTTCGCGCCCGTCAGCACCCAGCCGTCGCCGGCACGCTCGGCGCGCGTGCGCACGGTCGTCAGTTCGTAGTGCGAGCCCGGCTCGTCGTGCGCGAACGCGGCGCTCGCGCTGCCGTCGATCAGCGCGGCAAGCCGTTCGCGATGCGCGTCGCCGCCGGCGAGCGACAGCGCGCGGCCCGCGAGCAGCGCGCCGAGGAACGGCTCGACGACGAGCCCGCGCCCGAGGCATTCGAACACCACGGCGATATCGAACCCCGCGCCGCCGAAGCCGCCGTCGGCTTCGGGAAACAGCGCGCCGACCGCGCCGAGTTCGGCGAAGCGCCGCCACATCGCGCGATCGAATCCGTCGGTCGACTGCGCGATGCGGTCGCGCACCGGGAACGCATACTGTTCGGCGATGAAGCGGTTCAACGTGTCCGCCAGCATCCGGCGGTCTTCTGTGTGCTGGAAATCCATCGTCGCGTCCCTCGTTACAGCCCGAGCATCATCTTCGCGATGATGTTCTTCTGGATCTCGTTCGAGCCGCCGAAGATCGACAGCTTGCGGTTGTTGAAGTATTGCTGCGCGGCGCTCGCGGCCCCGTCCGGGCCGACCGGCTCGCCGTCGTGATCGGCGTCGAGCGCCTCCTCGACGAACGGCTGCGCGTACGGCCCCATCGCGCGGCGCATCAGCGCGGTGATTTCCTGGCGGATCTGCGTGCCGCGAATCTTCAGCATCGAGCTCTCCGCGCCCGGCACGCCGCCGCCCGCGACCGCGGCCAGCACGCGCAGGTTGGTCGTGCGCATGTTCTCGAGCTCGATCTCGACGCGGGCGACGCGCGCCGCGAAGAACGGATCGTCCGCGAGCGGCCGGCCATTCTTCGTCACCTTCGCGGCGACCGCGCGCAGCCGGTCGAGCGCGGCCGTCGAGAAGCCGATTCCGGCGATGTTGGTGCGCTCGTACGTGAGCAGGTATTTCGCGTAGGTCCAGCCGCGGTTCTCTTCGCCGACCAGGTTCTCCACGGGCACGCGCACGTCGGTGAAGAACACTTCGTTCACCTCGTGCTCGCCGTCGAGCGTGATGATCGGGCGCACTTCGACACCCGGCGTGGTCATGTCGATCAGCAGGAAGCTGATGCCCTCCTGCTTGCGCACGTCGGTCGCGGTGCGCACGAGGCAGAAGATCATGTTCGCGTAGTGGCCGAGCGTGGTCCACGTCTTCTGGCCGTTCACGACGTAGTGATTGCCGTCGCGCACCGCGCTCGTCTTCACCGACGCGAGATCGGAACCGGCGCCCGGCTCCGAATAGCCCTGGCACCACCAGTCGGTGCCGTCGAGAATGCGCGGCAGCCAGTGGCGCTTCTGCGCTTCGTCGCCGTACTTGATCAGCACGGGCCCGAGCATGTTGACGCCGAACGGGACGATGCGCGGCGCGCCGGCGAGCGCGCATTCGTTGTCGAACAGGAATTTCTGCGCGACGCTCCAGCCGGGGCCGCCATACTCGCGCGGCCAGTGGCTCGCGAGCCAGCCGCGGGCATTCAGGATTGCGTGCCATTCGCGCATGTCGTCGCGCGTCAGATGCAGGCCGCCCTTCACCTTGCGCGCGGTGCGCGCGGGCAGTTCGGCGGCGAGAAAGCGCTGCACTTCGGTGCGGAACGCTTCCTCTTCGGGGGTGAAATTGAGGTCCATCGTGAGTCCGTTGCGAATGCGGTGGGCGTTCAGTCGATATGGTTCAGGCTCGCGAAATCCGCGCCGCGCTCGACCAGCTCGACGATCAGCGGCGAAGGCTTCCAGAACAGCGGATCCTCCTTCGCGAACGCGCGGATGTCGGCGAGCACGTTCGCGAGGCCAACCGTGTCCGCGTAGTGCATCGGGCCGCCGCGATAGCGCGGGAAGCCGTAGCCGTACAGGAACACCGCGTCGACGTCGAGCGGGCGCAGCGCGATCTTCTCGTGCACGACGTTCGCGCCTTCGTTGATCATCGCGGCGAGGTAGCGGCGCATGATCTCGTCGTCGGTGAACGTGCGCGGCGCGATGCCCTTCTTCGCGCGCTCGTCGGCGACGATCGCCTCGACTTCCGGGTCCGGCGTGCCGACGCGTGCGCCGTCCGGATACAGGTAGTAACCGCGCGCGGTCTTCTGCCCGAACCAGCCTCGCTCGCACAGCCGGTCGGAAATCTCCACGTAGCGGGCGCGCGGGTCGCGCGTCGCCGCGCGGCGCTTGCGGGTCGCCCAGCCGATGTCGCCGCCCGCGAGGTCGACGACCTGGAACGGCCCCATCGGAAAACCGAATTCGCGCACCGCGCGGTCGATCTGGTAAGGCGATGCGCCGTCTTCCATCAGGTAATCCGCGGCGGTGCGATAGACCGCGAGGATCCGGTTGCCGATGAAGCCGTCGCACACGCCGGCGCGCACCGGCGTCTTCTTCAGTTGCCTGGCCAGCGCGAACGCGGTCGCGACGACGTCCGCGCTCACGCGCGCCGGCACGACGATCTCGAGCAGCTTCATCACGTTGGCCGGCGAGAAGAAATGCAGGCCGATCACGTCGGACGGTCGGTCGATGCCGGCGGCCAGCTCGTCGATGTCGAGATACGACGTGTTGGTCGCGAGCACCGCGCCCGGCTTGCACACGCGCGCGAGTTCGGCGAACACCGCCTTCTTCACGCCCATGTCCTCGAACACGGCCTCGATCACCACGTCGGCCTGCGCGAGCGCGTCGTACGACGTACTGCCCTTGAAGCGCGCGAGCCGCGCCGCGTGCGCGGCCGGCGTCATCCGCCCCTTCGCGACGAGGCCGTCGTACACCTTCTCGACATGCGCGCGGCCGCGCGCGAGCGACGCTTCGTCGCGTTCGATCATCGTCACGGGCAGTCCGGCGTCGAGCGCCGCGACCGCGATGCCCGCGCCCATCGTGCCGCCGCCGACCACGCCGATCCGCTCGACCGGACGCGCGCTCGCGCGCCGCGCCTCGGGCGCCTTCGCGGCCTCGCGTTCCGCGAAGAACGCGTGCACGAGGCCCGCGCGCTGCGGGCTGTCGATGCATTGCAGGAACAGGCTGCGTTCGAGCTTCATCCCCGCGTCGAACGACTGCGTGAGCGCGGCCTCGACCGCATCGACGATCTTCGCCGGCGAGAACAGGCCGCGCGACTGCTTCGGCAGCTCGGCGCGCGCCGCGTCGATCGCGGCCTGCGCGGCCGCGCGATCGGCGAGCCCCTGCGCATCGCGCGTGCGCCGCGCCGGCGCGCCGAGCGACACGAGTTCCTGCGCATAGGCGAGACCTTCGGCGAGCGTGTCGTCGCTGTGCGCGACGCGATCGACGAGGCCGAGCGCGAGCGCTTCGTCGGCGCTGGCGTGACGCCCCGTCAGCATCAGGTCGAGCGCGGCCTTCGCGCCGATCAGGCGCGGCGTGCGCTGCGTGCCGCCCGCGCCGGGCAGCAGGCCGAGCGTGACTTCGGGCAGGCCGAGCTTCGCGCCGGGCACCGCGAGCCGGTAATGCGCGGCGAGCGCGACCTCGAGGCCGCCGCCGAGCGTCGCGCCGTGCAGCGCGACCACGACCGGCTTCGCGCTCGATTCGATCCGCTCGCATACGTCCGGCAGCGACGGCGGCACCGGCGGCTTGCCGAACTCGCGGATGTCGGCGCCCGCGATGAAGTTGCGGCCGGCGCCGACGATCAGCACCGCGCGAATCGCGTCGTCGGCCTGCGCGGCGTCGAGCGCGTCGGCGAGACCGCGCCGCACGTCGGCGGACAGCGCGTTGACGGGCGGATGGTCGATCGTGACGACGAGCACCTTGTCGCGCCGTTCGCGCGTGACGGTGCCGGCGCGGGAAGGTTCGGGGGAAGCGGGTGAATTCATCGTGTCTCCAGTGCGGTGCGCCGCGCGGGCGGAACCGGTCGTCGGGCCGGCGAGCGGTGCCGGCTCCCGAGCCTGGTGCCGCGCGGCGGGAAACGATCCGGCGTGGTTGCCGGGCATGACTCGATTCTCGATTGATCGAGATTCATTGACAATTCCCGCGCGCCTTTACAAGCTGTCAAGTCTGACTTGACATTGAATGCTTTCGGACCGTTTCCGGCCCTTAAGCGGGCGGGATCGGGAGACACAAGGCATGGACCTGAACGCGCTGACGCTGCTCGTCGAGATCCTCGATGCGGGCAACCTGAGCAAGGCCGCGCAGCGGCTCAAGATGAGCCGCGCGAACGTCAGCTACCGGCTGAACCAGCTCGAACGCTCGATCGGCCAGCAACTCGTGCGCCGCACGACGCGCCGCATCGAGCCGACCGAGATCGGGCTGAAGCTGTACGAGCACGGCCGGCGCATCCGCAACGAACTGCTCGCCGCGCAGGAATCGGTGACGACGCTCGGCCAGGACCTGCAGGGCCGCGTGCGGCTGTCGGTGCCGAGCGGCTACGGACAGATGGTGATGTCCGAGTGGCTGCTCGCGTTCAAGCGGCTGCATCCGGGCATCGTGCTCGACGTGGTGTTCGAGAATCGCGTGGAGGACCTGATGCGCGACGAAGTCGACATCGCGATCCGCGTGATGTCCGAGCCGCCGCAGAACCTCGTCGCGCGCGACATGGGCGCGGTGCGCTACGTCGCGTGCGCGTCGCCCGCGTTCGCGGCCGCGCACGGGATGCCCGCGAGCCTCGGCGCGCTGGCCGCCGCGCCGGTCGTCACCGCGACGGTGCTGGGGCGGCAGTTGCGGATCGCCGCGTATCTCGGCGACGAGCGCCACGAGGTGCTGCTCGAACCCACGCTGATTTCGGAGAACTTCCTGTTCCTGCGTCAGGCGATCCTCGCCGGGATCGGCGTCGGCATCGTGCCCGACTACGTGATGCAGGACGACATGCGGCGCGGCACGGTCGTCACCTCGCTCGACGCGTACCGGCTCAGCATCTTCGGCACGCACATGTACATGCTCTACATGCCGAACCGGCACCACACGCGCGCGACCGCGACGTTCATAGAGTTCATCCTCGAACAGGCCGGGAAGACCGGCCGGGGCGGGCCCGACGGGATGCGTCAGGGTTTCCTGTCGGGTGACAACCCGCCGGCCGCGCGGCGACAATAGCGCGCCGCCCGTGCGGAGCGCGTGCCGCGCATACGCCGCCACCTTCGAATTCACCGTTGCCGAGGGTTCAATGTTCGACCGGATTCGTCCGTATTCGCGTCCCTGGACGCCCGTCGCCGCGCTCGCGCTCGTCGCGCTCGCCACGTTCAGCGCCGGCTGCACGTCCCCGTCCGCGCCGTCGGGCGCCGTCGTCCCGGTCGCCGCCGCGTCGGGCGCCGCGGTGCCGCTGCCCGGCGTCCACGCGCCCGAACGCTCGTCCGGCTGGACCGACAAGCCGGGCTGGACCTCGCAGCACTTCATGATCGCGGCCGCGAACCCGCTCGCGACGCAGGCCGGCTACGACATGCTGAAGGCCGGCGGCACCGCGATCGACGCGGCGATCGCGACGCAGATGGTGCTCGCGCTCGTCGAGCCGCAATCGTCGGGGCTCGGCGGCGGTGCGTTCATGCTGTACGCCGACGGCAAGACGACGCAGGCATACGACGGCCGCGAGACCGCACCGGCCGCCGCGACCGACCGCCTGTTCTACGGCCCGACCGGCCAGCCGATGGGTTTCTACGAAGGTGTCGTCGGCGGCCGTTCGGTCGGCACGCCGGGCGTGCTGCGCATGCTCGACACCGCGCACCGCGCGCACGGCAAGCTGCCGTGGCGCCGGCTGTTCCAGCCCGCGATCCGGCTCGCCGAGCACGGCTTCACGATCAGCCCGCGCCTGGCGATGCTGATCGCGAACGACAAGTACCTGATGAACGATCCGGCCGCGCGCGCGTACTTCTACAACAAGGACGGCACGCCGAAGGCGGCCGGCACGGTGCTGAAGAACCCCGCGCTCGCGACCGTGCTGCGCCAGGTCGCCGACCGCGGCGCGAATGCGTTCTACACCGGCGCGATCGCGCGCGACATCGTCGCGAAGGTGCGCAAGCACCCGACCAATCCAGGCCTGCTGACGCTGCAGGATCTCGCGCGCTACAAGGCGAAGGTGCGTGCGCCGCTGTGCACCGACTACCGGCGCTCGGTGGTGTGCGGGATGCCGCCGCCGTCGTCGGGCGGCCTCGCGGTCGCGCAGATGCTCGGCATCCTCGAGGCGATGCCCGACTGGCAGCAGATCGGCGCGCAGAAGCCGGTGCGGACCGAGCTCGGCTACGAGCCGACGCCGTTCGCCGCGCACCTGTTCAGCGAGGCCGGGCGCCTCGCGTATGCGGACCGCGCGCGCTACGTCGCCGATCCCGATTTCGCGCCGCTGCCGGGCGGCAGCTGGGCGAGCCTCGCCGACAGGACCTATCTCGCGCAGCGCGCGCGCCTGATCGGCGACACGAGCATGGGCGTCGCGCAGGCCGGCACGCCGCAGGGCGCGACGCTCGCGCTGGCCGACGACCGCAGCCCCGAATTGCCGTCGACGTCCGACATCGCGATCGTCGACCGCTACGGCCAGGCGCTGTCGATGACGACCAGCGTCGAGGACGCGTTCGGTTCGCGGTTGATGGTGCGTGGCTTCATGCTGAACAACCAGCTCACCGATTTCTCGTTCGTGGCGAGCGAGAACGGCCGGCCCGTCGCGAACCGCGTGCAGCCGGGCAAGCGGCCGCGCTCGTCGATGGCGCCGGAACTCGTGTTCGACAAGAAGACGAAGCAGGTGACGATGATCGTCGGCTCGGCCGGCGGCCCCGCGATCATCAACCACGTCGCGAAGACGCTGATCGGCGTGATGGACTGGGGGATGACGATGCAGCAGGCGATCGCGCTGCCGAACATCGGGTCGATGAACGGGCCGACGCAGCTCGAGCGCGGCCGCGTGTCGGACGCGCTCGTCGACGGGCTGAAGGGACGCGGGCACGACGTGCAGGTCGTCGAGATGAATTCCGGACTGCAGGGGATCCAGCGGCTGAACGTGCAGGGGCAGACGGTGTGGTTCGGCGGGGCCGACCCGCGGCGGGAAGGGATCGCGATGGGGGATTGAAAACGGCCGGCAGAGGCGGCGCGCATGCGCCGCCTGCTGCGTGTCATCCGCGCCCTTTCCACGGCACGATCCGCCGCTCGACCCATCGCATCGCGAGATCGAACAGCCACGCGATCGCGCCGATGATCAGGATGCCCATCACGACGATATCGGTGCGCAGGAAGCTCGACGCGTTGAGCACCATCTGCCCGAGCCCGGCCGTCGCGGCGACCATCTCGGCCGCGACGAGCGTCGTCCAGCCGAACCCGATCGCGATCCGCAGCCCAGTGAGGATTTCCGGCAGCGCGGCCGGCAGCACGACGTGGCGCACGATCTGCGCGAAGCTGCCGCCGAGCGAATAGGCGGCGTTGATCTGCTCGACCGTCGCCGCGCGCACGCCCGCACGGGCGGCCATTGCGATCGGCGCGAAGCACGCGAGGAAGATCACGACCAGCTTCGCCGTCTCGTCGATGCCGAACCAGATCACGACGAGCGGCAGGTACGCCAGCGGCGGCAGCGGCCGGTAGAATTCCAGCAGCGGATCGAGCACGCCGCGCGCGACACGGCTCACGCCCATCAGGACGCCGGCCGGCACGCCGATCGCGGTGGCGAGCAGGAATGCGCCGAACACGCGCGCGGCGCTCCACAGCAGATGCTCGGGCAGCGGCAGGCCGCCCTGGATGCGGCCGTGCCACGCATCGACGAATGCCGCCCACACCGCTTCCGGCGCGGGCAGGAACAGCGGCGGCAACCACTGCCAATGCGTCGCGCTCCACCACAGCACGGCCAGCGCCGCGACCGTCGCCGCGCTGAGCCCCGCGGTTTTGCCCTGGCCCGGCAAGCGGTAGCGGCGCGACGGCCGCGCCGCCTTGCGCCGCGTCGTGCGCTCGTCCTGCTCGACCCTCCCGGCCGCTCGATCGGCCGCCCAGGAATCCTGCGTGCTCATATCGTCCTGCCTGTGCAAAGTACTGATCCGGCCGCGCCCGACGGACGCGCCCTGCCGCGCGAATTCGTGCATCACGTGACCTCCGCGACCGCCTCGTCGCGATGCAGATACGCGATCAGCCGCTCGCGCCATGCGATGAATTCCGGCGACGACTTCACCGCGCGCGCATCGCGCGATTCGACGTAGCGCCGCGCGAACGGCAGCTCGAAGGTTTCCGCGATGCGGCCGGGGCCGGGCGTCATCACGACGAGACGCGTCGCGAGGAACAGCGCCTCCTCGACGTCGTGCGTGATGAAGAACACCGTCTTGCCCGTGCGCGCCCACACGTCGAGGACGAGCGCCTGCATCGTGCCGCGCGTCATCGCATCGAGCGCGCCCATCGGCTCGTCCATCAGCAGCACGCGCGGATCGCTCGCGAGCGCACGCGCGATGCCGACGCGCTGCTGCATCCCGCCCGAGAGCTCGTACACGCGCGCATGCGCATGGCGCTCGAGGCCGACGAGCGCGAGCATCTCCCGCGCCCGCGCTTCGCGCTCCGCCTTCGACACGCGTGCGAAGCGCAGCCCGAGCGCGACGTTCTCGAGCACGTCGAGCCAAGGCAGCAACGCATATTTCTGGAACACGACGCCGCGGTCGGCGCCGGGGCCCGCGACCGGCACGCCGTCGACGCGCACGTCGCCCGTCGTCGGCGCGACGAAGCCGGCCATGCAGTTCAGCAGCGTCGTCTTCCCGCACCCGGACGCGCCGAGCGCGACGACGAATTCACCGGAATCGATGCGCAGGTCGACGCGCGCGAGCGCCTGCGTCGTCGGCCGACCGCGTTCGCCCGGATAGGCGACCGATACCTGACGGACTTCCAGCGTGCTCATGATCGAGGGCTCCGCGATGAGTGGCCTGAGTCGCCTGATGCGCCGCGTTCAGCGTGCGGCCTTCTGCACGAACTGCGGATCGACGCCGACCGAATAGTCGGCGAGCACCGTCTGGATCGTGCCCTGCGATTTCAGGAACGCGGCGGTGGCCGCGAGCGACTTCGCGGCGCCGGACTGCGCACCGCCGCCGAGCCACGTCGGCGACGCCTGCTCGGCCGGCGTCGGGAACGCGTAGAGCGCGAGGCTCGCGGGCACGTCCTGCACGTCCGCGCCCGACACCTTCGCGACCGCCGCGACCTGCGGCGAACCGGCCTTCCACGCGGCCGCATGCGCGCGGTAGTCGGCATCGGCGGACGCGAGCACCTTCACGAAGCGCGCGACGAACTCGGGGTTCTCGCGCGCGAACTTGCGGCTCACGACGAAGCCGTCGAAGGTCGCCTTGCCGCTTTGCTTCGCGACCTGGCCCGACGTCGTCAGCACGGTGCCCGACTGCTTGACCTTCGCGAGCACCGGGTCCCAGATGTAGGTCGCGTCGATGTCGCCGCGCGTCCACGCGGCCGCGACCTCGGGCGGACGCAGGTTGACGATCTTCACGTCGTTCGGATTCACGCCGGCGGCCTGCAGCGCGACGAGCGTATGGAAATGCGACGTCGACACGAACGGCACGCCGATCTTCCTGCCCTTCAGCGCGGCGACGCTGGTCACGCCCGAGCCGTTGCGCGCGACGAGCGCCTCGGCGTCGTTGATGTTGTCGAGCACCCAGAACAGCGAGATGTCGAGCCCCTGCGACAGGCCGGCCGCGATCGGACTCGACCCGGCCTCGCCGAGCTGCACGGAGCCCGACGCGAGCGCGCGGATCACGTCGGCGCCGCTGTCAAGCTTGCGGAACGTGACCTTGTAGCCGGTCGCCTTTTCGACTTCACCGCTCGCCTGCGCGTAGCGCCACGGCACGACCATATCCTGGTACGCGATCACGACTTCGCGCGATTCGGCGTGCGCCGCGCCCAGCGCGGCAAAGGCGGTCAGCGCGACGACGGCGCGGCGGACGAAGCTGAAACGGGACATGCGGCTCTCCTTCGAATGCGGGCATTGCTGCGGGAGAGCCGACTTTACGAGCTTTGCGCGCGGCGGGAGCGAACTTATCCTGCGAAGCTATCGATGCCGTTTCAGCTTTGCTTTCCACGTTCGACCGGAACACGCGTCCGGTCGGATGGCGATTGTCGTGCGAACGCGCGGGCGGCGGCCGCACCAACGAAAAAGCCCGCATCGCTGCGGGCTTCTTCAACTGCATGAGATGTGAGGCTGTTGCGCGAACGCGGCGCTCAGACCACTCCGGCCCCGTGCGCCTGCAGATCGGCGTGATAGCTCGACCGCACCATCGCGCCGACGGCCGCGTGCGTGAAGCCCATCTTGTACGCCTCTTCCTCGTACATCTTGAACGTGTCCGGATGCACGTACGCACGCACCGGCAGGTGGTGCTCGGACGGCTGCAGGTACTGGCCGATCGTCAGCATGTCGACGTCGTGCGCGCGCAGGTCGCGCATCACCTGCAGGATTTCCTCTTCGGTCTCGCCGAGGCCGACCATCAGGCCCGACTTCGTCGCGACGTCCGGATGCTGCGCCTTGAAGTCCTTCAGCAGCTTCAGCGAGTGCGCGTAGTCCGAACCCGGGCGCGCTTCCTTGTACAGGCGCGGCACCGTTTCGAGGTTGTGGTTCATCACGTCGGGCGGTGCCGCGTTGAGGATCGAGATCGCGCGGTCGAGACGGCCGCGGAAGTCCGGCGTCAGGATCTCGATGCGCGTTTCCGGCGACTGCTCGCGCACTTCGCGGATGCACTCGACGAAATGGGCGGCGCCGCCGTCGCGCAGGTCGTCGCGGTCGACGCTCGTGATCACCACGTACTTGAGCTTCAGCGCGGCGATCGTGCGGGCCAGGTTCTTCGGTTCGTTCGCGTCGAGCGGATCGGGACGGCCGTGGCCGACGTCGCAGAACGGGCAGCGGCGCGTGCACTTGTCGCCCATGATCATGAACGTCGCGGTGCCCTTGCCGAAGCATTCGCCGATGTTCGGACAGCTCGCTTCCTCGCACACGGTATGCAGGTTGTGCTCGCGCAGGATCGTCTTGATCTCGTTGAAGCGCGAACTGCCGGTGGCCGCCTTCACGCGGATCCATTCCGGCTTCTTCAGCTTCTCGATCGGAATGACCTTGATCGGGATGCGCGCCGTCTTCGCCTGCGCCTTCTGCTTGGCGGTCGGATCGTAGGCAGGGGTCGCGGCCGAATCGGCCGGTGCGGGGGAAGCGGTAACGTCAGTCATTCGAATGTTCCAGTGCCTGCGGCTTGTCGGCGGCCGCGGATTCGCCGTCGAGGTTGGCGATCAGACGCCCCACCAGCGTGTGGGCGACGTCGTTCCAGTCGGCGGCAACCTCGAGGCTCGCCATGTCGACGGTTTCCAGTCCGGCATAGCCGCACGGGTTGATCGCGAGAAACGGGCGCAGATCCATCTTCACGTTCAGGCTCAGCCCGTGATAGCTGCAGCCGTTGCGGATCTTCAGGCCGAGGGCCGCGATCTTCGCGCCTTCGTGCACGCCGGATGCCACGTAGATTCCCGGCGCGCCCGCCTTGCGGACCGAAGCGAGATTATACGCCGCGAGGGTTTCGATCACGGCTTCCTCGATCTTCGTCACGAGCGTGCGCACCATCAGCTTGCGCCGGCGCAGGTCCAGCAGCAGGTAGACGACGATCTGGCCGGGGCCGTGGTAGGTGATTTGTCCGCCGCGGTCGACCTTCACGAGCGGCACGCCGCTGTCGGCCACCAGCAGGTGGGCCGGGTCGCCGGCCTGGCCGAGCGTGTAGACGGGCGGATGCTCGACGACCCAGATTTCGTCGCCGGTGTCGGCCGTGCGCGTGTCGGTGAACGCGCGCATCGCGTCGAAGCTCGTCTCGTAGGCCTCGCTGCCCCGACAGCGCACGGTGACCGGCGCGACGGGCTGAACCGGAGACCCGGCGGGCGATTCGGAAACAGCGACAGGCGTGGACACGATGGCAACCGGCGAGACGGACATGGGCGGTAGTTTACCGAAAACCCATGCGTCTCGCCGGCTCCGGAAGGGGACGGATCGCGCGTATCCGTCGGAGGAAAGGCCCGTTAGACGGTGCGCCAGCCGTCGTGGAGCAGCGCATTCACACGATCGCGCAGCCGTGCGAGCGCGCCACGCGCGATCTCCCCGGCCGGCCGCGACACCGAGAACGCCACATGCGCGCCCTGCCGGCCTTCCGCGCTGAGCCACAGCCGCTCGCCGCGGCGCAGCCGGAGCGTCTCGCCGTCGACCAGGAAGTAGTCTTCGACGTCGTTGCTGCGCGTCGCCCACACCGGCCCGCACTGCACCGTCAGACGGGTGCTGCGCTGCACCTTCATCGGCACGGTTTCGCCCGCGGGAATTTCGAACGTGATGCTTGAAGAAATTTCTTGCATGATCGTCTCCGCCAATAAATGCTTCGATGGCTACAATCGTAGTCACTTCAAGGCGTCCGACAAAACGACCAATTTTCACGTCGATGTGAGGAAAATTAGCAAATGGACCTCCGCCAGCTGCCTGCGCTGAACGCGATTCGCGCGTTCGAAGCCGCCGCCCGCCACGAGAATTTCTCCCGCGCCGCCGACGAGCTGTACGTCACGCACGGCGCGGTCAGCCACCAGGTTCGCGCGCTCGAGGAGGAGCTCGGCGTGCAGCTGTTCACGCGCAACGGCAAGCGGCTGTGCCTGACCGACGCCGGCATGCGCTACGCGCAGCAGGTCCGCACCGCGCTGATGGTGATCGCCGACGCGACCCGCGAGGTGCGCGCAAGCGACCGCGGGCGACGGCTGGTGGTGTCGATGCTGTCGTCGTTCGCCGCGCGCTTCATCACGCCGCGCATCGGCACGTTCATCGAGCGGCATCCGGAAATCGACGTCGAGCTGCAGTCGACCAACTCGCTCACCGATTTCGCGCGCGACGACGTCGACCTCGCGATCCGCTTCGGCTCGGGCACCTATCCGGGGCTGCACGTCGAGCCGCTGTTCGAGGAGGTGTTCTTTCCGGCGTGCTCGCCGACGCTGAACGGCGGCAACCTGCCGCGGACGCCCGCCGATCTCGTGCACTACAACCTGCTGCGCTCGGACGACGAGTTGTGGCGGCCGTGGTTCGACGCGGCCGGGCTCGATACGCTGACCGAGCCGAAACGGGGGATTCTGTACCAGGATTCGTCGAACCTGCTGCTGGCCGCGATCGACGGCCAGGGCATTGCGCTGGTGCGCCGCTCGCTCGCGGTGCACGACCTGCTGGACGGGCGCCTCGTGCGCCTGTTCGACATCGACGGGCAGAGCCCGTGGCACTATTTTTTCGTGTGTCCGCCGCCGCTTCTGAACACGCCGCGCGTGCAGGCGTTCAGGGCGTGGCTGCTTCAGGAAGTCGCCGAATACAAGCTGCTGTGCGACGAGCTGGACGCGCGGCGCGCGGCGGGGAAGACCCCCGCCGAGTGCGCGCAAGAAGGCGGATGGAAAACGGCGCTCAGAGCACGACCTTGACCATCGGATGGCCGGTCAGTGCACGGTAGATCGTGTCGAGCTGTTCCTGGCTCGTCGCGCGCACGGTGATCGTGAGGCCGGTGTAGTTGCCGCCGCTCGAGGCACGCTCCTCGATCTTCTCGACGTCGATCTCGTTGTCGTGGACGGCCACGACCTTGAAGATCGTGTCCTTGAACTCCGGGTGCGCCTTGCCCATGATCTTGATCGGGAAATCGCACGGAAACTCCAGCAGCGACTCCTTCCGGGTATCGATCGCGCCGGTGACCTCGATGGTTTTGGTCGGTTCGCTCATCATTTTCTCCGGGTTAGGTCAAACTGTTCAAACTCGCGTGCCTTCGCACGCTGGTACGCGTCGTACAACGCCGCGAACACGGGGCCCGGCTTGCCGCCCTGCACGGGCAGATCGTCGAGCGACGTGACGGGCAAAATCTCTTTCGTGGCCGACGTGATCATGATCTCGTCCGCCGAGCGCAGCTCGACCTCGCTGATTTCGCGCGCGACGAACCGAATGCCGCATTCCTCGGCCAGTTGCTCGACCAGCGCGTAGCGGATCCCTTCGAGGATCCTGTTGCTGCGCGGCGGCGCCATCAGCTCGCCGTTCTTCACGATCCACACGTTCGACGACGAACCTTCGGTCACGTTGTCGTCGCGCAGCTGAATCGTCTCGAACGCATCGCGTTCGGCCGCATGCTGCGCCATCAGCACGTTGCCGAGCAGCGAAATCGACTTGATGTCGCAATGCAGCCAGCGACGATCCTCGGCCGTCACGCAGCGCACGCCCCGCGCGCGCTCCTCGTCCGACGGCAGGCGCAGCGGGCTCGTCATCGCGAACACCGTCGGCACCGTGTTCGCCGGGAACGCGTGGCCGCGTTTGGCGACGCCGCGCGTGACCTGCAGGTAGACGAGCGCATTGCCGTCGCCGAGGCCTTCCGCGTTCGCGGCGACCACGCGCTCGATCAGCGCGCGCCAGCCGGCCGCGTCATGCGGATCGTCGATGCCGATCTTCTTCAGGCTGCGCGCGAGCCGTTCCAGATGCTGTTCGATCCGGAACGGCACGTGCGCGCCGTCGTGCGCATAAACGGGGACGACTTCATACACGCCATCGCCGAAGATGAACCCGCGGTCGAGCACCGGGACCCGGGCTTGCGACAACGGCACCAGCTCCTCCTGCGACGACACGCTGAGGTAGACGATCGGTTCGAATTCGGCTTGGCTCATGGCTATACCAGATGGGGATGAAGTCGTGAAAACAAAGGCCCGTCGCGCTTACTTCTTCTTGCTGAACATCAGCAGGATCGAGTCCCAGATACGACCGAAGATACCCGCTTCCGGCACCGCCTGCAGCGCGACGACCGGGAACTCCGACAGCGTCTTGCCGTCGGCGACGATCTTCACGGTACCGACCTGCTGGCCTTCCGCGAGCGGCGCGATCAGCGGCGCGTTGACCTCGACTTCAGGCTTGACCTTGTCGCCCAGGCCGCGCGGCACGGTCACCCACTGGTCGCCCTTCACGCCGACCTGCACGGTGTTTTCCTTGCCCTTGTAGATGCGCGGCGTCGACATCGCCTGGCCGCCCTTGAACAGGCGCACCGCGTCGAACGCGCTATAGCCGTAGTTCAGCATCTTCATGCTGTCCTGCGTGCGCTCGCTTTCCTTCTGCTCGCCCATCATCACCGACACGAGACGGCGCTGGCTGTCGACACCCGGGATCGCGCGCTTGGCCGACGCGATCAGGCAATAGCCGGCCGCTTGCGTATGGCCCGTCTTCAGGCCGTCGACCGTCGGATCCAGCCACAGCAGGCGGTTGCGGTTGCCCTGGCGGATGTTGTTGTACTTGAATTCCTTCTCCGAGAAGATGCTGTAGTACTGCGGAAAATCGCGGATCAGGTGCGCGGACAGCTTCGCGAGGTCGCCGGCCGTCGTGTAGTGGTTCGGGTCGGGCATGCCGTTCACGTCGGCGAAGTGCGTGCCCTTCATGCCGAGGCGCGCCGCCTCGTCGTTCATCAGCGTGACGAACTGCCCTTCGCTGCCGCCGACCAGTTCGGCCAGCGCGATCGCGGCGTCGTTGCCCGACTGGATGATCATCCCGTACACGAGGTCGTGCACCGACACCGGCTTGTTCGCCTCGATGAACATGCGCGACTCGTCGGTGCCGACACGGCGAACCGCAACGCTCGGCGTGACGATCTGCTCCATCGAGATCTTCTTCTTGTCGAGCGCTTCGAACACCAGGTAGGCCGTCATCAGCTTCGTCAGCGACGCGGGTTCGACGCGTTCGTCCGCGTTGCCCGATGCGAGCACGGTGTTGCTCGTCGCATCGACGAGCACCCACGAGCGCGCGTTCACGCCCGGCGGCGGCACCGCGCCCGGCATGAAGGTCGCGGGCGCGCCGGTGAACTGCTCGGTGGCGGCGGCCGGCGCGGCATGCGCGGCCTTGGCCTTGGCGGCCGGCTTCGCCTCGGCGACGACGATCGTCGACGCGAGTGCGACGGGCAGCATCACGCCCAGCGCGACGTTGCGCGCGGCGGTGCCGAAGGCGATGGAAGAAGCGAGGGACTTGAGGCCTTGGGGAGACAGACGCATGATCGATTCAGGCTGGTGGCAGAAAGTGCGGCGCGAAACGCGCAGGGGTTGAACGGCAAGGCGGCGAGCGTTCCGGCGTTCGTCCGACTGCGTCGGACGGCGCGAAACGCGCCGGTTGGACTCGTGCGGACGCGTTCGGTTCGCGGCCGTCGCGAGCGGGCGGACAGGCGGCGAAACGAGCGCCGCATGGGCCCGGCCGGGCCGCGGGCGACGCGAAATGCGGCCATTATACGTGGCCGCGAACGGCGTTTTCGCGAACCAGGGCTCATGCGGCCACACACAGGCTTCGGGAGGATAGCGCGGCTTCGCTGCGGAGAATCGTGCTCGAAGCCGCGCGAAAGGCGTGCGCAGGCGCCGTGCAAGCCGGATTGCGCCGCGCTGGAGCGGGCATCTGCGATCGCGTCGGGACACGATGCGGCGCGATGTCGCGCGCGGCGACATCGCGGTCGTGCGGCAGCGGCGCCGCACGCCGGGTTCAGCGGATCAACGCCACGCGTCGACGATGATGCGCTTCAGCACGTGCAGCTTGCGATGCAGGAAATGCTCGGCACCGGGGATCACGACGACCGGCAGTTCCTGCGGCCGCGCCCAGTCGTAGACCGAACCGATCGGCACCGTGTCGTCGGTTTCGCCGTGGATCACGAGCGTGTTCTCCGGCACGTCGGCGACCTGCCAGCGGCTCGCGGCCGTGCCGACGAACACCATCCGCTCGATCGTCTCGCCCGCGTCGCGCAACCGCTTCGCGACGTGCGACAGCACGAAGGTGCCGAACGAGAAGCCCGCGAGCACGAGCGGCAGGTCCGCATAGGCGGGCTGCGCGCGCATGTGCGCGAGCACGGCGAGCAGGTCGTCTGCCTCGCCGACGCCGTTGTCGTGCACGCCCTCGGTCGCGCCGACGCCGCGGAAATTCGACCGGTACACCACGTAGTCGAGCTGGACCAGCGTGCGCGCGAGCGTTTGCGCGACCTTGTTGTCCATCGTGCCGCCGAACAGCGGATGCGGGTGCGCGACGAGCGCGATGCCGCGCGGCGCGGCGCCGCCCTCGCGCACGGCGTCGGGCAGGTCGACCGCGATTTCGATCTGCCCGATCGGGCCGGGAATCAGCGACTTCTGCGTATGAACGTTCATTCGGCCGGCCCGCTCAGATCTTCAGGCGGTCGACGACCTTGCCGTCGCGCAGGTGCGATTCGACGATCTCGTCGATGTCGGCCTGGTCGACGTACGTGTACCACGTGCCTTCCGGATACACGACCATCACGGGCCCTTCCTCGCAGCGGTCGAGGCAACCGGCCTTGTTGATGCGCACCTTGCCCGGCCCCGCGAGGCCGAGTTCCTTCACGCGCTTTTTCGCGTACTCCTGCATGGTCTGCGCGTCGCATTGCGCGCAGCTCGGACGCTCGGCGCCCGGTTCGCGCTGGTTCAGGCAGAAGAAGACGTGGTGCTGGTAGTAGGAATCCATGATGATGACGTGCGGCCCGGCGCGGCGCCGGGCGGAAAGAAGGGGCGATTGCCGTTGCGCGCGGCAACGGATGTGCGGACGATTATAGCGATCGGCGCGCGCGGCTGCCCGCGACCGGACGAGGCGCGGCCGCGCCGCCCCGTTGCCGCTCCCGCCGCGTCAGCGCCGCCGCGCGGCCGGCAGCCACGCGTGCTCGACCCGCTGGCCGAGCCAGATCAGCGCCGCGTAGGGCCAGATCCATGCGAGCCAGCGCGCGATGCTGTTGAAGTGCACGTAGCGGCCCTGCCGCCAGCCCGACAATGTGAAGTCGAAGAACGGGTTGACGGGCAGCAGGTTGACGAGCGCCACACCGGCCAGCAGCGCGAGCGCCGCGAGCAGCGCGCGCCACGCGGCCGGCACGCGCAATGCGAGCAGCGCCGCCGCGAAGCCGAGCTCGATGCCGAGCCGCGCGCCGGGCGTCGCCCACACGACGACGAGGCCGGTGCTCGACTGCATGAAGGTCGCGGCCGCCTTCAGCGCGAGCGTCGCGGCGACGAACGCGATCAGGAGCCGCACGCGCGGCGCGCGGGCGCGCATCGCGAGCGACGCGATCGCCAGCGCGGCGAACAGCATCAACCCGCCGAGGGCGGCTTCCCACGCGGAATCGGACAGCCAACCGTCGACGCGCTCGGGCCATTCGTTCACTCGCCACGCGGCCGGCAGCCATGCGAGCAGCGCGTCCTGCATCGAGCCGTCGGCGCGCTCCCACAGCGCGGCCGGCCAGTCGCCGATGCCGAACAGGAACGGCGACGGAAACAGGATCGCGAACGGCCACAGCGCGGCAAGCAGCAGCGGCGTCGCGCCGTCGGCCTCGAACCACGCGAAGCGCAGCCGGCGCAATGCGCCGCGGTCGAGCAGCGCGCCGGTGGCCGGTGCCGCGAGCGCCGCGCCGAGCAGCGCGCCGAGCGCGTTGGCCGCGAGGTCGAGATTCGACGCGACGCGCGTCGGCAGGTAGGTCTGCAGCGCCTCCATCGATCCCGACAGCAGCACGCCGAGGCCGCCCACGATCAGCGTCGCGGCCACGCCGCGCCAGCGCGGATGCAGCGCGAGCACGCCGAGTGCGCCGAACGGCATGTAGCCGAGCACGTTGGTGACCACGTCGAACGCGGTCACATAACGCTGCATCGGCGCGAACAGGTAGTCGAACGGCCCGATGCCGAGCGATACCCAGCCGTCGAACGGATACAGCGATGCATAGACGATGAGCGCCGCATACGCGGCGAACGCCTGCCGCGCCAGCGACGACGCGCGCGACGTGCCCGGCGCGCTCATCGCGGCTGCGCGCGCTGCGTCACGGGTTGCCCGCGTACGCCTGCACGCCGACCCACGCCGCGATCTGCGACACGAGCTCGTCGCTCGCGGCCGCGAGCGCGCGCGCGCCGCCGGCCGCGTCGGGCGTGCTCGACGGCGCGCGCGCGACGAACGTGCGCTGGCCGAGCACCTTGCCGTCCTGCATCAGCGTCGCGCGCGCGGTGACCGCGCCGTGGCTCTGCGACTGCCCGTCGAACACCTGCTCGAATTCGTTCAGGTCGACCTTCAGCGTCGGCGCGCGCACGCCGTCGGAGCCTTCGAGCACCGCGCCGCGCGACGACAGCGCGCCGCGCAGCCGCTGCGTGAGCAATTGCGCGGGCGACGCGGTCCAGCGGCTGTCGCGATAGACGGCCGTGCGCTGCGCATCCGCGTACGCGAGGCGATAGACGAATTTGTCCGTGTCGAGCGCGTCGGGCGCGGCGACGTCGAGCACCTTCAGCGCGGGGCCCGTGCCGGCCGTGCCGGCCGTGACGGCCGATGCGGCCGGCCCGAGGTCGTAGCGGACGTTCGACAGCGCCGCGCCGTTGCCGGCGCAGCCGGTGGCGAACACGAGCGTCAGCATCGCGAGCGCGGTCGCGGCGGGACGCAGCGCGCGATCAAGGATTCGTGGCATGGCATGTTCCTGCATGATGTTTCCGGTTTCGATGACGTCGTGGCCCGGGCTGGCGATCGGCTTCATTTCCCGGCGGCCCCTGCCCCCGGCCAGACGAAGCCCGCCTCGCCGGGGCCGGGCGCGGAGCCGGGCGAACCGAACAACAGACTGCTCGGGTTGCGGCCGAGTTCACCGGCGACGTCCTTCAACTGCCGCGACGCATCGCCGACACTGCCGGCCAGCACGTTGAACCGCGGCAGCGTGTCGTACTGGACCCGCGCGTTCAGGTCGTTCAGTGCGACGCCGACCTGCTCGGCAGCCGAGCCGGCCTTGTTCAGGTTCGCCACGAGCGGCCCGTTCGGCTGCAGCAGCGTGTTCGCCGACGCCATCGCGCGATCGACCTGATGCATCGTTTCCGGCAGCGCGGCCACCGCCGGCGCGAGCTGCTTCGACAGCGTCGTCGCGCCGTCCGCCGCGTGCTGCAGGCTTTCGGCCGTCGCGCGCAGCTGCTCGCGCATCTCCGGCGACATCAGCGCGTTCGCGCTTTTCGCCGCCAGTTCGAGCTGCCGCAGCAGCACGTCGCCGCGCTCCTGGATCTGGTCGAACAGGCTCGGCCGCATCGGGATCTGCGCGATCGCCTTCGGCGACGACGGCAGCGGCGCCAGATCGCGGCCCGTGTCCTCGAGCTGCACGAACGCGATGCCCGTCACGCCCTGGAAGCCGAGGCTGCCGTAGGTCGACTGCGTGATCGGCGCGTCATGGTCGACGAGGATCCGGATCCGGATCTGGCCCGGATGCGAGCGGTCGAAGCCGATCGACTGCACCTTGCCGACGTCGAGGCCGCGAAAGCGCACGGCCGCATCGGGGAACAGGCCCGTCACGTTGGTGCGCGCGAGCAGGTCGTACGGCACGCGCACGGTGCGATCGACGTTGAACCAGAACACGGTGCCCGCGATCGCCAGCGTCAGCGCGATCGTGAACAGGCCGGCCCAGAACGCATGTGATTTGTTTTCCATTCGCGGGTTCCTTGCTTCTTGCCTTGCTTACAACTCGACGCTCGACAGCGCCGGTTCGAGGGCCGCCTTCGGCAGCTTCGCGCGCCGCTCGGGCGGCAGCGCCTGCAGTGCGCGGCGCCCGCGCAGCCCCAGGAAATATTCGTGGATGAACGGATGGTCGACGTTCGCGGCCTCCTCGACCGGCGCCGCCACAAGCACCTTGCGATCGGCCAGCACCGCGACGCGCGTCGACAACGCAACCATCGTGTCGAGATCGTGCGTCACCATCACGACGGTCAGCCCGAGCGTGCGGTGCAGCGTCGCGATCAGCTCGACGAATTCGTCGGACGCCTGCGGGTCGAGCCCGGCGGTCGGCTCGTCGAGGAACAGCAGCTCGGGCTCGAGCGCGATCGCGCGCGCGATGCCGACCCGCTTCACCATCCCGCCCGACAGCGCGGCCGGCATCTTCGACGCGTGCTTGCACGGCAGCCCGACCATCTCGAGCTTCAGCATCACGATGTCGTGCAGCAGGTCGGGCGGTACACGGCCGAGCTCGCGCAGCGGCTGCGCGACGTTGTCGAACACCGTCATCGACGAGAACAGCGCGCCCTGCTGGAACAGCATCCCCGAACGCGTGCGCATCATCCGCGCGCTCGCGTCGTCGATCTTCGACGTGTCTTCGCCGAACACCTTGATCGTGCCCGACGTCGGCCGCTCGAGGCCGAGGATCTGCCGCACGAGCGTCGTCTTGCCCGAGCCCGAGCCACCGACGATCGCGACGATCTCGCCGCGCCGCACGTCGAAATCGAGCTTCTGGTGAATGATGTTGCGCCCGTAGCGCTTCGTCAGGTTGCGCACCTCGATCACGAGGTCGTCGCCGTGCGCGGCGGCCGCCGGCGGCATGCCGACCGATCCCGCGCCGACTGCCGCGGCATGTGCGCTGGCGGCATCGGCCGGCACGGCACCGGCCGCCGGTTGTTTCGACGCGTTCATCCGAGCCCCACGTTCTGGAACAGGATCGCGAACACCGCGTCGGCGAGGATCACGACCGTGATCGACGACACGACCGACGTCGTCGTGCCTTCGCCGAGGCTTTGCGAGTTCGCCTTGATCCTGAAGCCGAAATGACATGCGACCAGCGCGATCAGCATGCCGAACACGACGCCCTTGCCGAGGCCGATGTACAGGTTCGCGATCGGCACGACGCCCGGCAGCGAGCGCACGAAATAGTTGACGTCGATCCCGAGCACGAACTTCGCGGCGAGCGCGCCGCCCGTCAGCGCGACGATGTTGGTCCACATCACCAGCAGCGGCATCGCGACGCCGAGCGCGAGCACGCGCGGCAGGATCAGCCGCAGCCCGTGCGGAATGCCCATCACGCGCATCGCGTCGAGCTCCTCGGTCACGCGCATCACGCCGATCTGCGCGGTGATCGCCGAGCCCGAGCGGCCCGCGACGAGGATCGCCGACAGCACGGGCCCGAGTTCGCGAATCACCGACAGCCCGAGGATGTTCACGATGTAGCGGTTCGCGCCGAACATCTGCAGCTGCTGCGCGGACAGATAGCTGAGCACGATGCCGATCAGGAATGCGACCAGCGCGGTGATCGGCAGCGCCTGCGCGCCGGCGCTGTAGATGTTCGCCGAGGTTTCCTTCCACGGCATCGTCTGCGGCCGGCGCAGCACCGACAGCACGTCGAGGATCACGAGGCCGAACATCGCGATGCCGCCCTGCAGGTGTTCGCCGAACGCGAAGATCGCCTGGCCGAGGCGCGTGACGGGATCGAAGCGCACGACGCGCTCGGGCGCCTCGCGCTGGCTGTCGAGACGCTCGATCCGCTCGAAGATCGTGCGCTGCGTGGCGGTCAGCTCGACGCCGGCCGGCAGCTTGCGGCCCCATACGCGCCACAGCGCCTGGCCGCCGACGTGATCGAGCCGCTCGATGCCGGACAGATCCCATTCGCTCACGCGCCCGGACGCGATGCCCGCGACGCGGCGCGCGACCTCGCCGCGATTGCGCGCGAGCGCGAGCGCGGTCCACTGGCCGGTCAGGCGCACCGTCTGGCCCTGGCCGCCGGCGTCGACCGACAGGCCGGGAGGTGTGTCGAAGTCCAAGGGCGGGTTGTTTGCAAAAGGATGACAGCGGCCATTGTATCGAACCGTCCGGCGCCGCGACGTGAGGATTGCCGTCGGGGCGCGCAGCCGGGCGCGCCCGGCGCCGACGCCGGGCCAAAGGCGCCTCGTCGAGGGCGGCCGGCCCGTCACGGCGCGGCGTTCGCCGCCGCAGCGGCGTGCCGGGCACGCGACCTTTCATTCTTCCGTCACGTTTCCTTTCGATACTCTCACGCGCCGCACGTCAGGCCGTCGGCGCCCGCGCCGTCATTTCGCTGCGCTCCTCGCGATTCATAGAACAGAACACCAAACAGGACAATCGATGCGTCTCCCCCCGCTTTCCCGCCGCCGCGTGACCGCCGCCGCCGCGCTCGCCAGCCTCGCCTTCGCCCTCGCCGGTTGCGGCGGCGACGACGTCACCGCTCCGCCGTCGTCGCAGACGCAGGCGCCCGCCGGCACGACGGCCACGCTCGCGCTGCTCGAAACGACCGACCTGCACACCAACGTGCTGTCGTACGACTATTTCAAGCTCGCCGCCGACAAATCGCTCGGCTTCGAGCGCGTGTCGACGCTGATCGCGCAGGCGCGCGCGCAGTACCCGAACACGCTGCTGCTCGACAACGGCGACACGATCCAGGGCACCGCGCTGTCGGATTACCAGGCGCTCGTGAACCCGATCGGCTGCGACCAGACGCTCGCGATCTACAAGGTGATGAACGCGGCGAAGTTCGACGGCGGCGGGATCGGCAATCATGAGTTCAACTACGGGCTGCCGTACCTGTCGCAGGTGACCGGCAACACGTTCGACGTCGACGGGCTGCCGGCCCCCGCGCAGCAGAAGAAGTGCGCGGGCCCGAACTTCCCGCAGGTGCTCGCGAACGTGATCAGCGCGCGGACCAACGCGCCGCTGTTCACGCCGTACACGATCCTGACCCGCACCGTGACGGCCGTCGCGCCCGACGGCAAGACCGTCAGCGCGCCGGTGAAGATCGGCATCATCGGCTTCACGCCGCCCGCGATCATGAGCTGGGACAAGCGCTGGCTCGACGGCAAGGTCTACACGACCGGCCTGAAAGAAGCGGCCGAGAAGTACATTCCGGAGATGCGCGCGAAGGGCGCCGATCTCGTCGTCGCGATCTCGCACGGCGGCCTCGACAATGCCGCGTATTCGCCGACCATGGAAAACGGCAGCTGGTGGCTGTCGACGGTGCCCGGCATCGACGCGATGCTGATCGGCCACTCGCACCAGGTGTTCCCGGACGCGAACAGCACCGTGGCGCAGTTCAACCTGCCGGGCGTCGACAAGGCGAAGGGCACCGTCAACGGCGTGCCGACCGTGATGGCCAACTACTGGGGCAAGCATCTCGGCGTGATCAAGCTCGGCCTGAAGTTCGACGGCAAGACGTGGAGCGTCGACAAGTCGCTGACGACCGTCGAGGCGCGGCCGATCCAGAACGCGGACAAGAGCTACGTCGCCGCCGATCCGTCGGTGTCCGCCGCGATCGCCGCCGAACACCAGGCGACGATCGACTACGTGAAGACGCCGATCGGCTCGACCGACTACCGGATGAACTCGTACTTCGCGGACGTCGGCGATCCGGGCGCGATCCAGATCGTCAACGAGGCGCAGGCCGATTACGTGAAGACCTACGTGCAGGCGAACCTGCCGCAATACGCGTCGCTGCCGGTGCTGTCGGTCAGCGCGCCGTTCAAGAGCGGCTTCGGCGGCGGCAGCGACTACACGGACGTCGCGCCCGGCGCGCTCGCGATCAACAACGCGGCCGACCTGTACCTGTATCCGAACACCGTGTACGCGGTGAAGGTGAGCGGCAGCGACGTGAAGAACTGGCTCGAGACGGCCGCGAAGCGCTTCAACACGATCGATCCGACCAAGGCGACCGTGCAGCCGCTCGTCAGCAGCTTCCCCGGCTACAACTTCGACATGTTCACGTCCGCGGATCTGGCGTACGAGATCGACGTCACGCAGCCGGTCGGCAGCCGGATCAGGAACCTGACGTACAAGGGCGCGCCGATCGACCCGAACGCGCAGTTCATCGTCGCGACCAACAACTACCGCGCGAGCGGCGGCGGCAACTTCCCGGGCCTCGACGGCAGCAAGACGATCTTCGCGTCGCCCGACGCGAACCGCGACGTGCTGATCGCGTTCATCAAGAAGCGCGGCGCGATCACGCGCGCGGCGGACGGCGCGCAGCGCAGCTGGCGCTTCACGAAGCTGGCGAGTTCGGTCGCGCACGTGCAGTTCACGTCCGCGCCGAACCGGCTCGGCGACGCGGCGGCAGCCGGCCTGACCGGCCTCACGCAGGTCGCGGCCGACGACGGCTCGGGCAAGAACCTCGCCATCTACGAGATCGACCTCACGCAATGACCACGAGACCTGCGATGCAACCGATCCGGACGATGCGGCCCGCCGAGGCCGGCTTCGCCGCCGCCGCGCGGCGCCTGCTGCGCGCGAAACTCCCGCCGGCCGCGCTGCTCGCGGCGGCGGCCGTGACCGTTGCGGCCGTCGTCGCGGCGACGGGCTGGCGCGCCGCCGGCCCCGCGCCGAGCGCCGCGCAGCTCGACGAATGGCAGGCGATGGTCGCGCAGGCCGTCGAGCCGCACGCGCTCGCGCAATTGCGCACCCTCGCGCGGCGCGGCTCGGGCGACGCGCAGGCGGCGCTCGGCATCGCGCTCGTCGATGCGCGCGAGCCGGGGCTGCGCGACGAGGGACGCGGCTGGCTCGAAACCGCCGCGCAGGCGGACGCGAAAGCCGACACGCCGGCCGCGCGGCGTGCGCAACTGGCGCTCGGCAAGGCGCTGCTGCTCGGCAGCGGCGACCTTCCGAAGGACTACGCACGCGCCCGCACGCTGCTCGGCGAAGCGGCCGGACACGGCGATCCGGCCGCCGCGTATTACCTCGGGCTGATCTATCGCAGCGGCTACGGCATCGCTGCCGACCCGGTGCAGGCCGCACACTGGTTCGGGATCGCGTCGCGCGCGGACATCCCGGCCGCGGATTTCATGCTCGCGAACGCGTACCGCGAAGGCAGCGGCGTGCCGCGCGACGAAGCGCGCGCGCTCGCGCTGTATCGCCGTGCGGCGGAACACGAGCTGCCGGAAGCCGTGCAAACGCTCGCGATGGCCTATCGCAACGGCGAGCTGGGGCTCAAGCCCGACGCGGACGAATTCCATGCGCAGTGGATCGAGACCGCGCATGCGTTGAAGCATCCGGTCGTCGCGCCGTGACGGTGCGTCGGCCGCGCCGGCGCGAACGCGGCGGCGGAGCGAGCTGACGCCCCGCGCATCGACCGCCCGCAACGGGAATCGTCCCGCCACGCCGGCCCTGAAGGGCAGGAGCCTGCCCGCGAAAACGTCCGAAGAGGGTGTCAAGGCGCTGGTGCAGATCGAGAAGCACCGAGCCGCGCGGGCGGCGGCTTTGCGCAGGTCGCGTGCGGGCCGCCGCCCCGGCCCCGCCTGTCGTGCGCGCCGCCCGTCACGCACGGCCCCCTGTCGCTACAATAGGCGCCATGAATGCCCCCACCTCCTCCGACACGCCCGATTCCGGCGACGCGCACATCGCGCGCAACCGGCTCGAGGCGCACCTGGACGCCGCGCCGCGCGCGTGGCCGCTCGACATCGTCGCCGCCACCGGCTCGACCAACGCCGACGTCGCGACGCGCCTCAAGGCGCTGCCGCGCACCGCGAACGCGCTGCCCGCGCCGCTCGTGCGCGTCGCGTTCGAGCAGACGGCGGGCCGCGGCCGGCAAGGCCGTCCCTGGTTCGCGCAGCCCGGCAACGCGCTGCTCTGCTCGGTCGGCTGCATCGTGCCGCGCCCCGTCGACGCGCTGGGCGGCCTCAGCATCGCGATCGGCGTTGCGCTCGCGGAAGGGCTCGCCACGCTGCCGCTCGACGCCCGCACGCGCGTCGCGCTCAAATGGCCGAACGACCTGCTGCTGACGACCGCCGCCGACGGCACGTCGCGCATCGTCGGCAAGCTTGCCGGGATCCTGATCGAAACCGTCTGGACCACCGCCGACGCGACCGCCGTCGTGATCGGCTTCGGCATCAACGTGCGCGGCGCGGAAGCCGTCGCCGCGCAGGTCGATGCGCTGCGTGCGCGCGAAGCGACGCTCGCGAGCGGGCTGCCGCCGGCGGCGCTGTCGGCCGCGTGCGCATCGGCGAACCTCACCGATACGCTCGCCGCGGCGCTGAACGCGCTCACGCCCGCACTCGCGCAGTTCGGCGCCGACGGGCTCGCGCCGTTCCTGCCGCGCTGGCACGCGCTGCACGCATACGCGGGGCGCGAAGTCGTGCTGCTCGAACAGGGCGTCGAACGCGTGCGCGGCATCGCGACGGGCATCGACGCGACCGGCCAACTGCTGCTCGACACGCCCGACGGCATCCAGGCGATCGCGGCCGGCGACATATCGCTGCGCGAAGCGCAATGAACGAACCGCACCTGCTGATCGACGCCGGCAACAGCCGGATCAAGTGGGCGCTCGCCGACGCGCAGCGCACGCTCGTCGACACCGGCGCGTTCGGCCATACGCGCGACGGCGGTGCCGATCCCGACTGGTCGGCCCTGCCGCGTCCGCATGGCGCATGGATCTCGAACGTCGCGGGCGCCGATGTGGCCGCGCGGCTCGACGCGCTGCTTGACGCCCGTTGGCCGGGCCTGGCGCGCACGACGATCCGCTCGCGGCCCGCGCAATGCGGCGTGACGAACGGCTATACGACGCCCGAGCAGCTCGGCAGCGATCGCTGGGCCGGCCTGATCGGCGCACGGGCGGCGTTTCCGGGCGAGCATCTGCTGATCGCGACGTTCGGCACGGCGACGACGCTCGAAGCGCTGCGCGCGGACGGCCGTTTCACCGGTGGGCTGATCGCGCCGGGCTGGGCGCTGATGATGCGCGCGCTCGGCACGCACACCGCGCAGCTGCCGACGCTGACCACCGACATCGCGAGCGGGCTGCTCGCGGGCGCGCAGGCCGAGCCGTTCCAGGTCGATACGCCGCGCTCGCTGTCGGCGGGCTGCCTGTACGCGCAGGCGGGGCTGATCGAGCGCGCATGGCGCGATCTCGCCGATGCGTGGCAGGCACCGGTGCGGCTCGTGCTGGCAGGCGGCGCGGCGGACGATGTCGCGCGCGCGCTGACGCTGCCGCATACGCGGCACGACGCGCTGATCCTGTCGGGGCTTGCGTTGATCGCCGCGGACGCGGCGGCGCGGAACTGACGGAAACCGGTCGGCATCGCGCCGGCCGCGTCGACGCAGGCCCGAGTGCGGGCTTCGTCACGGTGGGGATGGAAAACGGGCGCCGGCGCGTGCGCCCGTGCAGACAGCCGGCCGCACGTGCATGCGGCCCGAGCGAACGGTTGAACGACTGAACAACGACGAGGAGTGTCGACGATGCTGCGCTGGCTGATCGCTGTTCTCATTCTCGCGAACCTGCTTGCGTTCGTCGCCGTGCGCGGCGTGTTCGGGCCGCTGCCGGCGGCCGGCCCGCGCGAACCGGGCGTGCTGTCCCGGCAGGTTCGGCCCGATGCGTTGCATGCGATGCCGCTCGCGCAGGCGAGCGATCAGCCCGTGATCGGCGGTCCGATCGGCGCGCCGGCCGTGCCGGCCGAGCCGCTCGCGGCATCCGCGCCCTGACGGCGCGGCACCCGGATCAGGACTGCTGCGCGCGCACCTTCTTCAGCAGCGCGGTGGTCGAGCGGTCGTGCTCGAACGGAATCGCGAGCGCCCGCCCGCCCCAGCCGCGCACGATGGCCGATTCCGGCAGCGCGTCCATGTCGTAGTCGCCGCCCTTCACGAGAATGTCCGGACGGACGGCCTCGATCAGCGACACCGGCGTCTTTTCCTCGAATTTCACGACCCAGTCGACGCTTTCCAGCGCCGCGAGCAGCGCCATCCGGTCTTCCTCGCGGTTGATCGGACGGTCGTCACCCTTGCCGAGCATGCGCACCGACGCATCGCTGTTCACGCCGACGATCAGGCACGCGCCGAGCGCCTTCGCATCGGCGAGATACGTGACGTGGCCACGGTGCAGGATGTCGAACACGCCGTTCGTGAACACGACGGGCGAAGGCAGCGAAGCGCGCAGGGCAACGAGGGCGTCGCGGGTGATCAGCTTGCGTTCGAAGGTAGCGGACATGATGAATTTCGGATGGCGTGAGCGGCGCGCGGTGCACGTCGCGACGGAACACGGCGGCGCCAGAGAAAAAGCCCGCCGGATGGCCGGGCGGGCTTCATGCGGGAATACACTGCGGCGATCGCGACCGGCGGCGCTTCACGCCGGCTGCGATGCCGCGCGGCCTCAGGCCGGTTGCGCGGCCGACGACGGGCCGCTTTCGGACTGCAGGCGGCCGGTGACTTCCTTGCGGTAGCGGTTCAGCTCCTGGGCGGTCGCGAACGTGCGCTCGAACAGGATCGACAGGTTGTGCAGGATCCGTTCGACGACCTTCTTTTCCCACTCGCCGTCGAAGCGGATCTGCTCGTCGAGCCAGCGCTCGAGCCATTCCGGATCGGGCAGGCGCGACTGCACGGTGTCGCGCGGGAACAGCGCCTGGTTCACGTGCAGGTTGGTCGGGTGCAGCGGCTTCTCGGTGCGGCGCGCCGACGCCATCAGCACGCCGATTTTCGCGAACGCCGCGCGCGCGACGTCGCCGCAATTGTTCAGCGCCTTCTTCATGTAGCGCAGGTATGCGCCGCCATGGCGCGCTTCATCGCGCGAAATCGTTTCGTAGATGTGCTTGATGACGGGCTCGGTGTGCCAGTCGGCCGCGCAGCGATACCAGTGGTTCAGGCGAATCTCGCCGCAGAAATGCAGCATCAGCGTCTCGAGCGGCGGCGCCGGATCGAACTCGAAGCGCACCGCGTGCAGTTCCTCTTCGGTCGGCACCATTTCCGGCCGGAAGCGGCGCAGGTATTCCATCAGCACGAGCGAATGCTTCTGCTCCTCGAAGAACCACACGCTCATGAACGCGGAAAAGTCGCTGTCGTGCTGGTTGTCGCGCAGGAACATCTCCGTCGCGGGCAGCGCCGACCATTCGGTGATCGCGTTCATCTTGATCGTCTTCGCCTGCTCGTCGGTGAGCAGCGAAGCGTCGAACTTGTCCCACGGAATGTCCTTCTCCATGTCCCAGCGGACAGCTTCGAGCGACCTGTAAAGTTCCGGATAAAGCATGGTGTTCATGATGGTCCCACCCCTGTTCTGCGCAATGCGACTTCTCTAAACGTGACTGTTGCCGCGTGGGCGCGCGAGCGCGCCTTTTGCAGCCAAGACTCTAATTTTACGCGTGTATCCAGCCCCCGGACGCAGTTTCCGCGTCCGGCAACCGGGCGGCCGCGCCGCCGCCTTGAAGCACGCCGCGGCCCCGCTCTGCTCGAACGGTACCGGCCGCGCGTGCCTGATGTGGGGGCCGGCGCAGGCCGGCTCGGTGGCGAGCCCGCCCGGCGCCACGCGGTTCCCGGACGGGTTCCCGTGCGACCGCCGGACCGGCGGGCTGCTCGATATGGTGTATACGGCGGCGGCCATGATAGCACGCGCGCATGACGGTTCCGAGACGTGGAGCCGGTCGCGCGCCGCCAACGTCGGTGCGGCGATCGGTCGCGGGCGGCCGTCGCGAAAACGCAACCGATATGTAAGTTTCATCCGTTTCGGCCCCGCTCCGCGCGCGTCAGACCCGTATTTCGCCGGTCGCGCGGCCGCTCTCCGGCGGCAGGCCGGATGCCGGCCCGCTGCCGCCGTCGGCCCCCGCGATCCAGTTCGCCAGCGTGTCGCGCTGCGCGCGCCCGTCGCGATAGCCGAGCTCGATCAGCTCGCGCGTGAAGGCCTCCTCGAACAGCAGGTAGCTCGCGAACGACGCGCCGGCCGGCTGGCTGCCGCCGATCGCGCCGAGCAGCCCGCGCATCGTCGCCGGCATCTGCTTCAGGTGTTTCGCGGCGATCAGCTCGATGCGCTCGGACGGTGCGATCGCGAGCACGTCGACGTGCCGCCAGCCGCTGTCCACTTCGACCTGGTGCGGCAAATGCTCGATCATCTGATTGATGTGCTCGATCCGCTCGATGTCCGAGCCGATCGAGTCGAGAAACACGCTCGCGAGCACCTGCTGGCCGATCTGCGCGAGCGTCGGG
Source organism: Burkholderia sp. AW33-5 (assembly GCF_053427615.1). Lineage (NCBI taxonomy): Bacteria > Pseudomonadati > Pseudomonadota > Betaproteobacteria > Burkholderiales > Burkholderiaceae > Burkholderia > Burkholderia sp. AW33-5. The sequence continues at coordinate 78,458 of NZ_JBSAXA010000006.1, read as the reverse complement.
TAGCCGCGCACCCGTCCCGAACCGTTCGCGGCCGGGATCTCGGGCCGCGGGTCGGCCGCGCCGACGACGACGATCCGGTTCGCGCCGAAGTGAATCGCCGGCGACAGCGGCGCGACCTGCCGGATCGAGCCGTCGCCGAAATATTCGATCTGGCCGTCGAGCACGAGCGGCACGGCCGGAAACACGAACGGAATGGCCGACGACGCAAGCAGGTGCGATGCCGACAGATCGACGAGCCGCGCGGTGCGCTGCGCGCGCCGCCAGGCCTGGATCGGCTCGGCGGCCTGGTAGAACGTCAGGTGCCGGCCGCTCGAATAGCTGAGCGCCGTCACCGAGAGCGCGTGCAGCAGTCTGCTCTCGAGCATCTGCTCGATCCGGTGAAAGCTCAGCTCGCGCTGCAGCAGATGTGCGAGCGGCGCGTTGTCGAGCAGCCCGCGCGGCGACCGGCGCGCCGCCCAGCCGAAGGTCATCGTCGCGAGCCAGCGTGCGCCCGCCGCCGCGATGCCGAGCCAGTCGGTGCGATACACGTAGTCCGCGCGCAGCGGTTCCCAGAATTCGAGCAGACGGCGCACGCCGTGCGAAAAGTCGTCCGCGTGGCTCGCGATCGACGTCGCGTTGATCGCGCCGGCCGACGAGCCGCAGACAACCGTGAACGGCACGGTGTGCCGGTTCGGATCGGCCTCGCGCGCGATCTCGGCCAGCGCCTTCAGCACGCCGACCTGATAGGCGGCACGTGCGCCGCCTCCCATCAGCACGAGCGCGAGCCGCATGATCGACCTGCTATCCGGTTGGCGTCACGTCGAGCGCTTCGGCGGACGCGTTTCGGGCGACGAGGCGGCCGCCGCGCGCGCCGCGGCCGAGCCGGCCGGCTTCGCACGCTTCGCGGCCGGCTTGCGCGGCGCGGCGGCCGCGGCCGGTGCGGGCTGCTCCGCCCGCGCCGTCGATGCGGCCTGCCCGGACGGCGCGGCGCCCGCCTCCGCGGGCTGCGCGCCCGGCTGCGTCATCGCGAGGCTCGCGAGCTGGTTGAACTGCGCCTGCAGCAGGTTCCACCAGCCGGCGGGATCGAACGCCTGCTGCGCGGCGTCGCCTGCGGGCGGTTCGTCAGCCGCGGCAGCGGCATCCGGTGCTTGCGGCGCATCGGCGCGCGGCGCGGACGCCGCTTGCGCGGCCGCGGCCGCCGCCTCCTCGGCCGCCGACATCGAGCTTTGCGCGAACGCGCCGAACGCGCGCAGCGTCGCGAGCGTCGCGCGCTGCACCTCGAGCGCCTGGATCGCGGACTGCAGCATGCCGAGATTGAGCTTGAGCCACTGCTCGACCGCGCGCAGATCGGTGATCCGCTTGTCGAGCTCCTCGACGCTCGTGAGCGGCGCCATCATGTCGGACATGCTCGACAGCGACGGCGGCAGCCCCGACGCGGCGCCGGGAAACGACGCCATCCCGCCGAACGGCGACATCCGCATCATGTCCCACATCCGGTCGAGCATGTCGGCAGGCTTGAAACCGGCAAAGCCGGCGAAAGGATTGGAGCCGGAGGCATCGGTCGTCATACGGGCATCCTGGTTGACTGGGTGGGCGATGCGGCCGGCACGAGTCGCGCGGCCGCCCTTGATCCGATCATAACGCGCGTCAGAACGGTGCGTCGCCGGGGAAATCGGGCGGGCGCCGCTCGCGCAGCGAGCGGATGCCTTCCTGCACGTCGGGCCCCGAGAAGCCCATGAATTCGAGCGCGAGCGACGTATCGAAGGTCGGCCCGGCGCTGCGCAGCCAGTTGTTCAGCGCGTACTTGGTCCAGCGGATCGCCGACTGCGACCCGTGCGCGAGCCGCTCCGCGACCTCGTACGCCTTCGGCAACAGGTCGGCCGGCTCGACCGCGAGCGACACGAGACCGATCCGCTCGGCCTCCTCGCCGCTCACCGGTTCGCACAGCAACAGGTAATACTTCGCCTTCGCCATCCCGCACAACAGCGGCCACACGATCGCCGCGTGATCGCCGGCCGCGACGCCGAGCCGCGTATGGCCGTCGATGATGCGCGCATCCTTCGCGGCGATCGAGATGTCGGCGAGCAGCCCGGCGACGAGCCCCGCGCCGACGGCCGGGCCGTGCATCGCGGACACGATCGGCTTGCTGCAATTGATCACGTTGTAGACGAGGTCGCGCGCCTCGCGCCACACGCGGGCGCGCACGTCGAAGTCGTTCGCCATCGCCTCGACGAGCGCGAGATCGCCGCCCGCCGAAAAGCCCTTGCCCTCGCCGCGGATCACCGCGACGCGCGTGCCGGGATCGCGGTCGACGTCGCGCCAGATGTCGGCGAGCTCGCGATGCATGCGCTCGTTCGCGGTCGCGAGGCCGCTGCGGTTCGCGCCCTCGCCGCTCATCACGATGTCGAGCACGCCATGAGCGCGGCGCGTCACCTTCAATGCTTCGTAACCGCCGTACGCGGCGAGATCGGTCATGCGCAGCTCCCGGGTTCTTGAAATGCTGAAACGCCTGAATCGAGTGTAGCCAAGCCCGCGCGGGCAAACATCAGGCGAAACCCGGCGCGCGGGCCGGAGCCGGGCTTCGCGCCGAGATTCGCGCAGACGTCAGGCCGCGCCGTCGGGCGGGGCGACCGACTGCTCGATCGCGCCGAAGATCGACTTGCCGGCCGCGTCGAACATCTCGATGCGCACGGTGTCGCCGTAGCGCATGAATTCGGTCTGCGGCGCGCCGTGCTCGATCGTCTCGAGGCAGCGCTTCTCGGCGATGCAGCAGTAGCCGCGCTTCGCGTCCTTGTTCGACACCGTGCCCGAGCCGACGATCGAGCCGGCACGCAGGTTGCGCGTCTTCGCCGCATGCGCGATCAGCTGGCCGAAGTGGAACACCATGTCGGTGCCCGCGTCGGGCTGGCCGACCTTCCTGCCGTTCCAGTGGACGATCATCGGCCGGTGCACGCGGCCTTCGCGCCATTCGTCGCCGAGCTCGTCGAGCGTCACCGCGACCGGTGCGAACGCGGTGGCCGGCTTGCTCTGGAAGAAACCGAAGCCCTTCGCGAGTTCGGCCGGAATCAGGTTGCGCAGCGACACGTCGTTCACGAGCGTGACGAGCCGCACGGCCCTCAGCGCGTCGTCGGGCGATGCGCTCATCGGCACGTCGCCGGTGATCACCGCGACCTCGGCCTCGAAGTCGATGCCCCATTCTTCGGACGGGCACACGATGTCGTCGCGCGCGCCGAGGAAATCGTCGCTGCCGCCCTGGTACATCAGCGGATCGGTCCAGAACTCCGGCGGCATCTCGGCGCCGCGCGCGCGGCGCACGAGCTCGACGTGGTTCACGTACGCGGAGCCGTCGGCCCACTGGAACGCGCGCGGCAGCGGCGCCATGCAGTTCGCCGGGTCGAACGCGAACGCGTTGCGCGCGCGGCCGTGGTTCAGCGCGTCGTACAGATCGCGCAGTTGCGGCGCGTAGAACGCCCAGTCGTCGAGGACGCGCTGCAGCGTCGGTGCGATCGCATCGGCGATCGCCGCGGTGTGCAGGTCGCGCGACACGACGATCAGCTGGCCGTCGCGCGTGCCGTCCTTCAGCGATGCAAGTTTCATGGGGTGTCTGCCGTTGTAGTGACGATGGAGGGAATCTATTTTACGATGGTGAATCCGTGCGGCGCGCCACGATCGTGCGCGCCGTTTTCGTCCCGACCCTTGCCGCCTTGTCGCGCCCCGTTGCCCATGCCCGCCAGCCCGCTTCCCGACGACGATCTCGCCGATTCCGACACCGACGACACCGGCTCCGGCGAGCACGGCGAAGGCGGCGAGAAGGTCCGCTCCGGCATCCAGTCGATCGAGGTCGGCTTCCGCCTGCTCGACGTGCTGACGAGCGAGCCGCGCGCGATGATGCTGCGCGATCTCGCGCAGCGCGCGGGCATGAGCCCGGCGAAGGCGCACCGCTATCTGGTCAGCTTCTCGCGGCTCGGCGTCGTGTCGCAGGATCCCGTGTCGGGCCGCTACGAACTCGGCGGCTTCGCGCTGCAGATGGGGCTCGCGCGGCTCGCGCGCGTCGACGGCGTGAAGCTCGCGCGGATCGCGCTGACCGAGTTGCGCGACCGCGTCGACCAGACGGTCGGCATCGCGGTGTGGGGCAACCAGGGGCCGACGATCGTGCACTGGATGGAATCGAGCCACCCCGCGAAGGCGTCGCTGAAGCTCGGCGACGTGATGCCGCTGCTCGGCTCCGCGACGGGCCTGCTGTTCGCCGCGTACCTGCCGCGCAGCAAGACCGCGGCGATGCTCGAACGCGAGCTCGCCGATACGCGCCGCTCGCCGCATCACGGCGGCCCGCGCACGCTCGACGAGGTCGAGGCGGTGCTCGCCGACGTGCGCGCGCATCAGGCCGCGCGCGTCGAAGGGATGCTGCTGCCGACGATCCATGCGTTCTGCATGCCGGTGTTCGATGCGGTCGGCGAACTCGCGCTCGCGATCGTCGCACTCGGCCAGGAAGGCATGTTCGACATCGCGTGGGGCGGCGAGATGGACACCGCGCTGCGTGCATGCGCGCAGAAACTGTCTTACGAACTCGGCTATAGTCCGGACGCGCGCGACGCCTGACACGCGGGGCGTGCGACACCCGCGCGATGTACCGCGAACGCGCGGCGCACCCGGCGGTCCGATGGCTGTGACGCGCGCCGCGCGCCACGACTGCCCCAACCCTGTTCCGTTTCGCCGATGCCGCCTGCCGACACCCGTCCTCGTCACGCCCTGCCCCGCCACTGGCTGCGCGTGGGCGTCGCGCTCGTCGTCGTGCTGGTGCTGCACGCGCTCGCGGCGTTGTGGCTGACGCGCAGCCGCGATGCGTTCACGCCGCCCGCGCCCGCCGAAATACCGGTGCAGATCGAGCTGCTGAAGCCGCGGCCGATCGAACGCCAGCCCGCGCCGAAGCCCACCGAACATCCCGCCGAGCCAGCGCCGGCGAAGCCGGCCCCCGCCGCGCCGAAGCCTGCGGCGAAACCCGCGCCATCGCCCGAGCCGGTCCTCACGTCGACGCAGACGGCCGAGCAAGGCGAGCCGCCGCCGGCCGCCGCCTCCGCGGCCTCTGCCGCGAGCGGCGCGGCAGGCGCATCCGGCACGCAGGCGGCATCGGCCGGCGAAGCCGGTAGTGCCGCGACGCCGGGCCCCGCGACGAGCGGCGTGAAGTTCGCCGCGCCGCCGCCCGGCGACCTGCAGTACGACACGTTCTACAACGGCATGCAGAACATGATCGGCACGATCCACTGGCGCACCGACGGCCGCACCTACGACCTGTCGGTGTCGATGCCCGTGCCGTTCGTCGGCCCGTTCAGCTACCGCAGCGAAGGCCGCATCGACGCATTCGGCGTCGCGCCCGACCGCTATGTCGAGAAGCGCGGCAAACGGCCCGAGGACATCGCGATCTTCAACCGCGAGATCCGCCAGGTCGTCTTCACGCGCACGCCGAACAACGCGCCGCTGCCCGACGGCGTGCAGGACCGCTTCAGCATGCTGATGCAGCTGTCGGGGCTCGTGCGCGGCAATCCGTCCGCGTATCGGCCGGGCGTCACGCAGCAGTTCTTCGTGATCGACAACAACAACGGCGAGACCTGGCCGATCACGGTGATCGGCGACGAGGACGTGCAGACGCAGGCCGGCATCGTCCGCGCACGCCACTTCATGCGGCTGCCGCGCCGCGACGGCGACACGCGCCGCATCGACATGTGGCTCGCGCCGTCGCTCGGCTGGCTGCCCGCGCGGCTCGTACAATCGGAACCGAACGGCTCGCAGATCGAGCTGCTGTGGCACGGCCGGCTCGCCCCGCCCGATGCGCCTGCCGATGGCGCGACGCAAGGCGCAACGAACGCGCCTGCCAGCGCACCGGCCGCGGAGCCGGCACAACCCGCGCCGACGCCCGCCGAGCAGGCGCCAGCGGTTGTGCCGCCGGCAGCGTCGCAGCCCGAGCAGTGACGATCGACCAATCGGCAATTTCGACCGATTAAAGCTCTCGCCAAAATGGCCGATGACACTCTTTAACAACTATTTCGGTGCACCGGATCACAATAAGAAACGTTTGACAGATATCGGCTTCTAACCCGATACACCCCACGCAAACGGGAGAACGGGGTGTGCAGCGCAAGCCCCTTGAAACCGGCAAGGCCTGCCCCACCTACGGGACAACAAGGCCAGATGCCACTGCGAAGAGGAGTGCCGCCATGCAAATGATCTACAACAGCCCCAACTACTGCGTCGTCGAATTTGCGCCGCAGGCCGGCCACCATCTGATGAATGCCGGCGGATACGAAATCGTCGACAAGAACGCGCAGCGCGAGATCTTCATCGACGGCGAGCTCGCCGAGCGATTCCGCGCACACGTGAAGCAACTGATCGAGGATGAACCGTCGCTCGACGAAGTGGACGAATTCCTCGGACAGTTCGACAGTCTGATGATGATGCCCGTCGTCCTGCACTGACGACCCGCGGCCCGGCGCATCGCCGGGCCATTCGCCGCGTTCGAGCGGCGCCGCGAGCACTCCGATCCAAGCCCCCGTCCGGTTCGCCGGGCGGGGGTTTTCGTTTGTTGGCGCGGGCCGGGCGGCGCCCCGGCGCACCGGCTACAATGACGGTTTTCCCGTCTTCGCCGCTCTTCCGCCATGTCCGCGACCCCTCTCGCCGCTTCCGCCCCGCTCGACGCGCCCTACACGCGCGGCGCCGACCTGCCCGCGCTGCTGAAATCGCGCATCCTGATCCTCGACGGCGCGATGGGCACGATGATCCAGCGCTACAAGCTCGACGAGGCCGCGTATCGCGGCGAGCGTTTCAAGGATTTCCCGCGCGACATCAAGGGCAACAACGAACTGCTGTCGCTCACGCAGCCGCAGATCATCAGCGAGATCCACGACCAGTACTTCGCGGCCGGCGCGGACATCGTCGAAACCAACACGTTCGGCGCGACGACGGTCGCGCAGGCCGACTACGGGATGGAAGACCTCGTCGTCGAGATGAACGTCGAATCGGCGCGGCTCGCGCGCGAATCCGCCGCCCGCTACAGCACGCCGGCCAAGCCGCGCTTCGTCGCGGGCGCGATCGGGCCGACGCCGAAGACGGCGAGCATCTCGCCGGACGTCAACGACCCGGGCGCGCGCAACGTCACGTTCGACGAATTGCGCAACGCGTATTACCAGCAGGCGAAGGCGCTGCTCGACGGCGGCGTCGACCTGTTCCTCGTCGAGACGATCTTCGACACGCTGAACGCGAAGGCCGCGCTCTTCGCGCTCGACGAACTGTTCGAGGACACCGGCGAGCGCCTGCCGATCATGATCTCGGGCACCGTGACCGACGCGTCGGGCCGCATCCTGTCGGGCCAGACGGTCGAGGCGTTCTGGAATTCGCTGCGTCACGCGAAGCCGCTCACGTTCGGCCTGAACTGCGCGCTCGGCGCGGCGCTGATGCGCCCGTACATCGCCGAGCTCGCGAAGCTGTGCGACACCTACGTGTCGTGCTACCCGAACGCGGGCCTGCCGAACCCGATGAGCGACACCGGCTTCGACGAGACGCCGGACGTCACGTCGGGCCTGCTGAAGGAATTCGCGCAGGCCGGGCTCGTGAACCTCGCGGGCGGCTGCTGCGGCACGACGCCCGAGCACATCGCCGAGATCGCGAAGGCGCTCGCCGACGTGAAACCGCGCCGCTGGCCGAGCCAGTACAGCGACGCCGCCTGACCGACCGCCCCAACGCCCGCCCTACCTCATACGAATTCGCACCGCCATGACCGATCACATGATGCGCCTTGCCGGCCTCGAGCCGTTCAACGTCACGTCCGGGACGCTCTTCATCAACGTCGGTGAACGCACCAACGTCACCGGCTCGAAGGCATTCGCGCGGATGATCCTCAACGGCCAGTTCGACGAGGCGCTCGCCGTCGCGCGCCAGCAGGTCGAGAACGGCGCGCAGGTGATCGACATCAACATGGACGAGGCGATGCTCGATTCGAAGGCGGCGATGGTGCGCTTCCTGAACCTGATCGCATCCGAGCCGGACATCGCGCGCGTGCCGATCATGATCGACTCGTCGAAGTGGGAAGTCATCGAGGCGGGCCTCAAGTGCGTGCAGGGCAAGGCGATCGTGAACTCGATCTCGCTGAAGGAAGGCGAGGAAGCGTTCCGCCACCACGCGAACCTGATCCGCCGCTACGGCGCGGCCGCGGTCGTGATGGCGTTCGACGAGACGGGCCAGGCCGATACCTACGAGCGCAAGACCGAGATCTGCAAGCGCTCGTACGACTTCCTCGTGAACGAAGTCGGCTTCCCGCCGGAAGACATCATCTTCGACCCGAACATCTTCGCGGTCGCGACCGGCATCGAGGAGCACAACAACTACGCGGTCGACTTCATCGAGGCGACCCGCTGGATCAAGCAGAACCTGCCGTACGCGAAGGTGAGCGGCGGCGTGTCGAACGTGTCGTTCTCGTTCCGCGGCAACGACCCGGTGCGCGAGGCGATCCACACCGTGTTCCTGTATCACGCGATCCAGGCGGGCATGGACATGGGCATCGTGAACGCGGGGCAGCTCGGCGTGTATGCCGATCTCGACCCGGAACTGCGCGAGCGCGTCGAGGACGTGATCCTGAACCGCCGCGCGGATTCCACCGACCGCCTGCTCGAGATCGCCGACAAGTTCAAGACCGGCGCCGCGAAGAAGGAGGAGAACCTCGAGTGGCGCAACCAGCCGGTCGAGAAGCGCCTCGCGCACGCGCTCGTGCACGGCATCACGAACTTCATCGTCGACGATACGGAAGAAGCGCGCGCGGCCATCGCCGCGGCCGGCGGCCGCCCGATCAACGTGATCGAAGGCCCGCTGATGGACGGGATGAACATCGTCGGCGACCTGTTCGGCCAGGGCAAGATGTTCCTGCCGCAGGTCGTGAAGTCGGCGCGCGTGATGAAGCAGGCGGTCGCACACCTGATTCCGTTCATCGAGGAAGAGAAGCGCCTGCTCGCCGAAGCAGGCGGCGACGTGCGTGCGAAGGGCAAGATCGTCATCGCGACCGTGAAGGGCGACGTGCACGACATCGGCAAGAACATCGTGTCGGTCGTGCTCCAGTGCAACAACTTCGAAGTGGTCAACATGGGCGTGATGGTCCCGTGCAACGAGATCCTCGCGAAGGCGAAGGTCGAGGGCGCGGACATCATCGGGCTGTCGGGCCTCATCACGCCGAGCCTCGAGGAAATGGCGTACGTCGCGTCCGAGATGCAGCGCGACGACTACTTCCGCGTGAAGAAGATTCCGCTCCTGATCGGCGGCGCGACGACCTCGCGCGTGCATACGGCCGTGAAGATCGCGCCGCACTACGAAGGCCCCGTCGTCTACGTGCCGGACGCCTCGCGCTCGGTGTCGGTCGCGTCGAACCTGCTGTCGGACGAAGGCGCGGCGAAGTACCTCGACGAACTGAAGTCCGACTACGAACGGATCCGCGACCAGCACGCGAACCGCAAGGCGCAGCCGATGGTCACGCTCGCCGAAGCGCGCGCGAACAAGACGAAGATCGACTGGGCCGGCTACCAGCCCGTGAAGCCGAAGTTCATCGGCCGCCGCGTGTTCCGGAACTACGACCTGAACGAGCTCGCGAACTACATCGACTGGGGCCCGTTCTTCCAGACCTGGGACCTCGCGGGCCCGTACCCGGCGATCCTGAACGACGAGATCGTCGGCGAATCGGCGCGGCGCGTGTTCTCGGACGCGAAATCGATGCTCGCGCGCCTGATCCAGGGCCGCTGGCTGACCGCGAACGGCGTGATCTCGCTGCTGCCGGCGAACACGGTCAACGACGACGACATCGAGATCTACACCGACGAGTCGCGCTCGGAAGTGCTGATGACGTGGCGCAACCTGCGCCAGCAGAGCGTGCGTCCGGTGGTCGACGGCGTGATGCGCCCGAACCGCTCGCTCGCCGACTTCATCGCGCCGAAGGAATCGGGCGTCGCCGACTACATCGGGATGTTCGCGGTCACGGCCGGGCTCGGCGTCGACGTGAAGGAAAAGCAGTTCGAAGCCGACCACGACGACTACAGCGCGATCATGCTGAAGGCGCTCGCCGACCGCTTCGCGGAAGCGTTCGCCGAGGCGATGCACGCGCGCGTGCGCCGCGAGCTGTGGGGCTATGCGAGCGGCGAGACGCTCGACAACGATGCGCTGATCGCCGAAAAGTACGCGGGCATCCGCCCGGCGCCCGGCTACCCGGCGTGCCCCGACCACCTGGTGAAGCGCGACATGTTCGACGTGCTGCAGGCGAACGAGATCGGCATGAGCGTGACCGATTCACTGGCGATGCTGCCGGCGGCCAGCGTGTCGGGTTTCTACCTCGCGCACCCGGACAGCACGTATTTCTCGGTCGGGAAAATCGGTCAGGATCAGCTCGAGGACTACGCGCAACGCATGGCCCTGTCGCTCGACGACGCGCGCCGCGCGCTCGCGCCGCAGCTCTGATCGATGCGCGACCGGGGCGGCCTCGGCGCCTTTTGATCAGACAAATAAAAAGCCCGCGTCGCGCGGGCTTTTTCTTGCCTGATCAATCCTGCGGCCGCGTCGGCCGGGCAACGAAGCTCAGAAGCCCCAGTGCACGTCGGCCTCGCCGGCCTTCGCTTCACGCAGCATCGTGAGGAACGGCGCGACGCGCTGCGCCAGGCTCGGCGGCACTTCGTGGTGCGCGTGGTCGTCTTCGTCCTCGTGGAAATGGCCCGCGTGCTCGGCGCGCTCCTGCTTCGCCTGCGCGACAGCGCCTTCCAGCTTGGCGATCGCGTGGTCCAGTTCGTCGTGCGTAATGACGCCGCGTTCGCCCAGCTGCTTGCCGACGAGGCCCAGCACGTATACGGCGAAATCCTTCAGCACGTCGAGATCCTGTGCCGCCTTGCTCTTGAACGTAATCATGACAATTCCCTTTTCATCTTGTTGTGCCCGCGCGGCGCAGTTGGGGGGACGCCGGCAGACCGGCGTCCGGCCTCGCGGACGCGGGGCGCCTGAGCGGCATATTAGCACCTGTTAAAATTCTGCGATCCCTGAAACGCGCGCTTAAAAAGCGCGCCGGCCGGCCGGCGTTTCCGGTCGCCACCAACGAAGCCTTCTACCAGCATGCTGCCAGCACACAAACAGACCCTCGAAGCCCTGCTCGCGGATAGCGTCACGCAGGTCGCACACGCGCTGAAAGGCGCCGACGCGGCATTCGTCACCCCGGCCATCACGCTGGAGCGCCCGAAGGTCGCCGCGCACGGCGACGTCGCGTGCAACGTCGCGATGCAGCTCGCCAAGCCGCTCGGCACGAACCCGCGCCAGCTCGCCGAGAAGATCGTCGCCGCCCTCACGGCCCAGCCGGCCGCGCAAGGGCTCGTCGACGCGGCCGAAATCGCCGGCCCCGGCTTCATCAACCTGCGCCTGACGGCCGCCGCGAAACAGGCGGTGATCGCCGCCGTGTTCGACCAGGGCCGCGCATTCGGCACGTCGGAGCGCGAAAAGGGCAAGCAGGTGCTGCTCGAGTTCGTTTCGGCCAACCCGACCGGCCCGCTGCACGTCGGCCACGGCCGCCAGGCGGCGCTCGGCGACGTGCTCGCGAACGTGATCGCGAGCCAGGGCTACGCGGTGCACCGCGAGTTCTACTACAACGACGCCGGCGTGCAGATCGGCAACCTCGCGATCTCGACGCAGGCGCGCGCGCGCGGCCTGAAGCCGGGCGACGCGGGCTGGCCGGAAGCCGCGTACAACGGCGAATACATCGCCGACATCGCACGCGATTACCTGAACCGCGAGACGGTGGCCGCGAAGGACGGCGAGCCGGTCACCGGCGCGGGCGACATCGACGATCTCGACGCAATCCGCAAGTTCGCGGTCGCGTACCTGCGTCACGAGCAGGACATGGACCTGCAGGCGTTCGGCGTAAAATTCGACCAGTACTACCTCGAGTCGTCGCTGTACAGCGAAGGCCGGGTCGAGAAGACGGTCGACGCGCTGATCAAGGCCGGCATGACCTACGAGCAGGACGGCGCGCTGTGGCTGCGCACGACCGACGAAGGCGACGACAAGGATCGCGTGATGCGCAAGTCGGACGGCACGTACACGTATTTCGTGCCGGACGTCGCGTACCACGTGACGAAATGGGAGCGCGGCTTCACGAAGGTGATCAACATCCAGGGCTCGGACCACCACGGCACGATCGCGCGCGTGCGCGCGGGCCTGCAGGGCCTGCACGTCGGCATTCCGAAGGGTTATCCCGACTACGTGCTGCACAAGATGGTCACCGTGATGCGCGACGGCCAGGAAGTGAAGCTGTCGAAGCGCGCGGGCAGCTACGTGACGGTCCGTGACCTGATCGAATGGTCGGGCGGCGCGGCGCCGGGCCAGGAAGCGGCACCCGACCTGATCGACGAGGCGACCATCACGCGCGGCCGCGACGCGGTCCGTTTCTTCCTGATCTCCCGCAAGGCCGACACCGAATTCGTGTTCGACATCGACCTCGCGCTGAAACAGAACGACGAGAACCCGGTCTATTACGTCCAATACGCGCACGCGCGGATCTGCTCGGTGCTCAACGAACTGAAGTCGCGCTACAACGTCGAGGCGGCGCAGCTGCCCGGCGCCGACCTGTCGCAGCTCACGAGCCCGCAGGCCGTGTCGCTGATGCAGAAGCTCGCCGAGTATCCGGACATGCTCACGCACGCGGCGAACGAACTGGCGCCGCACGCGGTCGCGTTCTACCTGCGCGATCTCGCTGGTGAATTCCACTCGTTCTACAATGCGGAGCGCGTGCTGGTCGACGACGAAGCGCCGCGCAACGCGCGCGCCGCGCTCCTCGCCGCGACCCGGCAGGTGCTCGAGAATGGTCTGGCGGTGCTCGGCGTGTCCGCGCCCGCCAAGATGTAAGCGGCCCGAACCGGGCTGCGAATGGCCGCAGCGGGCGCCGCCGTCGGATGCCCGCCGCGGCCTTTTCACGATTCTTTTTGCAGGTGACTCAAGCAATGGCACAACCACGCCGAACTTCGAAGCAATCGAAACAAGCCGGAGGGACATTTCTTGGAATCGTGCTGGGCCTGATCGTCGGCCTCGCGATCGCGGTGGTGGTGGCGCTCTACATCACGCGTTCGCCGTCGCCGTTCGTGTCGAAGGTCGCGCCGCCGCCCGCCGACAACGGCGCGAGCCAGCCGCAGCAGTTCGACCCGAACCGCGCGCTGCAAGGCAAGACGCCCGGCCAGCCGGTGCCGCAGGCCGCGCAGCCCGCGCCGCCCAATACCGCGCCCGGCCAGGCCGCGAACCAGACCCAGGGCGGCCTGCTGCCCGAGCCGCAGATCGTCGAAGTGCCGCCGTCGGGCAACACGAACGGCACGACCGGCTCGAGCAACACCACCGCGTCGAACAATGCGTCGTCGGGCAACGGCGTCGCCGTCGCGCCGAAGCCGGCCGACAACACGCCGCCGCCGAAGAAGACGCAGCAGGCGCAGCAACAGCAACAACAGCAGCAAGGCGGCGAGGACGACCTCGCGCGCTTCGCCGCGCAGAAGCAGGCGCAGCAGGCTGCCGCGCAGAAACAGCAGCAACAGCAACAGGCCGCGAACACGCCGAAGCCGGCGCCGTCCGCGACGTCCTCCGCGGCAGCGAAGCCGCCGACCGCGAACGACGCGAACACCGGCTACTTCCTGCAGGTCGGCGCGTACAAGACGGAAGGCGACGCCGAGCAGCAGCGCGCGCGCCTGGGCTTCCAGGGCTTCGAGTCGAAGGTGTCGAAGCGCGATGTCAGCGGCGTGACCTATTTCCGCGTGCGCGTCGGCCCGTTCTCGAAATTCGAGGATATGAACTCGGCCCGTCAGCGCCTGTCCGATGCAGGTGTCGACACGGCGGTGATCCGTTTCACGAAGCAGTAAGCAACCGGCCGCGCCCACGCAGAACCCGTTACGTTTCGTAACCCGAGCAACTGATTCGACGTCTACAACATGAAAAAACTGCTTAGCACGCTCCTTCTGTCCCTGGGCCTGGCCGCCGCCGGCTTCGCCCAGGCAACGCCGGCCGCACCGGTGTCCGGCAAGGACTTCGAGGTGATGAAGTCGCCGCAGCCGGTGTCCGCGCCGGCCGGCAAGGTCGAGGTCATCGAGTTCTTCTGGTACGGCTGCCCGCACTGCTACGAATTCGAGCCGACGATCGAGGCCTGGGTGAAGAAGCAGGGCAACAACATCGACTTCAAGCGCGTGCCGGTCGCCTTCCGCGACGATTTCGTCCCGCACTCGAAGCTGTTCTACGCGGTGTCGGCGCTCGGCATCTCGGAGAAGGTCACGCCGGCGATCTTCAACGCGATCCACAAGCAGAAGAACTACCTGCTGACGCCGCAGGCGCAAGCCGACTTCCTGGCGACGCAAGGCGTCGACAAGAAGCAGTTCATGGACGCGTACAACTCGTTCAGCGTGCAGGGCCAGGTGAAGCAGTCGGCCGAGCTGCTGAAGAACTACGCGATCGACGGCGTGCCGACGGTCGTCGTCCAGGGCAAGTACAAGACGGGCCCGGCTTACACGAACAGCATTCCGGGTACCGCGCAGGTGCTCGATTATCTCGTGAAGCAGGTTCAGGACAAGAAGCTCTGATCCCCGCCCGCGCGCCGGCATGACAACTCCGCTGAAGGTCTTCATCACCGGCGCGTCGAGCGGCCTCGGCCTCGCGATGGCCGAGGAATACGCCCGCCAGGGCGCCACGCTCGCCCTCGTCGCGCGCCGCACCGAGGCCCTCGATGCGTTCGCGCGACGCTTTCCCAAGCTGTCCGTCTCCGTCTACTCCGCCGACGTGCGCGACGCCGATGCGCTCGCCACGGCCGCCGCGTCGTTCATCGCCGCGCACGGCTGCCCCGACGTCGTGATCGCGAACGCCGGCATCAGCCAGGGCGCCGTCACGGGACAAGGCGATCTCGCCACGTTCCGCAACGTGATGGACATCAACTATTACGGGATGGTCGCGACGTTCGAGCCGTTCGTCGGCCCGATGACGGCCGCGCGCCACGGCACGCTGGTCGGCGTCGCGAGCGTCGCGGGCGTGCGCGGCCTGCCCGGTTCCGGCGCGTACAGCGCGTCCAAGTCGGCCGCGATCAAGTATCTCGAGGCGCTGCGCGTCGAGCTGCGCCCGGCCGGCGTCGGCGTCGTGACGATCGCGCCCGGCTACATCCGCACGCCGATGACCGCGCACAACCCGTACCGGATGCCGTTCCTGATGGACGCCGACCGCTTCGCGGCCCGCGCCGCACGCGCGATCGCCCGGCAGCACGCGTTCCGCGTGATTCCGTGGCAAATGGGCGTCGTCGCGAAGGTGCTGCACGTGCTGCCGCGCTGGCTCTACGACCGTCTGTTCGAAAAGGCGCCGCGCAAGCCGAAGGCCGGCGCGCACTGAGCGCATCGGGTGCATCGGGTGTCCGGCGCGTTTCTCGCGCCGCCCCGTCGCATGCGGAGCTTCCTTCTGTCGGCCGTATCACGGATCGCACGCCGCGAGCCTTCCGCTTCTCCGCTTCTCCGCTTCTCCGCTTCTCCGCTTCTCCGCTTCTCCGCTTCTCCGCTTCTCCGCTTCTCCGCTTCTCCGCTTCTCCCTTCCGCCGCCCCAAGCAAATTCGCGCCGGCCCGTCTCAATTTGCAGTCTCCCCGCAACCGCCTCGCCCGCCCGCCATTCACTGCCGCACCGGCCTCGCCTCCCCCGCCGCTGCGCCGCCCCAACACGCATTCCGTCGCGAACGCAGCCGTTTTTCGCTCAACTCGCCGCGTTCCGGCGCCTTTTTTCACGCGCGGCACGCTTTGACGGTATGCTATCCGCCAGCCGCGCCGGCCTGCTCGCTGTCGGGCCGCGCCCGCATTCCGACACCCGGCAAAAAATCACAAGTCACATGGGAGAACCTATGCAGGTCAAGCTGTTCGCCGCGGCCGCGCTCGCCGCCGCCCTCGCCGCTCCCGGCCTCGCCGCCGCCAAGCCGCTCACCATCTGCACGGAATCGAGCCCGGACGGCTTCGACGTCGTGCAGTACAACTCGCTCGTCACGACCAACGCATCGGCCGACGTGATCTTCAACACGCTCGTGTCGTACGACGAAGCCGCGAAAAAGGTCGTACCCGCGCTCGCCGACAAATGGGAAGCGAGCGCCGACGGCCTCACGTACACGTTCCACCTGCGCCCGAACGTCGCGTTCCAGACCACCGACTACTTCAAGCCGGGCCGCCCGCTGAACGCGGACGACGTCGTGTTCACGTTCTCGCGGATGCTCGACGATGCGAACCCGTGGCACAAGGTCGCCGGCGCGAGCGGCTTCCCGCACGCGCAGTCGATGGGCCTCGTGAAGCTCGTGAAGTCGGTCGCGAAGGTCGACGACAGCACGGTGAAGTTCGTGCTGAACGAGCCGAACGCGACGTTCGTGCCGATCCTGACGATGGGCTTCGCGTCGATCTACTCGGCCGAATACGCGGACCAGCTGCTGAAGGCCGGCAAGCAGGCCGACCTGAACGCGAAGCCGATCGGCACCGGCCCGTTCGTGCTGAAGAGCTACACGAAGGACGCGCTGATCCGCTACGACGTGAACCCGGCCTACTGGGGCACGAAGCCGAAGGTCGACCGGCTGATCTACGCGATCACGCCCGACGCGTCGGTGCGCATGCAGAAGGTGAAGGCCGGCGAATGCCAGATCGCGCTGTCGCCGAAGCCGCAGGACGTGCTCGCCGCGAAGGGCGAAAGCGCGCTGAAGGTCGTGCAGACGCCCGCGTTCATGACCGCGTTCGTCGCGCTGAACACGCAGAAGAAGCCGCTCGACAACGACAAGGTGCGCGAGGCGCTGAACCTCGCGTTCGATCGCGCGACCTACCTGAAGGTGGTGTTCGACAACACGGCGACGGCCGCGAACAACCCGTATCCGCCGAACACGTGGAGCTACGCGAAGGACGTCGCGCCGTATGCGTACGATCCCGCGAAGGCGAAGCAGCTGCTCGCGCAGGCCGGTTTCCCGAACGGCTTCTCGACGACGATCTGGACGCGCCCGACGGGCAGCGTGCTGAACCCGAACCCGAAGGCCGGCGCGGAACTGCTGCAAGCCGACCTCGCGAAGATCGGCGTGAAGGCCGAGGTGAAGGTGATCGAATGGGGTGAGCTGATCAAGCAGGCGAAGCTCGGCCAGCACGACATGCTGTTCATGGGCTGGGCCGGCGACAACGGCGATCCGGACAACTACCTGTCGCCGCTGTTCAGCTGCAACGCGGTGAAGTCGGGCATCAACTTCGCGCGCTTCTGCGACGCGCAGCTCGACAAGCTGATCGCCGACGGCAAGGCGACCGCCGATCAGGCCAGGCGCGCGAAGCTGTACGAATCCGCGCAGAAGATCATCCACGACCAGGCGCTGTGGATTCCGCTCGGCTACCCGACCGCGGCCGCGCTCACGCGCGCGAACGTGAGCGGCTATCACGTCAGCCCGTTCGGCCGCCAGAACTTCGCGGCGGTCGCCGTGCAGTAACCGCACGTGGCGCGCAAGCGACGGCACGCTCGCCCGTCGCTTGCGGCCCGCGCGCCGCGCTTGCTACACTGCGCGCTCATTCCTCATACCGGACGCCAGCCAAAGTGAACAACTAAGCCTTCCAAAAAATGTTTTCGCCGCCGTGCCACGCACGCCGCGCGAAGGGTTTCACGCATTTTCGGAGGTGCTTATGGCTGCTGCCACGCCGACCGGCGCGCTCGTCGCGCTTCATCACGTTTCTTTCCGCTTCGACGACGGCGTCACGCTGTTCGATTCGCTCGACCTTTCCATCGATCGCACGCCGACGGGTATCGTCGGCCGCAATGGCGTCGGCAAGAGCCTGCTCGCGCAACTGATCGCGGGCCGGCGCACGCCGAGCGCTGGCACGATCGACCGGCAGACGCCGGTCGTCTACGTCGCGCAGCAACACGACGACGCGTGGGCCGGCACGCGGAGCGTCGCGGAAATCGCCGCGCTCGACGCGCCGCTCGCGGCCCTCGCGCGCCTCGCGGACGGGCGCGCGACGGCGCACGACTTCGACCTGATCGGCGATCGCTGGGACCTGGCCGAGCGGCTGCGCGCGGCGCTCGACGCGGCCGGCCTGCACGACGTGCGCGCCGACACGCCCGCGCATGCGTTGAGCGGCGGCCAGATGGCGCGCGTCGCGCTGATCGGCGCGTTGCTGTCGGAAGCCGGGCTGCTGGTGCTCGACGAACCGACCAACCACCTCGATGCGCCGGGCCGTGCATGGCTGCGCGGCGCGCTGGACGGCTGGCGCGGCGGTGTCGTCGTCGTCAGTCACGACCGTGCGTTGCTCGCGCACGTGCAACGCATCGTCGAGCTGACGCCTCACGGCGTGCGCGCATACGGCGGCAACTACGCGCTGTATCGCGCGCAACGCGATGCGCAACACGATGCCGCGCAGGCCGCGCTCGAGCATGCGCGCACCGAGCGCGGGCGCGCGCGGCGCCGGCTCGAACAGGAACACGACACGATCCAGCGCCACGCGGCCGGCTCGCTGCGCGACGCGAAGGCGGCCAACCTGTCGTCGATGGCGCGACAGAGCCGCAAGGGGGCGGCTCGCGGCATCATGGGGACGGTCCGCCGTCACCAGAGCGAATGCAAGGCGACGCTCGATGCGCGCGTGCAGGAAGCCGCCGCGCGCGTCGAAGCCGACGCGCCGGTGCTCGTGTCGCTGCCGGGCACCGAGGTGAGCGCGCGCCGCCAGTTGTTCGCGCTCGAGCGCGCGCAATTGCCGTGGCGCACCGCGGGCCGCACGGACGCGATCACGTGGTCGGCCAGCGGCCCCGTGCGCATCGCGCTGACGGGCCCGAACGGCTGCGGAAAATCGACGCTGCTGCGCATGCTCGCCGGCGAACTCGCGCCGCGCGCCGGGACGTGCACGACGCACGTGAGCGCTGCGTATCTCGATCAGCGGCTCGCGCTGCTCGATCCCGAACGCTCGATCGTCGAGCAGTTGGGACGCCTCGATACGCCGCTCGCCGAAGGCGACCTGCGCAGCCGGCTCGCGCTGCTGCAGCTCGATGCCGCGCGCGCGACGCAGCCGGTGTACCGCCTGAGCGGTGGCGAACGGCTGAAGGCCGCGCTCGCGTGTGCGCTGTGGCGCGGCACGCCCGCGCAGCTGCTGCTGCTCGACGAGCCGACCAATCACCTCGATCTCGAATCGGTGCGCGCAATCGAAGCCGCGTTGGCCGGCTTCCCCGGTGCGCTCGTGGTCGCCTCGCACGACGACGCGTTTCTCGCGGCGCTCGCACCGACGCACACGATGCAGTGGCAGCGCGACGGGTGGCGTTACGAACCCGTCGCGTGACGGCGACGACGCGCGCTCAGCGCGCGCAACGGAAACGCAGCACGCCGTCGTCGCCCTGCTCGCGCACGAGTTCGCCCGCGAGCCACAGCAGGTTCAGGTGCGCGAGCGCCTCGCCGAGCGCGAAGGTCATCTGGTGGATGTCGAGCTCGCGGCGGCGGAACATGATCGGCACGATGTCGGCCGCGCTCGCCGGCTTTTCCGCGCAGGCGACGCGCACTTCGTCGAGCCGCGCGTCGTGATGCGCGCGCAGCTGCGCGATGCGCGTGCGCACGCCGCGGAACGGCTTGCCGTGCGACGGCAGCACGAGCGTATCGGGCGCCATCGTCTCGTAGCGGCCGAGCGATTCCAGGTACAGCGCGAGCGGGTTGGCTTCCGGCTCGAGGTCGAACACGGACACGTTGGTCGAGATGCGCGGCAGCACCATGTCGCCGGAGATCAGCACGCCGTCCGCTTCGCTGTGAAGCGCGCAATGTTCAGGCGAATGACCGTAGCCGGTGACGACGCGCCACGTGCGCGCGCCGATCTTCACCGCGTCGCCTTCGCGCAGGCGCCGGTAGCGCGGCGGCACGGCCGGCACGAGGTCCGAGTAGTAGCTGCGGCGGCTGCGCAGCTTCTCGAGCGCGACCGGATCGGTCAGGCCGTGGCGCGCGAAATGATCGGCCGCGGCCGCGCCGCCGGCGTTCGATCCGTTGCCGGCCGCCATCAGGCAGCCGAACATGTATTCGCCGAGCGTCATCCACAGCCGCACGTTCCAGCGGCCCTTGTCGCCGCCTTCGCAGAGCCAGTTCGCGAGGCCGAAGTGATCGGGATGGCAATGCGTGACGAGCACGCGCAGCACCGGCAGCCCGTCGAGATGCGTGTCGAAAATCCGTTCCCAGTGCGTACGGATCGCATCCGACGAGATCCCGCAGTCGACGATCGTCCAGCCGGCCTGCCCGTCGATCTCGTCGCGCAGCAGCCAGAGGTTGATGTGATCCAGCGAAAACGGCAACGGCATGCGCAGCCAGCGCACGCCGGGCGCGACCTCGAACGTGTCGCCCGCGGCGGGCAGCGTGTCGGCGAAGGGATAGTCGAGTTGGTGTTCCAGTGCGTTCATCGGTGGGGCGTCTCGTCGTTGTCAGGGCAAATGCCCGTGCGAATGCGGGGCGCGCGCGCGGGCGGCAGGCCGCGGCGGGCATCGCGTCGATTCTATCGCCGTCGCGCGAAACGCGTGCCCGGCGGGGCGCCGGACGGTCAAAAAAAGTTCGTGCCAGAATCGATTCCGTACCCGAATCTTTACGCGAAGATGCACCGAACGGCATGTAACGGCGCACAACCCGCGCATTGACGGCGCTTGGCGCCGGCCCCCGAAAGTCATTGAAACGCCGACTTGGGCGCTAAAATGGCGAGTGCTTACAGTCCCTCTCGAACGAGCCTGCACGCGATGAATCACTTCCCCAAACTGCTGTCGTCGCAGATCGGTTTCGACGTCGCACAGACGATGCTCGAATACTTCGACCGCCACTACCGGATCTTCCGGGAAGCCGCCGTCGAGGCGAAGACGCTATTCGAGCGCGGCGACTGGCACGGCCTGCAGCGGCTGGCGCGCGAGCGGATCACGTCGTACGACGATCGCGTGCAGGAATGCGTCGAGGTGCTGGAGGACGAATACGACGCGGAGAACATCGACGACGAGGTGTGGCAGCAGATCAAGCTGCACTACATCGGCCTGCTCACGTCGCACCGCCAGCCCGAGTGCGCGGAGACGTTCTTCAATTCGGTGTGCTGCAAGATCCTGCACCGCTCGTATTTCAGCAACGATTTCATCTTCGTGCGCCCCGCGATCTCGACCGAATACCTCGAGAACGACGAGCCGGCCGCGAAGCCGACCTATCGCGCGTACTACCCGGGCACCGACGGGCTCGCGGCCACGCTCGAGCGCATCGTCACGAACTTCCAGCTCGAGCCGCCGTTCGAGGATCTCACGCGCGACATCGGCTGCGTGATGCAGGCGATCACCGACGAATTCGGCGAGTTCGACGCCGCGCCGAATTTCCAGATCCACGTGCTGTCGTCGCTCTTCTTCCGCAACAAGAGCGCGTACATCGTCGGCCGCATCATCAACGCCGATCGCGTGCTGCCGTTCGCGGTGCCGATCCGCCACGTGCGCCCGGGCCTGCTCGCGCTCGACACCGTGCTGCTGCGCCGCGACCTGCTGCAGATCATCTTCAGCTTCTCGCATTCGTATTTCCTCGTCGACATGGGCGTGCCGTCCGCTTACGTGGACTTCCTCTGCACGATCATGCCGGGCAAGCCGAAGGCCGAGATCTACACGTCGGTCGGGCTGCAAAAGCAAGGCAAGAACCTCTTCTACCGCGACCTGCTGCACCATCTGTCGCATTCGAGCGACCGCTTCATCATCGCGCCCGGGATCAAGGGCCTCGTGATGCTCGTGTTCACGCTGCCGTCGTTCCCGTACGTGTTCAAGATCATCAAGGATCACTTCCCGCCGCCGAAGGAAACGACGCGCGCGCAGATCATGGAGAAGTATCAGCTCGTGAAGCGCCACGACCGTCTCGGGCGGATGGCCGACACGCTCGAGTATTCGAGCGTCGCGCTGCCGCTGTCGCGGCTCGACCATGCGCTGGTGCGCGAGCTGGAGAAGGAAGTGCCGTCGCTGCTCGAATACGAGGACGGCAATCTCGTGATCAAGCACCTGTACATCGAGCGCCGGATGACGCCGCTCAACCTTTATCTGCAGAACGGCACCGACGCGGACATCGAGCACGGCGTGAAGGAATACGGCAACGCGGTGAAGGAGCTGATGAAGGCCAACATCTTCCCGGGCGACATGCTGTACAAGAACTTCGGCGTCACGCGTCACGGCCGCGTCGTGTTCTACGACTACGACGAGATCGAATACCTGACCGACTGCAACGTGCGGCGCGTGCCGCCGCCGCGCAACGAGGAAGACGAACTGTCCGGCGAGCCGTGGTATACCGTCGGCCCGCACGACATCTTTCCGGAAACCTACGGACCGTTCCTGCTCGGCGACCCGCGCGTGCGGACGGTCTTCATGAAGCATCACGCGGACTTTTTCGAGCCCGCGCTGTGGCAGGCCAGCAAGGACAAGCTGCTGCAGGGCGAGTTGCCCGACTTTTTCCCGTACGACGCGTCGCTGCGCTTCAGCGTGCGCTACCCCGCGCGCTTCGACGCGACGCCGGACGCCGGTGACGACGCAGGCGACGCGCAGCGCGCCGCCTGACACGCGACCGGATCCAATCGAATCGAACCCGTTATCGACCCGCTTTCCGCCAACGGAATCCACACCGATGAATACCCAAGACAATCCGCTTTCACATCTGTTCGACAACAACGACGCCTGGGTCAAGCGCCAGCTCGCCGACGATCCCGACTTCTTCGCGCGTCTCGCCGACCAGCAGGCGCCGGAATATCTGTGGATCGGCTGTTCGGATTCGCGCGTGCCCGCGAACCAGATCATCGGCCTGCCGCCGGGCGAAGTGTTCGTGCACCGCAACATCGCGAACGTCGTCGTCCATAGCGACCTGAACTGCCTGTCGGTGATCCAGTTCGCGGTCGACATCCTGCGCGTGAAGCACATCATGGTCGTCGGCCACTACGGCTGCTCGGGCGTGAACGCGGCGCTCCACAACCGCCGCGTCGGCCTCGCGGACAACTGGCTGCATCACGTGCAGGACGTGCGCGAGCGCCACGCGGCGCTGCTCGACGAATGGCCGGTCGGCGAGGCGCGCTATCGCCGCCTGATCGAGCTGAACTCGATCGAGCAGGTCGTCAACGTGTGCCGCACGACGATCGTCAACGACGCGTGGGCGCGCGGCCAGTCGCTCACCGTGCACGGGCTCGTGTACGGCGTGCACGACGGGCGGATGCGCAACCTCGGGATGTCGGTGTCGAACTTCGACGCGCTCGATGCGACCTACAAGCGCTGCGTCGCGGCGCTGACCGCGCGGGGCCAGCACGCGCCCGACAACGACATGGTCGCGGCGGATGCCGCGCGGCTCGACGACGTCGCGCAGGCGGTCGCCGATACGCTGAAGCCGTGCGACGACGCGAAGTAACGTGCGCCCGCGCCGTCGCGGCCGAAGACGCATCGCGCGCCCGGCCGCGACGGGCATCGAACTGATCTGACACCGACACTGCCGCGACGGCGGTGCACTGCGAAGGAGCGGCGAACATGAAAACCGTATTGATCGTCGGCGCATCGCGCGGCCTCGGACGCGAATTCGTCCGGCAATACCGGCGCGACGGCTGGAACGTGATCGCGACCGCGCGCGACGACGCGTCGCTCGCCGCGCTGCGCGAACTCGGCGCACACGCGCACGCGCTCGACATCGCGCAGCCCGAACAGATCGCGGCGCTCGGCTGGAAGCTCGACGGCGAACGGCTCGACGCCGCCGTGCTCGTGTCGGGCGTGTACGGGCCGCGCACCGAAGGCGTCGAAACCATCGGCGCCGAGGATTTCGACGCGGTGATGCACACGAACGTGCGCGGGCCGATGCAGTTGCTGCCGATCCTGCTGCCGCTCGTCGAAGACGCGCGCGGCGTGCTGGCCGTCGTCTCAAGCCGGATGGGCAGCATCGCCGAGGCGACCGGCACGACCGGCTGGCTGTACCGCGCGAGCAAGGCCGCGCTGAACGACGTGCTGCGCATCGCGTCGCTGCAGACGCGCCACGCCGCATGCATCTCGCTCCATCCCGGCTGGGTGCGCACCGACATGGGCGGCGCGCAGGCCGCGATCGATCCGGAAACCAGCGTGACCGGCATGCGCCGCGTGATCGCCGAAGCCGGCGCGGACGTGTCGCAGGCCAACGGCCGTTTCTTCCAGTACGACGGCGTCGAGCTCAGCTGGTGAGCCGGCATCACAACCCGACGTCGTTAATTCACGATTCGCATGATTTTGAACCGACCTGACGCGTGCCCGTGCGGCGGCGCGTCCCCGGCGCCGGCCGGCAAAGCCCCGGCGCCGCGCTATGCGGCCTGCTGCGGCCGCTTCATCGACGGCGGCGAAGCCGCGCCGACCGCGCTCGAGTTGATGCGCTCGCGGTACAGCGCGTACGTGCTCGGCGCGACCGACTACCTGCGCGCGACCTGGGACGCGCGCACCTGCCCGGCCGATCTCGATGCGGACCCGGACGCGCCCGACGCGCCGCGCTGGCTCGGCCTCGCGATCAAGCGCCACGCGCCGCTCGACGAACGGCACGCGGAGGTCGAATTCGTGGCCCGCTACAAGGTCGGCGGGCGGGCGTACCGGCTCCACGAGACGAGCCGGTTCACCCGAGACGAGCACGGTTTCTGGCGCTATGTCGACGGAGAAGTAAGTGAACGCTGACAAATAGTTGCCATGTCAGACGCCGGGTAATTCCCGCATTGCACAACCTGAATTTGTCGGGCTAGGATGGCCCTCAGATTGGTCATGTTGCATGGCAGGGCTTACGAATGGCGTTCAGCAAGGTATTGGTGGGATGGATGGCGGCCTGTGCGCTGTCGGCCGCTCAGGCCGGTGCGCTGCCGGGCGCAAATGCCGGCGCGGCCACGGCCGGCGGCTCGCTCGCCCACGCCGAGCGCTTCGATTACGGCGATTCGGGCCTCCCGCAGGTCGCCGCCAACCTCAACGAACAAATCGTCAGCATTCCGGCCGATGCCTCGGGCGCCGTGATGCTCGAGGCCACGCTGTTCAAGCCGAACGGCCCCGGCCCCTTCCCGCTCGTCGTTTTCAACCACGGCAAGAACACCGGTGACCTCCATCAGCAGCCGCGCAGCCGGCCGCTCGCGTTCGCGCGCGAATTCGTGCGCCGCGGCTATGCGGTGATCGCGCCGAACCGCCAGGGTTTCGCGGGGTCGGGCGGCTCGTACCAGCAGGAAGGCTGCAACGTCGGCAAGAACGGGCTCACGCAGGCCGCCGACGTCGACGCGACAGTTCGCTACATGTCGCGCCAGTCGTACGTCGATGCGTCGCGCATCGTCGTCGCGGGCACGTCGCACGGCGGCCTCGTGTCGGTCGCGTACGGCACCGAAGCGGCGCCCGGCGTGCGCGGCATCATCAACTTCTCCGGCGGGCTGCGCCAGGATCTGTGCGACGGCTGGCAGCGCAATCTCGTCGATGCGTTCGACCATTACGGCGCGCATACGGCCGTACGGTCGCTGTGGCTGTACGGCGACAACGATTCGGTATGGACGCCCGCGCTCGTCGCGCAGATGCACGACGCGTACGTGTCGCACGGCACGCAGGCGCAGTTCATCGATTTCGGCCGCTACAAGGACGATGCGCACCGGCTGATCGTCGATCGCGACGGCGTGCCCGTGTGGTGGCCGGCCGTCAATGCGTTCCTCGCGGATTTGAACCTGCCGACCTCGGTGCGCTACGCGGTCGCCAACCCGCACGAACCGAATGCGACCGGCTATGCGTCGATCGATGCGGTCGACGCGGTGCCGTTCCTCGACGAGGCCGGTCGCGAAGGCTATCGCCGCTTCCTGAACCAGCATCCGAGCCGTGCCTTCGCGGTGTCCGCCGAAGGCGCATGGTCGTGGGCCGAAGGCGGCGACGATCCGATGGCGCTCGCGCTCGACAACTGCTCGAAGCAGGGCGCGGGCGCATGCCGGCTGTATGCGGTCAACGACCGCGTCGTGTGGAACGCGAACGCGACGCAGACGGCCGACGACGGCAGCGCCAACCCGCGCGCACTGGCTTCGCGCTGACGCGCGAGCCGCGGCGCTCCGGGGGCGGGCGCTGCCCGCGTCTCCCCCTTCTCCCTTCTCCGTTTCATGAACGCGCGCCGCGGCCCGCGGCGGCGTTCGCACGCCCGTTCACGCGGCCGCATGAGCCGCCGACGGGCGCCTGGCCCGCAACGCCGTCCAGGGTCGTTTTCGGGCGTTTCCTGAACCTCGGCCGCGCCTGAGTCTGCGTGCCATTCGCCGGCGACCGTGCACGTCGCGTCGCGCTTCCCGCCCCGATTTTTCGCCCGTCGGCATCCGCCTGCCCACGATTTTTTTCTGTCGGGGGGGCTCACTCGAACGTCGTCATCTGCGGTCATTTCTGGGCTTCTGGCGCGTACCGTCCCGAGCACCCCGCATCTGCGCCGAACTCCCGTCCGGCAAGGCTTTGCGGTGTTTGTAACCGGTAGTGCAACGTGCGGCGGAACACGCTAATCTCAGCGCGTTTTCCGTCCGTCGCCGCGCGGCATCCCGTTCGATGCCCGCCGCCGTTTTACCCCCGGAGTTGCCTTGAGTACGCCAGCCACCGACGACTGGGTCGCGCGCAGCCTGCGCGCGGTCTGGCATCCCTGCACCCAGATGAAGCACCACGAGCGCCTGCCGCTCATTCCCGTCGCGCGCGGCGCGGACCTGTGGCTGTACGACCGCGACGGGCGCCGCTACTTCGACGCGATCAGCTCGTGGTGGGTGAACCTGTTCGGCCATGCGAACCCGGACATCAACGCGGCGCTGAAGGACCAGCTCGACACGCTCGAGCACGCGATGCTCGCCGGCTGCACGCACGAGCCGGCGATCGAGCTCGCGGAGCGGCTGCACGCGCTCACCGCGCGCACGCTCGGCCATGCGTTCTTCGCATCGGACGGCGCGTCGGCGGTCGAGATCGCGCTGAAGATGAGCTTCCACGCGTGGCGCAACCGCGGCCGCGCGGACAAGCGCGAATTCGTGTGCGTCGCGCACAGCTATCACGGCGAGACCATCGGCGCGCTCGGCGTGACCGACGTCGCGCTGTTCAAGGATGCGTACGACCCGCTGATCCGCCATGCACACGTGGTCGCGTCGCCCGACGCGCGCGGCGCGCTGCCGGGCGAGACGGCCGCCGACGTCGCGGGCCGCGCGCTCGACGACGTACGCCGCCTGTTCGCCGAACGCGCCGACCGGATCGCCGCGCTGATCGTCGAGCCGCTCGTGCAATGCGCGGCCGGCATGGCGATGCACGATCCGTCGTACGTGCGCGGCCTGCGCGCGCTGTGCGACGAATTCGGCGTGCACCTGATCGCCGACGAGATCGCGGTCGGCTGCGGCCGCACCGGCACCTTCTTCGCCTGCGAGCAGGCCGGTGTGTGGCCCGATTTCCTGTGCCTGTCGAAGGGCATCAGCGGCGGCTACCTGCCGCTGTCGCTCGTGCTCACGCGCGACGACGTGTTCGCGGCCTTCTACGACGACGACACGACGCGCGGCTTCCTGCATTCGCATTCGTACACCGGCAACCCGCTCGCGTGCCGCGCGGCGGTCGCGACGCTCGACCTGTTCGCGCGCGACGACGTGCTCGCGAGCAACGCGCGCAAGTCGGCCGCGATGCGCGCCGCGCTCGCGCCGCTCGACGCGCACCCGCAGGTGCGTCACCTGCGCGAGCGCGGCACGCTGTTCGCCTTCGACGTCGCGCTCGACGGCGACGCGGCACGCGGCTTCTCGCGGCGCTTCTTCGAACGCGCGCTGGAGCGCGAACTGCTGCTGCGCCCGATCGGCACGACCGTGTACCTGATGCCGCCGTACGTGATGAGCGACGACGACATCGCGTGGCTCGCGCAACGCACGCGCGACACGCTCGACGCGACGCTCGCGGAGGTGGCGCGATGAAGCAATCCTCACGGGAAACGACCATGCCCCTGCTCGACACGCTGCAGCGCGGCCTCGCCGAACTCGACGCGCAGGGCCTGCGACGCGTGCGCCGCACCGCCGACACCGCGTGCGACGCGCACATGCGCGTCGACGGCCGCGACATCGTCGGCTTCGCGAGCAACGATTACCTCGGCCTCGCCGCGCACCCCGCGCTCGTCGCCGCGTTCGCCGAAGGCGCGCAGCGCTACGGCTCCGGCAGCGGCGGGTCGCATCTGCTCGGCGGCCATTCGCGCGCGCACGCGACGCTCGAGGACGAACTCGCCGCGTTCGCGGGCGGCTTCTCCGATGCACCGCGCGCGTTGTACTTCAGCACCGGCTACATGGCGAACCTCGCCGCGATGACGGCCCTCACCGGCAAACACGCGACGATCTTCTCGGACGCGCTGAACCACGCGTCGCTGATCGACGGGATCCGGCTGTCGCGCGCGACCGTGCAGGTCTACCCGCATGCGGACATGGCCGCGCTCGCCGCGCTGCTCGATGCATCGGACGCCGAAACGAAACTGATCGTCAGCGACACCGTGTTCAGCATGGACGGCGACATCGCGCCGCTCGCCGAACTCGTCGCGCTCGCCGAACGCCACGGCGCGTGGCTCGTCGTCGACGACGCGCACGGCTTCGGCGTGCTCGGCCCGCAAGGCCGCGGCGCGCTCGCGGCCGCCGCGCTGCGCTCGCCGAACCTCGTGTACGTCGGCACGCTCGGCAAGGCCGCCGGCGTCGCGGGCGCGTTCGTCGTCGCGCACGAGACCGTGATCGAATGGATGATCCAGCGCGCGCGCAGCTACATCTTCACGACGGCCGCGCCGCCGGCCGTCGCGCACGCGGTCTCGGCGAGCCTGAAGGTGATCGGCGGCGACGAAGGCGATGCGCGACGCGCGCACCTCGCCGCGCTGATCGAGCGCACGCGCGCGCTGCTGCGCATGACGCGCTGGCAGCCGGTCGACTCGCACACGGCCGTGCAGCCGCTCGTGATCGGCAGCAACGACGCGACGCTCGCGGCGATGCGCTCGCTCGACGCGCACGGCCTGTGGGTGCCCGCGATCCGGCCGCCGACGGTGCCCGCCGGCACGTCGCGGCTGCGCATCTCGCTGTCGGCCGCGCATTCGTTCGACGATCTCGCGCGGCTCGAAACCGCGCTGATCGAAGCCAGCGAGGAGGCGCACTCCGACGCTCACGCGCGTTCGCTGCCCCCCGAGGAAGCTGCGGCATGACGGCCCCGCTTTCCCTCTTCGTCACCGGCACCGACACCGAGATCGGCAAGACCTTCGTGTCGGCCGCGATGCTGCACGGCTTCGCGCGGCACGGGCTGCGCGCGGCCGCGCTGAAGCCCGTCGCCGCCGGCGCGTACGAACGCGACGGCGTCTGGCACAACGAGGACGCCGATCAGCTCGATGCGGCCGCGAACGTCGTACTGCCGCCCGCGCTGCGCACGCCGTTCCTGCTGAAGGCGCCCGCCGCGCCGCACATCGTCGCCGCGCAGGAAGGCGTGACGCTCGACCTCGACACGATCGTCGCGAGCCACCGCGAAGCGCTGACGCGCGCGGACGTCGTCGTCGTCGAAGGCGTCGGCGGCTTCCGCGTGCCGCTGAACGACACGCAGGACACGGCCGATCTCGCGGTCGCGCTCGGCCTGCCCGTCGTGCTCGTCGTCGGCATGCGGCTCGGCTGCATCAGCCATGCGCTGCTCACGGCCGACGCGATTCGCCAGCGCGGCCTCACGCTCGCCGGCTGGGTCGCGAACCACGTCGACCCGGCCATGTCGTACGCCGACGAGAACGTCGCGACGATCCGCGACTGGCTCGCGCGCGAGCACCGCGCGCCGCTCCTCGGCCGCATCGCGCACTTGGCGCCGGCCGCCCCCGAATCCGCGGCGGCGATGCTCGACATCGCCACGCTCGTCGACACGCTGCGCCACGCGCGGCATTGACCTCACGATCCCCGCATTCACGACAGGAAAACCACCATGACCCAAGCCCAGACCGCCGCCGTGCAACCCGACGCGATCCCCGTGGCCGCTCCGGCGCCGCAGCGCTGGCGCGTCGCCGACGTCGTCGCGCTGTTCGAGCTGCCGTTCAACGACCTGATGTTCCGCGCGCAGCAGGTGCATCGCGAGCACTTCGACGCGAACGCGGTGCAACTGTCGACGCTGCTGTCGATCAAGACGGGCGGCTGCGAGGAAGATTGCGGCTACTGCTCGCAATCGTCGCATCACGAAACGGGCCTGAAGGCCGAGAAGCTGATGGACGTCGACACGGTGCTCGACGCCGCGCGCGCGGCGAAGGCGAACGGCGCGAGCCGCTTCTGCATGGGCGCCGCCTGGCGCAACCCGAAGGAGCGCCACATGCCGGCGCTGACCGAGATGGTGCGCGGCGTGAAGGAACTGGGCCTCGAGACCTGCATGACGCTCGGCATGCTGGAAAACGAGCAGGCGCAGCAGCTCGCCGACGCGGGCCTCGACTACTACAACCACAACCTCGACACGTCGCCGGAGTTCTACGGCCAGGTGATCTCGACGCGCACGTACCAGGATCGTCTCGACACGCTCGACCGCGTGCGCGATGCGGGCATCAACGTGTGTTGCGGCGGCATCATCGGGATGGGCGAATCGCGCCGCGAACGCGCGGGCCTGATTTCGCAGCTCGCGAACCTGAACCCGTATCCGGAGTCGGTGCCGATCAACAACCTCGTCGCGATCGAAGGCACGCCGCTCGAAGGCACCGCACCGCTCGACCCGTTCGAGTTCGTGCGCACGATCGCGGTGGCGCGCATCACGATGCCCAAGGCCGTCGTGCGCCTGTCGGCCGGCCGCGAGCAGCTCGACGACGCGATGCAGGCGATGTGCTTCCTCGCGGGCGCGAACTCGATGTTCTACGGCGACCAGCTGCTGACCACGAGCAACCCGCAGACGCAGCGCGACCGCGCGCTGTTCGAGCGCCTCGGCATCCGCGCGAGCCAGGCCGACGCGCTGGCGGAGAACGCGTAAGCGACTGCAGCGCGTTTGGCTTGCAGACGAAAAAGCCGGGGCATGCCCCGGCTTTTTTTCGCCCGCTCGTCGGCGCGCGGCTTTCAGCGCCGCCCGTCACACATGCGCCGCCGCACCGTCGAGCGCCGCGCGCACGCGCTCGACGCGCTGTTCGTCGACGGGCGCCAGCACTTCGCCGCGCGGCCGCACGCCCGAGCCGAAATGCACCGCGCGCACGCCGGTGGCGCGAACGAAATCACCGACCGCGTCGATCGTGAGCCCCGAGCCGGCCAGCACCGTGCAGGTCGAGCCCGCCGCCTGCCGGACCAGCCGCGTGATCGTCGCGACCGCGTCGAGCACCGACGGATGGCCGCCCGAAGTCAGCACCGACGTGACGGCCGGCACGCGCAGCAGCGCGTCGAACGCGGCATTGAGGTCGCGCGACACGTCGAATGCGCGATGGAACGTCAGGTCGCGTCCGTCCGCTGCCGCCGCGACGCGCGCGAGCGCATCGAGATCGACGTCGCCGCGCGCATCGAGCGCACCGAACACGACGCCGTTCGCACCGGCCGCAACGGCCGTGCGCACGTCGCGCTCGATCACGCGCAGGTCGTCGGCGTCATAGACGAACGAGCGGCTGTGCGGCCGCACGATCACGTTCACCGGAATCGCCACGGCGGCCACGACGGCCTCGATCAGGCCGACGCTCGGCGTCAGCCCGCCTTCGCTGATCGCGGTCACGAGTTCGAGGCGGTCGGCGCCCGCGCGGGCGGCGGCCTTCGCGTCGCCGACGGTGGTGGCGATCACTTCGAGGAGGACGGAGGAAGCGGCGGTTCGGTTCATCGGCGGCTCGCGAATCGTCAGGACAATTCGCGCATCCTAGCCGAGCGGCGTGAACGGCGCCAGCGCGACGCCGTCGCTATGCGCCGTCCGCTTCCTCGTCGATCCAGTCGATATCGCCGCACAGCACATGCTGCGCATCGCCGATGCGCACGGCCACCGACAGCGTCACGCAGGGCTGCGCCTCGTTGATCGACAAGTACGGGCGCGTGACCTGCACGCGTCCGGGCTCGGCGATCGCCGTGCGGAAATACGGCCGGCGCAACCAGTTCGCCCCCTGCGCATCGGACAGCGGCGAGAAGCGCGCCTCGGCGAGCGCGCGGTCCGCGCGCAGCACGACGTTGCGGCCCGCCTGGCGGCCCCGCGCGTCGAGCAGGAAGCAGCGCGCGGCGGCGTCGAGCGCGAGGAAGTTCCAGCACACCTCGTCGAGCGGCTCGCCGGCCGCCACCCGCTCGGCCGCACGTTCGAACGCGCGCAGGTACGGCGCGAGCCGCTGCGCGTCGCGCCGCTCGCGCGCTTCGGTTTGTTGCCGAAAACGCTCGGTCAGCTCACCGATGCAGCCGGTCGCCGTCGCGCTGTCGGGCAGCCCGGGCGCCGGACGGCCGAAGTAATAGCCCTGCACGAAATCGGCCTCGCACGACAGCGCGATCTGCGCGTCGTGCTCGGTCTCGATCCCCTCGACGAGCACGAGCTTGCCGGCCTCGTGCAGCAGCGTGACGAGCCCGTGCAGGATCGCGGTGAGCCCCGTGCGGTGCGCCGCGTGCGACAGCATGATCCGGTCGAGTTTCACGATGTCCGGGTTCAGCTGCCAGATCCGCTCGAGGTTCGAGTGGCCGGCGCCGAAATCGTCGAGCGCGATCAGGAAACCCTGCGCGCGGAATTCGCGCACGGCTTCGGCGAGCCGCTCGATGTCCTCCGCGCGCTGCTCGAGCACTTCGAGCACGACGCGGCGCGGCGGCATGCCGATCCGCTTCAGGTTCGCGAGCAGCGCGGCGGCCTGGAACGGGTCGGTGAGCACGCCCGGATGCACGTTGAGGAACAGCCACTCGCGCTCGGCGCCGAGCAGCGCGAAGTTCTCGAGATGCAGCGCCTGCGCGAGCCGGTCGAGCTGCAGCAGTTCGCCCTGGCGCGCGGCCTCGCCGAACACGTCGAGCGGCGACACCGCCCGGTCGAGCGCGTCATGGGCGCGCAATAGCGCCTCGTAGCCCACCGCTCGCTGGTGCGACAGGCTGAAGATCGGCTGGAACACGGTCGTGAGCGTCAGGTCGCGATGCTGCGTCGCGAGGCGTTCGAGGCCGGAGCTCATCTCCCGCTCGAAACGATACGGCGAAGCGGTGGCCGGACGCTCCTGTTGCACGATCGTCATGGCGCCCTCCTGGCGATGCAGCCGAACGCGGCGAGTGCTTGAAACGGCGCGCGCAATGTCATGGTGGAATCCTCGGTTGTCCGGCCGGTGCCGGACGGTAGGCAAGCATCAAGCAAGGTCCGTGCAAGGGCCGAACACGCGCGCCGCGCCTGCGTGCGGCGCCGCCGCACCAGCGTGGCGCAGGCCGGATGCACCGTTCGCGTGCATGCGCACCGGCGCACTCGAACGCACCCGTCACGTGGCCACGCTAAACTCCGTACGGTCGTTTCATTCTCCACAATCGCCGTATCGATGGAAATCGTCTTCACAGTCCTGATCCTGCTGCTGACCGTCGCGCTGTCCGGCGCGGTCACGCGCATCCTGCCGCTGCAATTGCCGCTGCCGCTGATGCAGATCGCGTTCGGCGCGATGCTCGCATGGCCGAAGCTGAACCTGCACGTCACGTTCGATCCCGAAATCTTCATGCTGCTGTTCATTCCGCCGCTGCTGTTCGCGGACGGCTGGCGGATTCCGAAACGCGAGCTGTACCTGCAGCGCCGCGCGATCCTGATGCTCGCGTTCGGGCTCGTGTTCATGACGGTACTCGCAGTCGGCTACTTCGCGCACTGGCTGATACCCGAGTTGCCGCTGCCGATCGCATTCGCGCTCGCGGCCGTGCTGTCGCCCACCGACGCGGTCGCGCTGTCGGGCATCGCCGGCAAGGGGCGGATTCCGCCGCAACTGATGCACATCCTCGAAGGCGAGGCGCTGATGAACGACGCGTCCGGCCTGGTCGCGCTGAAGTTCGCGGTCGCGGCCGCGCTGACCGGCGTGTTCTCGCTGCGCGATGCGTCGATCACGTTCGTGATCGTCGCCGCCGGCGGGCTCGCGACGGGCGCGATCGTGTCGTGGGTGTTCAGCGCGCTGTCGACGCGCTTCCTGAACGCCGAGCAGGAAGGCGACCCGGCCCCCGGCATCGTGATGACGCTGCTCGTGCCGTTCGCCGCCTATCTGTTCGCCGAGCACCTGGAGCTGTCGGGCGTGCTCGCGGCCGTGTCGGCCGGGATGATGATGAACTACACGAGCTTCTCCCGCAAAAGCACGGTCGCGTCGCGCGTGCGCGCCGAGAGCACGTGGGCGATGATCGAGTTCGTGTTCAACGGCATGGTGTTCATCATGCTCGGGCTGCAGCTGCCGCACATCATCGGCCGCGCGCTCGTCGACGCGCATCACACGAGCGACGCGCTCGTCGGCCGGATGATCTTCAACGTATGCGCGATGATGCTCGCGCTGTACGCGATCCGCTTCCTGTGGGTCTGGCTGCTGCGCTGGATCGCGAGCCGCCGCGCCGCGCGCCACGGCCTCGCGGGCACGATGGCGGGCGTGCGCACGATCGCGGTGATGACGGTCGGCGGCGTGCGCGGCGCGGTCACGCTCGCGGGCGTGCTGTCGATCCCCGTCGCGCTGTCCGACGGCGCGCCGCTGCCCGGGCGCGACACCGCGATCTTCGTCGCGTCGGCGGTGATCCTCGGTTCGCTGGTCGTCGCGGTGATCGGCCTGCCGTTGCTGCTGCGCGGCGTACGCTCGACGCGCAATCCGCTCGCCGACGAGGAGCGCACCGCGCGCGCGGCCGCCGCGCAGGCCGCGATTCGCGCGATCGACTCGTCGCACGACGCGATCTCGGCCGCTCTCGACGAATCGGGCGCCGCGCGCTGCGCGGACATCTCCGCGCGCGTGATGGACCAGTATCGCCGCCGCCTGGCCGCGCTCGCCGAGGACGGCCCGACGCCTCGCGCGGAAGCCAAGCAGACCGAAACGATGGAGCTGCAGATGCGGATCGCGGCGGTGCGCGCGGAACGTTCGGTGTTGTACCGGCTGCGCAGCGAAAGCAAGATTTCCGACGAAACGCTGACGAAGCTGATCCGCGAGATCGATCTGTCGGAAACGGCGCTGTCGACGCGCAAGAAAGGGATCATCTGAGCGGCCGCGCCGCGGCGAGATTGCACGGCTTGCCGATAAAAAAACGGCGACGCGCAGGCGTCGCCGTTTTCACATCCTCGCGTGTTCGCGTCACTTCGCGATCACGACCGGGATTCCCTTCAGCATCCCCGCGCCCTTCATCTCGTCGAGCGCGTGCTGCACGGCCGCGCTCGTCGCCGCGTCGATGCCGAGTTGCAGCGCGAGCTCGCGCTCCGCGCGCTTCACGCCCGCGAGGTTGCGCACCTTCACGTGACCGAAGCCGCGCACGCGGGCGTGAAGATCCGCAAGCTGCGCGACCTGCGCCGCGTTGCCGGCGGTCGTCGCGGCGAGCGCGCGCGTGAGCGTCGTCTCGTAGTCGTCCGCGAGCGCGCGCTCCATCCTGCGCTCGGCGGTGCGGCCGAACGGATCGAGCCACGTGCCGCGCAGGCCGCGCACGCGCGCGAGCGTGCCGAGCACCGGCCACATCCACTGGCCGAACACGCGCTTCTTCGGCGCGCTGCCGTCGCGCCCGGCCTTCGCGACCGTCGGCGGCGCCAGGTTGAACTTCACACGATAGTCCTGCCCCGGCACGCCTTCGAACTGCGCTTCGAGCGCCGTGCGGAACGCGCCGTCCGCATACAGCCGTGCGACCTCGTATTCGTCCTTCACCGCGAGCAGCCGGTAGAACGTCGTCGCGACGGCACGCGTCAGCGCATCGTCGCCCTTCGCGCGCGCCGCGCTCACCAGCGCACGGTAGCGCTCGACGTATCGGGCGCCGCCGTATGCGTCGAGGCGCGCTTCGCGATCGGCGATCAATTCGGCGAGCGTCTCGGGCGCGACCGCCGCGGCCACCGCGTGACGCGCGTTCCACAACGCATCGAGGCCCGCCGCGTCGCCGGCCGCCATCCGGCCGATCGCGAACGCGAGCTTGTTCATCGGCACCGCGACGTTGTTCAGCTCGATCGCGCGCATCATCGCGGCGAGCGACACTGGCACGAGGCCGAGCTGCCATGCGTAGCCGAGCATGAGGATGTTCGCGCCGATCGAATCGCCGAGGAACTTCGCGGCGAGCGCCTGCGCGTCGCAGCTCGACAGGTAGCCTTCACCGGCCGCATGGTGCATTTTTTCGAGCAGCGCATCCGCGTGCAGGTTTGCGTCGGGGTTCTGCACGAACGACGCGTTCGGAATCCGGTGCGTGTTGACGACGATCCGCGTGCGCTCGTGGCGCACCGTCTGCAGCGCCTCGGCGCTCGCGCCGACGACCATGTCGCACGCGAGCAGCACGTCGGCCTGCTGCGTGTCGATGCGCACCTGGTTCAGCCACCGGTCGCTCGACGCGATCCGCACGAACGACAGCACCGAGCCGCCCTTCTGCGCGAAGCCCATGAAGTCGAGCACCGACGCGCTCTTGCCTTCGAGGTGCGCGGCCATGCTGATCAGCGCGCCGACCGTCACGACGCCCGTGCCGCCCACGCCGGTGACGAGCATGTCGTACGGCGCCGCGTCGAGATGCGTCGCGGGCACGGGCAGCGCGTCGACGCGCACGGCGAGCGCCGCCTCGTCGAACGCCGCGCCCGCAGCCTTCTTCAGCGCCGCGCCTTCGACCGTCACGAAACTCGGGCAAAAGCCGTTCACGCACGAGTAGTCCTTGTTGCACGACGACTGGTCGATGCGGCGCTTGCGGCCGAGCGGCGTCTCGAGCGGCTCGACGGACAGGCAGTTCGACTGCACGCCGCAGTCGCCGCAGCCTTCGCACACCGCGTCGTTGATGAACAGGCGTTTGTCCGGGTCGGGAAACTCGCCCTTCTTGCGGCGGCGGCGCTTCTCGGCCGCGCAGGTCTGGTCGTAGATCAGCACGGTGACGCCCGGCGTCTCGCGCAGCTCGCGCTGCACCGCGTCGAGCTCGCTGCGGTGATGGAACGTCGTGCCCTTCGGGAACAGGCCGTGATGGCCGTCGTACTTCTCCGGTTCGTCGGACACCACGACGAAGCGCGACACGCCTTCCGCCTCGACCTGCCGCGCGATCTGCGGCACCGAGATGCTGCCGTCGACCGGCTGGCCGCCCGTCATCGCGACCGCATCGTTGTAGAGGATCTTGTACGTGATGTTCGCTTTCGCGGCGACCGCCTGGCGGATCGCGAGAATGCCCGAATGGAAGTAGGTGCCGTCGCCGAGGTTCTGGAACACGTGCTTCGTGTTGGTGAACATCGCGTGCGCGGCCCAGTCGACGCCCTCGCCGCCCATCTGGATCAGCCCCGTCGTGTCGCGCTCCATCCACGACGCCATGAAGTGGCAGCCGATGCCGGCCTGCGCGATCGAGCCTTCCGGCACCTTCGTCGACGTGTTGTGCGGGCAGCCCGAGCAGAAGTACGGCGTGCGCTTCACCGCGTCCGCCTCGTTCGACAGGATCTGCGGCGCGACGAGATCGACGACGCGCTCGCGGCGATCGAGCGCCGGCTTGTGACGCGCGAGCCAGGTGGCGAACACCGGCAGAATGCGCGACGGGCGCAGTTCGCCGAGCTCGGACAGCAGGCACGCGCCTTCGGCATCGTGCTTGCCGAGCACGCGCGGGCGCGCACCGTCCGCGCGGTTGTACAGGTAGTCCTTGATCTGCTGCTCGATCACCGGGCCCTTCTCTTCGATGACGAGCACTTCCGACAGGCCGTCGACGAAGGTTTCGATCCGCGTCATCTCGAGCGGATACGACAGGCCGACCTTGTAGATCCGCACGCCGGCCGCTTCCAGGTCGGCGACGGTGAGGTCGAGCCGGCGCAGCGCTTCCATCAGGTCGAGGTGCGCCTTGCCGCACGTGACGATGCCGACGTTCGCGTGCGCGCTCGGCGCGATCCACTTGTCGATGCTGTTGGTGCGCGCGAAATGGCGCACCGCGTCGAGCTTCGCCGCGAGACGCGCCTCGATCGTGAGGCTCGGCAGGTCGGGCCAGCGGTTGTGCAGGCCGCCCGCCGGCGGCGTGAAGCCCGCCGGCGCCGGCCATTGCGTCTGCAGCGCGTCGAGATCGACGGTCGAGCCCGACTCGACGGTCTCCGAGATCGCCTTGAAGCCGACCCACGCCCCCGAGAAGCGCGACAGCGCCCAGCCGTACAGGCCGAACTCGAGCATGTCGGCGATGTTCGACGGGTTCACGACCGGCATGTGCCACGCGATCATCGCGAAGTCGCTCTGGTGCGGCATCGACGACGACACGCAGCCGTGGTCGTCGCCCGCCACCACCAGCACGCCGCCGTGCGGCGACGAACCATATGCGTTGCCGTGCTTCAGCGCGTCGCCGGCGCGGTCGACGCCGGGGCCCTTGCCGTACCACATCGCATACACGCCATCGACGGTGCGCTCCGGGTCGGCCTCGACGCGCTGCGTGCCGAGCACCGCCGTGCCGCCGAGTTCCTCGTTGATCGCGGGCAGGAAGCGCACGCCGCTGCCGTCGAGCAGTTTCTTCGCCTTCCACAGCTGCTGGTCGACCATCCCGAGCGGCGAGCCGCGGTAGCCGCTGACGAAGCCGGCCGTGTTCAGGCCCTGCGCGGTGTCGGACGCGCGCTGCATCAGCAACAGGCGCACCAGCGCCTGCGTGCCGGTCAGGAAGATCCGGCCGCGCGTGGCGGTCAGGTTGTCGGTCAGGCGGTAGTCGGACAGAGCGGGCGTGCCGTCGACGGGCAGTCGGGCGGTCATGGGGATGTCTCCTGATTGTGTGTTCTATGCCGTGCACCGGGGCGTCGGGCGACGCCGGCCAGGGAGCAACTGGATGGCTCTATTTTTTCGCGGGAAGGCGAGAAAGTTTTTTCTCATCTTGCTCGGGCGACGCCGGAGTGAGAAAAACTGCGCAGGTTTTGGCCGGGAATTGAGTGAGTTTTCGCGCGGGGTGGCGGACGGCTTCCGGAGGCGCATCGGCGTGGGCGAAGCGGTTGCGTCGAAAACGCGGGGACGTGCGGGAGGCGGCCCGCGGGCCCGGCGGTGGGCGCTCGCGGGCCGTGCGGCAAGGGTTTGCGCGGCGGAACGGGCGCGTCCTCACCCGTCGGATGCACAGCGTTCGGATTGGTCGCGGATGCCGGATGTCCACAATGCCGGGGGCCGCGGGCTGCGGGCGAAGCGGTTTGGCGTGCTCACCGGTCGATTGCACAGGGTTTCGAGTCGCGTCGAAGGCCGGATGTCCACACCTCGATCGCTCCACGGTTCAGGCGGATGCCGACGCTCACCGTTGAAATTCACAGCGCGACGAGTCGATGCCGGCGGGAGATATCCACACCGCCGGATTCCCGCCCGGCCACTGCGACGTTCGCTCTCACCTGTCGGATGCACAGATTTGCGAGTCGATTCGGCGGTGCGATATCCACACCGCTGTCCGCGCTCGCGTTGCTCGGGAGCGGCGGTCCGGTCGTCACGGCAATGCAGGCATGGGTGCGGCGGGCTCGCGTCGGGTGCCGGCTTCTCGCGGATAGGCGTCTCTGCGCGAGCACTGGCGCGGCTTTGGCGTTCACCGGAACATGCCGTCGCGCAGTCGAACGCGGCGCAGATCCGCGTGTGGATATCGTCGCCACCAGACACTAAAAACCCTGTGAATTTCGATGGTGAGCGCCGGCACGCGACCGAGCGAATATGCCGATTCAGGTGTGGACAGCCCACCTCGCGACGAATCGAAACGCTGTGAAATTCGACGGTGAGCGACGGCCCTCGATCGAAAAAGCGCGCCGATCCCGGTGTGAAAAGCGCGATCCACGACCACTCGAAACGCTGTGAATTCCGATGGTGAGCGGCAGGATGGCGATCGAGCAAGGACGCCGATCCGGGTGTGGATAGCCCGACCCACGACCACTCGAAACGCTGTGAAATTCAACGGTGAGCGTCGGCACGGTGTCGCACGCAGTCGCCGATTCAGCCGTGAACAGCGGTGCCCGCAACCCCGCCGAGGCCCGTCGGTCGGGGCTCGCACCGACATGGCCGAGCCGTACGCGCCCGCGCTCACCGCTGAAATACACAGCACGTCGACTGGATTCGGCGACCAGATATCCACATCGCGGCACATACTCGAATGAAACGCGCGATCACGAGTGCGGTTAGAATGCGCGACCCTCGAAGCCGCGATCGACGATCACGAACAAGCGCGCAAGCCGACACCCGGTTCGGCCGGGCGCGACGCTCACCATTGAAATACACAGCGCTTCGAGTGAATCGCGCGGCAGGATATCCACACCGCGATAACGCGTGCGGAGCTATCGCCGATCCGCGCGCGCCGTTAGAATGCGCGGCGTTCCGGATTTCGCGCGACGCCCGGAAATCCGCACCCGGCAAGCCTCACGCGCAATCGGTCGACGGCGCTCACCGTTCGAGGGCACAGCTTTTTTCGTCGTCGGGAGCCCGGTTGTCCACACCCTGCCCCGCGCATCCGGTCGCACGACGTCGCACTCACCGGTGGAATGCACAGCATGCCGAGTGGTTTCGAGGCCGGGATATCCACAACCGGCCCGGCGCGAACATTTTCCGCCGGCACATCGGCAACGTCGGCTCCTGCCCCTGCCAGCGATCGGCGTCACATGCCGGAAAGCCCCGCCAATTCGACCTCCGGGTGCTCGCTCACCGTTCGAATCCACAGCATTTCGAGTGAACGGCTCAGCCGGTTGTCCACATTCGCTGCGCAGCGGGCCGCACCCGCAAGCGCCGTCATTCGGCAATCGAACGGATGATCCGCGCCGGGTTTCCGCCGACCAGCGTATTCGGCGGAACGTCGCGCGTCACGACGGAACCCGCGCCGACGACCGCGTTCTCGCCAACCGTCACGCCGCCGATGATCGTCGCGCCCGCGCCGATCCATACGTTGCGGCCGATCGCGATCGGCCGGGCGACGACGGCGTCGCGTCGGCGGGACGGCTCGACCGGATGACCCGACGTGATGAGACTGACGTTCGGGCCGATCATCACGTCGTCGCCGATGTCGAGGCCACCGAGGTCGTAGAACGTGCAGTTCTGGTTGACGAACACGTTGCGGCCGATCCGCGTATCGGCGCCACCCGTCGCATAGAACGGCGGGATCAGCAGGAAGCCGTCGTCCAACGGCTTGCCGATCAGTTCTCCGAACAATGAGCGGACTTCGTCCGCATCGTCGAAGGTCAGACGGTTGAGCCGCGCGGTGATCGCCATCGTCCGCTTGAGCTCCGCGCGCATCGCGGCCGATTCCGGCGTGCGTCGCGGAATGATCGTGGTGCGATCGTCGTTCGCCATTCGTTGCTGTTCTCCGTGCGCGATCGCACCGGCACGCTGCGCATCACGCAGCACCTGACTCGCCGAATGCGATCGCCTGGCCTGACTTCAATCTCTCGGTCGCCCCGCGCGGGGTGACCGGGTTTTCGTGTTTCGCGCGCGGTCGACGAATGTCGTCCGGGCTCGCGCGCCCCGTCACCGATGCTGCCGCCTCGGCCGGGCGCCCACACATCAATTCACAACTAGTAAATCAATAACTAGTTATTTCATGAACTTCGGCGGCACCGGGCTTTGCGGGAAATTCGTTACCCGCTTCCGCCTTTCGCCCCTGTCCGAACCTCTCCCGCTCGGGTACGCTTGAGCATCCACCGAACCGACACGCACACCGAGACGCGGAGGCGCGATGAAGCTCTACTACTGGCCGAAGACCCGGGCATTCCGGGCGCTGTGGATGCTGGAGGAAATCGGCGCCGTCTACGAGCTCGTGCCGATCGACCTGCATTCGCACGAACAGGGCAGCGACGCGTTCGTCCAGGTCAATCCGATGGCCAAGCTGCCCGCGCTCGACGACGGCGGCGAACCGTTCGCCGAATCCGGCGCCGTGCTGCTCTATCTCGCCGATCGCTGCCCGGACGCCGGGCTCGGCATCGCGCCGGACGATCCGCTGCGCGGCCGCTTCCTGCAATGGATGTTCTTCACGCCCACCTGCCTCGAACCCGCGATGGCCGAGAAATTCACCGGTGCGTCGGGCAATCCCGTCGCCTTCGGCTGGGGCAACATCACGCGCGTGCAGCGTGCGCTCGCGCAAACGCTCGCCCACAGCCGCTGGCTCGTCGGCGATCATTTCACCGCGGCCGACCTGCTGCTCGCCAGCACGCTGAAGATCGCGTTCGACGCGCACCTGCTGCCGCACGAAGGCGTGCTCGGCGACTATGTCGCGCGCGCCGAGGATCGCGACGGCCATCGCCGCGCGGTCGCGGTCGAACAGCGGGAAGCGGCGCGTCTGCTGCATGCGTGACGCATGAACGGCACGGCATTCGATCGCGGCTGCCGCGACCGAATGCCGGCGCCGGTTCGCGCCGCTCGCCAGTGTCATGCAGCCGGCCCGGGCGCCTGCGTCGCCGCATCGGCCCCGACCACCACGCCCGGCGAGCCCCGCTCGTCCGTATCGGCGTCGACCGGCACGATTTCGTGAAAATGCGTGTAGTCGATGTGCGTGATGCCGCCTTCGTCGTGCATCAGGTCGACATAACGGTGACGCCAGCGGATTTCCGCATGCGCCCATGAGTAGCGCGCCTGCATGACTTGCGCGGTCGTCTCGTCGGAACCTTCGATGGTGATCAGCAGCGACGCGTCGTGCGCGGCGAGCGACTCGGCGGTTTCACCGAACAGCGGGCTCGTTTCGTCGATCACGTGCATCAGGTTCCAGCCGAGCAGGAAGATCGGATGCTCGCTGCGCACGAGCGGCAGGTCGTGGATCTTGCGCAGCGTATAGCCCTCGTGCGTGCCTTCCAGGCGCATCAGCCGCAGTTTTGCCTGCGCTTCGGCGATCACGTTCTGGCGCGCATTCGCGGCCCGCACCATCAGCGTCATCTGCCCGTTCAGCGGGCGCACGATCGCGTAACGCGCGAACAGGATCTTCGCCTGCGGCCGCGAGAAGCGCGCGAACACGAGGCCGGTCGCCAGCGCGATGCCCGACATCCCGATGAAGATCTCGAAGGTCGAGACGAGGTGCGCGTAGACGGTCTGCGGATGCATGTCGCCGTAGCCGACCGTCGCGAGCGTCTCGACGCTGAAGAAGAACGCGCCGACGAACCCGGGCGGCGACTGGTTCGCGATCGGCGCGTGGCCGAGCAGGTAAAGCGTCGCGAAGCCGCCGTTGAGCAGCAGGAACAGCACCGCGAGCGACAGGAAGAATACGGGCCAGCTCACCGTCAGCGCACGGTGATAGAGGTCGCGCCAGCCGAGCGGCGGCATCCCGTATGCAACCACGGGGCGGGTGCCCGACCAGATCTTGCGGCCGCGGCCGCGGGAAGCTGGGGAGGACGGATCGTCGTTCATCGCGCGAGGCCTGAAGCAGGAAGGCGATGAGCGTAGCACGCGAAGGCGGCGGCCGGGGATGCGGCGCAGGCTTTTCGCCTGAGGCGCAAAAAGCCGGCCGCATGGGCGGCCGGTTTCGTGGTCGTCCCGCCGGCACGCGCGCGGCGTGCGGCGTACTTACTTGCGGTCGACGATCACGCGGTCGAACGTGCCGCCGTCGGCAAAGTGGGTCTTCTGCGCGTTCGCCCAGCTGCCGAAAACCTGCTCGACGCTGAACGTCTTCAGCGGCTTGAACTCGGCCGCATGCTTCTTCAGCACGTTCGCGTCGCGCGGACGCAGATGGTGCCGCGCGATGATCTCCTGCGCCTGCGGCGTGTACAGGTAGTCGAGATACGCCTGCGCGACCTTGCGCGTGCCCTTCTTGTCGACGACCTTGTCGACGACGGCGACGGGCGGCTCCGCGAGAATGCTCGCCGACGGGTACACGGCGTCGAATTCCGCCCCCGACGCGCCCGTGTCCATCAGCGCGACCTCGTTCTCGAACGTGACGAGCACGTCGCCGATGCCGAGCTGCGTGAAGGTCGTCGTCGCGCCGCGGCCGCCCGAGTCCAGCACCGGGACGTTGCGGAACACCGCCTTCTCGAAGTCGAGCGCCTGCTGGTCGGTCGCGCCCTTCTGCTTCTGGTAGCCCCACGCGGCGAGATACGCGTAGCGGCCGTTACCCGACGTCTTCGGGTTCGCGATGATCACCTGCACGCCCGGCTTCGCGAGATCGCTCCAGTCATTGATCGCCTTCGGATTGCCCTTGCGCACGAGGAACACCATCGTCGTCGAGTACGGCGAGCTGCCGTCGGGGAAGCGCGCGCGCCAGTCCTTCGGCAGCAGCTGGCCGCGCTCGGCGAGCAGGTCGATGTCGTTCGGCTGGTTCATCGTCACGACGTCGGCCTGCAGCCCCTGCAGCACCGACAGCGCCTGCGCGCTCGACGCGCCGTGCGACTGCTTGATCGTCACGGTTTCGCCTGTCTGCTGCTTGTACGCGGCGGCGAAGCTCGTGTTGATGTCCTTGTACAGCTCGCGCGTCACGTCGTACGACACGTTCAGGATCGACGTGTCCGCGTGCGCGGCCGTTGCCGCCACGACCAGCGCCGCTGCGGCGCCCGTATGCAGCCAGCGGCCGATCCCGTTGATGCTTGCCATCGTGATATGCCCCGTTTCCAGTGGTGGTGAATGTGCGTGACGGCACGCGTACGCGCTGTCATCGAAACGTAAGCGGGCATTCTAGCGGCCGGACGCCGC
Organism: Burkholderia sp. AW33-5; assembly: GCF_053427615.1. Lineage (NCBI taxonomy): Bacteria > Pseudomonadati > Pseudomonadota > Betaproteobacteria > Burkholderiales > Burkholderiaceae > Burkholderia > Burkholderia sp. AW33-5. The sequence continues at coordinate 33,871 of NZ_JBSAXA010000006.1, read as the reverse complement.
GCGCTTTCCAATCTGTCGTGCAAAGCAAATCTCGAATTCTGCTAAACGGCGCGCGTCGCTCGCGTACGCGCCGGATCCGATGTTAAGATCGCCGCTCAGCCCATTTCACGGTTCATCCATGTCCGCTGCCCTGCGCTCGCCCTCGATCCTTGCCGCCATCGCGGCCGGTGCGCGCGCGGCCGGGCTGAAACTGAAAAAACGACTCCTCGACTGACGGGGACGTCGCGTCCCGTCAGGCGAATGCCGGACGGGATGCACGCAGGTCGTTTCATTCTCCTTGCTCGCATGCCTCGCTCCGGCGCACCGCCGGCGGAACGGTTCCTTCCCACTCCGTTTCCACCTTGAGGCTTTTCATGCACACACGTTTCGAAGGTATCTGGCTGCCGATCATCACGCCGTTCCACGACGGCGAGGTCGACCACGGTGCGCTCGCGCGGCTCGCGCGTCGCTATGCGGCGGCGGGCATCGCGGGTTTCGTCGCGGGCGCGACGACCGGTGAAGGCGTGCTGCTCGACGCGCGCGAACAGGACGCCGTGTTCGCGACGCTGCGCGATGCCGTGCCCGGCCTGCCGATCGTCGTCGGGCTCACTGCGAGCGCAACGCACTTCGCGGCCGCCCGCGCACGCGAACTCGCCGCGCTGCGACCCGACGGGCTGCTCGTCACGCCGCCCGTCTATGTTCGGCCGACGCAGGACGGAATCCGCCGCCACGTCGAAACGATCGTCGATGCGGCCGACCTGCCGGTCCTCGTCTACAACATCCCGTACCGCACCGGCGTGAACGTCGAACTGGAAACGCTGCAGGCACTCGCGCGCGATCCGCGCGTCGCCGGCATCAAGGAGTGCGGCGGGACGCTCGACCGGATGAGCCGGCTCGTGCACGACACGCCGCTCGCGATCCTCTCCGGCGACGACAACCAGAACTTCGCCGCGCTATGTGCCGGTGCGCACGGCGCGATCGCCAGCAGTGCGCACGTGCTGCCCGAATGGCATGTGCGCATTCACGCGCTGCTGCGCGACGGCCGGCTCGCCGACGCGCGACGGCTGTCGGTCGCGCTGCAGCCGCTCGTCGCGGCCCTGTTCGCGGAGCCGAATCCGGCGCCGGTGAAGGCGGTGCTGGCTGCGCAGGGGTGGTGCGAGGACGGGCTGAGGTTGCCGTTCGTGCCGGCGAGCGAGGGGTTGCAGGAGAGGCTGGCAGCAACGCTTGCTGCACTCGACGAGATCGAGCCGGACATTGCCGTGGCATAGGCAGCGACGCGCTGCGCGGCTCGGCAACCAACGAGTTCTGCACCCGAATTGTTTCAAACAGTCAGAATCACCGACAGGCCGTAGCGTGCAAGCTAGGCGTCGGCCGTCACGAGTTTCAGCGGTTCATGCCGAGCCTGCGCGACGAGCAAGCGATCGAACGGGTCGCGATGATGGTGCGGCAAATCACGCACTGCGGCCCCGTGCACGGCACGAACCGGCAGTTCGCGCACCCCGCTCGTGCCGATCGAGCCGATCAATCGCCCCACGTCGATGTCGAGCTTCCCGAGGCCCGCCTTGATGGCGGCCTCCCAGATGCTCGCACTGCTGACGAAGCGCTCGTCGGCTGCGGAAATCAGTTTGCGCGCCCGCGTGCTCAGCTTCGGGTCATTGGTCACGATCCATAGAAAGATGTGCGTATCGAGCAACAAGCGCATCAGCGTCCCTCGAATGCGTCCAGCAGATAATCCGGCAGCGGTGCATCGAAGTCGTTTGCGATCCAGGCCTGACCTTGCAGGACGCCGAATCGCACCGGCAGCTTCGCCGATTCGACGGGATCGACGGGAATTCCGTCAGCCGGGCTCGATACGTCGCCCAGTTGGGACGAGGCGATCGAACATCCATTAGGCAGCTTCGCGTTTTGCATGATGACCTCCGGTACAGGTGTCCATCACTGTAGTCGGGTTCACCCGATCGTTCCATTCGGCCGATCAGCAGAGGGACGCCGACGCGCTGCCACGAAAGGTTTCGTCACGCCGCCAGCGCCACCCCCTCCCCCGCCGTCGCGTCCCGCACCGCCTGCGTGACGATCCGCGCGAGCCGCTCGACGGTCGGCGTCGCCGACGACGTCCGCCGCAGCAGCATCAACGGCAGGCTCGGCAGCACCGGCAGCCCGGACGCCGCCGCGTCGAGCACGCGCACCGACGCGGGCAGCCCGTAATGCGAGCGCACCGTCAGCCCGAGGCCGGCCGCCGCCGCGGCCCACAACCCGGCCAGGCTCGGCGTCGTGAACGCGACGCGCCACGGCACGTCCGCGCGATCGAGCGCATCGGTCGCCGCGCCGAAGAAGCGGCACGGCCGGTCGAACACGACGAGCGGCAGCGGCTCGCCCGACGCGCGCATCGCACGAAGACACGCGCCGTCGTCGTCGGCCGCATCCGCCGGCCCGTCGCCGTCCGGCATCCCGAAGCCGCTCGCGCCGACCGCCGCGATCCACTGCATCGGCACCTGCGCGATCGCGTCGCTGCCGATGCCCGCGCGCGACACGAGCGTCGCCGACGCCGGATCGCCCCACACGAGCGCGAGATCGAGCTGGTTCGCGTCGAGCCGCTCGAGCAACTCGGCATTGCGCGCGACGCGCGCCTCGATCCTCACCTTCGGATGCGCCCGCGCGAAACGCCCGAGCACGTCCGGCAGGATCGCTTCGCCGAAGTCCTCCTGCAGGCCGACCCGCACCCAGCCGTCGAGATTCACGCCGCGCACCGCCGCGGCCGCTTCGTCGTTCAGCTCGATCATCCGCCGCGCATAGCGCAGCATCGCGTCGCCGGCGTCGGTCAGCGCGAGCCCGCGTCCGGCCTTCACGAACAACGGCGTGCCGGCCTGTTCCTCAAGCTTGCGGATCTGCGCGCTCACCGCCGACGACGAACGCGCGACGCGATCGGCGGCCTTCGCGAAGCTGCCGAGATCCACGCCCGCCACCAGGCTGCGCAACGCCGCGACGTCGAAGTTCGGCCGGGCCAGCGTGGCGTCGGGTGCCGCGAGCGCCGCCGCGCCGTGGGCATTGTCTTGTCCGGACATTTCAATCATCCCGTTTTATCGAATGATTCATCAAAAACTTTCCGATTTTCAGGATGAATGTAGGTCGCCACACTGGCGATGTCAATTTCCCGAACGGGCCCTGTCGCCATGGATACCTCCTGCCTCGCTTCCCCGTCCTCGCCCGCGCACGCCGCGCGCGGCCCGGCCCATCGCTGGCGCGTGCTCGCGGCCGGCGTCGCCGCGAACATGAGCTTTTCCGCGGCCGCGGCCGGCATTCCGACCACCGCCGTGTGGATGCGCTCGGCCTATCACCTCGACAACGGCGCGCTCGGCCTCGTGCTCGGCGCGCTCGGCTTCGGCGTCGCGCTGTCGGAGTTGCCGTGGGGCATCGCCGCCGACCGCTTCGGCGATCGTCGCGTGCTCCTCACGGGCCTCGTCGCGACGGCCGCGATGCTTGCGCTGATGGTGGCCGCGATCGTCCCGACCGCGCACGCGGTGCCGCCGCTCATGCGGGTCGTCGCGGCGATGTGCTGCGTCGGCCTGCTCGGCGGCAGCGTGAACGGATCGAGCGGACGCGCGGTGATGCGCTGGTTCGGCGAGCGCGAACGCGGGCTCGCGATGAGCATCCGCCAGACGGCCGTGCCGCTCGGCGGCGGTGTCGGCGCGGCGCTGCTGCCGTCGCTCGCGTCGCATGCGGGCTTCGCCGCGGTGTACGGCGCGTTGATGCTGCTGTGCGCCGGATCGGCCGCGCTGACGTGGCGCTGGCTGCACGAACCGCCCGACGCGCCGGCCGGCGCGCACCGCCCCGTCACGCAACAGCAGCCGGCCGCGCCCGCGCGCAGCCCGCTTGCGAGCGGCCGCGTGTGGCGCATCGTGCTCGGCATCGGCGCGCTGTGTGCGCCGCAGTTCGCGGTGCTCACGTTCGCGACCGTATTCCTGCACGATTTCGGCCGGCTCGGCCTGGCCGGCATCAGCGCGGCGATGGTCGCGCTGCAGCTCGGCGCGATGGTGATGCGCGTGTGGAGCGGCCGCCATACCGACCGGCACGGCAACCGGCGGGCGTACCTGCGCGGGTCGGTGTGCGTCGCGGCCGGTTCGTTCGCGCTGCTCGCGGCCGCCACCGCCGGCAGCCCGCACGTGCCGCTCGCCGCGATCGTCGCGATCCTCGTGTTCGCCGGCATCTGCGTGTCGGCGTGGCACGGCGTCGCGTATACCGAACTCGCGACGCTCGCGGGCGCGAACCACGCCGGCACCGCGCTCGGGATGGCGAACACGATCGTCTATCTCGGGCTGTTCGCGACGCCGCTCGCGATTCCGCCGCTGCTCGCCGTCAGCTCGTGGAGCGTGGTCTGGCTCGCGGCCGCGCTGATCGCGGCTGCGACCTGGCCGCTGTTCGCGCGGTAACGACCACGATCGCCAGCGCGCGGCACGCGCGGACGCCGTCCCGCTTGCGGCACATGCATTCAGCCCATCGCGCGCATGCCACGAAGTCCGCCCACCGTCATGCCGCCTCGCGCGCCAGCGCACGCCGCGCGGCCGGCCGCTCGGCCTCGCGCTGCGCGTGCGCGGTCCACGCGGGATGCCGCGCCATGTCGAGCCCGATCGCGACGCCCCAGCGATACAGCACCAGCAGGAACGGATCGACGATCGAATGGCCGCCCGGCTCGGCCCACGTGCGTCCGTCGGCGAGCGCGGCTTCGATCGTGGCGTTCGCCGCATCGATCACGTCACGCCCGTGCGCGCTGACCGCACCGTGCAGCGCCGGATCGCCGATGAAGCGCCCCGGCCGCCACAGCGTGCCGTAGCCGACGCCATGCACCCAGCCGACCAGCCAGGCGAGCCATTCGTGACAACGCGCCTCGCGCAGCGGATCGTCAAGCGGCAGCAACCGCGCGTCCGGATGACGGCGCGCGAGATACGTGAGGATCGCGGGCGTTTCGGTCAGCACGCGCGGCTCGCCCGGAATCGCGAGCACGGGCACGCGCGCCTTCGGGTTGATCGCGAGATAACGCGCATCGAGGTTCTGCTGCTCGCGCACGGACACGATCTCGATGTCGAACGGCGCGCCGGTTTCCTCGAGCGCGATGTGAGCGGCGAGCGAACATGCGCCCGGAGAAAGATAGAGACGATAGGCGTTCATGATGGCGTTGCCCGGTGGGCCCCTGTTGAAAGACGGCACCGAGTGTAGGAACGCATCGACCGCCGCCGCAAACGATGAATTGTCGTGCTCGGGCATTAGTGATACTAATGCGCGATGCGACGCATTCACCTTCCCCCGCTGCAGACGTTGCGTGCGTTCGAAGCCGCCGTGCGGCTGCAGAGCTTCACGCGCGCGGCCGACGAACTCGCGCTCACGCAAGGCGCGGTCAGCCAGCACATCCGCGCGCTCGAAGCGCAGCTCGGCCATCCGCTGTTCACGCGCGAGCGCAGCGGCGCGACGCCGACACATGCCGCGCATGCGCTCGTGCTGCAGGTGCGCCAGGGCCTGAGTGTGCTCGAACGCGCGTTCGAGCCGGCGCTCGCCGCGCGCAACCGCCCGCGTACCTGCGACGTCACGCTGAACGTGAGCGTGCTGCCGAGCGTCGCCGAGCGCTGGCTCGTGCCACGCCTGCCGCGCTTCGCGGCCGCGCATCCGCACATCGCGATCGTGCTGCATCCGGACGCGGCGCTCGCGCCGCTGCGCAAGCGCGACCGCATCGACGTCGCGCTGCGCTACGGGCCCGGCAGCTGGCCGGGCGTCGTCGCCGAGAAGCTGATGAACGAGACGGTGTTCCCGGTCGCGAGCCCCGCGTACCGCAATCGCGACGGCATCGCGCCGCGCGCGCCGGCCGATCTCGTGCGCGCGACGCTGCTGCGCCATCCCGCGCAGCCTTGGGAACCGTGGTTCCAGGCCGCGCGGCTCGACCTGACCGAATCCGCGCGCGCGCCGCGCTTCACCGACGCGAACGCATTGATCGACGCGACGCTGAAAGGACGCGGCGTCGCGCTTGCGCGCCGCTCGCTGATCGAACCCGAACTCGCGGCCGGCACGCTCGTGCGCGTGTCGACGGTGCGCGTGACCGACGTGTATGCGCACTACGTGGTGTGGCGCCCCGATCATCCGCGCGAAGCGGCGATCCGTACGTGGCTCGACTGGCTGCGCAGCGAAGTGCGGCGCCGGACGCCGCGCCGCTGACACACGGCGCCCGCCTGCGCGGCGAAGCGCGCGAAAGCATTTAGTCGGCTCGACGAAAGCCGTTCGCGATCATGCTCCGGTCGCAAACGATTCACCGAATCGTCGCATCACACCGGCATACTCGAAAACGTTTCCCGATCCGCCTGCCAGGAGAGAAGTCATGCGTCGCGTTGCCCTCGTCGTCGTTCTATGTGCCGCCACCGTCATCGCCGCCTGCAGCGACGACGCGCCGCACGACGCGCACGCGGCCGACACCTCCCAACAGGCCGGCGCATCGCCCGGCTCCGCGAGCGCGTTCAACAGCGACGCGGGCGCGCACGCCGCCGCGTCCGATGCCGCACCGCTCGCGCCGCCCGTCGTCCACTACCCGCCCGACGATGACGACGACACGAAGCCCGCGGCGAACGCGGGCGCGTCCGGCGTCGCCGCATCGTCGGCGCACTGATCCCGCCGTTCCTGTCCCTGCCCCCCGATCGCAGAACCGAGGTGAAATAACATGACGTCATCCAGCCGCCGCCGTTTCCTGCATACCGTCGCACAATCCGCGGGCGCGGCCGTCGCGCTCAACGCGTTCCCCGAGTCGATCCGCCGCGCGCTCGCGATTCCGGCCGCGCGCGGCACCGGCACGATCCGCGATGTCGAGCACATCGTCGTGTTCATGCAGGAAAACCGTTCGTTCGACCATTACTTCGGACACCTGCGCGGCGTGCGCGGCTACAACGACCGCTTCCCGATCCCGCTGCCGAACGGCAAGCCGGTGTGGTACCAGCCGTCGAAGGAAGATCCGGCGAAGCCCGTGCTGCCGTTCCGGCTCGACACGAAGACGACCAGCGCGCAGTGCCTCGGCGCGCTCGACCACTCGTGGGCGAAAACCCACGCGGCGATCGACGGCGGCCGCTACGACCAGTGGCCCGCGAACAAGACCGACATGACGATGGGCTATCACGTGCGCGAGGACATCCCGTTCCACTACGCGCTCGCCGATGCGTTCACCGTGTGCGACAACTACTTCTGCTCGCTGCCGGGGCCGACGCACCCGAACCGCTCGTACCTGATGACGGGCACGGTCGACCCGACCGGCAAGTTCGGCGGCCCGCTGCTCGACAACGCCGACTACGTCGACGGCGACCTGCCGCCCGCGTATCAGCTGCTGTCGTGGACGACCTTCCCCGAACGGCTCGAGGCGCGCGGCGTGTCGTGGCAGATCTACCAGCAGGGGCTCACGTGGGCCGATCCGTACAACGGCAATTACGGCACGAACATCCTGCAGAACTTCACGAACTTCATCAACGCGAAGCCGGGCTCGTCGCTGTACCAGCGCGCGCAGACGGTGCGCACGCTCGACAACCTGAAGGACGACGTGATCAACGACCGCCTGCCGCAGGTGTCGTGGCTGCTGCCGCCCGCCGTGTTCTCCGAGCACCCGAAATACACGCCGGCATACGGCGCGAACTACACGTCGCAGATCCTCGACGCGCTCACGGCGAATCCGGACGTGTGGGCGAAGACGGTGCTGTTCATCATGTACGACGAGAACGACGGCTTCTTCGATCACGTCGTGCCGCCGCAGCCGCCGACGTCGGCCGCGCAGGGCGCATCGACCGTGACCACCGACGGCGAGCTGCACACGGTCGTGAATCCCGGCCGCGGCGGCAGCTACACGGCCGACGGCCTGCCGTACGGCCTCGGGCCGCGCGTGCCGATGACGGTCGTGTCGCCGTGGTCGAAAGGCGGCTTCGTATGCTCGCAGGTGTTCGACCACACGTCGGTGATCCGCTTCATCGGCGAGCGCTTCGGCGTCGACGAACCGAACATCACGCCGTGGCGCCGGACCGTCTGCGGCGACCTCACCGCCGCGTTCGACTTCCGTTCGTCCGACGCGTCGTTCCCGACGCTGCCCGACACGAGCCAGTACCGCTCGATCGCCGACCAGCAATGCACGTCGCAACCCGCGCCGACCGTGCCCGCGACGCCGTCGCCGATCGATCCGCAGGAACCCGGCGTGCGGCCCGCGCGCGCGCTGCCGTACGAACTGCACGTGAACGCGAGCCTCTACGGCGGCAACACGCTGCGCATCGAGTTCGCGAACCGCGGCAACCAGGGCGCGCACTTCCAGGTGTACGCGACGAACCGCACCGACGGCCCGTGGCGCTACACGGTCGGCGCGCGCCGCGTGCTGCACGCGGACTTCGACCTGACGGAGACGAACGGCGCGTATGCGTTCTCGGTGTACGGGCCGAACGGCTTCGTGCGGATGTTCGCGGGCAACGTGTCGGCCGCGACGGCGCGCCGCCGCAACCATGCGCAGCCGGAAGTGAAGGCCGGCTACGACATCGCGAACGGCAACCTGTACCTGAAGCTGCGCAACCATGGCGCGGGCCACGTGACGCTGACGCTGGCCGACAACGCATACGGCACGCCCGCGCGCCAGGTGACGCTGCACGGCGGCGACGAACACGTCGAGCAATGGGCGCTCGCGTCGAGCCATCACTGGTATGACGTGACGGTGAGCGACGGCGCGAACGGCACGTTCTCGCGCCGCTTCGCGGGCCACGTCGAGAACGGCCGGCCGAGCTACTCGGATCCGGCCGCGGTGCGGCCCGTTTCCGCGTCGTAAGCGCAGCGGCACGGCGGTGCGCGGCCCCGGCCGCGCACCGCGTGCGTGTGAGTGTCAGATCGCGTGCGCGAGCGCGCGGTCGACGAGCGCGGCGTCGAAGCCGTCGTCCGCGTCGCGAAAGCGCAGCGGCGCCGCGCAATGCACCAATGTGTCGATGAAGTACTTCGCGCGCGGCCACGGCCCGAAGCCGGCCGCGGTGTTGATGTGTCCCGCGTCGCCGAGGTTGACGAATGCGCTGCCGAGCCGCCGCGCGAGCGTGCGCGCATCGGCGAGCGGCATCCACGGATCGGTCTCGCTGCCGATCACGATCGACGGCACCGCGAGCCGGCGCGCGTCGAACGGCCCGGCAAAGGTGAATTTCTTCGGACTGGCCGGCGCGACGAACAGCACGCCCGCGACGTCGGCCGTCGGCGGCCATTGCGCGAGCGCATGCGCGGCCGCGAGGCAGCCGAAGCTGTGCGCGGCCAGCACGAACGGGCCGCGCTCGCGGTCGAGCAGCGCGCGTACGGACTGCGCCCAGCGCGCGAGGTCCGGCGCATCCCAGTCGGCCTGTTCGACCCGCAGCGAACGCGGGAACTGCCGCTCCAGCCAGGTCTGCCAGTGGGCGCCTTCGCTGCCGTGCAGGCCCGGAACGGTCACGAGCCGCGGCGGCCACGCCGATTTGCTGCATGCGCGCATGATTGCCCTCGCTTGCTTTGCTTGAAGACGGGATTCGATTGTGGCGTGCCGCGCGCGGCGGCCGAACCAATATTTTGTGCTTTGCTTTTGCGCGGGCCGGCCGCCTCGCGGCGGCGCAACGCGCCACGAAACCGTAGAATGTGGGCTTCCCGCTTGCCTTGCATCGGATCGAACCGGGCGCCGCCGCGCCGGTTCGATCGACAGGAGACGCCCGATGTCCGCTACGCCCGCCGGCGCGCTGCGCCCGTTCCATCTCGCCTTTCCCGTGTCGAGCCTCGCCGGCGCGCGCGCGTTCTACGGCGGCCTGCTCGGCTGCCCCGAAGGCCGCAGCTCGGAACACTGGGTCGACTTCGATTTCTTCGGGCACCAGCTCGTCGCGCACCTCGCGCCGGACGAAACCGGCAAGAGCGCGGTGAACCCGGTCGACGGCGACGACGTGCCCGTGCGCCATTTCGGCGTCGTGCTGTCGATGGATGAATGGCAGGCGCTCGCCGACAAGCTCAAGGCCGCGCACACGCGCTTCGTGATCGAGCCGCACATCCGCTTCAAGGGCGAGGTCGGCGAGCAGGCGACGATGTTCTTCCTCGATCCGTGCGGCAACGCGCTGGAGTTCAAGGCGTTCGCCGACATCGGCCAGCTGTTCGCGAAGTAGGCGCATGAAGATCCTGTTCTACTCGCCGCATCAGGAAGCCGACGCATGGCGCGACGCGATCGCGCGGGCGCTGCCCGAGGCCGAGCTGCGCGCGTGGCAGCCGGGCGACGCGGGCGCCGCCGACTACGCGCTCGTCTGGCGCGCGCCGCGCGAGCTGTTCGCGCCGCGCGACGGCCTGCGCGCGATCTTCAATCTCGGCGCGGGCGTCGACGCGCTGCTCGCGCTCGACCGCGCGCATCCCGGCACGCTGCCGCGCGACGTGCCGCTGGTGCGTCTCGAGGATTCGGGCATGGCGCGGCAGATGATCGAATACGTGACGCACGCGGTGCTGCGCTACCTGCGCCGCTTCGACGAATACGACGCGCTGCAGCGCGAGCGCCGCTGGCAGGTGCTCGAGCCGCATCCGCGCGCGAGTTTCACCGTCGCGGTGCTCGGTCTCGGCGTGCTCGGCGGGCAGGTCGCGCAGGCGCTCGCGGCGCTCGGCCTGCCGGTGCGCGGCTACAGCCGCAGCCCGAAACGGCTCGACGGTGTCGAGACCTTCGCGGGCGACGGCGCGTTCGACGCGTGCATCGACGGCGCGAAGGTGCTCGTGAACCTGCTGCCGAGCACGCGCGATACCGACGGAATCCTGTCGGCACGGACCTTCGCGAGGCTGGCGCCGGGCGCGTACCTGGTGAACGTCGCACGCGGCGCGCATCTCGTCGAGGCCGACCTGCTCGACGCGCTCGCGAGCGGCCGGATCGCCGCCGCGACGCTCGACGTGTTCCAGCACGAGCCGCTGCCCGTCGATCACCCGTTCTGGCACGCGCCGCGCATCACGATCACGCCGCACAGCTCGGCCGAGACGCTGCGCGACGAAGCCGTCGAGCAGATCGCCGGCAAGATCCGCGCGCTCGAGCGCGGCGAGCATGTCGGCGGCATCGTCGACTACGCGCGCGGCTACTGAATTCCGCCTATACCAAACTGGAGACAACCATGACGTTCCCCACCGCCGTCAAGATCGTCGAAGTCGGCCCACGCGACGGGCTGCAGAACGAAAAGACCTTCGTGCCGACCGACGTGAAGATCGCGCTCGTCGACCGGCTGTCGCGCGCCGGCTTCCGCAATATCGAGGCCGCGTCGTTCGTGTCGCCGAAATGGGTGCCGCAGATGGCCGACGGCGCCGACGTGATGGCCGGCATCGAGCGGCGCGCGGGCACCGTGTATTCGGTGCTCACGCCGAACCTCAAGGGCTTCGAGAACGCGCTCGCCGCGCGCGCCGACGAAGTGGTGATCTTCGGCGCGGCGAGCGAGGCGTTCTCGCAGCGGAACATCAACTGCAGCATCGCCGAGAGCATCGCGCGCTTCGAGCCGGTCGCGAAGGCCGCGAAGGATGCCGGCCTGCGGCTGCGCGGCAGCGTGTCGTGCACGCTCGGCTGCCCGTACCAGGGCGAGGTGCCGGTCGCCTCGGTCGTCGACGTCGTCGAACGCTTCGCCGCGCTCGGCTGCGACGAGATCGACATCGCCGACACGATCGGCGTCGGCACGCCGAAGCGCACGCGCGAAGTGCTGTCGGCCGTCACGCGGGTGTTTCCGCGCGAGCGGCTGTCGGGCCACTTCCACGACACCTACGGCCAGGCGCTCGCGAACATCTACGCGGCGCTGTTCGAAGGGATCGAGATCTTTCACGCGTCGGTCGCCGGCCTCGGCGGCTGCCCGTATGCGAAGGGCGCGACCGGCAACGTCGCGACCGAGGACGTGCTGTACCTGATGCAGGGCCTCGGCATCGACACCGGCATCGACCTCGCGCAGGTGGTCGCCGCCGGCGACTTCATCTCCAATGCGATCGGCCGCGCGAACGTGTCGCGCGCCGGTCGCGCACTGCTCGCCAAGGCGCAGAGCGCGGCCGACACGCCGAGCTGCGTCTGACCCCGACACTGACGGATTCTCCATGACGACACCCGCTTCATTCGACTCTCTCCCCGATTCCGCGCGACGCGTCGCGCTGCTGCTGCGCGAACGCGGGCACGCGAAAGGGATCGTGATGCTCGCCGAAACCGGCAAGACTTCCGCCGAAGCCGCGGCCGGGCTCGGCTGCGAGGTCGCGCAGATCGCGAAGTCGATCCTGTTTCGCCGCGAATCGGACGGCCTGCCGGTGCTCGTCGTCGCGAGCGGCGCGAACCGCGTCGACGAGAAGAAGGTCGCCGCGCAAGTGGGCGCGGTCGGCCGCGCCGATGCGAAGTTCGTGCGCGACAACACCGGCTACGCGATCGGCGGCGTCTGCCCGATCGGCCATCTCGTCGAACCGGTCACGCTGATCGACGCCGACCTGCTCGAACTGGACAGCCTGTGGGCGGCCGCCGGCCATCCGCACGCGGTGTTCAACCTGTCGCCGCAGGAACTCGTCTCGCTGACCGGCGCGCCGGTCGCCGACGTCGCGCTGCGCAACGACGCATGAGCGACGTGCCGGTACCGGTCGGCACGGTCGCGTCGCCGTGCACCGACGTATGCAGGATCGATCCGCGCACCGACTGGTGCGCGGGCTGCCTGCGCACGCGCGACGAGATCAAGGGATGGCGCGCGTCGGACGACGACGCGAGGCGCGCGTTGCTCGCCCGGCTCGACGCGCGGCGGCGCCTGCTCGCGCGGAGCGGCGCATAAAAATGTCCGGACGTGAGTGTCGTCCAAGAACAGGACCATCCGCGCCGCTACCGCACGATAACGACCATGACACTCGCTAACCTTGGCATTACCCGGCATCGAACTCAAAAAAATCGTGTGCAGCCGCACCGCGCCGGCATTTCGTGAATCCGGTCATGGATCCTGGCCAGCACGATCGACGCCGCGAATACTGGCGGCACGGGTAATTGCTTCACGATGCCCCTCTCTGTGAATTACGACGAGGGATAACAACGAGCGTCATATGTTGTTGAACCCTCCTCGAAGAGAGGGTCCGTGTCCTTTGAACTTTCTGTGGGAGTTGGTCAACGCTGTTCGCTTTACAGTCGCAGTGAATATTGTTCGCGCTTCCCCGCCGGCTCACCGGATGAAAAGGCGGGGAAGGAACGGGCGCAGTTGATCGGCGCGGGAGACCTGACGCGCGATACGACGCAATTGGCACGCCTTCACAGGTTTCTTCAGGATTGCCGCCTCGACCACTATGTCGATAGTGCCGATCCGCAGCGACTGTCGCAGGCGTTACAGCGCGCTGTCGGCAACGGTGATGTCGTCGTGCTCTTCGAACTGGCACACCCGTCCGGAGCGCCCGGCCGCACCAGCGACGAACCGCGGCCGTACTCGATCACATTTACGCCATCTCAGTTATTCAAGCGCACGCCCCGTAAGGCGGCCAATTTCGGCGCTCCCCTCCGAACGCGACACAAGCTTCCCGCCGAAGATGGAATTGCAGTATGGCAAGCAAATCCGGGAGACAGTCTGCCGGACGGCACCACGGCAAGAGCACTCGGTTGTACGCAACCGTTCGACTATCAATCCGGCGTATCGATTGTTAATGAAGCAGTTCAACTGGCCGGCAGCGACGGCCTGCCCGGCAATAATCAGGCACAGAACAGGCAATTCAAAGCCGTTGTCAAAATGATGGAACTGAATAAGCGTCAGGCACGACTGCTTCACGAAGAAATAAGCGGAGAAGGGCTCGGATACCGTGAAATCCTCGAGCGCGCACAAGACATGTTTGGGGGAAGCTAATGGCCAGCGTTCACGAACGGATCACCCGGCACCTTGCCGTTCTCGAGGGTCTCGACATAGGCGGTATCCATCATGCAGCCGGCATGCTTACGATGCAGTTCGGTCCGATGCGGCAAACCAACACACGAAAAGGTACGCTGAAATGGGTCGGAGCATGGGCGCTGCACATTCAATGCAACTGGCAAATACGGCGACAAAATGACATCGTCGCGACCCAGGACGATGTTTCCGGGTCCGACGACGAAGCGCGCAAAATCTTGGAACGTCTCGATGCGCTATTAATCAAGCACGGCCCGACGACCGTTGAACGTGCGCTTGGAGGCGAATCGGGGCAAGTATGGCTTACGCTGTCCGCTGGCCTGAGCCTGGTCGTCACGCCCATCGGCACGGCGGACGAAGAGGACTGGCGGCTCTTTGCGCCGGGTATCGACGGTCCGCACTTTGTGATCGAGGGTGGCCGGATCGACCCCGACTCGCTCGCGTAAAGCGATCCGGCATCGAACTGGCCGTACACGGCCGACGCCAGGTTCACGCATAAAAAAATGCCGTTCGGCCTGCTTGGCGAACGGCATGAGATCGGAATCCTGTGAACGTGATCAACGTCACAGCCCGCATCATACGAGCGACGCTGCAGCGTCGCATCGGGTGTTTCCCTACAACTTCTTACAGCGGTTTGCGCGCGCAACCTTCGTTCCCGGACGCGGCGCCGGCGGGTGTCGGCAACCTGCCGTGGCCGCAAGCCGAATCGCACGACCGTTTCAGTTGCCGACCGCCGCGCGACGCGCGGGCACGATGCGCCAGCCGAGGTTCACGCCGGCCGCCGCGAGCAGGATCAGCAGCGCGCCGAGCACCTGCGTCCACGCGAGCGTCTGCCCGAACGCGACGCGATCGACGATGATCGCGACGACCGGATAGACGAACGACAGCGCGCCCGTCATCGCGACCGGCAGCTTCTGGATCGCACCGTACAGCAGCACATACATCACGCCGGTGTTCACGACGCCGAGCACGACGAGATCGACCCACTGCGCGGCCGTCGCGGGCAACGTGTCGAAGTGCGCGAACGGCGCGAGCAGCACGATGCCGAGGCCGGCCTGCAGCAGCGCGAGCAGGTGCGGCGGCGTGCCCTTCAGATGCTTCGTGACGATCGACGACACCGCGTACAGGAACGCCGCGCCGAGCGACAGCGCGACGCCTTCGAGATATTCGCCGGGCACCGCGAGCACGGCCGGCTCGACGCGCACCACGCACACGAGCCCGAAGAAGGCGAGCGCGAGCCACGCGATCGTCGACGCGCTGATCCGTTCGCGGAACACGATCGCGCCGAGCGCGACGAGCATGAACGGCTGCGTGTTGTAGACGGCCGTCGCCATCGAGATCGACGCGCGCGAATACGCGGCGAACAGCAGCAGCCAGTTCGCGACGATCGCGACGCTGCCGAGCGTCGCGAGCACGAGCATGCGCGGCGAGAACAGCGCGCGGCGCAGGAAGCCGAGCGCCGCGCAGACGATCGCGAGCGTCGCGGCGCCGAACAGGCAGCGGAAGAACACGACGTTGGTGAGCGGTTGCTGCGACGACATCACGAGCCAGCCGATCGTGCCGGACATCATCATCGCGACGACCATCTCGGCGGCACCGCGGCGGATTTCGTTCGAGGCCATCATGGACTCCGTTTGACGAGAGGGGATGACTTCGATTCTAGGAACTTGCTTTCCGCGCATCCACGACTAAACTGAAGCGAAAACATCGATTCACCTTCGAAAGCAAAGCGATCATGTCGAAACGCCTTTCCCCGCCCGCCGTCGCGTCGCTGGACGCGACCGACCGCGCGATCCTCGCCGCGCTCGCCGAGGATGCGCGCATCGCCACCAGCGAACTGGCGCGCCAGATCGGGCTGTCGGCGCCCGCGACCGCCGACCGCGTGCGACGGCTCGAAGCGCAGGGCGTGATCGCGGGTTTCACCGTCGAGCTCGACCCGCGCGCGCTCGGCTACACGCTGCAGGCGATCGTGCGCGTGAAGCCGCTGCCCGGGCAGCTGCATCTCGTCGAGGAAGTGTTGCGGCGGATTCCGGAGTTCGTCGAATGCGACAAGGTGACCGGCGAGGACTGCTTCATCTGCCGGCTCTATCTACGCACGATCGAGCACCTCGACGACATCCTGTCGAAGGTGACGGAGCGCGCGGAAACGAGCACGGCGATCGTGAAATCGACGCCGGTGCCGCGCCGCCTGCCGCCGCTCGTCGACGACGATGCCGCCACGCGCCGCTGATCGTCGCCGCGCGGCAAGCACCGCGCTGGCCGCGGCGGCCGGCGTCGCTCACGCGGCCGCGTCGCGCGCCTCGAAGAACGCCAGCAGCTCGTCGATCAGCGCGACGGGCGCCTCCTCCGGAATGTAGTGCCCGCAATCGAGCGCGCGGCCGCTGACGTCGCGCGCGACGCGCCGCCATTCGTCGAGCGGATCGAAGCAGCGCCCGACGATCCCGTTTTCGCCCCACAGCACGCGCAGCGGGCACGCGACCTTGTTGCCGCGCTCGAGATCCGCGCGGTCGTGCTCGAGATCGATCGTCGCCGACGCGCGGTAGTCCTCGCACATCGCATGCACCGCGCCCGGCTGCGCGAGCGCGGCGCGATACGCGGCGAGCGCCTCCGGCGCGAACGGCGCGAGCCCGGCGGACCGGTTGCCCATCACGCGCTCGATGTACGCATCGGTGCGGCCTTCGATCAGCGTTTCGGGCAGCGGCGCCGGCTGGATCAGGAAGAACCAGTGGAAATACGCGGTCGCGAACGCGCGGTCGGTCTGTTCGTACATCGCGAGCGTCGGCGCGATGTCGAGCAGCATCATCCGTTCGACGGCCGCCGGATGATCGAGCGCGAGCCGGTGCGCGACGCGCGCGCCGCGATCGTGCGCGCAGACGTGGAATTGCTCGAAGCCGAAATGCCGCATCACGGCGACCTGGTCGGCCGCCATCGCGCGTTTCGAATACGGCGCATGCCGCGCGTCGCTCGGCGGCCTGCCCGACGCGCCGTAGCCGCGCAGGTCGGTCGCGATCACCGTGAAGTGATTCGCCAGCGTCGCGGCGACGCGATGCCAGATCATGTGGGTCTGCGGATGGCCGTGCAGCAACAGAAGCGGCGGCCCCGCGCCTCCTTTGACACCGAAGATGTCGGTGTCCTGCACCGTCACGCGAAACGGTGCAAACGCCTCAAACGACATGGTTTGTTTCTCATTGGTTTGTTATGGCGGGTATTGTAGGAGCGCCCGGCCGACTGCTGCGCGCGGCAGATGCCCGAATGCGTAGAAAGAGAACACTCACTCGATTGTCGCCATGCCGCGCCGTTTGCTAAGCTCGCGTAGAATCGCACGACCGTTCGTATTAATATGAGCGCATCGCTGCACCGCTACACTCGAAGCACCGTTCGACCGCCAAGCATTGATGCCGGCATCGGCGCGACCGCGCCGCATCCGGCCGCCCCTCGAGACTGGAGACATCACATGGCATTGCCCGCCGTCCTGCAGAACCTGACGCTGCCCGTCATCGCGTCGCCGATGTTCATCGTCAGCTACCCCGAACTCGTGCTCGCGCAGTGCAAGGCGGGTATCGTCGGATCATTTCCCGCGCTCAACGCCCGTCCGGCCGAACTGCTCGACGAGTGGCTCACGCAGATCCAGTCCGAGCTCGCCGACCACAAGGCGAAGCACCCGGATGCGGTGATCGGCCCGATCGCGGTCAACCAGATCGTCCACCAGTCGAACGTACGGCTCGAGCATGACGTGCGCGTGTGCGTCGACCACAAGGTGCCGATCTTCATCACGAGCCTGCGCGCGCCGGCGCGCGAGATCGTCGACGCCGTGCACAGTTATGGCGGCATCGTGCTGCACGACGTGATCAACCTGCGCCACGCGCAGAAGGCGCTCGAAGCCGGCGTCGACGGGCTGATCCTCGTCGCGGCCGGCGCCGGCGGCCACGCGGGCACGACGTCGCCGTTCGCGCTCGTCGGCGAAGTGCGCAAGATGTTCGACGGGCCGATCGTGCTGTCGGGCTCGATCGCGAACGGCGGCTCGATCCTCGCCGCGCAGGCGATGGGCGCCGACCTCGCGTACATGGGCACGCGCTTCATCGCGACGCAGGAAGCGCACGCGGCCGAGGACTACAAGCGCGCGATCGTCAATGCGAAATCGTCCGACATCATCTACACGAACCTCTTCACCGGCGTGCACGGCAACTACATTCGCGAGAGCATCGAGAAGGCCGGCCTCGATCCGGACGCGCTGCCGGAATCGGACAAGTCGAAGATGAATTTCGGCGGCGACAAGGCGAAGGCGTGGAAGGACATCTGGGGTGCCGGCCAGGGCGTCGGGCTGATGGACGACCTGCCGAGCGTCGGCGCGCTCGTCGAGCGGCTGAAGCGCGAGTACGACGACGCGAAGGCACGGCTCGGCATCGCACGCTGACGCTGACGCGGGCGGCGGATTGCGTCGCGGCCGCGCATGACGTCGGGCAAAAACAAAAAAGCGCGAACCGCAACGGCTCGCGCTTTTTTCATGTCCGCCGCGCGGGCGGCAGACGGCGATCAGCCCGCGCGCTTGATCCGCGTAATCGGCAGCACGCGCAAGCGCGCCTCGATCGACGGGCACAGCGACTGACCTTCGAAACGTGCGGCGAGGAAGTCGACGAACGAACGCACCTTCGCCGATACGTGGCGGCGGCTCGCATACACCGCGTAGATCGGCGCCTCGTGCGGCGGCACCGAGTCGAGCAGCACCGGCACGAGACGGCCGGATTCGATGTCGTCGCCGATCACCTCGGTGCCGAGCAGCGCGATGCCCGCGCCGGCGAGCACCGCCGCGCGCAGCCCCTCGAGATGGTTCACGATCAGGTTGCCGTTCAGGTTCACGCGCGACGCGGCAGCCGCGTCGATCACCAGCGAATCGAGCATCGTCGAATTCGAATCGCGGCGCAGGTAATTGTGATGCGCGAGATCGGCAATCGTCTGAGGCGTGCCGTGCTTCTCCAGATACTCGGGCGACGCGACCAGCAGGATGTGTGCGGTGGCGATCTGCCGCGCGACCAGCGACGACGATTTCAGCCCGTTCGGCGCCGCGCGCACCGCGACGTCGTAGCCTTCCTCGATCAGGTCGACCACGCGATCGGACAGCGTCATGTCGACGGTCACGTCCGGGAACCGGCCCGCATAATCGGTGACGGCCTGCATCACGTGCCGCAATCCGAACGCGGACAGCGACGTCACGCGCAGGCGGCCCTGCGGCACGACGCTCGCGGCGCCGACCGCCTGTCCGGCTTCGTCGAGTTCCGACAGCGCCTGCACGAGGCGCTCATAGTATTCGCGTCCCGCCTCGGTCGGCGCGACACGTCGTGTCGTGCGATGCAGCAGCCGCGCGCCGAGCTGCTGCTCGAGATGCATCACGTGCTTGCTCGCCATCGCGGCCGACATCTGCATGCGCTCGGCCGCGCCGACGAAGCTGCCCACTTCGACGACGTAGCGAAACACATTCATGCTGACGAGGGTATCCATCGAACTAGCTCGCAATTCCTGGTAATCATGCAATTACGAGATAGGGTAACAAAGGCAAGGAAACAAGAAGGTCAACAAAGGCAAAACGGCGCCGCGGGAAGCGGCGCCGTTTCGGGGGCGGAAGACCGGCAGGCGGGACGCGCTGCGTGTGCGCGTCCGGCGAACGAATCGTCAGAACTTCGCGCGAATGCCCGCGCCGAACGTGTTGCCGCTCGACAGGCCGCTGATGTGGTCGTTCATGTAGGCAGCGTAGACGTCGGTGCGCTTGGACAGCGGATAGTCGTAGCCGACGGCCCAGGTCTGGCGCGTCTGGTCGAGGCCGCCGCCGTCGCGCGAGTATGCATACGACGCCATCGCGTTGCCGACGCCGAGCGGCACCGACACGCCGCCCTGCGCGGTGTTCACGTGCCAGCTGCCGGCAACCTGGTCGTTCTTCGTATACATGTACTGGCCGAACAGCTTCACGTACTTGAGGTCGTAGGTCGCGCCGACCAGCCCGATGCCCTGGCTCTTCATGCCGGTCACGAGCGAGCTCAGGTCCTGCGGGCCGTTGTTGAAGTTCACGTACTGGTAGACGGCGGTCGCGGCAAACGGGCCGTTTGCGTAGTTGAACTGCGCGCTCCACTTCTTCGAGCGGTTGTCGCCGGCCGTGTTGCCGAGCGCGTACATCGCCGCGAAATTCAGGCCACCGAACGAAGGCGACGTGTAGGACAGCGCGTTGTTCCAGCCCGAATCGCCGACCGCGCCCTGGTCGCTCGGATAGGTCGGGAACGTGCCGAGGCCGAGGAACACGTGGTACACCATCGGCGAGAAGGTGTACGAATCGTAGAACGGGTTGAACAGGATCGTCGACAGGAACAGGTGCGTCGTCAGGCGGCCTGCCGTCACCGTGCCGTACGGCGAGCTGACGCCGACGTATGCGTTGCGCGCGAAGAACGTGTCGCCCTGGAAGCGGCCGAACTGGCCGTTCTGCGCACGGAAGAAGCTCTCCAGCGTGAAGATCGCCTTGTAGCCGTTGCCGAGATCCTCTGCGCCGTGCAGGCCCCAGTACGACGTCGACATCCCGCCGCCCGACACGTTCCATGCGCGATCGCCGCCCGGGAACTTGGTTGCGCCGACCCATTCGTCGACCTGACCGTAGAGCGAGACGCTCGACTGCGCGTGGACGGGTGCGGTTGCGGCCACGCAGGCGGCCGCGGCGATCAGCTTGACGGACGTGCGCGACGCACGGCGAGCGAATGCTTTCATGGGATCTCCAGGTTTTGTCGAATGTCGATGAGTGGCGCGAGCGTTGTTTTTTGGAGCCGATTGCTTGCGTCGTTCGGGGCGCAGCCATCTTTACGGATCGTGCGTCCGGTCAAAATTGCGCACACTTATTGCGGGTATAGCAGCGGCATTAACTTCGCGGAATCGGCACATGGCCAGGCGCGCCGCAGCGGCCGCGCGCGGAGCGGGCACGCGACGGGACGGCCGCGGGGCGCGCGCGTGCCGGGCGCGAAAGATAGCGCAATGCGGCGGGAAAATCAGCGGAAATATGCGCGCGACTGTGGCGAATTCGCATCACAGCCGGCGGGGGGACGAACGCGCGGGGCGCTCAGTTTCGGTAGAACGGGGAGAAAAACGGCGAGTGCGACGGTTCTTCCTGCGCGCGGGGGGGCGGCATCGGACGGCCGCCGCGCTCCTCGTTGTAGCGCGCGACGTCGGCGCGGATCGAGCCGGCGCGCAGCGGCACGTTGCCGCCGGCCTGCGGGCGCGGCATCTGGCGGGAGTCGGCGCTGATCGGACGATACGGGCTTTGCGCGGCGTAATGGCCGTAGGACGGCGTCGGCCGCAGCCCCCAGCGGGAACCGTAACCGCTCACGCCGCCGGCACGCGCGCCGCCCGGCGGCAGCGCCCGGCGCCAGACCGGCGCGTTGCCGGCCGGCTGGCCGAAAGCGCGCATGTCGCCGCCACCGAAACCGTGACCGAAGCCGTGACCGCCGCCGAACGCCTGACCGCCGTGCGGCGGTTGCGCGAGCGCGAGCGGCATCAGCAGTGCGCCGAGCACGCCTGCCACCCATCGTCCGACCTTCCGTTTCACCCGTTCCGTCATCATTCAGTGCCTGTTACCGCTCGCCGCCGGGCGTTTCCGGCCGACGCAAGCCTTTCAGCAGTAATTTATGAGCGGCCTGAAACGGTGTCGAGCCAAAAAGTGTTAGGTCGCGGGCATCGGTGTAACACCATGTTACTGCTAGGTTTTTTCACTTCAGGGCGCAATCGCGGCAGAACATTCTTCTGCCGTTTTGCGCATCGGCCACCCCTCCCTGGCGCCCGCCGCCCTATGCCGTCGATTCATCAATCGATTCGCACAATGAATTTGTGTATTGAATGACCAACCGGGACAATATCGGCTTCGCGCGCGCGACGTGCGCGCCTGCCGTTTCCGAATCGAGTTCCCCGATGGCCCGTCCCCGTTTCCTTCCCGACAACTTCACGCTCGCGCTGGTCGGCACCGTCGTGCTCGCGAGCCTGCTGCCGTGCCGCGGCCCGGCCGCCCACGCGTTCAACTGGGCGACCAACATCGCGGTCGGCCTGCTGTTCTTCCTGCACGGCGCGAAGCTGTCGCGCGAAGCCGTCGTCGCGGGCGCGACCCACTGGCGGCTGCATGCGGTCGTGCTGCTCAGCACGTTCGCGCTGTTCCCGCTGCTCGGCCTCGCGCTGAAGCCCGTGCTGCAGCCGCTCGTCACGCCGGCGCTCTACGCCGGCGTGCTGTTTCTGTGCACGCTGCCGTCGACGGTCCAGTCGTCGATCGCGTTCACGTCGATCGCGAAGGGCAACGTGCCGGCCGCCGTGTGCGCGGCATCCGCGTCAAGCCTGCTCGGAATCTTCGTGACGCCGGCGCTCGTCGGGCTGATGATCACGTCGCAGTCGGCCGCGGCCGCGTCGCCGTGGAGCACCGTCGGGAGCATCGTGATGCAGCTGCTCGTGCCGTTCGTCGCCGGCCAGCTGCTGCGGCCCGTGATCGGCGGCTGGATCGAACGCAATCGCGGCGTGCTGCGTTTCGTCGACCAGGGCTCGATCCTGCTCGTCGTCTACGTCGCGTTCAGCGAGGCCGTGAACCAGGGGCTCTGGCACCAGATGCCGGCGCGCGCGCTCGGCGGCCTGCTGGTCGTCAACGTCGTGCTGCTCGCGATCGCGCTGGTGCTGACCACGTTCGTCAGCAAGCGGCTCGGCTTCAACCGCGCCGACCAGATCACGATCATCTTCTGCGGCTCGAAGAAGAGCCTCGCGGCCGGCGTGCCGATGGCGAAGGTGATCTTCTCCGCGCAGGCGGTCGGC
Source organism: Burkholderia sp. AW33-5 (assembly GCF_053427615.1). Classification (NCBI taxonomy): domain Bacteria; kingdom Pseudomonadati; phylum Pseudomonadota; class Betaproteobacteria; order Burkholderiales; family Burkholderiaceae; genus Burkholderia; species Burkholderia sp. AW33-5. The sequence continues at coordinate 11,207 of NZ_JBSAXA010000006.1, read as the reverse complement.
GCGATCGTGCTGCCGCTGATGCTGTTCCACCAGATCCAGCTGATGGCGTGCGCGGCGCTCGCGCAGCGCTGGGGCGCGCGCGACATGCGCGGCGAGCGTGACGGCGACGAGGGTGCGGCCGGCGCCGCACGCGGACGCGGCGCGCTGAGCGCGGGCAAACGCTGACGCGGGAGGCTGCGCGGCCGGCATGGCTGGCCGCGCGGGTGGATTCGCGTCTTTCTCGTTACGCTTTCCGCTTTCTCCGCCGCCCCACCGCCCGCCCAAAGCGACGCATGCACCATCGACGCGCATCGCGTCACGAAATCTTCATTCAATTCTCCGCGCGCGCTGCCGTTAAAGTCGGGCGTCCCGTCGCCTCGGCCGCCCTCGCCCATGCCCGCGCCTCATCCCGTCCCGTCCGCCGTCTCCACCACGCGCCTGATCGCGGAGCGTGCGCTCGCGGCCGTGTTCCAGCCGATCGTCGACCTCGGGTCGGGCACGGTCGTCGGCTACGAAGGCCTGATCCGCGGCCCGCGCGGCACCGACCTCGAGACGCCGGCCGCGCTGTTCGCGCAGGCCGCCCGCGACGGCGCGACCGTCGCGCTCGAACAGGCGGCTGCCCTCACCTGCCTCGACGCGTTCGCGGCGCTCGGCTGCGACGGCAAGCTGTTCCTCAACTTCAGCGCGAACACGATCCTGCAACTCGCGCGCGAACGCGAGCGCGCGCGGCAACTGCTCGGTCGCGCGCGGGTCGGCGCGGAGCGCATCGTGATCGAGCTGACCGAGCAGACCGCGATGCCGGACGTCGCGCACATCGGGCCGGCGGTCGCATCGCTGCGCGACGCCGGCATCCAGTTCGCGCTCGACGACTACGGCACCGCGAACGCGAGCATGAACCTGTGGCTGCGCCTGCACCCGGACGTCGTGAAGATCGACCGCTTCTTCATCCACGACATCGCGCGCGATCCGCTCAAGTTCGAGGCGGTCCGGGCGATGCAGCACTTCGCGCACGCGAGCGGCGCGAAGCTGATCGCGGAAGGGATCGAGAACGAGTGCGACCTGATCGTCGTGCGCGACATGGGCATCTGCTGCGTGCAGGGCTTCCTGCTCGGCCGGCCGGACGCGCAACCGTCGCGGGTCGTCGCGCCGGCCGCGCGCGACGCGATCCGCGCGCCGCACATCGCGGTGTTCCCCGGTGCGACCCGCGCCGTGCGGCCCGCGAGCACGATCGCGGCGAAGATGCTCGTCCCCGCGCCGGCGCTGCCGCGCGACGCGACCAGCAACGACGTGCTCGACCTGTTCAACCGGATGCCCGGCCTGCACGCGGTCGCGCTCGTCGAACGCGGGCGGCCGGTCGCGCTCGTGAACCGGCGCGGCTTCATCGACCGCTTCACGCTGCCTTACCACCGCGAGGTGTTCGGAAAGAAGCCGTGCCTGCAGTTCGCGAACGACGCGCCGCTGATGATCGACAATGCGACGACGGTCGAGCAGCTCGCGATGCTGCTCGCGAGCCACGACCAGCGCTACCTCGCGGACGGCTTCGTGATCACCGAGCACGGCCGCTACGTCGGGCTCGGCACCGGCGAGAGCCTCGTGCGCGCGGTGACCGAGATGCGCATCGAGGCCGCGCGCTATGCGAATCCGCTGACCTTCCTGCCCGGCAACATCCCGATCAGCGCGCACATCGAGCGCCTGCTGGCGCGCGACGCCGGCTTCCACGCGTGCTACGTCGACCTGAACCAGTTCAAGCCGTTCAACGACCAGTACGGCTACTGGCAGGGCGACGAAGTGCTGAAGTTCGCGGCGACGGTGCTGGCCGGCGTGTGCGATCCGCAGCGCGACTTTCTCGGGCACGTCGGCGGCGACGATTTCCTCGTGCTGTTCCAGCGCGACGACTGGCACGCGCGCGCGGCCGACGCGATCGCGCACTTCAACGACGGCGCGCGGCGTTTCTACACGCAGGCCGACCGGCTGGCGGGCGGGCTGCGCGGCGAGGACCGCCACGGCAACCCCGCATTCTTCGGTTTCGTCACGATGGCGATCGGCGCGGTCGGCGTGCCGGCCGGCGCGAACGGCGCGATGCGCTACGGCAGCGACGAGATCGCGTCGGTCGCGGCGCTCGCGAAGCGGCGCGCGAAACAGCAGCCGGGCGGGCTCGCGGTCGTCGATCTCGATGCCGGACGCGCGGCGCTGCGCGATCGCGGCGGGCCGCCGCAGGCGGCGGCGGGCTGAACCGGCGGGCGGTTGCCGGATGCAAGCGGGCTGCCGGCCGGCAAGAACGGCGACGACGGTGTCTCGCGCGCCCGATTGCCGGTAACGGCCTGCCGTTCGTGCGATCACCTTGCCTTTTCCGCGTTTTGTTTAGTATTTTTAGTAACGTCGTTTTCGCAGATTAGCGCGTAAAAACCCGTTATTTCCGGGTATTCCCCGGTTATCCGGCCCGAATTTGGCTCGGCGTTTTACTATACAATCGCCGTCACCCTAAACAAACCGGACCCGAACGATGGGCACCACCATTCGCGACGTAGCGCGGGCGGCAGAGGTCTCGATCGGCACCGTCTCCCGCGCGCTGAAAAACCAGCCGGGCCTGTCGGAAGCCACGCGGGCGCGCATCGTCGAGATCGCGCAGCAGCTCGGCTACGACCCGGCCCAGTTGCGCCCGCGCATCCGCCGGCTCACCTTCCTGCTGCACCGCCAGCACAACCGCTTTCCCGCGAGCCCGTTCTTCTCGCACGTGCTGCACGGCGTCGAGGACGCGTGCCGCGAGCGCGGCATCGTGCCGACGCTGCTCACGGTCGGCCCCAACGACGACGTGCTGCGCCAGATGCGCCCGCACGCGCCCGACGCGATCGCGGTGGCCGGCTTCATCGAGCCCGAGACGATCGAGGCGCTCGCCGCGACCGGCCGGCCGCTCGTGCTGATCGACCTGTGGGCGCCCGGCCTGCGCTCGGTGAACATCGACAACGCGACGGGCGCGGCGCTCGCGATGCGCCACCTGCTCGCCATCGGCCGCTCGCGGATCGCGTTCATCGGCGGCTCGGCCGCGCACTTCAGCATCGCGCAGCGCGCGATCGGCTATCGCCGCGCGTTCTTCGAGGCCGGGCGGCTGTTCGATCCCGCGTACGAAGTGACGATCGACGCCGGGCTCGACCCCGACACCGGCGCCGCGCACGCGATGCAGCAACTGCTCGACGCGCCCGGCCCGCGCCCGGACGCCGTGTTCGCGTACAACGACGCCGCCGCGCTGGCCGCGCAGCGCGTGTGCATCGCGCGCGGCGTGCGGATTCCGGAAGACATCGCGATCGTCGGCTTCGACGACATCCCGGCCGCCGCGCACGCGAATCCGCCGCTCACGACGCTCGCCGTCGACAAGGAAGCGCTCGGCCGCCGCGGCGTCGAACTGCTGCTCGCCGAATCGCCCGAGCGCACCGAGATCTCCCTGCCCGTCGAACTGATCGTACGGGCCAGCAGCCAGCCCGCCGGCTCACCGGCACTCGATACCGCCACGGTCACCGAATCATGAACATGCCCCCGGTCCAATCCAGCACGGCCGCGCCGGCCGCCCACGCGCAAACGGCACCGTTCGTCGCGAGCTTCCGCGATCCGTCGTTCCTGCTGTCGCACATCGAGGACACGCTGCGCTTCTACGCGCAGAACGCGTTCGACCCGACGGGCGGCTTCTACCATTACTTCCGCGACGACGGCAGCATCTACAACCGCACGTCGCGGCATCTGGTCAGCAGTTGCCGGTTCGTCTTCAACTACGCGATGGCGTACCGGCATTTCGGCGATCCGCGCCACCTCGACTACGCCCGCCACGGGCTGCGCTTCCTGCGCGACGCGCACTGGGACGAAGCGCTGCAGGGCTACGACTGGGAACTCGACTGGCGCGACGGCACGAAACGCGCGACGCTCGACGGCACGCGCCACTGCTACGGGCTCGCGTTCGTGCTGCTGGCCGCCGCGCACGCGACGATGGCCGGCATCGACGAAGCGCGCGCGCTGATCGCGTCGACCTACGAGCTCGCCGAGCACCGCTTCTGGGACGCGGCCGCCGGCCTCTACGCGGACGACGCGACGCCGAACTGGAACGTGTCGTCGTACCGCGGCCAGAACGCGAACATGCACATGACGGAAGCGCTGCTCGCGGCATACGAGGCGACCGGCCATCTCACCTATCTCGATCGCGCGGAAAAACTCGCGACCCACATCACGCAGCGCCAGGCTTCGCTGTCGGGCGGCCTCGTGTGGGAGCACTACCATGCGGACTGGTCGGTCGACTGGGACTACAACAAGGAAGACAGCTCGAACATCTTCCGTCCGTGGGGCTTCCAGCCCGGGCACCAGACCGAATGGGCGAAGCTGCTGCTGATCCTGGAGCGGCACCGCCCGCTCGACTGGCTCGTGCCGCGCGCGGCCGAGCTGTTCGACGCGGCGCTCACGCATGCGTGGGACGCCGATCACGGCGGTCTCTGCTACGGCTTCGGCCCCGACTTCACGATCTGCGACCACAACAAGTATTTCTGGGTGCAGGCGGAAACCTTCGCGGCGGCCGCGATGCTCGGCGCGCGCACCGGCAGCGAGCGCTTCTGGGACTGGTACGACGAGATCTGGCGCTACAGCTGGGCACATTTCGTCGATCACCGCTACGGCGCGTGGTACCGGATCCTCACCTGCGACAACCGCAAGTACAGCGACGAGAAAAGCCCGGCCGGCAAGACCGACTATCACACGATGGGCGCATGCTACGACGTGCTCGCGACCCTCGCGCGCGCGGCGCGCAGCGAGCCGACGCAATGAGCGGCGGCACCTTTCCGGCCTTCGTGTCGGCGGGCGACATCCTGACCGACATGGTGCGCGCGGGCGACGCGCAGTGGACCTCGGTGCCGGGCGGCGCCGGCTGGAACGTCGCGCGCGCGGTCGCGCGGCTCGGCGTGCCGAGCGCGCTCGCGGGCGCGATCGGCGAAGACTGCTTCTCCGACGTGCTGTGGCGCACCAGCGAGGCGGCCGGGCTCGACCTGCGCTTCCTGCAGCGCGTGCCGCGTGCGCCGCTGCTCGCGATCGTCCACGAGACGCGGCCGCCCGCGTACTTCTTCATCGGCGAAGCGAGCGCGGATCTCGCGTTCGACCCGGCGCGGCTGCCGGCCGGCTGGGCCGCACACGTGAAGTGGGCGCACTTCGGCTGCATCAGCCTCGTGCGCGAACCGCTCGCGGGCACGCTCGTCGCGCTCGCGGCGGAGCTGCACGCGCGCGGCGTGAAGATCAGCTTCGATCCGAACTACCGGAACCTGATGACGGCCGCGTACCGGCCGACGCTCGAGAAGATGGCCGCGCTCGCCGACCTGATCAAGGTGTCCGACGAGGACCTGCGCCACCTGTTCGGCGGCGACGGCCCGGATGCGGTCGCCGCGGTGCGCGCGCTGAATCCGCGCGCGGCCGTGCTCGTCACGCGCGGCGCGCAGCCGGCGACGCTTTACGCGGACGGCGACGTGCTCGAAGCCAGTCCGCCGCGCGTCGAGGTCGTCGATACCGTCGGCGCGGGCGACGCGTCGATCGGCGGCATGCTGTTCAGCCTGATGGCCGCGCCGCAGCGGTCGTGGCGCGAGCATCTCGCGTTCGCGCTCGCGGCGGGCGCCGCCGCGTGCCGGCATACGGGCGCGCATGCGCCGACGCTCGACGAGGTGGTCGCGTTGCTCGAACGGTGACGGGACGATGACGGCGCGCTGATCGGTCGCCGATTAGCGGCGCTGTACATGCTGCGCCGCAGTGCTACGATGAAGTGTCCTATTGCGGGAGAGGCACGATGGACACGAACACGTTCACGAAAGGCATCTACACGGCCAAGGCGCACACGCAGCACGCCGCCAACGGACAGTTCCAGGGTTACGTGATCCTCGCCCGGGACGACGGCGACGAGACGGAAAACATGCGCTACGACGTCCACACGACGAGTCCGAGCGAGGAGGAGGCGTTCAACGAAGCGAAGGCGCTCGCGCACCGGATCCTCGGCGAAATCGAGCTGTGACGCGCGAACCGTGACGCGCCGAACCCTCACACGCGCGCCGCGGCGCGGTCGCGGCGCGCCGCCGCATTCGGCGCGGCTCAGAGCAGCCGCGCCACCATCGACACCAGCATCGTCAGCACCAGCGTCGACATGAACGGGAACGGGTAGCGCCGCCCGCCGAGCGTCAGCGTGACGTCGCCCGGCATCCGCCCGATGCCGACCTTGCCGAGCCACGGCCAGCAGCGCGTCAGGATCATCACCGCGACGAACGACGCCATCAGCCAGCGCAGCATCCCGGACTCCCCGTCAGAGCGCGTGCGAGCGGTCGCCGCGCGCGAATGCGTCGAGCGTGCCGTCGATCCCGCGCGAGAATGCGATCACCTTGAACAGCTCGCCCATCTCGGCTTCCGAGATCAGCTTCTGCACCGCGTTCGCGGCCGGCAGGAACTGGTGGATGTCGGACGGATCGATCGCGGCCAGCGCGTCGGTGATGCCCGCGTTCAACAGGAAACGCGCCTGCGACGTGTAGCCGAGGAGGTCCGCGCCGGTCGCGACGCCCGCGTCGTAGATGCCGGTGAATTCGACGTGCGCGGTGATGTCCTGCAGCCCCGGGTACAGGAACGCGTCGTCATGTGCGTGGTGGCGGTAATGGCACATCAGCGTGCCGCGGTCGCGCTGCGGATGGTAGTACTCGTGCGCGGGGAACCCGTAGTCGACCAGCAGCACCGCGCCGCGCCCGAGCATCGTGCATACGGTACGCGTGAACGCCAGCGCGGCTTCGTGCGTCTCCGTCACGTAGCCGTCGTCGACGTCGAGCGTCGCGAGCACCGGCGGCAGGCCGGCCGCACCGGCGGGCCGGTCGTCGAACGCGAACGCGTGCCGCGCGTCGAGCGCGACGCCGCGCTCGAGCCACGCGCCGTCCGCTTTCGCGAAGAGGCGCACCGGCATCGCGTCGAGCACCTCGTTGCCGACCACGACGCCGTCGAAGCGCTCGGGCAGCGCGTCGAGCCAGCGCACCTTCCCGGCGAGCGCCGGCGCGACCGCCGCGATCGTGTCGCGCTGGCGTTCGCGCAGCTCGCCGGACAGGTCGACGATCAGGTATTCGTCGAGTTCGACGCCGAGCGCATCGAGCGCCGCGAGCAGCCCGGCCGCGAGCTTGCCCGTGCCCGCGCCGAACTCCATCACGCGGCGCGTGCCGCTTGCCGCCAGCGCTTGCCCGACGGGATTCGCGAGCGTCTGCGCGAACAGCGGCGACAGCTCGGGGGCCGTCACGAAGTCGCTGCCGTCGTCGGCGCGGCGGCCGAACTTGCGCGCGCCGCCGCTGTAATAGCCGAGGCCGGGCGCATACAGCGCGCGCTCCATGAAGCGGTCGAACGGCAGCCAGCCGCCGGCCGCCGCGATCTCGTCGCGCAGTTGCGCGGCAAGGGTTTCGGACTGCGCGAGCGCGTCAGGGCCGGGAGCAGGTAAACTAGCGGGTTCGTGAGCTTTCGGGTTCATCCCGGCATTGTAAATGACCGTTTCAGCCGATACGTCGACCCCGCGCATCGCGCTCGTCGCCGGCGCGCTGGGCAGCGCGGCCGACGCCGCGTCGCTCGGTCGTGCGCTCGCGACCGGATTCGCGCAGCGCGGCTGGGACGTCGCGCTGCAGCGCAGCCCCGGCGCGCCGCGCGCGGCCGCCGATGCGCTCGTCGCCGAAGTCGCCGCCCACGGCCGCCGTGCAGCCGTGCTCGACGCCGATCTGGCCCTGGAAACCGACGCGACCGCGCTCGTCGCCGCGTGCGGCGCGGCGCTCGGCCGGCCCGCCTGCGCGGTGTTCGTGAGTGCCTGCGCCGGCACCGACGACGCGCACACCGTGGACGGCGCATCGCTCGCCGCTGCGCTCGCGCGCAACGTGACGGCGCCGCTCGCGCTGGCCCGGGCGCTTGCCGACGCGACGCCCGACGCCGCGCGCGACGACGAATCGCTGCGCGCGTGCGCGATCCACGTGCTGGATCAGGCCCTGTTTCACCCGGCGCCGGCGCGGCTGTCGCATGCGCTGATGCAGGCCGCGCTGAACCGCGCGACCGCCGCGCTGGCGCTGGCCCTCGCGCCGAAAGTGCGCGTGGCGGCGCTCGTGCGCGGCCATGCGCCGCACGCGAACGACATCGCGGCGGCGGCCTGCTATCTCGCGAGCGCGCCCGGCGTCACGGGCGCGACGCTGACCGTCGACGGCGGCGAGCACCTGGTGCCGCACGCCGCCGGCCCGAATGAATGAACTGCGCGGACCGCGCGGCCTGATCGCCGCCGCCCGCGCCGCTTTGCGTGCGCGCACGCCAATTTGACTGGGACGACCATGTTTTCCGCTCTCCTGCACCCCCGCCTCGCGGACTGCCGCAGGCTCTACCTGCGCGACTACGAGGTGCACATCAACATCGGGGCCTTCGAACACGAGAAGCGCGGCGAGCAGCGCGTCGTCATCAACGTCGACCTGTTCGTGCCGCTCGCGCTGTCCACCCCCGTCGACGACCGGCTGCATGAAGTCGTCGACTACGACCTGATGAAGCAGAGCGTCGCGCAGTGCGTGGCGCGCGGCCACATCCACCTGCAGGAAACACTGTGCGACGCGATCGCCGCGAACCTGCTGGCGCACGACGCCGTGCGCGCGGTACGCGTCTGTACCGAGAAACCGGACGCCTATCCGGACTGCGACGCCGTCGGCGTCGAAGTCTTTCGCATCAAGGACGAGGAGCGCGCATGAACGCCCCCCACATGAACGACACGGCGGCCGATGGCGCCGCCATCGAAGCCATCGCCGCCGACACCGGCCGCCGCGCGCTGACGCGCCGCGAGCAGAAGGAAGCGTACGAGAACAACAAGCTGTTCAAGCGGATCGTGCGCCAGGTCGGCCAGGCGATCGGCGACTACAACATGATCGAGCAGGGCGACAAGGTGATGGTGTGCCTGTCGGGCGGCAAGGACAGCTACGCGATGCTCGACGTGCTGCTGCGCCTGCGCGAGCGCGCGCCGATCGACTTCGACATCGTCGCGGTCAACCTCGACCAGAAGCAGCCGGGCTTCCCCGAGCACGTGCTGCCCGAATACCTGACGCAGGTCGGCGTGCCGTTCCACATCGAGAACCAGGACACCTACAGCATCGTCAAGCGGCTCGTGCCCGAAGGCAAGACGACCTGCTCGCTGTGCTCGCGGCTGCGCCGCGGGATCCTGTACCGCGTGGCCGGCGAGCTCGGCGCGACCAAGATCGCGCTCGGCCACCACCGCGACGACATCCTGCAGACGCTGCTGCTCAACATGTTCTACGGCGGCAAGCTGAAGGGAATGCCGCCGAAGCTGCAGTCGGACGACGGCAGGAACGTCGTGATCCGCCCGCTCGCTTACGTGAAGGAAACCGATCTCGAGAAATACGCCGAGCTGCGCGAATTCCCGATCATCCCGTGCAACCTGTGCGGCAGCCAGCCGAACCTGAAGCGCGCGGAAATGAAGGCGCTGATCCGCGAATGGGACAAGCGCTTCCCGGGCCGCGTCGACAACATGTTCAGCGCGCTCGCGAACGTCGTGCCGTCGCACCTGATGGATACGACCCAGTTCCCGTTCGCGTCGCTGCGCGCGACCGGCGAGGCCGATCCGCAGGGCGACATCGCGTTTGACGAGGAGCCGTGCGCGTCCGGCGACGAGACCGCCGCGCCGGGCTCGGCGAAACCGATCTCGATCGTCCAGTTCGACGACCTGTAAGCAGGGTCCGAACACCCGCCGGAACCGGGGCCGCGGCCTCGTTCCGGCGCTGTCGCCCCGCAGCGACAGGCCCGGAACGACGGGGGCCGCATGCTAAAATGGACGGCTTCGAACTCCTCTGACAAGCTGGCGCCATGAATATCGTGATTTTGGCGGCAGGCACCGGCAAGCGCATGCGTTCCGCGCTGCCGAAAGTGCTCCATCCCCTGGCCGGCAGGCCGCTCCTCTCCCACGTCATCGCCACCGCGCGCACGCTGCAGCCGTCGCGGCTCGTCGTCGTCGTCGGTCACGGCGCCGAGCAGGTCCAGGCCGCCGTCGCCGCGCCCGACGTCCAGTTCGCGGTGCAGGCCGAGCAGCTCGGCACCGGCCACGCGGTACGCCAGGCGCTGCCGCTGCTCGATCCCGCGCAACCGACGCTGGTTTTGTACGGCGACGTGCCGCTCACCCGCGCGTCGACGCTGCGGCGTCTCGTCGACGCCGCGCGCGAGGGCCGCTACGGAATTCTGACCGTCACGCTCGACGACCCGACCGGCTACGGCCGCATCGTGCGCGACGCGTCCGGCTTCGTCACGCGCATCGTCGAGCAGAAGGACGCGTCGCCCGAGCAGTTGAGGATCGCCGAGATCAACACCGGCATCATCGTCACGCCCACGGCGCAGCTGTCGATGTGGCTCGGCGCGCTGAAGAACGAGAACGCGCAGGGCGAGTACTACCTGACCGACGTCGTCGAGCTCGCGATCGAGGCCGGCTTCGAGATCGTCACGGCGCAGCCCGACGAGGAATGGGAAACGCTCGGCGTGAACAGCAAGGCGCAGCTCGCGGAGCTCGAGCGCATCCATCAGCGCAACGTCGCCGATGCGCTGCTCGTCGACGGCGTCACGCTCGCCGATCCGGCGCGGCTCGACGTGCGCGGCACGCTGCGCTGCGGCCGCGACGTGTCGATCGACGTGAACTGCGTGTTCGAAGGCAACGTGACGCTCGCCGACAACGTGACGATCGGCGCGAACTGCGTGATCCGCAACGCCTCGATCGGCGCGGGCACGCGCATCGACGCATTCACGCACATCGACGGCGCCGAGCTCGGCGCGAACACCGTGATCGGCCCGTACGCGCGGCTGCGTCCGGGCGCGCAGCTCGCCGACGAAGCGCACGTCGGCAACTTCGTCGAGGTGAAGAACGCGGTGATCGGCCACGGCTCGAAGGCGAACCACCTCACCTACATCGGCGACGCCGACATCGGCGCGCGCGTGAACATCGGCGCGGGCACGATCACCTGCAACTACGACGGCGCGAACAAGTTCCGCACCGTGATCGAGGACGACGTGTTCGTCGGCTCCGACACGCAGCTCGTCGCGCCGGTGCGCGTCGGCCGCGGCGTGACGATCGCTGCCGGCACGACGATCTGGAAGGACGTCGCCGAAGGCGTCCTCGCATTGAACGAGAAGACGCAGACCGCGAAAAGCGGCTACGTCCGCCCGGTCAAGAAGAAGAGCTG
>NZ_JBSAXA010000059.1:0-3974 GCF_053427615.1 Burkholderia sp. AW33-5 | reverse complement strand
GTGTTCCGTCGATCTCGTTACCGCGACGCTGCTCGGTCTGAAGGCTGCCTATTCGTGTCCCCGGAAACCGGCGAGATTCTCGGGGCTTACTCGACAAAGTGATGTCCGTGCGGCCGTAGCGCCCGATTGTCGCGTGTGGACAACCGGCACGCAAAACAATCAGGAACGCTGTGCGCCCCCCGGGGACACATTGATTCGAAGCGCTCACGCGCATGCGAACAACCCGTGAGCGGCCGAATCGAAATCCTGTGTACCAGCTCGGCGAGGGCGATGTGGATATCGCGACCCAAAGACACTCGAAATGCTGTGCGGGCCGAAGGTGAGTGATTCAACCGGAGAAGGCATGCCGAGCCGCTGCGGCCGATGTGGATATCCAGCGTCCAGAAGACGCCAAACCCTGTGACATCGGAACCGAAGAGGGTCTACCCATTCGGGAACGCACCGCGACGAGGTCCGCGGTGTGGACAACCACCACGAAAGAGAATTTAAACGCTGTGGCCCCGAACGGTGAACGTGAGTGCTTTCAGGTTTGTCGAACCGCATCGGACGACCGCAGTCAGCGCACAACGGCCACCAACGGACAGCGTATCGTCCAGCTCAAATCTGCTGATCGAGCACCCTCACGACCGCGTGCTGACCAAGACTATCTACAGGCCCGACCACCGCGAAGTTGAGCCCGTTCACCGACCCATACCGCGCCAGCAACGACCCATCCACACGTTGCCCGGCTGGCAGCAGCCGATGTTTCGATTCCGCCGGTCGCAGATAGAAACTCAGTGTCCGCCCGGCGTCGTCCTCGTAGAGCACCATCGCAGCCGTCGCGCCGCTGTCCGTCGTAAACAACCGCCCGCCAACCGGCCGGAACCCGGCCGCACTCAAATCCGGCAGCCTCGCCGACACCCCCATGCGCCGGGTGAGCCACGTCTGCAAATCCTTCGCACCCGTCGGCTGGAAATCCACCTTCGCGGTCTGATCGACCGCCATCATCCGGTAAGCCTCGACCGCATCGCTCATCGGCGCAATCGGCGGCGCCGCGTTCCACCCACGCGCCTGCCACCCGCCAAACGTCCCGAGCCCGATACAGAACACGAACGAAGCCGCCATCGCGAACCGCACCCGCGAGCGCTCCGCACGCTTCGCACGAAGCGTGGCCGGATCGAGCGCAGGATTTTCGCCAGGCATCCGCACGCTCTCGAGCGCGGCCCGCAACCGCCGCGCATCCATCTGCCATTGCTTCACCTGTTCCGCGCTCTCCGGATGCAGCGCAAGATATCGCTCGACTGCGGCGCGCGCATCGTCGTCGAGCTGGCCGTCGACATAGGCCTGGAGATCGTGTTCGTCGGGACGGAGCGTGTTCATTTCATCAAGCGGAGAGAAGGAGCGGGAAGCTCGCCGTCGCTGAGCTGGCGCAGTGCCCGGCGCGCGCGGGAGAGTCGCGACATCACGGTGCCGATCGGCACGTCGAGCAGGTCGGCGACTTCCTGATACGTGAAGCCCTCGACCGCGACGAGCAGCAGCAGGCTGCGCTGCTCGTCGGAGAGCCGGCCGAACGCTTCGAGCGTCGCGCGCGCGGTTGCCTCGCGTTCGGCGGACGGCCAGTGCGCTTCGTCGTCGTCGCGAATGCGGCCGAGCAGCCACGCGTAGCGCTTCGCGCTGCGTTTGCCGTCGAGAAACTGCCGGTAAAGGATCGTGAACAGCCAGCTGCGCAGCGACGCGTCGTCGCGGCGGCTCGCCCAGCGCGACAGCGCGCGCTCGAGCGTCGACTGGACGAGATCGTCGGCCGCGTGGACGTCACGCGCCAGCCAGAGCGCGAAGCGTCGCAGCCTGGGGATGAGTTCGCGCAATGCGTCGTCGTCGGGGGCGTTTGAGGGCATGGCCGGGGCGCGAGCCGATAAGCGTGGAGATGCCGCGTAGGACGCCGGTCGGCGCCGCTTATTCCGTCAGCATACGAAAAATTTCTTGATGGAATAAAGCGGCGCGGGTGGCGTCCTACACGCGTTCGACAATGATCTGACGATCGGGAGTGCATCCATGAAGCAATCTTCCTCTTCTTCGCCGCCGCGCGAACCCGGGCGCGGGTGGTGGCGCTGGGCCGTGATCGGCGGCGCGGTGGCCGGCGTGGCCGTGGCCTTCGGGTATGTCGGCGGCTGGCTCGCGCCGGCGCGTCTGACTCCGCACCGGCTCGTCGACGCGCTGCAGACGGCCGGCGGCGAGCATCCGGGTTTCCGGCGCAATCACGCGAAGGGCGTGTGCGTGACCGGTTACTTCGAAGGCAACGGCGCCGCGAGCGCATATTCCGTCGCGCCGTTCTTCAAGGCGGTGCGCACGCCCGTGGTCGGGCGCTTCGCGCTGCCGGGCGGGAATCCGTATGCGCCCGACAGCAGCGTGCCGATCCGCAGCCTCGCGCTGAAGCTCACCGCGCCGGACGGCCAGCAATGGCGGACCGGGATGAACGCGATGCCGGTGTTTCCGGTGGCGACGCCGAAGGCGTTCTACGCGCAGTTGCTGGCGACCCGGCCGGATCCGGCGACGGGCAAGCCCGATCCGGCGAAGGTGAAGGCGTTTTTCGGCGCGCATCCGGAGACGGCTGCATTCCGCGCCTGGGTGAAGGGTGCGAAGCCGAGCGCGAGTTATGTCACCGAAAGCTATTACGGGCTGAACGCGTTCTACTTCGTCGATGCCGCCGGCAAGCGCCAGGCGGTGAGGTGGCGCGTCGTGCCGGAGCAGACGACGGGCGCCGGCGACGTCGCGACGGCCGCGAATCCGAACGTGCTGCAGCAGGACCTGACGCGGCGCATCGCGGACGGCGCGCAGAAGTGGAAGCTGCTGGTCACGCTGGCGGAGCCCGGCGACCCGGTGGACGATGCGACGAAGACCTGGCCCGCGCAGCGTACGACGATCGACGCGGGGACGCTCGTGCTCGATCGCGTGGAGGCGCAGGACAGCGGGCCGTGCCGGGAAGTGAATTACGACCCGACCGTGTTGCCGCAGGGGATTCAGGTGTCGGGGGATCCGTTGCTGGCGGCGCGGTCCGCGGCGTATGCGGATTCGTATCTGCGCCGGACGAGTGAAGAAGCCGGCGTGGCCGGCGCGGCGCGACTGAGTGCGGAGGGACGATGATGAAGGCGACGACGACGTTTAGCTTGCCGGCGAGGCTGCTGCATTGGGTGATGGCCGCGATGATCGTCGCGATGCTGTTCATCGGGGTGGGGATGGTGGCGTCGGTATCGGGGCGGCACGATTTCCTGGTGGCGTTGCACAAGCCGCTGGGGATTGCCGTGCTGGTGCTGGTTTGCGTGCGGATCGTGGTGCGGTTCGTGTCGAAGCCGCCCGCGTTGCCCGAGGATCTGCCCTGGTGGCAGAAGGTTGCCGCGCATGGGTCGCATCTGGTGCTGTACGCGCTGATGCTCGCGATGCCGCTGATCGGGTGGGCGATGCTGTCGGCAGGCGGGTATCCGGTGACGCTGGGCGGTGGTGTGCAGCTGCCGGCGATTGTGTCGGCTGATCCGGTGACGTTCGCCTGGCTCAGGGTCGCGCATCGCGTGCTGGCCTATCTGTTCTTCTTGACGTTCCTCGCGCATTTCGCGGCGGCGCTGTATCACGGACTGATTCGGCGGGATGGGGTGGTGAGGGCGATGGTGGGGCGGTAATCGACGGAAGGTTGAGTTCGCTGCGGCGGGGCGGTTCACGGGCGACCGAGGCTGCTCCTGCCGTGTTGCGTATATATGACCGCGGCTGCGGCTCAGCGGCTCCCGGCATAGCACGTCAAAAATATTTCACAAAGGGGGTTGCGGAGACTGGGGCGGGTGCTTAGAATCACGCCTCTTTCGCGCTAACTGAAACGCAGCGCGGGAGGAGAAGGGAAGCGGTGCTGTTGAAGTCGGTTTTATCGACTCCAGTGCATACGAAATTAAACCGCAGTCGTCGCAACGAAGTAGTTAAAAAAGTTGTTGACGAGTTTTAAAAAACGGTTG
>NZ_JBSAXA010000058.1:0-4127 GCF_053427615.1 Burkholderia sp. AW33-5 | reverse complement strand
CTTGGCCATCTCCTCAGTCTCGGTTGTTCCGATGCCTGAGGTTAACAGCTCGCCGCGAAAGTTAACAGCCCTACGGGGCCTTTTTGAAACCGTCTCTTATGCATTTTCATCGACGAAGTCCCGCAAGTTGACAGTGCCCAACAGATCCTGCGGTCGTTATTGCACCACACTTTAGGCTCACTCACGCATGAGTTCGGAATGGTAAGCGATCGAATCATGAATTTTGACAAGGAAACGGTATATCTGGCCGCTCGAGTATGGCAAGTCGGGCGAAAAACTCCTGTAATCGAAATCCAGGTTGCGTTTAGCGAATTTCAATGCCGCTACAATACCGCGAAGTTCGTCTTCTGAATATTCGCTCGGCAATTTTGCGATCGCATCGCGGTCGAGCCCAGCGAAAGCTTCGATATTTTCGATGTCGTACAGCATGCTTATCGGTATCCTGAGGTACCTGGTATTAACTGAGGTTTTCATCGATGCTGAAATCGTGTATGCCGAGACTGTGCAGCCGATTTTCAAACTGCTTCAGCTGCTCGGTGGTTGGTTGGTAGTGTCCGCTCTTGCGTGAAATGATCCTTACTTTGCCGTTCTCGATGCGGATGTCACCTGCTGCGGCAACGGGAGCACCGGCAAGAAAGCTAGAATGATGAAATTTTCCGCTCGTCTGCATATTCGAGACATAGATATCTCCGTAGTGATCCATCACGAAAATCGCCCGGCCCTTATTATTGGCGAACGCAGTGGAGGCTGCACTTGTGTCGAAGGGGAGACCTTGAGCGTCGAGGACCAGTCCGTTCTGGACAGTCACCTTGTATTTGGCGCGTTCGACATCATTGAGATAGGCGACCGCGGTGCCCCAAACGTGGCCGAACTGTTCGCCAACATAGTCCTTGTTCATGCTTTGACGATTGCTGAACAGCACGAGACGGGCGTGGTTGACGACGGCAGGCAGCTTGAGAGCTTCCGCTGTCGTCATAACAAGCGTGGACTGCGCGCTGCTCATGGCGCCCATTGGACGGCCGGGCGTCAGGCTGGCGGGGTGCAACCGCTGATCGGGCGGTTTCGCTCCCGCCAAATTCTCCGGGATCGAGCTTGCCGCAGCAACCGCTTTGTTGGTGGCCGGGCGCGGATCAGCGTTGCTTTGCCATAACGAAGGTGTCAATGGCTGCCGCGAAGCTTGGAATTCTGCTGACGCCGTGGCTGCAAATTGTAGCTGCGGCGGCAGCACGTTGGTTGGTTCGCCGTGCGATATGTATTGGTCCACGGAGTCCGCGGCCCGCGACTGAAACGATGGCTGCGGCGGCGGCACGTTGGTTGGTTCGCCGTGCGATACGTATTGGTCCACGGAGTCCGCGACCCGCGACTGAAACGATGGCTGCGGCGGCAGCGGCGGTAGCACGTTAGTCGGTTCGCCGTGCGGGACGTATTGGTTCAAGGGGTCCGTGACCCGCGACTGAAACGATGGCTGCTGTGGCAGCGACGGTGGAGTTGCAGCGGGACGGCCCGACGAGAAACGTGCTACTTGCCAATAGCCTTGCGAGTTGCCTCCCGGACCGCTTGTATCATAGGCGACCCGCCGCTCATACAGAGCCTGAGCGTCCTCACGCAAGGACTGCAGGCCATGGAGCAGCGGCGCGCCTGATTTCCCTATGGTCGGCCGCAACGGCGGGACGTCCGTTCCAGAAGGCGGATGCCCGCCTTCCGAAACGTCTTGCTCGCACTGTGTCGGCTGGCTATTCGATGGACCACCGAGTCTCATTTACGGTATGGGTGAGACGGGCGTGGTGAGAGCTTGGAGCAACCCGCTTTATATGTAACAGGGCAATGCAGCGTAACCGGCTGCTCACCTCGTATCGGAATATAGGCGACTTCCGATAGGGTCTCGCCCGAAAAAGCGAAGTTTCGTAGCACATTGCGACGTGGTTCAATTTGAGGATACCTGCCCATCGGCTCGGACCTATCCGTCATTTTGTGTGCGGGGCATATCAAGAGGTGTAAAAGCCATGGATATGCCAATGAAGAAGAAGAGACAAACCGTAGCGCGTCAGGCAGCGGCCCGCGGGCCGCTGCCTGAACTGCCCAAGGAACTGCTGGACCAGTTGGTCAAGGGTCCAATGGGCACTGTCACGTTGGCGGGTGTGGTCGCGTAGATGTGTGATTCACGGACATCGTTTCAACTAATATGGGACGATGGAGCGCGAAATCTCGATGCGATTACGTTGGGTGCGCATGTATCACGAGACCGGCAACGCCGGTCTCGTGTGCACACGTTGTGGCATTTCTAGGCCAACGCTTCGCAAGTGGCTGCGCCGCTACCAGGAAGCGGGAGAAGACGGTCTTCGCTCTCAAAGCCGTCGCCCTCTGACCAGCCCGAATCGAAAGGTCTCTGACGCAGATCAGGCAACGATTCTTCGCCTGCGGGCTGAACGCAAGGGCGCACGGCGGATTCAGAACGAATTGCGTCTGCACGAGCAAAGAGAACTGTCCCTTGCGACCATTCACAAGGTTCTGTGCGAAGCGTCCGTGAAGCCGTTGGTTCGCCCCAGGAGGCCGGCACAACCGAGGCGCTACAGTCGTCCGGTTCCCGGAGACCGCGTCCAGATGGACACGATGAAGATTGCGCGAGGCGTCTACCAGTACACGGCCATCGATGACTGTTCTCGGTTTCGTGTACTGGCCGTCTACCCTCGAAGAAATGCCCGAAATACGCTGCTTTTCCTTGATCGTGTCGTCGAGGAAATGCCGTTTCCGATTCAGCGTATCCAGACCGACCGCGGCGGCGAGTTCTTCGCTGAATCCGTGCAGCGGCGCCTGATGAACGAGTGCATCAAATTTCGGCCAATTCCACCACGTTCGCCGCACCTCAATGGGAAGGTTGAACGTTCGCAGCTTACTGACCTGAACGAGTTCTGGTTCCACCATGCCCCGACAGAGCGGGCAATCGACTTGCGAATCGAAGAGTGGCAGTTCGACTACAACTGGCGTCGCCCACACGGCTCACTTGGTGGAAAGACTCCCGTTGACCGCATTGCGGAGCTGGGTGAAATCACACCTCTCGCGGAGGAGGTGGAAAGTGCGTACGACGAGCGGAAAGAGCGAATTCGGCATCGCGAATGGCGGGTCGACAAAATCCTCGGCGAACATCATCGGCGCGCGTTGGAACCCGTGTCCCCTACGGTCGCCACGGGTTCCGACGCGCCAAAGAAACGGCCTTCAAAAAAGTGAAACGATGTCTGCGAATCGCACACATGAACAAAGGCACCACTTCGTCCTCACGCCTGATTTATGCAACAACGCCGCGCAGATCGACCAGGCGATCGCAAGCATGCGCAAAGATGGAACATACGAGAAAATCGCCCAGAAGTATTTCTCTTTCGACGTGTACGGCAACTGACTGACGGGTGCCCGAGCATGCTGCATCACCTCAAGCGCGTCGCCGCTCGGGGCGACGGGCTGCCCAGTGATCGAGCCAATACAAACCATATCGTGTGAACGGACCGCCGTCCGGTCACTTCACACTGACCCCGTCGAATCGCGGATTGCCGAGCGGCTCGATGCGCATGTCGACCACGTTCTTGCGTACCGGCTGGTAGACCGTCGAGTTCGCGATCGGCGAGAACGGCAGTTGTTGCGCGAAGATCTGCTGGGCCTGCATATAGAGCTTTGAGCGCGCGTCCTGGCCCGTCGCCGTGCGGCCCTTCTGGACGAGATCGTCGAACGGCTTGTAGCACCAGTGCGAGAAGTTGTTGCCCTTGATCGCCTCGCAGCCGAGCAGCGTACCGAGCCAGTTGTCCGGGTCGCCGTTGTCGCCCGTCCAGCCGATCAGCATCGTGTCCTGCTCGCCCGTGTGCGCGCGCTTGATGTACTCGCCCCACTCGTACGTGACGATCTTCGCCTTCACGCCGATCTTCGCCCAGTCGGCCTGGATCATCTCGGCCATCAGGCGGGCGTTCGGGTTGTACGCGCGCTGCACCGGCATCGCCCACAGCGTGATGTCGAAACCGTTCGGATAGCCGGCCTTCGCGAGCAGCGCCTTCGCCTTCGCGGTGTCGTTCGGCGCCATCTTCAGGTTCTTGTCGTACGACCATTGGGTCGGCGGCATCGGTGCGCTGGCGGCCTGGCCCGCG
>NZ_JBSAXA010000057.1:0-4594 GCF_053427615.1 Burkholderia sp. AW33-5 | reverse complement strand
ACACAACTTCAGACGCCTGCGAATCCGGTTCGAACGCCTCGCGGCCATACACGAGGCGTTCATGAAAATCGCCGCTTGCATCATCTGCTGGCGACAGCTGAAAAACTCATTGTGTTAGAGCTTCGAAGAGAGTGTTTTGGGCCGGAGCGAAAAACCGTAGCCGATCGGGATGCGCTGACTGGAGTACTTTTCATACTCGAGAGCGGCATTCGCTGGAACGAACTACCTGCCGAGATGGGATGCGGATCGGGTATCAGTTGCTGGCGCCGCCTGTGCGACTGGCAACAGGCCCGCGTTCGGGATCGGCTCCAGGAGCCCCTGCTTGCGAAGCTGCGTGTCGCCGATCGGATCGACTTTTCTCATGTCGTCATCGATTCCACTTCTGTTCGAGCAGTTCGAGCGGGCGAAAAACGGGACCTAACCCCACCGCTTGTGCGCGACGCGGTTTAAAACATCACGTCGCCACCGGCGCCAACGTCGCGCCGCTCGCGATCATCCTGACGGGCGCGAACCGCAACGACATCACGCAACTGCGCCACTGGTCAACGCCATCCACCGGTTCGCGGTTTGCGTAGTCGCCCCCGGCTCAAGCCTGTCCGGATCTATGCCGATCGGGCATACGACCACGACAAATATCGCCGGCCGTTGCACGCCGCCGGCATTTCCACATCGATTGCCCGACGCGGGGAACCTCACGACAGCGATCTTGGGAAAGTGCGTTGGGTCGTCGAACGTACCAATGCCTGGCTGAACGGATCACGCCGTCTTCGTACGCGATTTGAGCGTCGTGCCGACTTCCATGTAGAACTCCTCAAATTTGTCTGTTTCCTGATCTTCTGGCGAACGCTTCAGCGACCAGACAACTCCTTTTGAAACACGCTTTAAGTGGCGCGGCTTTGCACGGACCCGACGAGTGAATTGAAAAATTTCGTCAAATTCGCTTTTGTTCAGAGATCTTGAGGATCTGCTTGTTGCACGGAGACTAGAGTGATGGCGAGCGGTCCGGTTCGGTGAAAACACAACGTTTGACTAGGCGAGGAGTTGTATTATGTTCTCGATGCTCTATTTTCCGATGGTATCGGCGTTGAATCTGCTCCGTGCGGACTCACCGGCGCAGGTGCGGTCGCATCTCACGTTGGTTCTCGAAGGCGAGCTTGATGCGGCGCTCGAGCGATCTAGCGACTGGCTCGACAGTAAGACGCCGTCAGACCGGACATCATGCGATTTGCAATTGCACGCTGATCTGCAATTGGTGCTTGGGTTTGAGGCCGAGGCGGAAGAGAACTATCGGCGTGCCCAACGAAAAATTCGTGGCTCAAACCACAAGATTCGCATCGCGACCTGCCGGAACACCGCGTGGCAGGCGCTGTTTCGCCACCGAGTCACCACGGCGCTCGCATGCTTTTCCCGCATATGTGATGAGCCCGACATTCAGGCAGGATGGTTGGCTGAGTCCCGATTCGGGATTGCCTGTGCGCTCTATGAAATGGGACGCATAGACGAAGCGTTTGACGTCATCGATTCGATTGAGGAGATCGTCGAAGAGCAATTCGACGATACGCGCGTGCACTGGCGAGATTTTATCGCCGTGTTGCGTTTCGATCTTGTCGTGCAGAGTGACTTGCGCCGAGCGTCGGTGTTCAACGACCATGTGTATTGGCAATCTTCGCAGTCAATGAGCATGGTGGATCGCACGAGTGACGTCTCGGAACCTGAAAGATCCGTTGAGGATCCACTGTTGCGAGATCGTGTCGCATACCTGATGAAGTTGAGGTGCGCGGCGGCAGGAGATCGAAACGCGATCAGCGAACTGGCGCGGTATCTCGATGTCGCAGGAGAGCAAGGATTCGTCGATTATCGCCACACGCTGCGTTTTGAGATCGCGCTCGCTTTGCTAGCAGGAAACGCGCCAAATCTGGCACATTTTGTTCTGGAGCCGATGTCAGAAACATTTCGTGGCGGCGAACTGAGCCGTCGCTATCTGGAGTACTTCTATTGTGTTGCCAAGATCCATCAATTGCAGGACCACACTCAGGAGTCGTTGAGCTTCTTCAGGCGCTACGCCCTGGTCGCTACGCGATGCCTACGCGAGGATGCGATGATGGGCAAGCCGTTTCTCGTTGGTCGGACATTGAACCAGCCACCTCAATCCGATGACGTGACTGCGCGGTTGCCATTGAAGTATCGACGCGCCTATCACTATATTCTCCAGAACCTCAGTCGTAGCGATCTTTCGGTTCGGGAGATCTCGGCGGAGATAGGAGTCACGGAGCGCGCGCTACAGAATGCGTTCAAGGTCCACCTCGGGGTTTCGCCACGTGAACTGATTCGCTCACAGAGAATGGAGCGAATCCGTATGGAGCTTGTCGATTCCACATCGACCGGCGAGCGGAGCGTAATGGCAGCCGCTCGAAAATGGGGTATCCAGAATGGTTCGACGCTCGTGATCGCCTACCGCAAGGAGTTCGACGAGACACCTTCGGAAACGCTCGCAGGCTGATCTCGGCTGGCTACTGTCTCCCAACCTACACTCCAAAAATCGATGAAAGCGAAAGCACTGTTATACGCGACATGGTGTGTCGTGATACTTGGCACTACCGGAATCAATGCTGCAAACGCGATGCCTGTCCGCTGGAAGAGCACGGAAGTACACGTTGCCCTGGCAGGAAAAGATCTGAAGGACGTGCTGAGAGATTTCGCCGCGAGTCAAGGCATCGCGGCGTCGATTGCCGGTAACGTTCAAGGTACTGTCACGGGGCGATTTGATTTGATGCCGCAGCGTTTCCTCGATACGCTCGCAGCAACTTTCGGATTTGTGTGGTTCTACGATGGCAACATCTTGTCAATAACAAACGCGAACGATGTGACGCGGCAAGTCTTGCCGCTCGATCACGCTTCGATCAGCGACTTGCGCTCCGCGCTGCGCCAGATCGGCATGGACGACAAGCGCTTTCCGATCTACTTCGACGAGGAATCCGGAACCATAGTCGTCAGTGGTCCTGTTCAATACGTTCAGACGATAACCGATATCGCGCAGCGGCTCGACGCGCGTTCCGGACGTCGGAGCGGGTCGACGATCCGTATCTTCAAGCTGAAGCATGCGTGGGCGGCAGATCACACCGTGCAGATCGACGGAAACCCGGTGACCTTGCCCGGGGTCGCGTCTGTACTGGCGAACTTGTATCGAGTGCGAGGAAAGGCGACAGTCAGCCAGCCGAGCGCAGCACCGGGCGTGCAACGAGTGCAGTCGATGAGCGACGTTTCAGGAGGAGCATCCGGAGATAATCGACTGATGCCACCATTACCGCCGAGCATGACGGGGGGCGGTCTCGGTGACTTGTTTACCAAGGGGGGGCAGAATGGCGGTGCTAGCGGAGGGGCGCGAACCGCCGCGGTCGGCGGCTCATCCCAGACCGGGGACTCGTCTGCGGGGAATGACGAGCTGCCGATCATCCAGCCCGATCCGATGACGAACTCGGTGTTGATCCGTGATATGCCCGATCGCCTCGCACAGTACGCGCCGCTTATCCAGCAACTCGACATTCAACCCAGGCTCATCGAAATCCAGGCGCACATCATGGAGATCGACGACAACTTGCTTCGAGAAATTGGTGTCGACTGGCGCGCGCATAACAGCCACGGCGATATTCAGACCGGCACAGGTGCGACTCAGTCGGGCACGAGCATAGGCACGTCGGCGCAAAACAGCTTTTCGAATGGCCAAGTCAACCCGTTCTTCGGCACGACGACGCTCGCAGGCAACGCGATTGCCAATGCAACACCTGCCGGCGTGTCTGTCACGGCAGTTGTCGGTGACGCGGCTCGCTTCTTGATGGCGCGCGTGAACGCGCTGCAGTCGACATCGAAGGTGAAGATTGAAGCGTCGCCACTTGTCGCGACGCTCGACAACTCGGAGGCCGTGATGGACAACACGACGCGCTTCTTCGTCAAGGTGTCCGGTTATGCGTCGGCGGAACTTTATAGCGTGTCGACCGGCACTTCGCTGCGCGTTCTCCCGATGATCGTGCAAGACAGTCGCGGGACCCGGATCAAGATGAATGTTCATGTGACGGACGGGCAGCTGACGGGGGATCAGGTCGAGAATCTCCCGGTTATCGCGAGCAGCGAGATCAATACGCAGGCGTTCGTCGGTCAGGGGCAGAGCCTGCTGATCGCAGGCTACAATACGGACAAGCGTGTGAACGGTACGAGTGGTGTGCCCTGGCTGTCAAAGATCCCATTGCTCGGCGCACTGTTCCGATACAACAACGACTCGCAAAATCACATGGAGCGAGTGTTCCTGTTGTCGCCGCGGATCGTCGACCCGGACACATGAGCCTCACGCTCCGTTGCCGTATCGAGCCGGCGCGACGCGGAAGAAGAGGGCATTAGCCAGTTGAGGTGGCAGAATATTGCAGTCGCCGAGGCAGTTGTTCATATTTGCTGCCCGACGCGGGCACAATACGTGCGCATTTGATTCAATTGATGACCGATACAACGCTCGACCGGTTGTTTCTGACGCGATAATACACTTGCATTGCTTTCCCTTGGCAGACTATCGCGTCTGCCGCTTTCTGGAGCGCCAACGGTCGAA
>NZ_JBSAXA010000056.1:0-4626 GCF_053427615.1 Burkholderia sp. AW33-5 | reverse complement strand
GGCACTGGTGCTCAGAAAGCATTCGACGGAGTTTGGGTGACATTGGTAAATTCGCGCCATGCGACGAACCGTGCCGCGAGGTGTTTGCGATAGAGAGAAGCGCGCAGCAGATGTCGTTTCAGTGCGAAGTGCTGTCGGATCGGACCGAAGCTCGACAGGAAGACCTGCGTGCGCTTCGGGTCGCGAAAGCCGCGCATGCGCCGCTCGCGCTCCCGCGTGGGCTGGTGGCTGTTCTCGGCACGGTTTGACGCGTGCAGCCGCTTTGACGAAGACGTGCTTCACGGTCACCAACTCTGGTATCTCAGCTTTCGCCGCGCGGTAACTGCCCAACTGATCGGTGACGATCTTCTTCGGTGCCTCAGGACAGGCAGCGAGCACGCGTTGGAAAAAGCGTTTCGCGGCTGTCTTGTCACGCCGCTTCTGCAGCAGGATGTCGAGCTCGATGCGGCGCTGATCGATCGCTCGCCGGAGGACATAAGGTTTGCCTTGCAATGTCACAAACATCTCGTCCAGATGCCGCGTACTGCCCGGCCCGCGCCGGGCAGCCTTGTCGCGATCCGCGAAGCCCACGCTCCGCGCCTTGTTCCCTGGTAATCCGCGATGAACCATTTTTTCGGCAATGGCGGCGTTTCTCATGATCATTTTTCGTGTTTGTGGTATCGGGCTTGACGGAGAATTCGCTAGAATTCCTATGTGAATGACACCACAAGTAAGGCGGAAGATTATTCCGGCTCTCTCCCAAAATTTATTTTTTATGGTGAATGATATGCCTATTATTGGCAAAGCCGTGCCTTACACAGACACTACAAATCAAGGGGTGAGCGACCCAAGTAACCCGTACTACTCTGGACCGACTGGGCTTGGCGGGTATAATCTAGATAAGGCTTATGGATTAAAAGGCTCACGGCCAAACGAAGCGGAGAGGCTCGCACAAGAAAACAATAAAGAGCTTTATCGTAACATTGACTCAAAATTGGAGGGGCTGCCAAAACGTAGGACCAAACGTGAGGCCAGTGATGTGTAATTGTCGATACCCCTTGGAAAACCCGAGCGCCATAGCTTAATCCTCGATGCGGCCGGCACTGTCACGTTGGCGGGTGTGGTCGCGTAAGATGATGCGATGAAACCGAAAGCGCTCTACCACGGCCATCGATTCCCCGCAGCAGTTATCAGCCAGGCGGTCCGCTGGTATTTCCGCTTGCAGTTGAGCCTACGCGACATTGAGGAGCTGCTATCCGAGCGCGGCGTGATCGTCAGCTACGAGACAATCCGCCGGTGGTGCGACAAATTCGGTGCGGCCTTCGCTCAGCGGGTCAAGACTGCGCGGCGAAAGCCGAGCCGCACTTGGCATCTGGACGAGATGTTCGTGAATCTGCGCGGCGAGCCCTGGCTGCTGTGGCGGGCGGTCGACGAACACGGTGCCGATCTGGATATCCTGCTGCAGAAGCGGCGCGACAAGGTCGCAGCCAAGCGCTTTTTCCAGCGAGTGCTGCGTTCCTGTCCGGCACCGCGCAAGATCGTCACCGACCAGTTACGCAGTTACCCGGCTGCCAAGGCTGGCATCCCCGAGCTCGCCAACGTCAAGCACGTGCTCGTGAAGGCCGCTGCCCGCGTGAACAACCGCGCCGAGAACAGTCATCAGCCGACCCGCGAACGCGAGCGGCGCTTCAAGGGCTTTCGCGACCCGAAGCGCACTCAGGCCTTCCTGTCGAACTTCGGGTCGATCCGCCAGCACTTCGCCCTGAAGCGGCATCTGCTGCGCGCATCGCTCTACCGCAAACAGCTTGCCGAACGCTTCGCAATCTGGAGAGAATTCACCAGTGACGCCCAGAATCCGTCTGCAGTCTGAGGGAATCATTTACGTTCTCGCGAGCGCTACTTGCAGCCGCCAAGTTGACAGTGCCCACAAGACGCATACCATCTGGCATGATCAGCTCGTGGGCTACATCAAGGAATCGGGCCTCCATGCATGTCGCAACAAGTACGGCTACGGCCTGCGTTCGCTGGTCGAGGCGCAGATCTCGCGCATCAAGCGCTGTGTCGGCGAGCGTCTGCTGACGCAAAAACTCGCCTCACAGGAAAACGAGGGCGTCATCATCGCAGACCTCGTGAACCGGTGGAGCGCATTCGGCTGGTGCGTTTGCGTCAAAAATGAATAGTTGCGCCTGCATCACGGTATCTCTCAATCATCCAAACAAAGCCCAGCTCCAGATGCTTCCGATTCGCTCGCTCCTGAACAACACTCAACCCGGCTCCGCTGAGGAACCCGCACAGACCGGGCCTACTGCCGCGCCTTCGGCCCCCGTGGACACGGACTCACCTCACCAGACGGCCGCAGTAAGGCAGGAGGGGAGTGTGCTGGACGGCCTCGCGCCACGCATCCGACCGCCACGCGGAAGCCAACACGACGTGCAACCTCCGTCCGAGGCAGCGCAGCCTGATCTGCGGCCGTCGTTTCTGCCATCATGTCCGGCATCCGCGAACAGGGCAGCGACGATTCGTGGCACCCTATCCCCGCACGGCGCGACGGATGTCTCCCTAGTCGCGGCGGATCCGGATCAGTGCCAGAGCGTCGCGAAGGACTTATCAACTCTCGCGTGGAACGCGAAATCACCGGTGCCGAAGCATGCCCTTTCGCAACCCTCCTACGGGAGCTCAACGACCATCGAGGGCATCGTTCGAGAGTCAGCAGCGCGGATTGAATTAGCAGTCGTCCCTGCGGCGACGGATTATAATAATTTTGCCAATTACATCCGAAGTTATCCGGATGAGTTGCCCCGGTTAAGCAATTTTCAGATGTTGGGCCAAGCAAATGATGAACTCAATTGCCATTGCTACGCGGTACGGATGACATCAGGATACAGTGGTCCGGCAGAATCGCTGTCTGTTCAAATGAACGCTCAGGAGGCACATGCTGCAATCGAAGAATGGTTCCAGAGAGCTGGATACTCCCCGATAAGTCTGTCGCCTGAGGCTGAACCATACAAACGTGACATAAGAAACGAAAAAGTTGTGGTCTTTGGAATGACGCAGGATCAAGCCATAAAAATTTTGGGCGGACGCCAGCGCATCAGTGAAGAATTGAAGAGCACACTTGCATCGGCCATGAAATTTGGAAATGGCGTTGTATATCCAACGCACTCGATAAAACAGAACATCAAGGGAAACTGGGAATCAAAAATGGGCACGGGCCCTGTAATTGAAGTTGCAGACCCTCGCGATTTCGGAGGGGGGGTGTACGGCGAACCATCTTTTGCTTTCACCAAGAAAAGGCAGAATTGAGTATTCCTTTTCAAATCAGAGCATTTGGTGAAGGCGGCAAACGTAGCGGAGCCGTTTCTAAGAAATACACGAAGCTGCTTTTTGGCCACTAACAGGCCGTTGAAATACCCATCGACCGGATTCAGACCACTCTCGCAAATGACATGAATTCGCTCAACGGTTCGGCAATTTTGTTGCGTCACGCCGGGTTCAGCGGTAGAGCCCGGCCGGCGAAGGTACTTCCCGCCAGGTTTCCTGCATTACGCGCCCTGCGGACGCACGAATCCCAACGTTCTCAGCCGCGTCAGGTTGTAGGCCGCCATCGTCAGCGTGAGCAACTGATCAACTTTCTCCAAGCCCCTCACCATCACCTGCCGGATCGGCCCGATCCGTTTTCCCCAGCCGAAGCACTGTTCGATGCATTTCCGTTTGCGTTGGCTCAGTGCGTAACCGAGATGCCGCGTCGTCCGACCATCGATTGCACTTCCGCCGGTGCGCTTCGTGTTGCGTGCGACGTGCGGCGTCACGTTGTATTCGCGGCAGGCCTTCACAAATCCACGCGTGTCGTACGCCTTGTCTGCACCCACCGTAATGCGCACGTCCGAACCCGACACATCGCGCAGCATGTCCGTCGCCACTTTGCGTTCCGCTCGGCCATTCGCCTCGCTGGCCCGAACGTTCACGACCAGACCGTGCCGGTTATCCGTCAGCACATGGCCCAGGTAACTCGGCAAGGCTGGCGCGGCATTGCTCTTGCGATAGAGCCGGCTCTCACCGTCGCTCTTCGATTCGTGCGTTTCATTACTGCGCGATTCGCCATGCCAATTGTCAGGCGGACGATCATCGTCCCCGCCATCCTTGCGCCGGATGCTCTTGTGGCTGGCCCACGCATGGATCAAGGTGCCGTCCACACTGAAGTGCTCGCCCGACAGCAAGCCGCGTTTATGCGCCGTTTCCACCGTCGCGTTGAACAGGTCAGTCACTGCGTCGAACTCGATCAATCGATCCCGGTTCTTGCTGAACACCGAGTGATTCCACACCGCGTCTTCGATCGACAGGCCGACGAACCAACGGAACAGAAGGTTGTACGAGATCTGCTCGACCAACTGCCGCTCGCTGCGAATGCTGTACAGCACCTGAAGTAGCATCGCCCGCATCAGCTTCTCCGGCGCAATGCTCGGCCGACCGCCGTTGATGTCCGCTTCGTACATCGCCGAGAACTTGGCATCCATATTCGACAGCGCCTCGTTCATCCAAGTCCGGATCAGGCGCAGCGGATGCGTTTGCGGTACGAACTCCTCCAATCTGACTGTACTGAACAGGGATTCGTTGACCACTACACAAAGCTCATTGAACCGCTCCGGG
>NZ_JBSAXA010000055.1:0-4635 GCF_053427615.1 Burkholderia sp. AW33-5 | reverse complement strand
AGCATAGCCGGGCGAGATCTGACCTGCGTTCGCGAAGCTCGTCTCGAGCGCCGGGCCGGCTTCCCGGTCGATCACCGTGACTTCATGACCGGCGCGCGCGAGGTAATACGCGCTTGCTACGCCCATCACACCGCTGCCCAGAATGACGACTCGCATAGCTGCTCCAGATGAAAGGGACCAGATCGAGGGCGGGCGCACCTGCGGCCTCGTTAAATATAAAGTTTACCGAATCATTTGCGTTATCGTATTTCCGTACGCGTATGTTTTGTTATCGTATTTTTTATATTTTCCACAAAATAATTGAGGCCAGCGATGATGACTTCGATTAACGGCAACCGATCGATAATTATGCGATTTCTGGATTCCCGTGAATCTCGACTTTTTCAATCCGCATAACTCAATCAACGAGAAAATTCTACATCTGATCACACCTCTTTTTCGGCTGATCCCTTCTTTCAGAACTAGCCAAATCGAGAGTTTCACTAGTGCTTCTGTCCAACTCGATTCGCAGTGCTTCGATATATCTGCCGCTCAAGAATCTGCACTCGGCCCTCAGCATTCCATACAGAATGAAATCCGTACCATCGCTCGCGGCAGCGCGCATCACACCCTCCCGCACAAATCCGAGATGTTCGTCCAACCGCTGCGCGTCGTGGTTGTCGGTCCGCACGAGGCCGGTTACTCGATTGCAGCGCAATACCTTGAATGGATAGGTAAACACCGCACCGATGAATGCCGGGGTTATCAGATGGCGCGATCCTTCAAGCGCGAAGTGCATTAGCACATTGGGCCCGTTGTGGCCTTGAAATACCACTCCAGCCGCAATGCAACCATCCTTCTCCAAGCCAACCGTCGCATAGTCGTCGTAGTGACTTTCTCCGGTCCTTTCAGCAACGAAACGCATCACTTCGTCGCTGCGATCAAGCAGCACTCGGCGCATCGTAATGCCCCTCCGACTTGCATCGTCATTTCGGCAACGGAATGCCGAATTGATTGAGAGTGGGGTTGACGTTCTCGGCGAATGCCTTCTGATTCTGCGCCTTCTTCACCGCTTCCACGATCGCAATGATGATGCCCGCGATGCCCGCAATCGCGGCACCGACCGCGAGCACCGGAGCAGCCGCAGCCATCCCTCCCGCCACAGCACCGAGCACGCCTTCAGCCACGCCGGCGCCGGCCTCTGCGCCGACTACCGCGCCCTCGGCACCGGCCACGGCACCTTCCACGCCTTCCGCTCCGGCCACGGCACCTTCGAATCCTTCTGTAACGCCCGCTACCGCGCCTTCCGCTCCGTCGACCACGCTGGTTGCAGCGTCTCCCATACCCTCCACGGTACCTTCCACTGCGCTGTCTGTCGCAGCTTCCGCACCATCGGTGACACTCTCCGTAACGTCCGTCGCCTCTGCGCCCCCCTCATTCCCCAACTTACCCAGTTTCTTTGCGACCTTCTCCGCGGTGTCGAGCGAGTCTTCCACTTGGTTTGCGACTTGACGAGCGGAGGCCTGGTTCGTGCTGTTCACACCGCCGCTGTCGCCCTCCCCGCCCAGATCTTCCGCGACGCCGCCAGCCTGCGCGAACGCCCCGTAGAGATTCTTCATCGCCGGCGACACCGTCTGGTTCAAATAGGCATTCGTTTCGGGATCATTCGCCAGCGTCGAAATGTCCTGCTTCAGGGCAGACACTGTTGCAGTCACATCGCGCAGCTTGTCAGTGCCACCCGCTTTCACGTCGACCAGCGTCTCCATCAGCTTGACCATCACCGCAGATTTCTGCTGCGGTGAATAGTTCTGCGGATTGGCGAAGATGTCCTGATTGAGTTTGCTGATGTCGGTGCCGGCGGTAATGTTCTCGAGGCTCGCTTTTTCCAGGAATGCATGCTCGCTCGCATTGCTGGTCGGTGCGTCCTTAGTGATGAAGTGATGCAGGTTATTGGCCGAAAACATGTTGTCGGTCTTTTCGGTCGCCTTGTCGTCGCCGGAACGATTAAGGCCATCGAATGCTCCGGTCGTCGACCACGCTGACGCGGCGCTTCTCATCGCCGAACTGAAACCCTTATTATTCTTCACATCATCAACTTGCTGCTTCGTCGTCAGGCCACCTCCGTTGTTCTTGCCACCGGTGGAATAGCTGTTATTCTTTCCTGTCGACTGATGTCCCGCGTTCTTTCCTCCCGACTGATGTCCCGCCGACCGGCCGATCATCGGCTCGTAGGCTTCGATTAATGCGGCCGAACGAACCGTATTGAGCGCAGCCTCACCGGCGTCCGGATGTTCATTTTGATACGACTCCACGTCATCGTCCGCTTGAGCGAGATTCTTCTCGAGGTCCTTCAGCAGAT
Organism: Burkholderia sp. AW33-5; assembly: GCF_053427615.1. Classification (NCBI taxonomy): domain Bacteria; kingdom Pseudomonadati; phylum Pseudomonadota; class Betaproteobacteria; order Burkholderiales; family Burkholderiaceae; genus Burkholderia; species Burkholderia sp. AW33-5. The sequence goes on along the minus strand of NZ_JBSAXA010000055.1, from coordinate 2,297 downwards.
CTTCAATCTTGTCCCGGTCGACAGTGCCATCCGACTTGAGCGCACCGGTGTTCTGCATCGCAGTCTTCAGCGTCGGATTTTCGTTGACAAACTGCATCGCAGCCGCGGTCTGCGCCGCAGATGGCTTTCGTTCTCCGGCCAGAATTTGCATTGCGGCCAGCGGACGCTCGAGCGACACGCCCTGACCCAGCGCAGCAAGTTTGGACCACCGTTCCTGGTCCGCCTGATCGTACATCTGGGTGTAGTCGTCGAGTGGAGCATATTGCGCCGAACCGGAATCGATGCTCTGTCGCTGTGTCGTCGTAACACCACCCTGCAACTGACGCGCCATCAGTTGATGAAGTTGGGCTTCGACGCTCTGCAGCGCCGCAGCTGCCGGACCGGATACGTTTTCGCAGCCGGTCAAATCGACGGTTTTCCAGCTCGTCAAAGAAGTCGATGAGATAGCCATTAAATATAGATATCCTTATATATTTTTGGAAGCTCGCACCTGAATGGAGGTCACCCACTAGTGCACGCTTCGCTTTCCGGTTTGCCACGGTCCCGTGCGCGGGTCCGGTCGAGCACCCCATGCGATCTCATGGAGCGCAGACCGGGACGCCGGCGCGCCACATGCCGAGCTGAAATGCGGCTCGTGACGGCGCCGGACCTGTGTCATTGCCAAGCGACGCGTCGACGAACCCCTGCACTATACACAGGCGTACACCCACACCCTACTTCACGCGAATACCACCCGGTTATACGTCGTCGCCGTCGTCCGAGTCCCAATTCGCAGAGCCAGGAGCCGCTGCACCAGGAGCCGCCTGCGTGCTGGCAGCCATTTGCGCTCTCGCCGCCTCCGCAGTGGCAAGATACATGTCATCGATAGTGCCTTTCCAGCCAGCATCCTTCAAATCGTCCGGCTGCACTCTAGCTTCCAATTTCGCGCCAGCTTCCGTTTTCACATCGGCACTCGCGTTCAGGCCAGCAGACGCGGACCCGCTAACACCCGCTTGAGCGTGAGCAACCGCAGAAGCAATTTCAGACGCCATGCCAAGCATCGGAGTACCAGACGCAAGCGCCATAGTTGCCGGTTTCGCGTCACCAGCCGCTGACGCATCGAGCCCACCCTGCGCTGCCCATTGAAAATTGGCGACCCCCGAGATTCCGTCGGCAGCCGGAGCGTCATGCGTTTCGATTTGCTTGAACGTATCCGGATTGTCGAGCATGAACTTTGCGGCCATCGACACGTCCTTAGGCGTCCCCGAAGGCGGATTCATCGCGAGTTGATACAGCTTGTCCGGATCGACCGTGCTGACCCCGTTCTGGCTCATGTAACTGGCGAGCGCGCCCGCAGCCGACTGCGCAGTCATCCGCTCACCGACTCCTCCGGCGGCGCCCTCTCGCTTCTGCAACTGCTGCGCGACAAGCGCACCGATCTGCCGATCCAGATCGGCGAGCTGCGATTGCGCATTCGCACCGCCCGTCTGGGCGCCCATTTCGATAACCACGCAATTGCGATTTACCATGCCTACGCTCATTTCCGCCTCCGTCAAAGTCAATGCATCTATCGTTAAACTGCCCAAACTGCGATGCCGCGCGTACGACTGAGACCAATATTAGTCAGGCTGCGGCGTTGTCGAACCCGCCAACCCGAAACGCATCATCGAAACACGAATGGAAGGCAGATCATCCGCCTCACGTATCGAAGGTGGCGTGAACACAACCCGACCGGAGACGCAATTGATCTGAGGCGGAATTTTGTAGCCAATCAGGCAGTGAATCTCGCGTCGATATTATCGGAATCCAGCCAGGCTCGACGGACCGTGGCAGGAGTTTGATAGCGATGTGCGCTATGGGGCCGGCGCTCGTTGTAGAACTGCCGCCAGCGTTCGATGAGGACCTTGACCTCGGCGCGGCTGCGGAACCATTCGCGGTTTAGCAATTCGTCTCGCAGTTTGCCGTTGAAGCTTTCGACGAATCCGTTTTGCCACGGACTGCCAGGCGCGATAAAGGCCGGACCGATTGCAGCGTCTCGTAGCCAGCGCATGACCTTGGCTGCGGTAAATTCGGCGCCGTTGTCCGACCGAACAAACGCGGGCTTGCCGTACAGCCGCATGAGTCGTGATAGCGTCAAGATCACGTCCTGCGACCGCAGGCTGGCGCCGACCTCGATCGCCAGGCACTCGCGGGGGCTCTGTCACGTTGGCGGAGTTTGTTCGCAAGGGGAGTAAGAGCGGCCTGCATGCGTCATGCTGCAGACGGATTTTGGGTGACTTCGGTGAATTCACGCCATGTCGAGAAGCGTGCGGCGAGGT
>NZ_JBSAXA010000054.1:0-5887 GCF_053427615.1 Burkholderia sp. AW33-5 | reverse complement strand
TACTCGGCGCGCGAGCGGGGCAATGGACGGTAGTGCTCTCGGGCACCGCTGCACGAGACCGCGCGCCGTCGTGCAACGGTGTGGCGGACGTTACGACGCCGGCGTCAGGGCACCGGTCGGTGTGCGTCTGCGGCCGCGAGATAGCCGACGATATCGTCGAGCGTAACCAGACGACCGTAGTCGCGCTCCGGGATCTCCACCTTCAGCCGCGCATGAAGGCCAGTCAGAACATTGAGCCAGTCCATCGAATCGAGATCGACTTGACTGCGCAACGGACGATCCGCGCGCAGCGTCGACGGATCGAGTTCCGGCGCGACGGATGCAAGGGTTTCCAGTACGACCGAAAGGATGTCTGCATTGTTCATCGGTTCAACTCCTCGGGGTGCTGCAGCAATTCACCCAGTTCAACCAGGAACAGCGCACCGCGATGGCCGTCGGATACGCGGTGGTCGGCCGAGAGGCTGGCGGTCGTCACCGGCATGATCTTCAGCCCGCCGTCTTCGGCCCACGGCCGCTCAATGATTCGCCCGAACCCGACGAGCGCGACCTGGGGAGGATAGATAATGCCGAACACCTCGACGGCACCTCGATCGCCGAGATTCGTCACGGTAATCGTCGATTCCGACAACTCCGAACTCCGCAGCGAGCCCGCGCGACATCGCTGCGTGAGGTCGAGCAGTTCGCGCATCAGTTGGTTCAGGGGCTTGGCATCCGCATCGAGCAACGCGGGCGCCACCAGCCCGCCCTGGCGCAGCGAGATCGCCACGCCGAGATGCACGGCGACGGCCGGCTGGAAGACGCCCTCCCGATGGAACCCGTTCAGCTCCGGAAATCGACGCAGCGTGAGCGCGACCGCCTTGAGCAGGAGCGCTGCCGGAAGCAGCCTGTCGGTCACGGAACGCATCGCGTTCTCGGCCGCGAGCCATGCCAGCGCCTTTCCCAGCGGAATCGTCTCGGACACGTAATAGTGCGGAATCTCGCGCTTCGAGCGCTCCATCGCGGCCGCGATCACCCGTCTCATTTCCGGATTGCGCTCGCCGGGCGTGCCGGGCGCGGGCGAACCCGCCGCCGCGATCGTCCGTTCGACGTCGGCCAGCGTCACCGAGCCCGCCGGGCCGGTGCCCGTGACACTGTCGGGATCGACCCGGTGCTGCTGCGCCAGCTTGCGCGCAGCCGGCGAGATCTTGCGGCGAGGTGCCGCGCCGGTGGCCGCGGCGGGTGCCGCCGGTTGGCGCGTATGCCGCGCCGCCGGCGGTGCTTCTCCGGGCTCGAGCAGCGTGGCCATCGGTGTGCCGACGGGGATCCGTTCGCCCGGGTTCACGAACAATTCGTCGACCGTTCCCTCGTGCCAGCTCTCGACATCCACTGCCGCCTTGCTCGTGTCGACGATCGCGACAACCTGGCCTTTCTTGACCACGTCGCCAGGCTTGACCTTCCATTCGAGGAGCGTCCCCTCGTCCATGTCCGCTCCCATGGAAGGCAACGTGAATTCGATCATGCTTCCCCCTTCGGAGTTTGTCAGCAATCACGAAAACAATTGTTTCACCGCGGTGACGATCTTGTCGACTTGGGGTAATGCCGCGTCTTCCATGTGCCGGGCGTAAGGAATCGGCACATCTTCGGCGCACACGCGTGCCGGCGGTGCATCGAGCTCATAGAACGCCTGCTCGACGATGCGCGCGATGATCTCCGCGGCGACGCTGGCGCTGCGCCAGCATTCGTCGACGACGACCACGCGCCGGCACTTCGCTACCGACGCGATGATCGTCGCGTCGTCGAGCGGCCGCAACACGCGCAGGTCGATCACTTCGGCGGAGATCCCGCCGCCGGCGAGCGTCTCGGCAGCATCGAGCGCCTTCGGCAGCGAGCCGCCGTACGCGAGGATGGCGACGTCCTTGCCCGCGCGGCGCACTTTCGCGGTGCGAATGTCGACACCGTCGAGGTCCGGCAGGTCTCCTTCCATGTTGTAGAGGCCCGCGTGTTCGAAGATCAGCACCGGGTCCGGATCGGCCAATGCCGGCGCCAGCATGTGGCGCGCATCCTCGATGGTCGCCGGCGCGAGCACCTTGATGCCCGGGATGCCCGCGTACCAGCCTTCGAAACTGTGCGAGTGCTGCGCGGCGACCTGGCGGCCGGCGCCCGTCGCCATTCGGACGACCAGCGGCACCGAGAATTGCCCGCCGGACATGTGGTGGTAGAGCGCTGCGGTATTGACGATCTGGTCGAGCGCAAGCAGGCTGAAGTTCACCGTCATGATCTCGACGATCGGCCGCATGCCGCCCAGCGCAGCGCCGATGCCGGCCCCCGTGAACGCGAGTTCCGACAGTGGCGTGTCGCGGACGCGCTCGGGCCCGAACGCGTCGAGCAACCCGGCCGACACTGCATAGGTGCCGCCGTAGCATCCGACGTCCTCGCCCATCAGGAACACGCGTGAATCGTTCGACAGCGCCTCGCGCAGTGCCTCGCGCAGCGCTTCGCGATAAGTGAGACGGCGGCTCATCGCGGGCCTCCCGCCGTCGTGTAGACGTCCTCTGCGAGCGCTTCGACGGGCTCCCATGCGGCGGCATCGGCAAACGCGACCGCGCGGGCGACTTCGGCTTCGACATCGGCATCGAGCGCGACGAACGCGTCCTCCGTGAGTTTGCCTTCTGCCTTGAGGCGCGCGGTGAACGTGTGGATCGGGCCGCGGGTTTTCCATGCGTCGACCTCTGCCTTCTGCCGGTAGAGTTCGGCGTCGTACATCGAATGCGCGCGGAAACGATACGTCCGCAGTTCCAGGAACATCGGGCCGGCGCCGCTTCGCACATAGGCGACCGCATCCTTCGCCGCGTCGTGTACGGCCACGATATCCATACCGTCGGTCGAACTCGCCCGCATGTCATAGGCGGCAGCTTTCGTGCACAGGTCCGTCTGGGATTCGTGGCGCTCGACGGCAGTGCCCATCGCATACAGGTTGTTTTCGCAGCAGAACAGCACCGGAAGCCGCCAGAGCGCCGCGAGATTCATCGACTCGTGAAATGCCCCTTCGGCAACCGCGCCGTCACCGAAGAAACATGCGGTGACGCGCGTGCTCGACTGCATCTTTTCGGCGAGCGCGAGACCGACCGCCAGCGGCAGACCGCCACCAACGATCGCGTTTCCGCCGAACAGCCGGCTGCTTCGGTCGAACAGGTGCATCGAGCCGCCGCGCCCGCGAGCGCAGCCTTCGCGCTTGCCATACATTTCGGCCATCAGCACGCCCATGTCCATGCCGCGAACCAGCGCATGCGCATGCTCGCGGTAGGTCGCGACGACGTTGTCGTCGGGTGTCAGCGCATGCAGGGCGCCGATGCCGGTGGCTTCCTCGCCGATATACAGATGAAGAAAGCCGCGAATCTTTCCCGCGCCGTAGAGTTCAGCGCATTTCTCTTCGAGGCGGCGGACGCGCAACATGTCGCGCAACAGCGCGAGCGCCAGATCCGCTGGATACGGCACGGGGCCTGACGGCGGAGGCGGAGGCGGGTGGTCGACGGGAGTCATGCGCCGCTCTCGAGTGTCGATGTGTCGCCTTCCGCCATCCCCAACTCGCGGGCCTTGAGCAGGCGCCGCATGATCTTGCCGCTGCGAGTGTGCGGAAGCTGGCCGACGAACACGATTTCCTTGGGCGCGACCGCCGCACCCAGGCGCTTTCGCGCGTGGGCGAGCAGCGCCATCCTGAGTGCATCGTCGGGGCATTGGCCCTGGTTCAGCGCCACAAATGCCTTGATCGATTCGCCGACGACCGGGTCAGGCTTGCCGATCACCGCCGCCTCCGCGACCGCCGGATGCGCCATCAACACGCTTTCGACCTCGAACGGCCCGATCAGGTGGCCGGCCGACTTGATGACGTCGTCGGAGCGCCCGACGAACCAGTAGTAGCCATCGGCGTCCCGCCTCGCGAGATCACCGGTCAGATACCAGTCGCCGGCGAAGCATTTGCGATAGCGTGCGTCTTCGTTCAGGTAGCCGCGAAACATGGACGGCCAGCCGCGCCGGAGCGCGAGTTCGCCCTCGATGCCCGGCTCGTCGACGAGTTGCACGCCGCCACCGGCGTCGCGCTGCACGATCGCCGCATCCACGCCCGGCAGTGGCCTTCCCATCGAGCCGGGCTTGATGTCGAACGCGGGTGTATTCGCGATCATGATCCCGCCGGTCTCCGTTTGCCACCAGTTGTCGTGAATCGGCAGCCCGAGCGCTGCCTTTCCCCACCAGACGGCTTCCGGGTTCAACGGCTCACCGACGCTGGCGATGAAACGCAGGTGCGGGAACGCGTGCTGCGAAGCGATCCCGGAGCCGGCTCGCATCAGCATGCGCACGGCGGTCGGCGCCGTGTACCACACGGATACGTGCTCGTCCTCGAGGATGCCGTACCAGCGCTCGGCATCGAATTCCTCGCGGTCGACGATGGAGGTCACGCCATGGAGCAGCGGCGCGATGATCCCGTACGAGGTACCCGTGACCCAGCCGGGGTCGGCGGTGCACCAGTAGATGTCGTCCTCGTGCAGGTCCAGCGCATACCGTCCGGTGATCCAGTGCGTGAGCGCCGCCGCATGCACGTGGACGGCGCCTTTCGGCGTGCCGGTGGTGCCGCTCGTGAAGTGCAGCAGCGCCATGTCTTCCGGGGACGTCGGTTCGTAGCGGCATGTGTCCGCCGCACTGGCCATCAGCGATGCGAGGTCGCGGGTGCCGGGAACGGCCGTCGCCGTGCCGGGTGCGTCCGCGACGAGCAGAACGTGCTTCAGCCCCGGCATGCGTTCGCGCCACGGGGCGATCTTGCGTTCGAAGATCGTATCGGTCGTGAGCAGCACCGTTCCCGCGCCGAGATTCACGCGTGTGGCGATCGGCTCCGGCCCGAACGCGGAGAAGAGGGGGGAGACGACCGTGCCGTTCTTGAGTGCGCCGAGCACGCCGACATACATTTCGGGGATGCGTCCGGCGACGATGAACAGGCGGTCGCCCTTGCCGATGCCCAGGCCACGCAGCACGTTGCAGAAGCGGTCAGTCAGCGTCGCGAGTTCGGCGTAGCTGATTGCGCGGGATGGCGCATTCCGTGCGAGGAAGCGCAGGGCGATCCTGTCGCGTCCGGGGCCGGCACAATGGCGGTCGACCGCCTGCCATCCGATGTTGATGCCGCCGCCCGGTTCGATGGCGAGTTCGCGCGCCGCAACTGCCCACGAGAAACGATGCTGTTCGCCGTCGTAGTCGACGAGATTCGGCACGACGCGCAGGTCGGCAGGTGTTTTGGCGATGATCGCGGGGACGTTCATTCGGACACCATCCGGTCGGGTCGGACGTGATTCATTCTGGTCGCCGCACCCGCTTTTCCGTTGACGTGTGTCAACGCGCCGTGGTTGCCGAAGCGGGCCCGCCGCCTCGGTGAGGATGGACAACAGGATCCGGCCCCAAGTTGCCACGGAAGATGCCGACCGAACACGATACTGTTCGAATGGCCATATGGCGACATCCGTGTACGATCTCCCGTCTTTGATATCGGTCAAATTCGCCCGGTGTTTCTGAGTGAAGCATTCATCTTGCAGGCCGGTCGAGCTGGCTGAGCGCGTGCAGCGTCCGCCGCAGACTAGCCGGTGAAGCGCCATCGCGTGGAAGGAGAAACCTCATGTGGGCACGTGACGTGATGACAACCTCGGTCATTTCCGCGACGCCGGAGATGAGCGTGCAGGAGGTCGCCAAGCTGCTCGCCGAGCACGCGATCAGCGCGGTTCCGGTAACGGATGCAGATGGCAGGCTGATCGGTATCGTCAGCGAAGGCGATCTTGTGCGCCGCGTCGAACTCGGCACCGGTGTCAGGCGTCGCTCCTGGTGGCTGGAGCTTCTTGCATCCAGCACTGAGCTGGCCAGCGAGTACGTA
>NZ_JBSAXA010000053.1:0-6039 GCF_053427615.1 Burkholderia sp. AW33-5 | reverse complement strand
TGAAACTCATGACCGCTCCTTCATCGGGCGCAGCCGCGCGATCGCGCCGTCGACGATCATCGAAACGATCGTCGGAATCTGGCCGGCGATCACGGTCACGGTGCCGGCCATCAGCAGGCTTGCGATCAGAGCGCAAGCGATTTCGATCACCATGCGGTCCGGGCGCGACGCATGCGGCGTCACGAGCGCAACGAAGGTCGGCAGCTGCCGCATCACCCACGACAGAAAACCGTACAGGAGCGACATCGACGCGCAGATCACGATGACGTTGCGCGGCGTGAACACGTGTCGCAAAAATTTGAAGGGATTGCGCATGTCTCACCACTCCACGTTATCGCGCGGCCAACCGCTCTTGCACATCACAAATCCGATCGCGACCCAGCCGAACGCCACGATCGCCGCCGCGATCAGGTCGCCCACCGAATCCCGCCCGATCAGCCAGGACGCGACGCCAAACACCGCCGTCGACAAGATGAAGATCAGCAGTGCGCGGATGCCTAACCGAATCCACCTGAAAATCCTGTTCATTGCATGGCCCTCATTTGTTGTTGGATCCAGTTGCTACAACCTGCCGAAGGGGCTGTAGTGCGGAGGCGCGAATGCGTCCACGAGCGCGGCCACAGAAAGCAACGCGGCAACAATCGCCGCGGCCGCAATCGGGTGTTCTTCACCGAGTACCAGAACCACGCCCAGGCTCGACACCGCCACTGCGAAACATACGAACGAAACCGTCATCGCCACCCTCCGAGACCGAACGACGTACTCGGCCGCTTCTTCGCGCGCTTCGCAATGAAATCTGGTGCACCGTTCGCGTCCGGATACGACGCCTTGCACGCAGGCTCGGCCTTGTAGTTCGAACACCCCCAGAAGGCGCCGTCCTTGCCGTTGATCCGGCGCAGCTGGCCGGTCTTGCATACCGGGCACGGCTTTACACCCGGAAACTGCATCGGCGCCACACCGATCGCCGCGACAATCTTCGTGACCATCTGCTCGCTGCGACGCATGAATGCGTCGAAGGTCATCTCACCGTCGGCCACCGCGTCGAGCGCGATCTTGAACATGCCGGCGACCGTCGGATCCTTGACAGGACCAGGCAGTGCGGCGAGCAGCGCCCGGCCAGTCGGGCTCGTCATGAAGCGCGTTTTGGAGCCCTTTACGGGGACCAGGAAGCCACGCTCGCGCAGATCGGCGATGATTCCGGGGCGCGTCGCGCTCGTGCCAATCCCCTTGCCTTCTTTGAGACGCGCTTTCGCGGCCGGATCGTCCGTGTACTTGTGCAGGTCGATCATCGCAGCAATCAACGTTGCCTCGTCGAACCGCTCAGGCGGCCGGGTTTCCTTCGCCTGCAGGTCGACGTCGAGCACCAGCAGTTGATCGCCCACCGACAGCTCCGGCAACGTCTGTACGTCATCGCCGGTTTCGGGCTCGGACGGCTTCAGCACCGCGAGCCAACCGGCCGAGATGGGCGTCCGGCCGCCGACGATCAGGCGATTGCCGGCGCATGCAACCTCGATCGACGTCTGCATGAACGTCGCGGCCGGGTAGAACTGCACCAGGTAGTAGCGGACGATCAGGTCGTAGACCTGTTGCTGCAATGGCGTCAGCACGCTCAGGTCGGCCCGGCGAACCGTCGGCACAATTCCGTGGTGCGGAGTGCCGACCATATGCTTGTCGTCGAAGGCCCGCGAGCGCAGCGACGGATCGGCACGATCAACCAGCGGCGCGAGATCCGCGCGATTCGCGGCGAGCGCAGCCAGCACGGTAGGCGCCTCTTCATGCTGCGCTTCGGCCAGGTAGCGGTTCTCACTGCGCGGATAAGTCGTCAGCTTGTAGCGGTCGTAAAGCTCCTGGGCGGCGTCCAGTACTTCGGCAGCCGTGCAATCGAAACGTCGACACGCCTCGACCGTCAGCTCATTCATCGACAACGGGAGCGGCGCCAGATCGCGCGTGGGCTTGCGCTCGAATGCACTGACCGATGCCGACGCATTGGTCATGCTTTGCGCAAGCGCGGCCGCGACGTCGGGATCCACCAACCGGCCGGCGTCGTCGAGGCCGGCCTGATCGTCGGCTGCCCGCCACTTCGCATTGAACGCGCCGTTCGCGTGCTGCAGCTGAGCGGCCAACAGGAAATAGGACGTCTTGGTAAAGCGTTCGATCCGGTCGTCGCGCTCGAACACGATCTGCAGCGCCGGCGTCTGCACACTGCCGACGCTCAGCACCGAGTCGAAGCCGAGCGACTGCGCGCGACAGGTCGCGGCACGCGTCAGGTTCAGACCGAACAGCCAGTCGTATCGGCTACGCGCGAGCGCCCAGCGATACCAAGCACGGAACTCCGGCTCGTCGTTGTCGCGCAGGTTCGCAAGCGCCTTGCGTACCTCGTTCGGATTGTTGTTGTTCACCAGCAGCCGCTTGACCGGCAACGTGTTGCCCAGGTATTCCAGCACCTCGTCAACCAGCAGCTGTCCCTCGGCGTCCGGGTCGCCAAGGTGCACGACCTCGTCGACGTCGCTCAACAGCTGGCGGATTGCTTCAAGAATCGGCACATGCTTCTCGACCGGCTCAAGAACCCATGCCGGAGGGATGATCGGTAGATCGCTCGCGCGCCAAGTCTTGTTGCCCCTCTTGTTAAGCGGCACATCGTCAGGCAGATAGAAGTCCGGCAACACCTGGCCGAGAATGTGCCCCTGCAGCGGCACGAAGAAATCGCCACCAACTTTATAGGCCGGCCCATTGCGCAAAGGACGCCCGTCGACCACGGCCATCACGTCCTTGGCGAGCGACGGCTTTTCGGCGATGTACAAACGCGCCATGCTTATCGACCCTCCTGTTCGACCACGCACGCGCGCACGAAACCGCAATGCGGCAGATCGTGCTTCGGCTGGTCGAAAAAGCGCCGCTCGGCGAGCGAATCCGTCGAGTGAAACGCGCGCGGATGTACCGCACGCAAAATCTCGGTCAGCGCATCAACAGCCTCCACACCCTCGAGCGATGCATTTAGGAGTGCTTGTTTTTCGGTGTTGTTGAGTGACATCGCGTGGCCCTCCGCGGAATATCAATCAGTGACGAGTGCCGATACCGAACCAGGGAGACGGCGAGCCGCTATTCCGGTTGCGGTTGTTCTCCTGGTCTTCGATCCACTGCTTGGCGGTTTCAGCCGGATCATAGAAGGGGGTCGTCGAGCCGCCACCGAAGTATTCGGTGCGCGAGCTGGACTTGGTGCCGAGGCCCCCGCTGACGTTCCACCAGACGCGCGTGAAGACCTGTCCATTAAGCTTGACCTGGATGACGCTGTGCGCGCGGCAGGCCGGCCCATACAGGTTGCTGTAATACATCAGGTCATACGGACAGAATGCGCCGCTGGCGCCGCCGTTACCGCCGGTGATCGTGGTCGACTTCACCAGTTGCACGACGTCGTCGGGAATCGCGCGGCGAAACTCTTCGGGCAGCGAATCCCAGCTTTCCATCAGATTGCAGGTGGGAAATGGATGGCCGTGCGACAGGTGGTCCCAGAGCTTTTCGATGGGTGGCACGCAGGCCCCCTCGGTCTCGGCACCGCGGCCATCGGAAAGACACAACATCACCTGACAGCCCCAGTCGTCGGCATGCGCCGGCGCAGCGGGCGCGAGCAGCGCGGCCGCAACGGCAAACGCGTGCAGGTTCATCTTGGTCGCGCGAAGGGACCAATGCGCTACAATAGGCGTAGCCATTCCCGTTTTCCTCACCAGATACGAAATAATGGTCAGGTTGATGTTGGTGTTCCCGCACTAACATCGACCGATTCTTTACTGCTTCGCCTGCTCTTCCCCTGCACTCGCAGGATCAACTCCCGCCTTCCGCCCCGCCTCCAAATCGGTCATCGACGCATTAGATATCTGCTTATATATTTCCAACAGCCTTAATCCAAGATCTGCGTTGGGCCGCTTCGTGATGCCACGTGCCAAGTCGCTGATCGTTCTCTGACCACAATCGCACGCCTCGGCGAGCTTGGCTTGGGTCATCCCGCCGTGCTCCCGGTCCGTCAGTCGCATAACAAGATTTTGCCAGTTCATGACTGAAGAATAGTGGCAAACCGATATTTCAGTCAAGTGGTAAACCGATATGTTTAGCTGAGCGTCGATAATTTAAGTGGAAAACCGATATTCACATCGCCTATCGTAGCGGCATGGACGATTCAAGAACTGGGCGCACGCCGTTTGGAGAGCGGCTGCTGTACGCGCGAAAGCAAAAGCGCCTGACGCAAAAGCAGGTGGAAAGCCGTATTGGTATTGGCCAGAGCACGTTGGCGCAGCTGGAGCTCAATGGCACTGGATCGGCTTACACGGTTGCGCTAGCGCTTCTCTACGGGGTCAGCCCGGTCTGGCTTGCATTGAACAAGGGGCAACCGTATGGAGGCTTACCCATGCCCGAATGGCTGTACCCTCTGAGTGACGTGGACATGCTACGGGTACAGAAATACGCGGAGGCACTTGCGGATGCCCGGAAGGAGGGGCGAAGTCCGCCGCCGATGCCAGATAATGGCGTCCCGGGCTAGACTTCGCGCTGGTGCTCTTAGGCGCCGTTGATACGGCGCGACGAGGGGACAATCTGCGAGTGCGCCAGCTGCGCATCGAGCTCGTCATAGAGGCTATATGCGTCTCGAACAGCGCTGGCTGCGAGTCGTCTTGCGTTCGCCAACGACCGGGGATCTCCGTTCCCCTCTTCCAGCTTCTCGAGCAGCGTGCGCGCGCCGTCGACGATAGCCACCCAATCCATAATCCGATTCATCAAGCCGAGGTAGTGCGCCTCGTCCACGACTGGCGTCGGTGCGGGGTCGACGTCCTCGGCCGCCAGGGCGCCACGAGGGAAAGCAATCTCTACCCCCGAGCAGACGATAAATTCGGTCGACGCGTCGGATTTCGATTTTATAAATCTGTTCCTGAACAAGAAAGGCCGGGCACCCTGCGCGGTCTCGATAACCCGCTCGACGTCGTAGGGCCTACCCTCATCGAAAAACCGTTCGATGTTTCGAAGCGACTGTGTCCCCTCAGTGGGGGACATAAACAACGATTGCGCATTTTCACCGATCACGTTCTCTTCTTTGCAGCCGGTGTACTCTTCGGCCTTGCGATTGAAACGACGTATCGTCCCCGTTTTATCGAGCACGACGACAATCGAGTTCACTTCGGAAACAATTTCCTCAGCAAAAGCCAGCGCCTGCATAGAATTTTGAGCAACTGCCTCGGGATCTCCGAGTGCGGCCGCAACGCCAGCCCAATCGGCCGTTGTGATCTTCTTCCCGACAAGGTGTAAGCGCACCGGTCGACCGAGCATCTGAACGTCCAAAAACAGGACCGCTGTAGCGCCTGTCAGGCGCTTTATCTGCGTCACCTGCCTCGCCTTCAATTTGACCCGGACACTGCGCTCCGTGTCGCCACCGGTCGCGCTCAGTACCAGCTCATCGCTGGAGTTCGACAGCTTCCAGATAGGGCTAGACGTGCCAAGATAATCATCGAGACTTTGAAAATTTGATTCGACCATGCAACCACCAACTGACTTATTCAAACGCTTATCGATAATGCGCCGCAGTCCTACGTTCTCTGAGACATAGGAAACGGCACGACATTGCTCTGTCGTGGCACATACAGCTCGGAAACAATGCTGTCGCTTGCCTGGTAGGCCGGGTTCGTCGACAAGACCCCGCGCCAGGCGTTATCCGGGAACCGCTTGCCAAACAAAAAGGCAGGAATCGGCTTGCCATCGATCTGAATCGAACAGGGAATCTTGCCAAGCTCGTCCCCCAAATCCCGGACAGATTCGAGCGATTCGGCGGGTAGCAACGCCGACGCAGCCGACGCTTTGAGTGCTGACCGGGATCCGCCCAATCGAATTACATTGCTATCTTGCGTAACAATCCAGAATGGATTCTCCGTGCCGAAGCGAAGATACAACCGCGCACCCACGTCCACTATTTCCATGAAGGTTCAACCCACCTAAAAATTTGTGCGCGGATCCTCGCCCACGCAAACGTTTGCCAATCTCGCGTATTTTGACCACTAGTGC
>NZ_JBSAXA010000052.1:0-6576 GCF_053427615.1 Burkholderia sp. AW33-5 | reverse complement strand
CCGGCGGTTGGGGGCCCGTCTGGTCGGCAAGAGAGTGTGCATTAATCTCGACAGATCCCACTTCTCGTTCAGCGATTGTCGAAGGTGAAGATTCAGCCTCGATTTCCATGGCGGTGTGGGGTTCGGTTTGTGACTCTGGTGGGGGAGCATCAGCGACTTCCATGGCTAACGGGGACGATTCCGATTCACTCGATATCTCGTCCTGCTCAAACCATTGCTGCTGAAGAGCCTGGATATCTTGAGTGACCTCAGAGCGGTGGGTGTCCATGTAATGCGCCACGGCCTTGCGCAATTCCATGACGATGTGGGCATTTGCCTCGCGGCCGAACCCCTTCGGCCTAATGCCGAGCTTCCTGAGAAACTGTCTGTGCCGATTCCCCATTGCCACGAGCACCGCATCGAATAATGATGTATCGTCTCCGGCTTTGGGATCGAGCATCACGCGCCCATTAGCAGCCCGGCTTGCGGCAGCATAGGCTCCCCCGTCTAAGCTTCGACAAACCGCGACGGCGTTTAAGCTGGCAGCCCACTCAAGGTCATTTACGCTAATTTTCTGCCCACCCTGATAACAGGCGAACACGTCAGATGCATCGCTATCCAAAACGAGTAAGGGTCGCTTAGTTGGCCAAGCAGGCAGACGCGTGAGCAAGCGTTCGCCTAGGGCGTAGAGCTGATGATCGAGTTCGCCTGCTCGCATCTCTTGGACCCACGCGGGCACGGACATGACACGGCCGTCGAATCTAGCCTGTGCCTGCTCGTTCAGACCAATGCCTGCCATCGAGGGCGTAATGCCCGTTGGGCCTGATCCTGGTTGGGCAGGGGGAAAATCCGGATACAACTCCAGATTCAGTTCCTGCTTGATCGCCTGTGCCGCCTGTTCGATTAATAAGCTCTCGACTTGCTGCGGGTTCTGGTGCATCGGGGATAGGGTAAGGACCGGTGTGTCAGGCGACAGGGGGAAATTCGGGAAAAACGGGGAGGCTGGGACCGTTTCGGCCATCGTTCTCGGCTGTTTAGGGGAAACCGCGGCCTCCTCGGTGGGCTGACTGCGCTTTACCCCACCGTAGCGTGGAGACATTACGCCGTCGGTGGCTGGATTGATAATCGTGGTCGCACGGGTCACTGGAGATCGCGTGAGCGCTGGTTCGTCGTGCAACAGCGCCGCTAGCGCCTGTCTGTCCACCGTGGAGTACGAAGGCGCTGATTCATTGTCCTTCAGTACCACCGCTTCTAGCGCACGCACGTCTTCGTCCGTTATCTCTGCCTGTGCCCGAGACGTTTTCCGGGCTGCACGCGATACAGGCGGCAGATCGCCAAAGACCGGTTCAAGCAAACCGTGAACATATTTGTCGGCTGCATTGTAGCCGGCGACTAGCGTGCGCGACGGCCCGGCATTCACAAGCAATTGCTTCTTTAGTTCAGCCAGAATACCGTCGAGGTTTGTTGGTAACGCAATTGCCGATTCGATCACCACACGCCCAGGCATATTCCGGTAAATCATCAGACCAATACAACGATCCCGGTAATCCCTCGCCACCAAGGCTGCTAACCGATCCGGATTTTTCAGTATTGTCCTCGCCCGCTTGATCTCCTGCAGGCCTTGCTCGTTCAGTTCAGGGTCCCGATAGCCGGAGGCCTTGGACTGGAGTGCGTCGGAGAGCTGCCCAAGGGCTCTTATGTCTCGAATTGTTGTGACAGAATAGTCGCTAACGTTGACAACGGCTGCCAGCGCTTCGGGGTTTGCTAGCAAGTCCTGGTAGGCTTGGGACTTCGCCAGCATTTCGGCTGATATGGGCGCGTCAACTTGCTTCAAGTGTTTGGCGAATTCAGTTGCCTGCACCTTATGCAGCCGTTCGGCATCGGCGTCCTCCTTTTCATTCGTTATGGTCATATGGGAGAAACGCATCATATCTTGGACGCGGTCTAGATCTGCGCCCGATAGAAATTCGAGATCCCGGTCGTTGAGCTCTGGGTACTGCTTATGCAGCCGCCTGGCGTAAGTAATAGGATGTTCTCCTGTGTGTCGCGGAAGCCCACAGCCCATCGCCCGCAACTTATCCAGCCGTTCGGCATCGGCGTCCTCCTTTTCATTCGTTATGGTCGTATGGGAGAAACGCATCATATCTTGGACGCGGTCTAGATCTGCGCCCGATAGATACACGAGATCCCGGTCGTTGAGCTCTGGGTACTGCTTATGCAGCCGCTTGGCGTAAGTAACAGAATATTCTTTTGGGTGTCGCGGAAGCGCACGGCCCATTGCCTGCACCTTATGCCGCCGTTCGGCGTCGGCACTCTCCTTTGTTCGCGAATTCACCATGACCGCAGGTAATGGGATCGCTTGGGCAGGAGTCTCCGTTTCGTCGGGAAAGATCGCGATGCCCGCTTCATGCATCGCATCAAACAAAATATCGTTGTCATGCGCACGGGGGGCACGCGTCTGCTTCAAGATCTCGGCGCCAATTTCAGTCGGTCCCGACAGGGCAGCAGTTGTGGCTAAACCTACCGCGTCGTTGTTCCCAGCGGTCTGCGGCGCCAAAGTCGATTGCCCCACCGTTTTTTGCAAAATATGGGGAACAAAGGCAGAAGTCTCCCTTATGGTCGTATAGGAGAGGCGCATCATATTTTGGACGAGGTCTAGATCTGCGCCCGATAGATCCACGAGATCCTGGTCGTTGAGCTCTGGGTACTGCTTATGCAGCCGCCTGGCGTAAGTAATAGGATATTCTGTTGGGCGTCGCGGATGCTCACGGCCTATTTCTTGCACCTTATGCAGCCGTTCGGCATCGGCGTCCTCCTTTTCATTCTTCGCGGCTACGGGCAATGGAATCGCTGGGGCAGAAGTCTCCCTTATGTTCGTATTGCAGAAGCGCATTTTATTTTGGACGAGGTCTAGATCTACACCCGATAGATACACGAGATCCTGGTCGTTGAGCTCTGGGTACTGCTTATGCAGCCGCCTGGCGTAAGTAATAGAAGGTTCTCTTGTGTGTCGCGGAAGCGCACGGCCCATCGCCCGCAACTTATCCAGCCGTTCGGCATCGGCGTCCTCCTTTTCATTCGTCGCGGCCACGGGCAATGGAATCGCTGGGGCAGAAGTCTCCCTTATGTTCGTATTGCAGAAGAGCATTTTATTTTGGACGAGGTCTAGATCTACACCCGATAGATCCACGAGATCCTGGTCGTTGAGCTCTGGGTACTGCTTATGCAGCCGCCTGGCGTAAGTAATAGAAGGTTCTCTTGTGTGTCGCGGAAGCGCACGGCCCATCGCCCGCAACTTATCCAGCCGTTCGGCATCGGCGTCCTCCTTTTCATTCGTCGCGGCCACGGGCAATGGAATCGCTGGGGCAGAAGTCTCCCTTATGGTCGTATGGGAGAGACGCATCATATTTTGGACGCGGTCTAGATCTGCGCCTGATAGATACATAAGCTCCCGCTCGTTGAGATCGGGGTACTGCTTATACAGCCGCGTGGCGTAAGTAACAGAATATTCTCTTGGGTATCTCGGATGCTCACGGCCTATTTCCTGCACCTTATGCAGCCGTTCGGCATCGACGTCCTGCGGCGCCAAAGTCGGAACAAAGCTAGCTAGATGTTTTTCATATTCGAACCGCTGCTCACCCCTCAGTGTTAGCCCCGAGTCAGTCAGAAATATTCTTGCACTTTCTGGATCAATACCGTTTTTTTGGGCCCAGAAAAAAACGCTTTTTTCGAGCTTGTACTCATCCGGTGTTTTCTTCTTCCACTGCAGGATTTGCGCGCCAGTAATAGGCTGCGGTTTTCGGTTTGGCCTGGGGGCGGGAAGAGCGGATTGTGCAGATTCTATCGCTAGGTTGGATGGCCCACACTTAGCCACCTGCGTTGGAATCCCTGGGATCGCCCCCGACGGCTCCGCTCGGACACGCGGCGTTTGTGTGTCACTGGAATTGATCAAATCAGATGCTTGCCCGGGGGCATTCCCACGAATCCGAAACATTAAATGTCCTTCTTGCTTGGAAAAAGAGTGACCTGCGGCGGAATTTTGTAGCCAGTTAGGCAGTGAGTCTCGCGTCGATATTATCAGAATGTTTACGCCGACCGGAAATTGAGCGCATGCGGTCCATGAACGACGCCCCTCAGAGAGGGGCGAACTAAGATTTGTCGTCGTTCAATTTCTCGCGCAATCAAGCCTCAGCCAAATTGATTGTTGAAACGCCGCCATCAATTTACAGCATGAATACAGCCCAAATTCTGAACCTTTCTTTGGGCGTCGCTGACCGACCACAAAGTGATATTTATTGCACGCCCTGGGGCCGGACGGCACTCAGACGTTGAACGAGCAAGCTATCTGACGCTGACATGGTTCATTTTTTCTCCATGTCGCCGAGAAGAACGATTTCATCGGGCAATGCGTCTTGCGGATGATCAATATGGTGTTTGAGTGCGGAGTTTTTTGCATTGATCTGCCAAGTTCTTCCGCGAAGGATATCCCAGCTCGCGAATAGTTGCCGCTGCGCTCCTACCGTACTTGATGTAGCCGAACCGCTCGAACCCGGTCTTCGTACGAATACATGAACTACCTCCAAGGTAGTCCAAGATTTTGTCCGCACCCTCTTCTGAGGAAATTACGTCCGACGTTGACACTGGCCAAGAACAGGCGGCCAGATGGGTCGCTGCTTGGGATGCGAAAGCAGGTATTCGCCCCGCGCCTGTGGAATCAGTAGGTGCTGCACCGCAAACGCGCGAAATTGGGCCGTCAGTTTGAATTTGACCTTTGAAGTACCGCACGCTCGTCGCATCTGGTTGCATGTGGTTCTGCATGTAGTCCAGATCAGCCTTCGCAAAGGTCGCGGAACCCAGGCCATGTGACACTTTGAGGGTATCTGTGGAAATTGACAGTGTGGGAGACTCTTCGGAAAAGAAGTGGCCTCACTCGTTCGGACAGTTTTCTGAGATTTTTAAGTGGAGCGTCCGAGGCAATCATGCTGCCGATTTGATCGCAGGCAGCGTCGCGAAGTATGCCTCATCCGGCGTCTGATCCGCCAGGCTCGAATGGGGACGTTTCCGGTTGTACAGCTCGATGTAGTTGCGGATTTCGGTGATGGTGATCAGGCGTTTCGGCGAACGTGATCAGTTTGGAAGGTGGTGTTGCGCGGTCAGGCCAAACGACGCTTGGAGTATGGATTTTGTAGCTGACCAGCTTGCTGATGGCTCGAAATTTCGCACTTTGACGATCGTGGATGTGTTCACGAAGGAGGCGTTGGCGATCGAAGTCGGGCAGCGCTTGAAAGGCGAACACGTGGTGTCAGCATTGAACCGAATCGCCGCTCGGCGCGGCGCCCCGCGGCATCTGTTTGTCGACAATGGCAGCGAATTTTCCGGGCGCCTGCTCGACATGTGGGCGTACCACTACCGAGCAAAAATCGACTTCAGCAGGCCCGGTAAGCCGACGGACAATTGCCACATTGAGACGTTTAACGGATCATTCCGCGATGAGTGCTTGAACCTACATTGGTTCGAAACGCTGGGCGACGCCAAGGCGATCGTCGAGGCGTGGCGCCGGAATTACAACGAGAGCCGTCCTCACTCGGCTCTCAAAGAGTTGGCACCAGCCGAATTCGCCCGTCAGCTGGTGCCTTCATCGGGTTCGACCGAACCCGAAACGCCGGAAAACTCGCTCTAGATCTGGTCCGGAAATCCCAAGCGGATTACCGAGGCCGTTCTCCAAGATTGAAATGGCCCGAAGAAATCAGGCAGATCACATCCTCTGGCGAAAGGAATTTTCCTGTAACGCTGACTGATCATGTGTGACGTTTCGCGTTATGAGGCGTAACTTCGGCAAGCCTGGCGCAGGCAATACGCTTTTGCGATAGGGTTTGCTTTTTCCAGAGCATCGAGCCGCCACAAGCATGAAAATCTACGATCGAGGTCGACAGTCAATGCTTGATGTAATGATTGAATCGTCAACATCAGGTAATGCCAAAAAAAATTGAAATGCGTAGTGCAAGTCCGACTCGTAGTCAACATTTTGGCACTATGAGCGTGGCACCTCATTTGAATTCGCTAATGCTCTTATCAGTTGAGAACCACAAAAGAACCGCAGTGCGACAGGTTGGAAGCCGATTTCTAGAAATTGCTGACCGCATGAGAGGTGATCTCGGCTTGTCGTGCGTTTCCCTTATTTGCCAAGATGAAGGAGCCGCGAAGTTTTTCTACAAGACAGGATTCAGGTTCGTTGGCAGTGGTGCAGATGCAAAAAACTCCGCACTCAAACACCATATTGATCATCCGCAAGACGCATTGCCCGATGAAATCGTTTTTCTCGGCGACATGGAGAAAAAATGAGCCATGTCAGCGTCAGATAGCTTGCTCGTTCAACGTCTGAGTGCCGTCCGGCCACAGGGCGTGCAATAAATATCACTTTGTGGTCGGTCAGCGACGCCTAAAGAAAGGTTCAGAATGGGGGCTGTATTAATACTGTAATTTGATGGCGGCGTTTCAACAATCAATTTGGATGAGGCTTGATTGCGCGAGAAATTGAACGACGACAAATCTTAGTTCGACGCAGAATATTGAGCGTAGGGTCGTTGGTATGCGTTG
>NZ_JBSAXA010000051.1:0-6894 GCF_053427615.1 Burkholderia sp. AW33-5 | reverse complement strand
GGTTTTGCCATGGCCTCCTCGTTAGCGAAACAATGATGAGGTTAACAGAGCGTGCAGCGGGTTAACAGCCCTCGCAACTCTTTTTGTTAGAGCTTCTTACTGCTCATGCCTCGCACAATTGTTCAGGGCCGACTCCTTATCGTCAGCGCGCGAATCGCGTCAACCCGAACGCGCCGACAGATTTATCAGACCGACCCGTTCGCGACGGAGCACATATACGAGCGCGACCGCTACGGCTGTTTCGGCGATCAACACCGCAATAGCCGCGCCGCGCTCGGCAAACAACATGGCAAGCGGCGGCAGCAATGTCACGTTCAACACGCCGGACGAGATCAGGATCACGCTGAAAGCGCGCTTCATGCCGAGCGGCAACATCGTTTGAACGCCTAACAGATCCGTCATGCATGCCATGAACGGCACCAGCGCCAGGCAACGCAGCACGCCGATCGTCGGTGCAAACGAGCTGCCATACAGGATCCGAACGGCAATCGGTGCGCATACATAGATCGTTGCCGACATTGCCAGCACCAACGCGCCCTGCATCACGAACAGCTTTCGCAAGAACGAAAACGCTTCGTCACGCGCGTGATGCATCAGATAGGTTACGTGCGGATACGTTGCCGCCCTCAGTGGTTGCAGCAGACCGACTGCGGCTCGGATCAACTTGTCACCCGCGGCAAAATAGCCGGCGGCGACACTGCCCGAGACGATACTCAGCAGGACGGTATTGGTCGATGCGTAGAATGAGATCGACGTCGATGCGAGAAATACCTGCGAGCCGCCTTTCAGGGCGGTGGCGATATCGGCAAACCGTACGCGGACGCTTTCGATCTCACGATGAAGGAACAGGTACGCGAGCAACGTCACCCCGCAAAGCAACGGCACGGCCGCGTTGATAACGACCGCGTGCAGGAGGTCGTCTGGCGTGCGCACCCACATAATGATGGCGACAACACTAAGTGCACGGTACACAACCACCGTGACACTGTAGACGCTCAGCTTCTGGATTCCCTGAAAGTACCAGCCCGGCGTAAGCGCCGCACCGATCGCCATCCCGAATCCGGTCAGCAGGGCCGTGCGCTCCGCCGCGAAATGCGGGATGAGCGCGGTCAACGCGACAAGTACGCCGAAGCCGGCGACGGTAATTGCCCATTGGGCGCAAACAGTTGTCCAGAATATGCGGGATCGCTCCACCCTGTCGTTCGCAAGCGCGACACGCGGCGTTGCAGTCAGGTCGAAGCTGTAATTCGCCAGATTGATGAAATACGTCGTAACCGCAAGCACGAACGACAACCGTCCGTACTGTTGGGGACCGAGCACACGCGTCAGAAGAGGCAACGTGACGAGCGGCACGACGTACGTCGAGATTTGCAACGCAAACAACAAGGCAAAGTTTTTTCGGACGGCGATCATCGTGCTTTTCGGCTGAGTGTGAAAAGTGCGCCGACTGTCAATGTGCCCACGTGCGCGGTACATCCGTGCCAATGCCGAGTATGGCACACAGCGACGACGCATAGCATTCGACCGAGTAACGCGACCAGTCGTAGCGACGATTTTCCTTGTCAAGGTGCGCGCGCAGTTCGGTGAGTGCGCGCGCGAAGTCTGCAGACGTATTCCGATAGCGAATCTTATTGCCGATCTCGTCGCCGAAGGTCGACAGGCTCCCGATGTCGTGTACAAGCGCCGGCAAACCGAGCATGGCCGCTTCGACGATCACGAGGGGCGCGTTTTCCACCCAGATCGACGGCAACACGAGGGCATCGTGCGTTGGAAGCGCGGCGAACAGCGTCGCATGATCGAGACGCCCGGCGAAACGCAGCCTCCCCGACTCGACGAGTGTCGAGTGATGCTTCTCCAGGTTGCTCCGTTCCGATCCGTCGCCGTAGACAGTGAGCGACGCAATCGCATCACCGGCCGATTCGTTCATGAGCGCAAGAAACTGAGCGAGGCCCTTGTCCGCTTCCAGTCGACCGACGAACGCGAGGTCGAGGAAATCGCCTCTGGGAGGTTTCGGCGGACGGGGAACCAGCGTCGAATCAATCGGGTTCGGCAGGAGTGTGGCGGATTTTCGTCCGCACCGTGCGATCAGGTCATGCATGAATGGACTCGGACAGAGGATCTCGTCAAACAGGCCAAGTGGGTCGAAAAGCGCATTGACTGCATGCCAATGCAACTTCTTCGCGACGTCGTGAAGAAAGCCGCGTGGACTGGCGGTGAAAACGAAACGTCTGCCGCGATGCAATTGATCGAGTGACAACGGTTGCGCGCGCCCGCGGGAATAGACAAGCAAGCTCGGGTTGTAAAACAACAGATGGTAGTCGTGCGCGGTCATATATAAACCACATCCCGACCGCCGCTTATAGCGGGCAAGCACGGGCAGGATCGCGCTCGACAGCAGGTTGTGGTAATTGTGCACGAGGATCCGCTCCGGACGGAATCTCTCGAGCAGCGTGACGAGCGCGCGTGCAGCGACAGGCGACCACGCGCGCGCACGTCGGCCGTTTTCAACATCGGTCGGCAGTGTGTTCTCGTCGAAGGTTTCGACTACAACGTCGTTGCGTGCACGAAGCACGTCGACGGATACCCGGTACACTTCCTCGGCACCACCCTTGCGAACGAAGTCGTTGATAACCAGCACACGCATCACGACAAACCTGCATGGCGCGTCGACTGCGGCGCGCTGAGTTTGCTCACTTTTCGGCATCTCCGGCAATTTCGTTGTATCAACATTCCTGAACAGCCTCATGGCGCCGACGCCGTCGAAAGCGGGCGACGCGAGAAATAGACGCTGTCACGATAACGTGTCGAAAGCCAACGTTCTGTTCGCACGCTTACTTTCGGGCGGTTAAAAAACAGACCGGCCGGCGCGTCGAGGCATGTTCCACCCCACTCACCGTCAACCTACCCCTCTCATTCAGCCGTCTCCGACACGGCGGACGCGCGGCGTTCGGTACGGTGCGCGCTCGCCCGATGCTACGGCGTCACCCGTTTCGCTTCCGCTATTGGGGTCGCGGCAGACTCTGCCGGTGCATGCCAGCCGGCAAGCAACTCCGCACAGCGGTCGATGACGTATTGCACGGCGGCGTTGTCGTGCAGCGAATGATCGAGTGTGTCCTGCGTATCGATCGATACATTCGGCAAGTGCGCGAACGCACCTGACATGGGACCGAAATGCCGAACCACGGCGTCGACGCCGGGATCGAACGTACCGTAAATGAAGTGAGCCTGGATGCCGCGCGCAGACATGTCGCGCAGCAACCCGCGTGGCGTGTCCTTGCCCGCCCCCCAGCCGACACCCTCCATGAAGCGCCTGACCGGCACGGTCACGAAATCCGCGAGGAAGCGGATAAGCGCGCGCAATACCGGACGCAGATCGCGACCTTCGAGCAGCAGTCGGCGCCACTTGTCGACACTACGCAACGATGCGACATAGCCGCGCATCGAATTGGTCTGGTTATTGACTACAGTCGCTAGCGTCTCTCCGCGCGGCCAGACAAAAACTGGGAGATTAACCGCGATCACGCCGGCGAGCGGTCCGCACGCGGCGGCATGAAGCGATGCGTACGCCCCGGAGCAGATCCCGAACGTGACAATCTTGTGGTGACCGGCCTCTTTCAGCCAACGCGCGGCGGAGACCAAGTCGGCAATCATCTGATCCGAATACGGAATGTCCGATTGGTCGTCGCGTGCGCACCGGCTGCTGTCTCCAATGCCGCTCGAATCGATGCGCAGGCTACGGAAGCCGAGCCCCGCGAGCGATCGGGCCAGCCGAACTGCAAGGCGCCCGTCGGCAGTACGCGGATTGGCGGCCGTATTGGCGATCAGCAGTGTTGGTGCCGTGACGCGGATTGAGTCGCCCGCCGGTTCGCACAGCACGCCAACCAGTTGTTGCGGCCCCACGTAAATCACCCGTTCGACGCTGCCGTTTCCGGCCAATTCAATACCAGATGCAGGGCGTTGCACTGCGACGCGAACGGCTGCGTCAGGTCCATCGTCGATCCAGTTCGCGATTGTCTCGAGCAGCGCATTGGGCAGCCGTGACAAGTGCGGCTCGCGCATAGTGACCGCCCAGTCCGAACACGTTTGGATGCTCACCACGACACCGCGCTCCTGCAGCGCGTCCGATAACGCCGGACTGTCGCCATACGGTACATCGACGAGCAACGCGCGCGCCGGCAACGTACGCATGTGACTAGCAGCATGGCACAGGTCGATGCGCCGGAGCGCGCCGACGAGATCGTCCGGATAAGTATGGCCGAGTACGTTGAACGGCCGTTCGTCGCGAACCGCATCCCGCACGGTCGGCGGGGCGTTATCGAGCCAACGTTGCGCGACGAGCGAAAGCTCTCGCACGTAGCTGCGGCCACGCACAACAGGCGCAAGTGCGATGAAACGCGTGAGCCCCGGTATGCCGTCTGCAGCCAGGAACGCCAATGCCGCGCCAGCGCGCACGCCGACGAGCGTCAGGCTGTCCAGCGCGGCGCTTTCGCACAACGTCCGAACGGCATGCCGGATGCTCTCGAGCATGCGGTCGAAGCGTTCGGGATCCCGTTCGTCTCCGAGCGAATCGCCGCTCGCCGGATAGTGAAAGCGTAGTACCGGGAAACCACGGTCGGCAAGATGCTCAGCGATTGAACGCACAAGTTTATGAAGCCAAAGTGCTTCATGGCCGAGCGGTTCGCAAATGACGATGCCATGTGGTCGATTACCCTCGTGAAGCCACCCGACGCATCCATCGAATTGGATGGGTGTCATGGTTTGGTCCTTGTTTAAGTGTCTGACGGGCCGGATTTCAATGCATGCTTGCCGCAGGCCAAAGAGCAAGCGGTCGATCATTGCTCAGGCGAGCAATGAGATGTGTGCGTACTACGCGCGAGCATTCGCCGAGGACCACCCCGATCCGCGGACCCTTCTAAGTTGAGACTGGTTCTGAGAATGTTCTCAATACGCATTCCGAAATATCACGATTTTCCACACTGGACGACCTCGATGCACCGGGCAAACGACCCCGCCCGAATGCCTACAGGTAGTAGACGACTCAATCCTGACATATTCCGTACGCCACATTGCAATTTCAATACTCCCCACCTCCCCGTCGCACAGGTCAGGCGGAGACTGATGAATTCGCACGGCACCCTTCGGCAAGCGCGTGAAAAATCGCGAACACGACATTCGAAGCAGGTTTCACGGAGTAACGGCACGGGCAGTCAGCGCACCCTGCGCCGCAGACGGAATCAGCAGGTTCACGACACGACTCCAGCGCACCAGCGATGACGCATCGACAAATACGACGTCGTGACGCTCTAGCGCGAACTGGTCGGCGAGCGCGTACGATGCCGGCGCACGCCCGTCCAGGTGGTAGACCTGCGGCCGGTTGCCTGGCCCGCGACGCACCACGTAGATCTGCCGCGCATCCGACGTGGACTGGCTCACACCGCCCGTATCGCCGAGCGCTTCACCCAAACTCATCCGCCCGTCGGTCAACGTCAGCGTCGCCGGGCGTGACACCTCGCCGAGCACGAACACCTTCGCTTCACTCGTCGCACGCACGCGCACCAGATCACCGTCGCGCAGCAGGATGTTCGACGGGTTGACGCCCGCCGCAATCATTGCCGGCAAGCTCACGTTCACCGTCTTCCCATCCCGCGTCACCGAGACTTGGGAACGATCAGCTCCGGTCGTGAAGCCGCCCGCGCGATCGATCACTTCGGGCAGCGTCATCGGCATGTCATTGACGATCTGGAGCCCCGGCGTGCGCACTTCGCCATCGAGATAGACGCGTTTGCTTCGATACGCCTGGATGCGCAGCGCAATCTGTGGCTTGCGCACGTATTCGCCCAGCCGTCTAGTCAGGACCGCGCGGGCGTCCGCCTCGGTCAGCCCCGCCACGTGTACGAGGCCCGCGTATGCGAACTGTATATTGCCGTTTGCATCGACCGTGTAGCCCGCCGCGACCGAGTTGGTACCAATATTGTCGCCGTTCGTGGTCTGGGCCGTGGGGAGGTTCAGTTCCGGGTGATCCCACACGACGATGTTCAGGACGTCTCCGGAGCCGATCAGATACACCTTCGGTGTGCCGAACAGATGCCGGACTTCAGCGTCCACGTTGGCGGAACGTGCGGCACGCTGCTGTTCGACGAACGCAGGTGTGACCTCGATCAGATCCTCACTCGACACGTTCCGTATGCCATCGAGGCCGCCCGCCCCTGACGCGGCGACGCTCACGCGCGCATTCGCGTCGCGTTCAGCCTGCACCTGATATGTCATGCCTGGCGCGAATGCACATGCACTCAGCGTACAAACGATCATCGCCATCGCCATGCGCAGTAGCGGCAGACCAAGCCTCAATTTCTCTTGTGTAGTAGTTGACATCGCGTCCTCCAAACAGTGCGGGAACCCGCCCGGCCCAACATGACGGAACCACATTACGCTTGCCCGCAAGGCCCGCGTTGCATTGCCACACATCATTCCGTACGGGTTAGCATGAGCGGCGCTTCGTCGCGCTTGTCTGCATCCTGTCGACCGACGTGCACCCACACCATCGTGCTGCATACGGGCACGCCATATGCATCGCCATCTCGAACGTCGCTCGATACCACGTCGGACAGTCGATACAGGTGTCGTCCTGCCGGTCGTGCTCCGGCATGCCGCTCACACAGCAATACTGGATTGAACACGGTCTGGCCCGGCATGTATGTGAGCAATCCCACTGAACGCCGATCTTCATACAGAAATTAGATTGCGCCCCGAAAGCCGCGCGCCCCAGCGATAGATCACCACAAGCCAACGGCAGCCTCATTGTTGAGACAACTGCGCTGATCCGGCATATTTGTAGAGCCGCTTCAAAAGCCTGGTATGACAAGGTCACATCGTCAACCGCCACACCATTTGTTT
>NZ_JBSAXA010000050.1:0-7462 GCF_053427615.1 Burkholderia sp. AW33-5 | reverse complement strand
CGGTCGCAAAGCCGGACAGCCCAAGAAAAATCTATGTCTTGGGTGACAACTCCAAGGGGTTGGCCCATTTCCCCGTGTAGGCAACATACGCCGACAGGACGACGATGATGATGGCTGTTCGGATCAAGGTAGCCATATCGGAATCCACTCCCTGAATGCCTACCTTGGCAAAAATGGCCGTCAGCGCCGCAAACACAGCCGACAGTAGTGCCCAATAGAACCAGCCAATTGAAGTCATCAATTCCCCCTCTCCACGTTTCTCAGGTCATTGCCTCAAGGGAACGATAACGGAAACCTTTAAACCGGTTTTCTGAGTTTCGTCCACGAAATCGAGGCGAATTTCCGCACCGATGCGATGGGCAATCGTCTGGACGATAGACAGCCCCAGGCCAGAACCAATCTGCTCGCTGCCCAGCGTGCGGTAGAAGGGATCAAAAACCCGATCCCGTTCTGCCAACGGGATGCCAGGCCCGCTGTCCCGAACACGCAGCTCGGCTTTCTCTTCCGATACACCAACAGAAAGATCGACCCTCCCGCTCTCCGGCGTGTAGCGAATGGCGTTATCGACCAGATTCTTGACCAAGGCGATCATGTCCATCTCGCTCGCCCACACTTCGGCGTCTTGCGTGCCTTCGACCCCGATGTCGATGTGCTTGGCCTCGGCCAGAGGCATGAGGTCTTCCAGCACACGGCGGTAGATGCCCTGGACGGAAACCGGCGACTTCGGCTTGTCAGTGGCCGACTGCGCCTTGGCCAAGGTCAGGAGTTGATCTAGCAGGCTTCGGCCGCGCTCGATTCCTTGGCGCAACACCGTCAATCGTTCGCGCGCCAGGGCGGACATTTCTGCCTCTGCCAGCCTCTCAGCTTGCAGCGAAAGGGCGGTCAACGGCGAGCGCAGTTCGTGCGCGGCATCCGCCACAAAGCGGCGCTGGGATTCCATAGACTGGCCGACACGGGCGAGCAGGCGATTGATTGCGACGGCGAACGGGCGCACCTCGGCCGGAAGGTGACGGTCTTCGACGGGGTGCAGTTCCTGCTCTGCGCGCAGGTCGATTTCCTTGGAGAGCGCGGCAATGGGGCGGAACATCTTGCGCACCAGGTCAGCGACGATCAATAGCAGTACCGGCACGAGAATCAGAAAAGGCATCACGGTGCGCAGCGCTCCATCGCGGGCGATTTCATTGCGGAAACCCGCTTCCTGCGCCACGGCGATGCGTTCACCGGCAGCCGTGGTCTTGACCATCACGCGGAACGACTCGCCACCGACCTCCAGCGTATGTAGTCCATCGGCCAGGGTTGTCGGAAGCGGGAGTGTGCCCCCAGTATCCACGCCTACGGGAGAGGGACTGAGCTCGCCCAAACGCTGGACGATCACCCGCGATTCTTCATCGGCATCTTTGAGACGGGTATCGGTGGTCGGTGCGGCAGGTGACAGGCGCTGACGGTCCATGAGCTGCGCCACCTGGCGCAACACGTCGTCTTGTAGCTCGTGGGCCTCATCGAAGGCGGACAGGAACGAGAAGACGCCAGCCACGATGGCCACCACGAGGATGACCAGCGATAGGGTGAAGGACAGCTTGAGCTGAACCGACTCGTTTAGGCGTCTTTTGAGACCATCCATCCGACCCCCCTGACGTTCTTGATGACCTCGCTGCCGAGCTTGCGCCGCAGCGCGTGGATCAGAAATTCGACGGCATTGCTTTCGACCTCTTCCCCCCAACCGTAGATGCGATCCTCCAGATCGCTGCGCGAGAGAATGGCCCCAGGCCGTACCAGCAAGGCTTGCAGCAGCGAAAACTCGCGGTTGGACAGTGGCATCGAGGAACCGCCCTTGATGCTGGCCTCTTTCGTGGCCGGATCGAGCGACACCACGCCATTGGTGAGCGCGGGTGAGGCGGTGCCGCCCTTGCGCCGCAGAACGGCGCGCATCCGGGCCAACAGCTCTGCCATCTGAAAGGGCTTGGAAACATAGTCGTCGGCCCCGCCGTCCAGGCCGCGCAGCCGATCATCCAGGCCATCACGCGCCGTAATGATGAGCAATGGGATCGGGTTGTCCTTGGCACGGAGGCTGGCCAGCACCTCCAGTCCATCCTTGCCTGGCAGGCCCAGGTCGAGCAGAACCAGGTCATAGTGTTGGCAACCCAGTGTCGTGAGAGCGGTCTGCCCGTCCTTCACCCAGTCGGCGGCGTAGGACGCGTCCTTCAATGCGCCCTGGATCGCTTCGCCGATCATGGGGTCGTCTTCGACCAGCAATACCCGCATTCCCCCTCCTTTCAATTGTTGTTCAATGCGCCGTCCGGGCTGCCCGTTGTCTGAACAGTAGAATTGCAACCAGCATGAAGGCCAGCAGCGCGGCCGACGCCGAATAGCGGCTCAGCGCCAGACCTCCCGCGCTCAGCGGCTTGTCCAGAAAGTCGCCGACCACGGCACCCAGCGGGCGGGTCAGGATGAACGCCGCCCAAAACAGCAGTGTGCGGGACACGCCCGTCCTGTAGTAGGCCACCACCACCAGGGCGAGCAACCCGCTGAACACGATGGCCGCGCCGGTATAGCCCAAGCCTGCGGTATCCGCCGCCCAGTCCCCCAGCGCCGTGCCCAGTGTCTGCGAGAACATGATCGTCAGCCAGTAGAACGCTTCCGCGTTGGGCGAGCTGACGGTGCTCACCGACACGGAGCCGAGGGTGCGATGCCAGACGAAGAGCGAGCCGAGCAGCAAGGCCAGCAGCAAAGTCGAACCGCCAGCGTACCCGATTCCGAGCGAACGATCTGCAAAATCGGCCAGCGTTGTGCCGACCGTCGTGGTAGCGATGATGGTCGTCCAGTACAGGAAGGGGTGGAAGCCCTTGGCCTTGACCTGCGCAACGACGGCAGCCAGGAAGATCACCGCGAAGATGCCGGTGCCGACCAGATAGCCCAGGTTCATGGACATCGAGACAGCATCGCCGCCGGTTTCGCCAAGCGTGGTCGCGGCAATCTTGATAAGCCAAAAGCCCAACGTGACTTCGGGCACCTTGGCCAGAGCGTGTTCAGTGGATGTTTTCATGGGGCACGCTCACGGGTCAGGCTTTGCCTTCGAGCGTGTCGAAGGTTTTTAGCAGAGCACCCATCGCAGCCTTGCAGTCAGCTTGGCTTGGCGTATCGGCACGCAACGCAGACAACGCCTTGTCGATGGCTTTGTCGAGCACATGCCAGTCGTCGGCAGCGCGCGGTTTCAGTCCGGCCTCGGCCGAATCCCAGGTCACCTCTAAATCCTTGATGCGGGTCTTGGCGGCGGGCAGATCACCCTTGTCTACGATGGTGGCCACGTCAGTGGCGATACTGCGAAATGCGGTCAAGTCGCCCAGCTTGGAAGCGGCTTGGCTCAGCGATGTCGTGCTGGCGTTGGTCGCGGGGGCGGGCACGGCGCTCGTGCCGCCTTGGTCGGCAGGTTTGGAGCAGCCGGTGGCCAGGGCTACGAGCGCCACCACCGATACGGTGGCGACAAGGCGAGCGATAGAGTGCTGATTGGACATGATTTCTCCTTGGAAATTGGGTAGAGGGTTACTCGGCGGCTTGGGCGGAGCGGCCTGCGTTCATGCCGATCTGCGCAACGGCCACCAGCATGACGATGACTGAGAGGAACATGGCGCTGGTCCACATGGCCCCCATGCCGAGGCCACCGTAAGTCTTGGCTTGCGTCAGCAGGTCGCCGAGCGCTGCGCCGAAGGGACGGGTCAGGATGTAGCCGATCCAGAAGGTCAGCACGGCGTTCCCACCCATACGCCAGGCTGCATAGGTAATGCCGATAAGCGCGCCGAAGGCGACTGCGCCCCAGGTAAAGCCCAAGCCCAGTGCCTCGGTCGCCAGATCGCCGGCAGCGGTGCCCAGCGCAAACGTGCAGAGGATGGCTGACCAATAGAACAGCTCCCGGCTGCGCGTCACGATGTCGTGGATGGACAGAGTGCGTTCGACCCGATACCAGACAAAGAAGATCGCGGCGAGCGCCATGGCGAACGCCGAAGTGCTGATGTACAAGCTGACGCCCAGGCCGTCGGTCAACAGATCGGTGATCTGGGTACCGACCACGCTGACCAACACGACCGTTAGCCAGTAAATCCAAGGGGTGTAGCGGCGGGTGCGTAGCTGCGTGAACAGGGCGACTGCCAGCAAGGCACCCATGACGGTGCGCGTCAAGCCTTGGCCAAAGCCCGCGTTGACCGCCAGGAAGTCGGCCCCCGTCTCGCCCACCGTCGTGGACATGATCTTGATGATCCAGAATGACAGCGTGACTTCAGGGACTTTGTTGAGCCAGTCGCTTGCTCTGACCGTTGGCAAATTGTTCATGGTGTTCTCCTGCCGAGGTGAAAGGGATTGCCGCCAGTCTGACCAGGCAGACTTAGCCGATCCATAGGCTCACTCGCGCACCCATCCCAGCGCGATCAGCCTGCCGAACAACAAGCAATGGATACGGGCCGCCAGTCGGTAGATCGGTCCCAAATACCAACGTGCTTCGTGCAACGTCAGCACGGCACGGAACGCTGCGACCGCGATGGCACCAAGCATGTCCAGCGGAAAGTGAACCCCCAGGTAGATGCGCGACCAGGCGATGGGCAGGCCAAACAGTGCCAAAGCGATACCAGCCCTTCGCAGTCCTCGCTGTAGCAGAAAGCTGACGGCAAGCCGTTGCCGATGGGAATGGCGAAAAGGGCTTAGCGTGCTTTATTTTCCGTTTTCTGAGACGACCCCAACACCAACCCCGTACTCATTGGACGCGAGTAGGATTTTCCCGGCATACATACCGCCAAGCTGACCCACATCGATGCCGACTGACGGCACCGGACCAGTGCCCTGAATGGGCGTCGCGGCCAACGTGGCGTAATCGATGTGATTCGGGCCAGTGACAACGTTCACGCTGCTTCCGCCATAAATAGCAGCGTTGGCCTGAACCGCTCTTGCCAACAAATCAACCTGATCGAGATTTGACGCATTGAACCCTGGCCCTTGCACCGTAATATTGCCTTGGGTTACATTAATCCCCGTCACGTTTCCATTTGCGTCAATCAGCGGCGTGCCAGTTGTCAGTGTGGCTCTCGATGTATTGAGAAAACCGCCGCCCGACAAGATTAATCCGGAAGGGCTTGCGAGAATGACGTTTGCCTTGGGGCCGGCTATCTCAACATAACCTTGGATTAAAGAGGGATTATTGCTGTTGACCTGATTGGGCACTGTCACGTTGGCGGGTGTGGTCGCGTAAGATGATGCGATGAAACCGAAAGCGCTCTACCACGGCCATCGATTCCCCGCAGCAGTTATCAGCCAGGCGGTCCGCTGGTATTTCCGCTTCCAGTTGAGCCTACGCGACATTGAGGAGCTGCTATCCGAGCGCGGCGTGATCGTCAGCTACGAGACAATCCGCCGGTGGTGCGACAAATTCGGTGCGGCCTTCGCTCAGCGGGTCAAGGCTGCGCGGCGAAAGCCGAGCCGCACTTGGCATCTGGACGAGATGTTCGTGAATCTGCGCGGCGAGCCCTGGCTGCTGTGGCGGGCGGTCGACGAACACGGTGCCGATCTGGATATCCTGCTGCAGAAGCGGCGCGACAAGGTCGCAGCCAAGCGCTTTTTCCAGCGAGTGCTGCGTTCCTGTCCGGCACCGCGCAAGATCGTCACCGACCAGTTACGCAGTTACCCGGCTGCCAAGGCTGGCATCCCCGAGCTCGCCAACGTCAAGCACGTGTTCGTGAAGGCCGCTGCCCGCGTGAACAACCGCGCCGAGAACAGTCATCAGCCGACCCGCGAACGCGAGCGGCGCTTCAAGGGCTTTCGCGACCCGAAGCGCACTCAGGCCTTCCTGTCGAACTTCGGGCCGATCCGCCAGCACTTCGCCCTGAAGCGGCATCTGCTGCGCGCATCGCTCTACCGCAAACAGCTTGCCGAACGCTTCGCAATCTGGAGAGAATTCACCAGTGACGCTCAGAATCCGTCTGCAGTCTGAGGGAATCATTTACGTTCTCGCGAGCGCCACTTGCAGCCGCCAAGTTGACAGTGCCCGTGGTCGACATGCGCATCGAGCCGCTCGCCTATGCACGTTTCGACTGGGTCGGCGTAAAGCAACCGAATTTGACGCGGGCAACTGCCTGACCAGCCGGGAGCCGATCCCGCATACGGATCGCAATGTAGATCGAGCCTGCCCTCTGCCGGCAACTGCATGAACATTGCAGCTTTGATCGATGGAATCCGGGACAGGATCTCGACCGAGCGCGGGGACGGCGACTGCGCCGACGGATGCGGCGCGTCGTGCCACTTCAATCAAAAATGTTTCCAGCCGTCGCCTACTGTTTGAAATTGAAAAGCGTTACGCCGTCAGGCGTGGAAATGCCCAGAACCTTGTCACTGGAAATGGCGGTGAGATGCAAGGTGGCACCGTTCGCGTCCGTAAAAAAGGCAAGCCCCTCCGCTTCCCAGGATTCGTGAGTCGTTGAAGCTTGCCCGACATAATCGGCCAAGTGAAGAACCGGCGTTACTGCTCCAGTATTCAAGTCGATCATGTTAACGGTCATTCTGGAGTCGTTTCCGAGCGTGTACAGGTGGTTGCCGCTGACTTTGGCACACTGAATCGAGGATAACGGCTGGGACAAATTCAATTGCGTACGCACCGGAGCTCCGGTCCACAGTGAGCTGAGCGTGAACATGTTGAGCTTGGTCGCATTGCCGTATTTCATCGTGTACACCATCTGCTTTCCTGAATCGACGGCAACCCACGGCACCCCGTCATTCTGGTCGACATCGAGAGGCAGGGCCGCGATTTGACCGGTAAACGAAAGGTTATTCGCATCATAGGTCGCGATAGCCGGGTGCTGGTACCCGTTCACCTGGTCCTCGAGCGGTGCGAATATCTGTCCTTGGTAAGTATCGATGCATCCAATGTGATCAGTCAGATATTTGTCGTGTGTATCGCCCGTGATGGCAATGGTATTCGATTTTGTTTTGTTGAAGCTCATGTCGGTGTTTTCGAGTCCGAGTCTCCCTGAGAAATTAATCGAATTGCTCTGCGTGTCAAAGGCGATGCCCTGGGTGCGTGTAAGGGCGATTTCGGGGTCGCTGGTAAATGGGAACTCTTTCGTATTGGTGAGGAGCCATCCGGACGGCGGTTGCTGAGAACCGCTGTTCGATCCAGTCGGTGGAGTGTTTTCTTTCTCGCCGCCGCATGCGGCAAGCAGCAGGGTAACGGCAAATGACATGGGGAGAATGATTTTTGCTGATTTTTTCATAGCTGGATCGGTTTACGTTTGAAGGGCGAAATTGATCAAAGATTGCGCAGTTATCTTGTTTTTGATAAGGTATTTGGCAGTCGAGGCCGTCAAATTATTTTTAAGTATTTTCCTGTTTCTTTGGTGTGCGAATGGGTGTTTCTGATATTGGTATTTATTTTATCTGGGTTGGGTTGGTGAGATTTAATTCTGGGTGGTGCGTTAAATGCCTGCAC